>NZ_CP048411.1:4015000-4694626 GCF_019355055.1 Pseudomonas sp. MTM4
TTAGCGGATGACCTGTGGATCGGAGTGAAAGGCTAATCAAGCTCGGAGATAGCTGGTTCTCCTCGAAAGCTATTTAGGTAGCGCCTCGTGTATCACTGCTGGGGGTAGAGCACTGTTTCGGCTAGGGGGTCATCCCGACTTACCAAACCGATGCAAACTCCGAATACCAGCAAGTGTCAGCACGGGAGACACACGGCGGGTGCTAACGTCCGTCGTGAAAAGGGAAACAACCCAGACCGTCAGCTAAGGTCCCAAAATCCTGGTTAAGTGGGAAACGATGTGGGAAGGCTTAGACAGCTAGGAGGTTGGCTTAGAAGCAGCCATCCTTTAAAGAAAGCGTAATAGCTCACTAGTCGAGTCGGCCTGCGCGGAAGATGTAACGGGGCTCAAACCAGGTACCGAAGCTACGGGTTCATCGTAAGATGAGCGGTAGAGGAGCGTTGTGTAAGCCTGTGAAGGTGAGTTGAGAAGCTTGCTGGAGGTATCACAAGTGCGAATGCTGACATGAGTAACGACAATGCGAGTGAAAAACTCGCACGCCGAAAGACCAAGGGTTCCTGCGCAACGTTAATCGACGCAGGGTGAGTCGGTCCCTAAGGCGAGGCTGAAGAGCGTAGTCGATGGGAAACGGGTTAATATTCCCGTACTTCTGGTTACTGCGATGGGGGGACGGAGAAGGCTAGGCCAGCTTGGCGTTGGTTGTCCAAGTTTAAGGTGGTAGGCAGAGATCTTAGGTAAATCCGGGATCTTAATGCCGAGAACTGATGACGATCCTTCTTTTAGAAGGAGAAGTGGTTGATGCCATGCTTCCAGGAAAAGCCTCTAAGCTTCAGGTAATCAGGAACCGTACCCCAAACCGACACAGGTGGTTGGGTAGAGAATACCAAGGCGCTTGAGAGAACTCGGGTGAAGGAACTAGGCAAAATGGCACCGTAACTTCGGGAGAAGGTGCGCCGGTGAGGGTGAAGGGTTTACCCCGTAAGCTCATGCCGGTCGAAGATACCAGGCCGCTGCGACTGTTTATTAAAAAACACAGCACTCTGCAAACACGAAAGTGGACGTATAGGGTGTGACGCCTGCCCGGTGCCGGAAGGTTAATTGATGGGGTTAGCGCAAGCGAAGCTCTTGATCGAAGCCCCGGTAAACGGCGGCCGTAACTATAACGGTCCTAAGGTAGCGAAATTCCTTGTCGGGTAAGTTCCGACCTGCACGAATGGCGTAACGATGGCGGCGCTGTCTCCACCCGAGACTCAGTGAAATTGAAATCGCTGTGAAGATGCAGTGTATCCGCGGCTAGACGGAAAGACCCCGTGAACCTTTACTATAGCTTTGCACTGGACTTTGAATTTGCTTGTGTAGGATAGGTGGGAGGCTTTGAAGCGTGGACGCCAGTTCGCGTGGAGCCATCCTTGAAATACCACCCTGGCAACTTTGAGGTTCTAACTCTGGTCCGTTATCCGGATCGAGGACAGTGTATGGTGGGTAGTTTGACTGGGGCGGTCTCCTCCTAAAGAGTAACGGAGGAGTACGAAGGTGCGCTCAGACCGGTCGGAAATCGGTCGTAGAGTATAAAGGCAAAAGCGCGCTTGACTGCGAGACAGACACGTCGAGCAGGTACGAAAGTAGGTCTTAGTGATCCGGTGGTTCTGTATGGAAGGGCCATCGCTCAACGGATAAAAGGTACTCCGGGGATAACAGGCTGATACCGCCCAAGAGTTCATATCGACGGCGGTGTTTGGCACCTCGATGTCGGCTCATCACATCCTGGGGCTGAAGCCGGTCCCAAGGGTATGGCTGTTCGCCATTTAAAGTGGTACGCGAGCTGGGTTTAGAACGTCGTGAGACAGTTCGGTCCCTATCTGCCGTGGACGTTTGAGATTTGAGAGGGGCTGCTCCTAGTACGAGAGGACCGGAGTGGACGAACCTCTGGTGTTCCGGTTGTCACGCCAGTGGCATTGCCGGGTAGCTATGTTCGGAAGAGATAACCGCTGAAAGCATCTAAGCGGGAAACTTGCCTCAAGATGAGATCTCACTGGAGCCTTGAGCTCCCTGAAGGGCCGTCGAAGACTACGACGTTGATAGGTGGGGTGTGTAAGCGTTGTGAGGCGTTGAGCTAACCCATACTAATTGCCCGTGAGGCTTGACCATATAACACCCAAACAATTTGATGTTTGCGTGTCAGACGGTTGAAGTCGACAAACAAACCGAAAAGACGCATCGCTCGCAAAGCGAACCAAAACACAGCAACACCATCACATGCCCGATTCGCTGCAGCGGCTAAATCCCGAGGCAGCAACCGAATTGCTTGACGACCATAGAGCGTTGGAACCACCTGATCCCATCCCGAACTCAGCAGTGAAACGACGCATCGCCGATGGTAGTGTGGGGTCTCCCCATGTGAGAGTAGGTCATCGTCAAGCTTCTACACCAAACCCCCGGCCCTCGTAAGAAGGTCGGGGGTTTGTCTTTGCGCCAGAGAAATTATTAAGCTGTAGAGACGGCTCTACGATGTGTACTTGGCTATGAGGGCTTATGAACAGCTTGCTAAGGCTACACAGGCAGCCTATCGGCGTCAGCTTTGGTGAGACGGTGGTGCCGGCCTAGGAGCTGGCCGACACGATGAAACAGATCCGCGAGCTGCATGCTGGGCAAGAAGACGATGGAAGCAGAACTCCTCAAGACGCAGTAGAGATTGCCCGTTCGCGAAAATGGATTGCGCGCTCGTCCTTGTTGCCGGGGGCGACTAGTGAAGCTGGTCAGCAAAAGTCTCGATGTGTCGCGCTCGCAACTGACGGCTCGAATCAGACAAATCCCGAAAGCATAGAATTCGATGGCAGCGTGTGCTCAACGATGCAGCGCTGGTGGAGCGGATAAAGGCTTCGATCTACGATTTACCCAGCTATGGCGTTACTTGCGGACGGCCGACAGGCCTGGGTGGCACCCTGGATCACGGCGTTGTGTCGGTGCGTCTCCTCACGTAACGGTAACAACAGCACGCGAGCATGACGCAAGGTCAGCTGGGCAGTGCTCTGCATCTAAGGTTGCGTGCATGAGCGCGTAACGGTAGGTCGTCGTCCACCAACTGGCCGAGTCGCTGCCGCTCGCCGAGCAGCTTCATCAGCACTTACTCGACGCGGCACACGCCCTGCTCGGAAGCGCCATCTGACGCGGCCAGTTGGATCATCGGCTCGACGTATTCATCCAGGTCGCCGGCATCTCGGCATAGTGTGACGCAGCGGAATCTGCCGATCGCTGTGGCCACGCTGATCAGCGCTGCTCATCGTTGGCGAGCTTTTCAGCACGTCGTGCACGCGCATTCGAGCAGGCGCATTCGAGCAGGCGCAGCTGGCAGACGGGGCCTGGCCATCGCGGCTTCGACGGCGTCCTGAGGATGCCCTGCCAGGCGTTCGAGGTGGCGCAAGTAGGCTTCGATATCCAAGCACAGGCCGAGCCGATGCTCGTGGCGCAGTTAAGACAGGAAGCCGTGGATCTACGCGTTCAGCTCGAAGCGATTCGGGCTTTTCGCCATCGGGGCCAGGATGTCTAGGCGGATCCAACTGTACTGCCCGGCCCCGGTGCAAATCAGCCCAAACCGATTGTGGATTCGCGCAATGAGCCGGGCCTTCCCGCGTTGTGGGTTTCCGGCCACAATTCACACCTGAGGCGCCGCCTGAGTCCGCACGGCTGGCCAAGAGGAGTTCGACATGAGCAGCAACGACCGCGTCATCATCTTCGACACCACCCTGCGAGACGGCGAACAGAGCCCCGGCGCTTCCATGACAGGCGAAGAAAAACTGCGCATTGCCAAGGCCCTCGAACGGCTGAAGGTCGACGTGATCGAAGCCGGCTTCGCCATTGCCAGTCCGGGCGATTTCGCCGCGGTCAAAGCGGTGGCCGATAACATCAGGGACAGCACCGTGTGCAGCCTGGCTCGCGCCGTCGATGCCGATATCGAGCGCGCCGCCGAAGCGCTGGCCGGCGCCAACTCAGGGCGTATCCACACCTTTATCGCCACCAGTCCGATCCACATGCAATACAAGCTGCGCATGCAGCCGGACCAGGTCGTCGAGCAGGCCGTACGCGCCGTGACCAAGGCTCGCAACCTCTGCGCCGACGTGGAGTTTTCCTGTGAGGACGCCGGGCGTTCGGAAATCGATTTTCTCTGCAGCATCATCGAAGCGGCGATCAATGCCGGCGCGCGCACCATCAATATTCCGGACACCGTCGGCTATGCCATTCCGCATCAATATGCCGACACCATCCGCCAGTTGCTCGAACGCATTCCCAATGCCGACAAGGCGGTGTTCTCCGTGCATTGCCACAATGATCTCGGCCTGGCCGTCGCCAACTCGCTGGCGGCCGTCGTAGCGGGCGCGCGCCAAGTCGAATGCACCATCAATGGCCTCGGCGAACGCGCCGGCAACGCCGCGCTGGAAGAGATCGTCATGGCGATCAAGACCCGCCAGGACCTGCTCAACGTGCACACCCGCATCGAGACCGAACATATCCTCAGCGCCTCGCGCCTGGTCTCCGGCATCACCGGCTTTCCGGTGCAGCCAAACAAAGCCATCGTCGGCGCCAATGCATTCGCCCACGAGTCTGGCATCCACCAGGACGGCGTGCTCAAGCACCGCGAAACCTACGAGATCATGTCCGCGCAGTCGGTCGGCTGGAACGCCAACAAGATGGTCATGGGCAAGCACTCCGGCCGCGCCGCGTTTCGCTCGCGGCTCGATGAGCTCGGTATCGTGCTGCCCGGCGAGGGTGAGCTGAACGCTGCCTTTGCGCGCTTCAAGGAATTAGCCGACAAGAAGCACGAGATTTTCGACGAAGACTTGCAGGCGTTGGTCTCCGACACCCTCACCGAAGATGTGCAGGAGCACTTCAAACTGGTGACGCTGGAGGTATCGAGCAAGACGGGTGAAGTGCCGGATGCCAGGCTCGTCCTGAGCGTGGACGGCAGTGAGCGGCCTGCATCGGCGCAGGGCTCCGGTCCGGTCGATGCGACCTTCAAGGCCATCGAATCGGTGGCCAATTCCGGCGCCACGTTGCAGCTGTATTCGGTTAACGCCATCACCAAGGGCACCGATTCGCAGGGCGAGGTCACGGTGCGGCTGGAGAAGGGGGGGCGCATCGTCAATGGCAACGGGGCCGATACCGATATTGTCGTGGCCTCCGCCAAGGCCTACCTGAATGCGCTGAACCTGATGCAGGTGGGTGCCAAGGCCCATCCGCAGGTGACCGGGGTTTGATTACCGAAAGCCGACGTCGGGCCTTCCTCGACGCCATGCAGGTCAGCACTTGGCTGCCACGGACCGAGCTGCCCTTCGCCGCGCCTTCTCGCCCAGAGCTGCTGCAATTCGTCGAGCCTGAACCCGAACCCGCGCCAGTCATCGAGCTCGAACAGCCAGTCGCGCAGCCGGCCCCGTTGTCGCCCAAACCGGTAACCGCTACACCGGCTGCCGCGGCGAGCCCGGCGGCAGATGCGGTTCGCTCGGTTATGCCGCGCATCGCCATGCCCGAGCCAAAAAAAACGGCCCTGAAATCCGACGAGGCGCAGGCGTCCGCCGTCGAGCAAAAAGCCGCAGTGCCGCCGCCGCGTTTCGCCTTGCAGTTGCTGCGTGCGGGCAACGTGCTGCTGTTGGTGGAGCTGCCGACGGGCGAGTCCTTCCAGAGCCGTGACCCAGCTTACATCCTGCTCAAGGACTTGCTGCGCGCCGCCAGGCTACCGGACAAGCCGCAGCAGGTCGGTGACGGCGAGCCGATTCGCTGGCCGCTGTTGCATCGCGGCAGCCTCGATCAGGGCATCGAGGCCGCACGCGATTACGTGCAGGGTGTGGTCGCCGCTGAACTGGAGGAAATGGGTTGTGCCTGCCTCTGGCTGATCGGCGCACCAGCCCTTCGTTTCGGCGGCGAAGTCGAGGCGGATGGCTGCTATCGCGAGCTCACCGTCGAAGGTTTGGGGCTTGTGCTGACCATGCCTGGTCTCGAACAGCTGATGGAGCAGCCTGAAAGCAAGGCGCAGCTGTGGAAGGCCATGCGTCGTAGCATGCCGCGCTGGGTAACCGGTTTATGAGTGGCTCCCTTGAGTAGTGTTGAATGAGTGATGCAGTCAGCTTCCGCCCGATGACCGCGGCGGATATCGAAACCGTCCTGAAAATCGAATACGCCGCGTTCAGCCATCCCTGGACCCGAGGCATCTTCACCGATGCGCTAACGGCTTATGAGTGCTGGGTCATGTTCGAAGGCGAGCAGCAGGTCGGGCATGGCGTGATCAACGTCATCCTCGACGAGGCGCACCTGCTGAACATCACCGTCAAACCGCAGAGCCAAGGCCATGGCCTCGGTTTGCGGCTGCTCGAACACCTGATGCAGCGGGCCCACGAGCGTGGCGGTCGAGAATGCTTTCTGGAAGTGCGCGCCAGCAATGCACCGGCTTACCGGCTGTACGAGCGCTACGGTTTCAACGAAGTGGGGCGCCGCCGGGGCTATTACCCATCGGCTGATGGACGAGAAGATGCCTTGGTGATGGCCTGCACCCTGATCGACTGATCAGCGAAAGGGCATTGAAAAGGCCGGGCTCGAATGAGTCCGGCCTTTCGTTTGGTGCTCGACGAAACCTTTCGGCCTGAGCCCGATGAGCGTCACCTGACGAGATTACCGCCCTGGCGCTTTGTCCCGCCCCGAATCCAGTGGGGCGTCGCCGCCCAGTTCGTTGTCATCCATCAGGTCATCGTTTTCGTGCAGTACGGCATCGCCACCACCTAGGCCAGTATCCGGATCGCCATCGGCAGGACCATCCCACGCCTTGCCATCCAACGGGTCATAGCGGGCCTCTTCGGCCTCGTCCAGATCCACGCCGGCGCCGATGCGGTGCTCGGAAACTTCACTCAGATCCTGATCGGCTGGGCCTCCATGGCCGCGTTCGTGGGTCGAACGTGCGCCGTCTTCCTTGATCAGCGTTTCCGGTGCCAGGTCATCCATGGTGGCGCCGTCATCCAGCACTTCGCCGGAGGACATGCCGGCTTCGGCGACACGCTCCGGCGGGAACTCATCCTCTATCTCTTGCGCAGGGGCCTCGTCACCGATACGGCCCTTGCGTTCGTCCTGACGCTGATCGAAATCGAGCTGCTCGATCGAGCCCATGCGGTCTTCGGTATCGTCGATTTCAGTGGGGGTGTAGGGCTTGCGATCGTTCATGACAACCTCCTGCGAAAGTGCGGTCTTGCAGATTGTGACCCGGTGTCGCGGTGAAGATTCAGGCTGACCGCTGGCTGGTTCAGGCTTTATGAACCAAGCTGCAAGAGCCCTTCGTTCAACGCTTAGGGCCTTGTGGCGTTGCAAAACGAGCGAACCACTGGCGAGGATCGAGAGTCTCAGAAACATGAACGAATCCGATGATCTATCCGGGCTGGACGTCCGCCACTGCGCTTTTTTCTTCGATGTCGATGGCACGCTGGCTGAGATACAGCCTCGTCCCGAACTCGTTTTCATCCCGCCTCGCTCGCTGGTGGCGCTCGAACATCTGCATGTCAGCGAGATCCCCATAGCGGTTATTTCGGGACGCCCGCTCAGCCAGCTCGACGATCTTCTCTCGCCATTGCGCCTGCCGGCTGCCGGTGTGCACGGTGCCGAAAGACGTACTGCCGAAGGCCAGTTACGGAATCTGGCGCTGGATAACGTTCTGTTCGACCGCATCCACCAAGAGCTGGAAAAAGCGTGCGCTGAGCTTCCCGGTCTATCTCTGGAAAACAAGGATGTCGCCTTCGCGTTGCATTTCCGGTTGGCTCCAGAACTGGAAGATACCGCTCGTGCTCTGGCTGAAGACTTCATCGGGCGCTACGGCGACGTGCTGGCCCTGCAGCCAGGCAAATGCGTGTTCGAACTCAAGCCGCGTGGCGCCAGCAAGGGCGAGGTGATTCGCACCTTCATGCAGGAAGCGCCTTTCAAGGAGCGAACGCCTGTTTTCATCGGTGACGATTTGACCGACGAGGCGGGCTTCAAGGTTGTCAATGAGTTGGGCGGGTTAAGCATCAAGGTCGGCACCGGCGCGACCGAAGCCACGCAGCGTCTGGATTCGGTAGAAGCCGTCGGCGCCTGGCTCGAAAGCCTACTTAGCGCACTATCCGAACAGCCCGTAAATCCAATAAAACCAGACTGAAGCGAGAACCATCCATGAGCCGACTAGTAGTGGTTTCCAACCGCGTAGCGCCGATCAAGGCGGGGAAGGTCGCTGCTGGCGGACTTGCAGTGGGCGTCTATGACGCGTTGCGCCAGGCCGGAGGCATCTGGTTTGGCTGGAGCGGTGAGGTAAGCAGCTCCCCGCAAACCAATAGCGAGACCATCGGTAACATCACCTACGTGACCCTGGGGTTGACCAAGCAAGACTACGATCAGTATTACCGCGGTTTTTCCAACGCCACGCTCTGGCCGATCTTCCACTACCGCATCGATCTAGCCCGCTACAACCGTCAGGAATACGATGGCTACAGACGGGTCAATGCCATGCTGGCGGAGAAGCTCAAGCCGCTGCTCAAACCCGACGACATCATCTGGATCCACGATTACCACCTGATCCCCTTCGCCGAATGCTGCCGCCAGTTGGGCATTCGTAACCGCATCGGCTTTTTTCTTCACATCCCGTTTCCGCCGCCGGAAATTCTCACCGTCATCCCGCCGCACAACGAGCTGCTCAAAACGCTCTGTTTCTACGACCTCATCGGGTTTCAAACTGAAACCGATCGTCTCGCCTTTCAGGACTACATGACCCGTGAAGTGCGCGGCATTCTGGAATCCGACGGCAGCCTGACCGCCTATGGGCAGAACTTCCGCGCCGGGGTCTATCCGATCGGTGTGGTCCCGGATGAAATCCACGACTTGGCCGAATCCTACAAAGGCCGTCGCAAGCCCATGCGGCGCACCACGGACATTGCCCGTAAGAAGATCATCAGCGTCGATCGCCTGGACTATTCCAAGGGGCTGTTGGAGCGTTTCAAGGCCTATGAGGCTTTTCTCGAGCGCTACCCGGAGCACCGTCGCTCGGTCGAATTCATTCAGATCGCGCCCACCTCCCGTTCTGATGTGAAGACCTACCAGCACATCCGCCAGCAACTGGAAAGCGCGGCGGGGCACATCAACGGTTGGCTATCGGATCTGGACTGGACGCCGCTGCATTACCTAAACAAGAGCCATGATCGGCGTGTGTTGATGGGCCTGTTCCGCAATGCCGACATCGGTTTCGTCACGCCGTTGCGCGACGGCATGAACCTCGTCGCCAAGGAGTACGTGGCCTCGCAGGACCCGGAAGACCCCGGCGTGCTCGTGCTGTCGCGCTTCGCCGGCGCCGCCCGCGAACTGACCTCGGCGCTGATCGTCAATCCCTATGACTGCATAGGCATGGCCGAAGCGCTGGACCGAGCCCTGCGCATGCCGCTTGCCGAGCGCAAGGACCGCTACGAGCACATGATGCGCGCCATCCGCGCTGCGGACCTCGATGCCTGGCGCGACAACTTCCTGCGTGATCTACGCGCCTTTTCATCCCGACCGCGTGCCGAAGTGCCTTCGAATCCGCTCTTCACTGTTTAGCCTGTGACGTCCCGGCCGGCGTGCTTGTCAAAACGTGGTCCGGTTCGTAACGTGCGTATCGGATTACAAAGGGGCTATCGATGAGCAAAGATCTTCAACAACTAATCGAAAACAACGCGCGTTGGGCTGAAGCCATCAACGAGGAAGACCCGACGTTTTTCGCCAAACTGGCCAAGCAGCAGGTGCCGGAGTACCTCTGGATCGGCTGTTCGGACGCACGCGTGCCGGCCAATGAGATCGTCGGCATGCTGCCGGGCGATCTGTTCGTCCACCGCAACGTCGCCAACGTCGTGCTGCATACCGACCTCAATTGCCTGTCAGTCATTCAGTACGCCGTCGACGTGCTCAAGGTGAAGCACATTCTGGTCACCGGCCATTACGGCTGCGGTGGCGTTCGCGCCTCCATGCGTGACGACCAGCTGGGTCTTATCGACGGCTGGCTGCGCACCATCCGGGACCTGTATTACGAGCACCGCGAGCACATCGCCAGCTTCCCCACCGAGGAAGCCCAGGTGGACCGCATGTGCGAGCTCAACGTCATCCAGCAGGTCGCCAACGTCAGCCACACCAGCATCGTCCAGAACGCCTGGCACCGTGGCCAGGCACTGTCCGTGCATGGCTGCATCTATGGCATCAAAGATGGAATCTGGAAGGACCTCAACGTCACCATCAGCGGCCCGGAACAGGTGCCACTGCAATACCGTCTGCGCCCGCACCGGCCAGTCTGATGGCGCACCGCCAAGGATGGGCCTTTGCTGGTCTGCTGCTCGCCGTGCTCTGCTGGAGTGGTAATGCACTGGTCGCGCGCGCCTTCCACGACGCGATTCCGCCGTTGACCTTGTCCTTCTGGCGTTGGGTGCTGGCGACCTGTCTCCTGTTACCTTTCGTCGCGCGCTCGATCTGGGCTCACCGTGCCGTGCTACGCGCGGCAAGCTGGCGTTTGCCTATCATCGCTGCGCTGGGCATCAGCAGCTATAACTCGCTGCTGTACACGGCAGCGCAAAGCACCGAAGCCATCAACCTCACCTTGGTGAACACCTGCTTGCCGCTGTTCACCTTCATCGGCGGTGGTCTGCTGCTGAATGAATGGCCGGCTCGACGCGCCTGGTTCGGTATGGCCATTGCGGCTGGAGGGCTGGTTTACCTCATTAGCCGCGGCAGCTGGGAGGTATTCAGCGGTCTGTCGTTCCAGGCGGGTGATTTGATCATGCTGGTGGCGGTGCTGGTCTGGGCGCTTTACACCCTGCTCCTGCGGCGCTGGGCAGGCTTTCTCCGGTTGCCACCGCTGACGCTGCTGGGCGTGCTGATGCTGCTCGGCGTACCGATGATTATGCCGTTCTACCTGTACGAACTGAGCCAAGTCGGTGGTTTCACGCTAACCCCAACCAACCTCGCCGCCATCGGCTACACCGCCATCTTTGCCTCGCTGGCGGCCTATTTGTCATGGAACCACGGCGTCAAAACCGTTGGCGCCGCGAAGGCAGCCATGACGACCTACCTTATGCCTGTATTCACCGCGATTCTCGCCTGGCTGGTGCTGGGGGAAGGGGTGCAGCTGTTCCATCTGGTTGGTGGTGGGCTCATCTTCGCCGGTCTGCTGTTGGCGACGCGGCCAATGTTACGGAGCGCGGTTCGCTGACGCCCAGCCCAACTGTCTGCAGTTAGCCCCGCCTCGGCGCCATGCTGGTCACTTAGCAAGTTCGCTTCGAGGTCAGGCCTCCCTCGAAAGCAGCAGGCGCACACCAGCTCCAGTGGGAGGCGCGACCTCGCGGCGAATACAGGCCGCAGGCCTGTCCGAAACGCAGGCCTGCCCAGGTCGACAGTGTTTAAGTGAACAGCATTCACGCTCTTCGGCGGGGCTTGTCGTCGTCCGGCTATTTTTCTATCGCTGTGTCCTTCAGCGCTTGCTGTTACCGCAAACCATATGGCCCTTCATGGCCTCCTGCTTGACGATGAACTCACCCACCAGCGGGCGGCTGTGCAGAAAGTGCTCGGTGGTCTTATGGTGAGCCAAAGCCGCTTCATCGCGGTAGAGCTCGTAGAGATACACGAGGTCTGGATCCGCCAGATCCTGGACCACATCGAATACGAGGCAATCCGGTTCGTCCCGCACTGAAGCAGCGGCATTGACGCGCATCGCCTCCATGAACTTATCGAACGAGCCCGGCGCGAGTTGGGTTTTCAGGATGAGACAGTACATGAGCACTCCATTTTGTTTTAATGTAGGTCGCTCGATTGTATACAAAAAGGAACAAGAAGATGCCACAGCGTCCCGGTCGCCTGAACGGCTTGCGTCATCTGGCGCTCACCGCGCCGAACCTCGAAGAATGCGAGCGTTTCTACGTCGACGTGTTGGGCATGGAAGTCCTCAACCGCGCCAACAGGGATCTTGTCTACCTGACCTGCGGCAACGATAACCTCTCCCTGGGCCGCGCCACGGAAAAAAGCAGCGGCGTCCAGGCAATGGATCACTACGGCTTTATCGTCGATAGCGTGGAAGAACTTCACGCTTGGTACGAATACCTGAAAGACCAAGGCGTCACCCTGCTGGACCGTCCCTTCGCCCATCGCGACGGCGCCCATAGCTTTCATGTGCTCGATCCTGCGGGGAATACGGTTCAGCCGCTTTATCATCCGGCGATATCGGGGCAGCGGTTTAGCTGAGTGAGGTGACGAGCGCCAGGTGTGCTTGTTGAAGGCTTACTCGATGCTGTTTGGCTAAAATGGCAGACCCAAAAAGGGTTCAGCTTTTGCTGAACCCTTTTGAACTTGGCTCGCTGGGGGCTGAACCTCTGGCCCAGTATTATAAATCCGCTACGAACCGCTCTACTGAGCCAGAAAGCCCTATAATTCAGGGCCTCCGTCCTTCCTCTATGCTGGCTAGACTAATCTTTTCCAGAAATTCGGCCATTGTAGTCACCTATAGCTCTTTACCGGACTCGGCTATCGCGGTAGTTTTCCTACTGGCGTTTTGCCAAAATCCAATCTCAAGCGATTTTGCTTTAACTTTAGTTTCACTTTCTAGCCTGCATCCATAGAGGGAGCTTTGGAAGAATGAGTAGCGACCTGTCCGTTGAATCTAACGCAGATATTGATGGTTTTCTGGGATACATCAAATATGATGGAAAAGGACTAGAAAGAGGGATTATGGATGCCCGTAAACAAGCAGACGCATTACTAGGCCTTGACCATGCTCTTCGGCACTTCATTGTCAAAATAAATCCCACCTTCAAAGGAGTTGACTTTGAAATACCTGTAAAAGTCAGAGAGGGTTCTTGGGAAGCATTGATTCCTGAAACTGTGTCTGGCTGGGTTCAGGCTAGCTTAGGAATAGCAGCAACTGCATATTTGACTCAAGCCGCTCAAAAGATGGCAGAGCGTGACTTCGACGAATTCGGCGTAAAAGATATTTTTTGCAAAGCTTTGGCGGCAATAAAGTGGTTCGCTCGTCTTGGAAAGCATCTTGGCCGCATTGAAAAAAAACCATTTGAAGACGTTAAGTTTGCCGACAACAACAATTCAATTGGAATAAAGAATGATGCAGGGGAATACCTCTACATTCCCAAATATATTCTTGACCTATATGTTCAAAGCGACCCCAAAATTCTTGAGGGGTTAGTTTCCCTAGTTGCGGAAGGCAGAAGTCTCAGAATCGGTGACATTAATGGCGCTATTGTTGACGAAGTAATTATTACCGAAGATGACAAATCTATTTTTTGTGATGACGAAGATGAAGACCCTGAGGAGCCTCTTTTTCCAGAGCTTCGCCATGGAGAGAATGTTGTTCTTGAAGGCGAGGTAACTAGAGAGAACAAGACATCTAACTCAATGGGCTTCAAATACCTTGATCATATCTTAACCGCCTACCCAGAAACCGGTAGCATTGTCCGGTATAAGCCCCTTCTATTTCTTCGCTGCAGACTCTTTGGCACAGTAGATCGTACAGACGAGAAAGGAAGGACAGTAGCTAAAAGGCCCAAGCTATACTTTTCACATCTTGAAGCTCTTGAAATCGAAGAAAACAACGACCTCTTTAGCGGCCTCTAAATCACCGGCTGAGCCCTAGCACCCGACAAACTTGAGCGCCTATCAATTTTTTAATTTAACAGGACAGTTCATTATCAAACCGTTTGGCGCTGTCACCAGCATTATAAGGACACACAACTCACCTCTTGCTACGCAAACCCCTTTTGCTGCATAGCACGCTCACTCAGTTGGTTGAAATATTCCACTCCATTTGAAAAAAGGCACAGATGCATTTTCAGAAGACTATGCGTTCTAATAGCGGCGCGGCAACGGTTGTTTATCCCTGCTTCCCCGCCCACGGCGCAACGATTTGCACATCCCCAACCAGCAACTGCGCCGCCACCATCCAGACCACCGCACCAATCAACCCCAGCGACAGATGCCCGACCACGATGCCAATGGCGATCTGTTTCCAGAGCCCGGCGTATTGATTGGATGGGGTAGCAGCGGCGGTGCGGTAGGGCGTTTCGCGCTCGGCGCGGATGTTGTCGAAGTCGTTTCTCATGGTGCGTTCTCGGTACGGCTGGCTAAACAGCAGGCACAAAAAAAGGGTTCAGCTTTCGCTGAACCCTTTTTGAATTTGGTGGCTACGCAGGGACTTGAACCCCGGACCCCAGCATTATGAATGCTATGCTCTAACCAACTGAGCTACGTAGCCAAGTGGCGCGCATTATTCGCGCCGCGCGGTTGTGTGTCAACCCTCCGGGTGTGCTTTTTCTACCTGCTTTTTCAAACGCTTATGCCGCCGGTCCGACCGTTGCCGGCGCGCTGGCGCGAAGCCGGGGTTGGCCAGGCGCTCGTTGCGATCCAGCGTGGCGATCTGCTGCATCTCTTCATCGGTCAAGCGCAGCTCCTGAGCAGCCAGATTGGCGGCGAGGTTTTCGCGCTTGGTGGAGGAGGGGATTACAGCGAAGCCCTGTTGCAGCAACCAGGCAAGGGCGATCTGTGCGGGGTTGGCGTTGTGGGCTTCGGCGATGCGTTGCAGCACCTCGTCCTGCATCACCTTGCCGTAGGCGAGCGGCATATAAGCGGTGATGTGGATGCCCTGGCTGCGGGCGAAATCGATGACCTTGCGGTTCTGCAGGAAGGGATGCACCTCGACCTGATTGGTGGCGATGTTCTCGGCACCGATGGCGTCGATGGCCTGTTGCATATGGCTGATGGTGAAGTTGGAGATGCCTATGGCGCGGGTCAGGCCTCGCTGCTTGGCGTCCATCATCCGGGCCAGGTAGTCGGCGACTGCCAGCTCGTCGTTCGGCGACGGCCAGTGCACCAGGGTGAGGTCCACCTGTTCCAGGCGCAGTTTGCTCAGGCTTTCCTCCAAGCTGGGGATCAGGCGGTCGGCGCCAAGGTTGCTGGTCCAGACCTTGGTGGTCACGAACAGCTCCTCGCGTGGGACGCCGCTCTGGCCGACCTCCGCTTCGTTGTCGTAGATCTGCGCGGTGTCGATGTGGCGATAGCCGAGTTCGAGGCCCATCTTCACCGAGTCGATGACTTGCTGATCTTTGAGGCGAAAGGTGCCGAGGCCGAATGCGGGGATGGTCATTAAGGGTTCTCCTGTGAGGTTTCTTAGGTTGAGTTCAATGCGAGGCGGTAAGTACCGGCTCGTGCGTATCGGTGCCTGGGGTATGGGCTGGTGCTGTACCGGCTTTGCGATCCAGCTGGCCGCTCCAGTAGGTGAGCGCCAGGGCGACCAGCACCACCAGCGAGCCGATCCAGGCGGTATGGATGAGACCCATGGAAGCGACGATATGTCCGCCGAGCCATGCGCCCCCGGCGATGCCAAGGTTGAAGGCGGCGATGTTCAGGCCCGAGGCGACGTCCACGGCGTTCGGTGTGTAGTGCTCGGCCTGGCGCACCACGTAGACCTGCAAACCGGGCACGTTGCCGAAGGCCACGGCGCCCCAGAGCAGTATGGTGGCCAGCGCCAGCCAGGGATTGCCGGCGGTGAAGGTGAGGGCGAACAGCACGACCGCCAGGAGCGTGAAGATCAGTTTGAGCGCGCTGATCGGCCCGCGGCGGTCGGCCAGTTTGCCGCCCCATATGTTGCCCACGGCCACCGAGACACCATAGACGAGCAGAACCAGACTCACCGCGCCTTCGCCAAAGCCGCTGATCTCTTGCAGGATCGGCGCGAGAAAGGTGAACGCGATAAAGGTACCGCCGTAGCCGACCGCGGTCATGGCGTAGACCAGGAGCAGGCGCGGCTGCTTCAGTACGGCCAGCTGCTGGACGAGTGAGGCGGGTTTGCTGTGCTGGATGTCGCGCGGCACGAAGAGCAGGCTGCCGATAAAGGCTATCACCCCGAGCAGGGATACGGCGAGAAAGGTTTCCCGCCAGCCGAACTGCTGACCGATGAAGGTACCGAGCGGTACGCCGGTCACGAGGGCGACGGTGAGCCCGGTGAACATGATCGCGATGGCGCTCGCGGCTTTTTCTTTCGAAACCAGGCTGGTGGCGATGGTCGAGCCGATGGAGAAGAACACGCCGTGGGCGAGGCCGGTGACGATGCGCGCCAGGATCAACGACTCGTACCCCGGCGCCTGCCAGGCCAGCAGGTTGCCGGCGGTGAACAAGACCATCAACGACAGCAGCAACAACTTGCGCGGGACCTTGCCGGTCAGTGCGGTGAGCAGCGGGGCGCCGATCGCGACGCCCAGGGCGTAAAGGCTGACCAGCAGCCCGGCCGAGGGCAGGCTGACACCGAGATCGCCGGCAATGGTGGGGATCAGGCCGACGATGACGAACTCCGTCGTGCCGATGGCGAATGCGCTGAGGGTCAGCGCGAGCAAAGCGATGGGCATGGGATGAAACTCCGGTTGGATTGCATGGCGCGCAGTGTCTACCGCAGACTCATGCGGAAAAACCGGGGCTCAGGCCAAACATAATTGACTGCGAGTCACAGATGAAAACCACGCTCGACGAGTTGCAGGCGTTCACGGCCGTCATCGATACCGGCTCCATCTCCAGCGCGGCCATGCAGCTGGGGCAGACCGCCTCGGGTGTCAGCCGTGCGCTGAGCCGGCTGGAAGCCAAGCTCGCCACCACGCTGTTGCGCCGCACGACCCGGCGCCTGGAGCTGACGGAGGAGGGCGCGGCCTATCTGATTCAGGCCAGGCGGATTCTTGATGCGGTAGAGGAAGCCGAGGAGCAGATGTCGCGTCGTTTGCAGCGTCCGGCGGGAAGGCTGCGGGTCAATGCTTCGGCACCCTTCATGCTGCATGTGCTGGTGCCGCTGACAGGTGGGTTCCGCGAGCGCTATCCGGACATCGAGCTGGAACTGAATAGCAGCGATCAGATCATCGATCTGCTCGAGCATCGCACCGACCTGGCGCTGCGCCACGGTCCGCTGCGGGATTCCACCTTGCATGCGCGGCCGCTGGGGCGTAGTCGTTTGCGTGCAGTGGCGAGTCCCACGTATCTGGCAGCCCGGGGTGCGCCGCAGCAGGTAGAGGATTTGGCTGCGCATAGCCTGATCGGCTTCACCCAGCCGGAAAGTCTCAATCACTGGCCGCTGCGTCATCCGCTCGGCGAGACCTGGTCCATCGTGCCGAGCTTGTGGGCATCGAGCGGCGAGACCGTGAGGCAGCTGGCGCTGGCCGGCCAAGGCATCGCTTGCTTATCTGACTTCATGACCGCGCGCGATCGCGCCGAGGGCGCACTGGTCGAAGTGCTGGCCGAGGCGAATGTCAGGGTGCTGCAGCCGATCCACGCGGTGTACTACCGCAATACCGCGCTCGCTGCGCGCATCACCTGTTTTCTCGATTACCTCAGCGAGTGCCTGGCGGAGCAGGCCTGGACGCGTCACGGATGACCGGTTCGAACGATGCAGATCAGTGCCTGCCTAACTTTGCAGGCATACCTGCGAGGAGACCCTCATGCTCAGCACAGCCTTTCCAAGCGATCCGCCGCTGCATCCGTGGTTGGCGGACGAGTCGCCTCTGAACGATCTCGATGACGCCGAGAGCGATACTGAACTAGACGACGGCGACACCTTGCCCGACGAGGTGCTCGAACAGCTGGAGAAAGAGCCGCCGCCACCCGACCCGATGCCCGAGCCAGGGGTGATGTAGCTGCGGTTGTCTTCTGGCGATGCGTCGGGTTGCAACGTGGCTTGAGCGCTGGCCAGTCTCAGAGGATTCATCGGTAGGTCGACCACACTGCTAGCGCCTAGGTCTGCGCGGAATATGCTGAGCGTGCCCATGCGTCTGCATGGGCGCCCTACCTTTGAGAGTCTTGCCTCCGACCGGGCGGGCTACTCGTCCGACCGGTGACAGTCCCTACTATGGCGCTCCAGCAACCGCTCCGCTGTACTCGAAAAGCAGAACGACGGTATCGCAAGCGTCGAATGCAGCGTGATCGAGGCGCTGAAAACATGAGCGCCGGCGAATTCGAGCTAGAACACAGTCAGAGAAGTACGCTGCGCATCCAGGCGTGTCCTCCTTTTCTCCAGAGACGAAGTGCATGAGCAGGCGACTGTTGGTTGGAGTATTGCTGATTGGCCTGCATGTGTTCGTTGGCGTCACGCTGATTCCGGATCTCCCGTTCGGGCTGCTCGGCAGCGTTCTGGCTTGGGTATACCTCGCACTGTCTGCTGTGCTGATGCGCTACGGCGTGCTGGTGCGAGGGGCTGGCAACACGTTGCTGGCGTGGTCCGGATTGCTGGCGATGGGGATATTTTCCAGCCTGTCGATATTTTCACTGCTGCGCGCGTTTACGTTGGCACTGGCATCGCTGCTGGGTTGGGAGTCGTCGGGCTTAGCGCAGGGCTCGGCGCTTGGCGTCATCGCTGCGGTGGCGGTCGTGACGCTGTTCGGATTGCTCAACGCACGGCGAACGGCTCGGGTAGTCGAGCGCGGCATCTCTTTGCGGAACCTGCCTGCCGCGCTGGAAGGGTTCAGCATCGTGCAGCTCAGCGACATCCACGTGGGCCCGACGATCAAGCAGGGCTATATCGATGCGATCGTAAAGCGAGTCAATGGACTCTCGCCTGATCTCATCGTGATCACCGGCGACCTGGTGGACGGCAGCGTTGCCGACCTGGCTGAAGATATCGCACCGCTGGCGCAGCTAAGCGCTCGGCACGGTGTGTACGTGGTGACAGGCAATCACGAGTATTACTCAGGCGCGGACAGCTGGATCTCTGAGTTCGAGCGGCTGGGAATGGTGGTGCTGCTCAATCGCCACGTCCAAATCGAACACGGCGGCGCCCGGCTGGTGCTGGCGGGTATCGCTGACTATTCGGCTGAACTGTTCAGGCCCAGCCATCGCAGCGATCCGATTGCGGCATTCGCTGGCGCCCCGAACGACATACCGCGCATTCTGCTGGCGCATCAGCCGCGTTCGGCGAAGGCCGCGCTGGAGGCGGGCTGCGATCTGCAGCTGTCCGGTCATACGCACGGCGGGCAATTCTGGCCCTGGATGCACTTCGTGCAGTGGCAGCAGCCCTGGGTGGCAGGGCTACAGCGTGTCGGCGAGATGCAGGTCTACATCAGTCGCGGCACCGGCTACTGGGGGCCGCCACTGCGCTTCGGGGCCCCTTCGGAAATCACCCGGATTCGTCTGGTGAGAGCCGACGACTAGGCGTCGCTGACTAACTCGCCAACAGCTCGCGGCGCAGCATGACGTAGTCCTGGCCTTCCAGTTGTCCACGGCGCAGCGGATTGCGCGTGCAGTGCGCGGCGAAGCCCGCATCGACGAAACGGTACGGTAGATGCTCGTCGCGACCGGCCGGGATGCCCAGCCGCGTGGTCTGGATGATGTCGGGACGCGCACCGATGTCGTCCACGCGCAGCCGGGCAGGGTCCATGCGCTGGGTGTTCCACTCCGTGACGGTCAAGCCCAATGCCTTGCACAACAGGGTCTGGCCGGAACAAAGGCGGGTCAATGGTCGCGGTCCGCCAGCGGCGGCCGGGCTGTTGTTGCGCATTCGGGCAATGGATTCTTCGCATGACAGCGAGTCGACCCAGGGGTAGCCGGCCTTGATGCACACCGCGTTGCCGTCACCCTGCACGCTGAAGTTCAGCGAATCCCCGCCACGCGAGTAATACAGATAGAGATGGCCGGCCGGCATGAACATCGCGCGCCGCGACGGGCTGTAGCCGAGCGAGGAGTGGCTGGCCTTTTCGTCGACGTAATAGGCTTCGGTCTCGATGATGCGAGCCGACAACCACAGCCCATCGACGCAATGGCGAATCACGGTTCCCAACAGATCCTGGGCGACTAGCTGCGCGTCCCGGTCGAAGAAAGCGTCGTCGAGAAACTGTGATGGCGGTTCGGTAAGGCTGTTCATCTGCGCTCCGGCTTCGGCAAGTCTGCCTGTTCCGACCGCATATGCAGGGCGAATATTCCGCGTCTGATGAATGGTTTCCGTGCCGGTCGTCAGACAGATGTCCGGGACAGAGCTATTTTTCGGTGTTTCAGAGCGGGTGGTTCGGCCCTAAAAGCCTCGCGTTAGCGAGGCTTTGGGGTGGTGCAATCAGCGAGTGCCAATCTGGAAGATTCGCTTAGAGATAACGTACTGAGCTAGTGCCGGCCCGGCAGCACCGCGACTGCCGGCGGCAATAAGCTTTAGCGCTGCACTACGCGCGCCGAGTTGGTAGAGCCACTCTGGAGAACGCTGGCACTGTCGCTGGCGCCATACTGCGAAACGTCTGCAAAGTTTGCAGTGCCGGCTTGGCTGACAAGCGCGTAGTTGCCCTCGTTGAATTGCGAGGCCTGGATGATGTTGCTCTCACCGTTCTGCTCCAGATCCAGTTCGTTTACCTCACCCTCTCCAACCTGAACGGTCACGATGCTGTTGTCGTTTCCTGTTGTCACGGCATTCAATACGTTGCCGACCGCGGTCTGCGAGAGGCTGGCCGTGTTGCGATTGCCGGTCTGCACTATGGCGACGCTGCTGTCTCTGCCGGCTTGTGCAAGTTCGATTGCGTTGTCATTGCCGGTCTGGGAAGAAACGGATGTGTTCTGCCGGCCTCCTTGGCTCGCTACGACTTCGTTGCGGTCGCCATTCTGCTCGCTCGAGAAATTCATCAAGATATCGGATTGGGTGACCGTCGCGCTGTTGTAGTTGCCAGTGCCTTCAATCTCGGCTTTCGAGGCGATGGCAGAGGACTGAACCACTGTCGCCGAATTGCCAATGCCAAAGGACAAAATCGTGGCATCAGAGACATTGCCGAAGTCCTGCCTCACGCTGGCAATGTTCGCAGTGCCATCCTGCCAAACATAGGCCGTGTCGCCTAAGGCATCGTTTTGGAGGGTATTGCTGACATTGTCGTTACCGTACTGTTGGCTGGTAGATTTTGCTTCGCCGAATGATTGGCTCGCGGTAGTAGAATTCCCGTCGCCTACTTGCAGCTGGTAGAGCTCTGCTCCGACGGAGTCCGACTGGGTACCCTCCGCAGAGTTCGAGCTGCCATGTTGGCCTTGTGAAATGACACTGCCGGTTGAATTGGTCTGAGTGGCGTTCGCGACATTCCCAGAACCAACGGCCTGGTGCTGCAGGATCATGTTGCCTGAGGCGAGGCCCGCTACGATGTTGTCCGATTGACGCGCTTCGCTGTAGTTAGCGCTGCCTTGCTGGTATTGATTGATCGAGTCGCCTATACCACTTAGCTGGACGGCAACCGCTTCGTTGGACACGCCGCGCTGGGTGATTGAGGTTGTGTTATCGATACCACCTGTCTGTGTGACAGTGGCTATCAGCGAGACGCCGGACTGATCAACGTCGGCCGAGTTTTGAGCTGCGAATGCCGGTGAGGACATTGCAGCAATCACAGCAAGGGCAAGCGGCTTCAGGGTGCGCATGATGTAGCTCCGATTAGGTGTGCTTCTGCTTACGGAAATCAGTCCTGACTGATTACGACTGTGTCGGACTTTGAAGAACCATAGCCCTATTTCCCGTCCCCACCTGGTCGACCTCGATGGCCCCATCGGAGCTGCCCTGATCCGGTCTTGGGTGTTCTTTGATCCAGATTCGGTAATGACCGTACTGTTGCGCTTAATGCGGTCACGGAGAGTGGTGACGCGTGTCCTTGGTGCGGCTGACATGACAGACCTCTGAGTATCATTGCCTGGCGGAGCCGGCACAGCCTCTGCCATGCGCTGGGGCTGGTCTGTCTCAGCATTGAAAGCCATCTGAGGCAAATGCTGCGGGCGACAGGCAGGAGCGCAAGAAGGGCTGTGAAAAGCCCCGGTTCATTCCTCGCCTAATCTGTCCTGGGCACGCACTTGTTTTATCTCAGTCGTGTCGCACCATCATGCTCGCGCATACGCAGCCAGGCGTATCCCCTATTCGATTGAAAAGAGGGACTAACGCCGTGGGAGCATCGGGACGAGCGCGCCTCGCTGGCCAGCCTCACTGGTCGTGCTCCGGCAACGAGGGCAAATGCAAATTCCATTTCGTGAGCAAGTGATTCGGGTAGTTTTTGAACAAAAAAAGGCCGCGTTAATGCGCGGCCTTTTTTATTGTTTCGTTACCTTCAGGAGTTTCACGAAGCTTGCTGAAGTTACTGCTTCGGCTTAGACGTTGAAGCGGAAGTGCATCACGTCACCATCCTTGATGATGTACTCCTTGCCTTCCAGGCGCCATTTGCCAGCTTCCTTGGCGCCAGCTTCGCCCTTGTATTGGATGAAGTCGTTATAGGCGACTACTTCAGCACGGATGAAGCCCTTTTCGAAATCGGTGTGAATGACACCTGCGCCCTGGGGCGCGGTAGCGCCGACCTTTACGGTCCAGGCGCGAACTTCCTTCACGCCAGCGGTGAAGTATGTCTGCAGGTTAAGCAGTTCGTAGCCGGCGCGGATCACGCGATTCAAGCCCGGCTCTTCGAGGCCGAGGGATTCGAGGAACATGTCCTTTTCCTCGCCATCGTCCAGTTCGGCGATTTCCGCTTCGATCTTGTTGCACACTGGCACCACGACGGCGCCTTCTTCGGCGGCAATGGCGTTGACCACGTCCAGGTGCGGGTTGTTCTCGAAGCCGTCTTCGGCAACGTTGGCGATGTACATCACCGGCTTGCTGGTCAGCAAGTGAAAGCCTTTGGCCAGTTGTATCTCATCGTCACCCAGCTTCTTCAGCAGCGTGCGAGCCGGCTTGCCTTCGGTGAAGTGGGGAATGAGTTTTTCCAACAATGCCTTTTGCGCCACGGCTTCCTTGTCGCCGCCCTTGGCGTTGCGGGTGACGCGCTGCAGCTGCTTCTCGCAGCTATCGAGGTCGGCGAAGATCAGCTCGAGCTCAATGATTTCGATGTCGCGCTTGGGATCGACCGAATTGGAAACGTGGATGACATTGTCATCTTCGAAGCAACGCACCACGTGGGCGATGGCATCGGTCTCGCGGATGTTGGCCAGAAACTTGTTGCCCAGACCTTCGCCCTTGGAAGCGCCTTCGACGAGGCCGGCGATATCGACGAACTCCATGGTCGTCGGCAATATCCGTTCCGGCTTGACGATATCGGCCAGGGCCTGCAAGCGCGGATCGGGCATCGGTACGATGCCGCTGTTCGGCTCGATGGTGCAGAAAGGGAAGTTTTCCGCAGCGATGCCGGATTTGGTCAGTGCGTTGAACAGGGTGGACTTGCCGACGTTGGGCAGGCCGACGATGCCGCAATTGAATCCCATGGTGTCTTTGCCTCGGTGTGGCTGGCAGCTGGAAAGCTACCGGCGTTGCCAAACTGCTTTAACGGCGTCGGGATGCGCTGTGATGCAAGCGTCCTGTCCAGCCGTCGCCTTGTCGTGTGTGCTTGCGCCTCAGGCTTTCTGGCTATGCAGCTTCTGCATCGCCCGCGTCCAGTCACCTGCAAGGATCTCGGGCAGCACGTCGAAACTGAAATCGATACTGGCGTCCAGCTTTTCGCGCTCGGCCTGAGGCGCTCGCCCCAATACGTAGCCCGTCACCAGGCTACTGTGCCCGGGATGGCCGATGCCCAGACGCAGGCGGTAGAAATTGTTCTGGTTGCCGAGCTTGGCGATGATGTCGCGAAGCCCGTTGTGCCCGCCATGGCCGCCGCCCTGTTTGAGCTTGGCGACGCCGGGGGGCATGTCGAGTTCATCATGGGCAACCAGGATGGCCTCGGGGGGAATTCGGAAAAATCCGGCCAGTGCCGCCACCGCCTGACCGCTGCGGTTCATATAGGTGGTGGGAATCAACAGGCGGATATCTTCGTCCTGATGGCGAAACTTGCCGACCAGCCCGAAGTATTTGCGATCGACGCTGAGGTTGACGCCCTTGTGGGCGGCCAGACGCTCAACGAAAAGGGCCCCTGCGTTATGCCGGGTCTGGTCGTACTCAGGGCCTGGATTACCCAGGCCAACGATCAGTTTAACGGCGGTCACGGCAGAGGCCCTTCCTCAGGTGATGACGAGTGGATTACTCGGCAGCGCCTTCTTCTTTCGGTGCGTCTTCCTTGCTCACGCGCGGAGCGTGAACGTTGGCGACCGGCAGATCGCTGCCATGTGCCAGAGCGACCAGTTCAATGCCTTTCGGCAGCGTAAGGTCGGTCATGTGCAGAACCTGGCCCACTTCGACCTTGGCCATGTCGACCTCGATGAACTCCGGCAGATCCTGCGGCATGCAGGAGACTTCAACTTCGTTGAGGTTGTGCAGGATTTCGCCACCCTGCTGCTTCACGCCAACCGAGGTTTCCTGGTTGATGAAGTGCAGAGGAACGATAGCGGTCAGCTTCTGGCCAGCGACAACGCGAACGAAGTCAGCGTGCAGAACGAAGCCCTTGGCCGGATGACGCTGCAGCGCCTTGATCAGAACGGATTCGTTCTGGCCATCGACGTCCAGGGTCAGCACGTGGCTGAAGGAAGCTTCGTTTTCCAGCATCTTGGCCAGGTCTTTGGCCAGCAGGCTGATGGATTGCGGAGCCTTGTCGCCACCGTAGATTACGGCTGGGACGAGGTTGGCGTTACGACGCAGGCGGCGGCTCGCACCTTTCCCCAGGTCGGAACGCACTTGGGCATTCAGAGTGAAGTCAGTCATTGTGTTTCTCCAGGATAACAACGCGCCCGAAACACTCGCGACCAGTGCTATCGGGCGGTTGGGCAAAAAGCCCCGCACGCGGCGGGGCACATTTTCGTTCGGCGCGAAGGGCCAAGCTTTCGGCTTAGCGGAACATCGCGCTGATCGATTCAGCATTGCTGATGCGGCGAACCGCCTCAGCCACCATTGGCGCGATGTCCAATTGGCGAATACGGGTACAGGCTTGTGCCGCTGCGGACAGCGGAATGGTATTGGTCACCACCAGTTCGTCGAGTACCGAGCCGTCGATGTTCTCGATGGCGCGACCGGACAGAATCGGATGCGTGCAATATGCATAGACTTTCGAAGCGCCGTGATTTTTCAAAGCGGTCGCAGCGTGGCACAGGGTGCCGGCGGTATCGACCATGTCGTCGACGAGGATGCAGGTACGGCCTTCGATATCACCGATGATGTGCATCACTTCGGACTGGTTGGCCTTCGGGCGACGCTTGTCGATGATGGCCAGATCCACGCCCAGCGACTTGGCCACGGCGCGAGCACGCACCACACCGCCAATATCGGGGGAAACGATCATCAGGTTCTCGAAGCGCTGAGCCTGGATATCATCGACCAGGACCGGCGAGCCGTAGATGTTGTCTACCGGCATGTCGAAGAAGCCCTGGATTTGATCGGCGTGCAGATCGACAGTAAGGACGCGGTTGACCCCAACCACATCGAGCATGTCGGCCACGACCTTGGCGCTGATCGGTACGCGAGCGGAGCGCGGACGGCGATCCTGGCGGGCGTAACCGAAGTAGGGAATGACTGCCGTGATGCGGGTAGCGGAGGAGCGGCGGAAGGCATCTGCCATCACCACCAATTCCATCAGGTTGTCATTGGTAGGGGCGCAGGTCGGCTGAATCAGAAAGACGTCCTTACCGCGAACGTTCTCGTTGATCTCGACACTGATCTCGCCGTCGGAGAATTTTCCGACGTAGGCGTCACCGAGGGGGATATGCAGCTGACGTACAACACGCCGGGCCAGGTCGGGGTTGGCGTTCCCCGTGAAGACCATCATCTTGGACACGCGCAGTACCTGCCTGAGGGTGGATCCGATGAAACAAAAAGCTGTTCAAAAGGCCAGGCGTTTTGAACAGCTCTCGTGATGTTTGGCAGGGGCGGCTGGATTCGAACCAACGCATGGCAGGATCAAAACCTGCTGCCTTACCGCTTGGCGACGCCCCTGTGGATATAAAACTTGAAGTGTTGCTGCTGCACTAACCCGAAGGTTATGGCAGGGGCGGCTGGATTCGAACCAACGCATGGCAGGATCAAAACCTGCTGCCTTACCGCTTGGCGACGCCCCTGTAACGTACAACCTCTAACTACTTACTTCCTGCGCCAGTTGCGCGAGCCTTCGGTGCAGCATCGAAATGTTGCGGCCTTGAGCTACGAAAGCTGGTAAATCGGCTGGAAGTTGGCGGCAAACTTTATCAGCCTCACCTTTGTTTGGGAAGCTCCCAAACACACAAGCTCCAGTGCCGGTCATTCTTGCTGGAACAAAATTGTTCAACAAGCTCAAAGCGTTACGAACTTCTTGATAACGCTTCTCGACCACCGGCTGACAGTCGTTATGACCGCCCCCTGCAAGAAGGCTGCGAACTGTAATGGCGGGGGTATTGCGTGTCAACTCTGGGTCGGAAAATATTTCCGCTGTACTAACAGAGACTTGCGGGGCGATTACGAGGAACCACGGCTCGCTCAATTCGACCGGTTGCAAGCGCTCGCCAACCCCTTCGGCAAAGGCCGCATAACCCCGCACGAATACCGGCACATCGGCCCCAAGCGACAGGCCGATCTTCGCCAGCTGGTCCTCGCCCAGCTCTGTCTGCCAAAGGTAATCGAGCCCGATAAGCGTGGTTGCCGCATCGGAGCTGCCGCCGCCTATGCCGCCGCCCATGGGCAGGCGCTTGATCAGTTCGATGTCGGCGCCCTGGCTGCATTCGCTGTGGCTCTGCAGCAGGCGGGCGGCACGTACGATCAGGTTGTTTTCATGATCGACGCCCGGCAGCTCGGTGTGCAGTTGGATCTGGCCATCGGCACGAGGCGTGAAGGTCAGTTCGTCGCCGTAATCGAGAAACTGAAACAGCGTCTGCAGCTCGTGGTAGCCATCGGCGCGACGACCGAGGATGTGCAACATCAGATTGAGTTTGGCCGGGGCCGGCAGGGTCAGCCTGTGCATCATTGGCCGAGCTGGCGCGGCTGCCAGTCCTTGACTACCAATGTGATCTGCAGGTCGCGGCCTGCCAGCTTGATGCGCGACGGCAGCGCGTAGCCGCCTTCTTCGCTGTAGCCGAGATACTGGATGTCCCAGCCGTCCTGCTGCAGGTTGGCGAGGCGGCCGTTGGCGTCCAGCGCGATACGGCTGCGGCTGTCCGGCGCGGGGAGTCCGCGCACCCACCAGAGCAGGCTCGATACGGGCAATTGCCAGCCGAGCTGACTTTCCACCAGCGCTTCCGGGGATTCGGCTTCGTAACGGCCCTGGCCCGCGACTTCCAGCGCGACGGCGTCAGGCCGGCCAGTCAGGCGAGTGGCGCCACGCCCCAGTGGGCCGGAGAGACGAATATCGAAATAATCCTGACGCTGCAGCCAGAACAGCGTGCCGCTGCCCGAGTCCTGCGGCGCGCGAATGCCGATCTTGCCGCTGATCTGCCAGCCATCGATTTCACTGACCCGCGCCTTGTGAGTTGTCCAGTCTTCCTTGTTGCCGGGGCCTTCGATCGATTCCTGCGGGCCGAGACCGGCGCAGCCGGCGAGCAACAGCACGAGAGCGGGGATCAGCAGGTTGCGCATCAGCTTCATGGGTCAGGGATTCTCCGAGCCTGTCAGGCGT
This sequence comes from Pseudomonas sp. MTM4, assembly GCF_019355055.1. Taxonomy (NCBI): domain Bacteria; kingdom Pseudomonadati; phylum Pseudomonadota; class Gammaproteobacteria; order Pseudomonadales; family Pseudomonadaceae; genus Pseudomonas; species Pseudomonas sp. MTM4. Next base: position 4,042,471 of record NZ_CP048411.1, read on the forward strand.
TTGATAGTTTCACGCAGTATCTGGCTGTCCGGCTGTTGCTTTAGCGCTTCGGCCCAGACGGCCCGCGCTTCACGTTTTTTGCCAGACACCCAGAGCACCTCGCCGAGGTGGGCGGCGACTTCGTGGTCTGGAAAGCGCTCGAGGGCTTTGCGCAACTGGGTTTCCGCTTCCTTCAGGTTGCCCAGGCGATAATTGACCCAGCCGAGGCTGTCGAGAATAGCGGCGTCATCGGGGCTGAGCCGGTAGGCCTGCTCGATGAGGGCGAGGGCTTCCTCGTATCGATCGGTGCGATCGGCAAGGGTGTAGCCCAGCGCGTTGATGGCCATGGCGTTGTCGGGCTCGCGCTCGATGATGAAGCGTAAGTCCTGCTCGAGTTGCGCCAGGTCGCCACGCTTTTCGGCGATCATCGCGCGGGTATAGAGCAGGTTGAGGTCCTCTGGAAACTGCTGCAGCGCTTGCTCGGTAAGTTGCCAGGCCGCGTCGAGGCGCTGTTGGCCGGAGAGTGCTTCGATCTCGATCAGATACAGCTGGATGGCATAGTCGGGCTGTTCGTCGCGGGCGCTGGCCAGCAACCGCGAGGCTTCTTCGTTGCGATCCAGGGCGAACAGCAGCTCCGCCTGCATCAGCTTTGCCGGCAGATACTCATTGCCAGGGCCGACCTTGGAAAAGGCACTTAGCGCCTGCTCGGGCTGGTTCAGCTCGCGATAGGCTCGGCCGAGGTTGAAATGGGCCGCATCGCGGTGACTGCCGCGCGCTATCAGGTCTTCCAGATATACGATCGCTTCGCGCCAGGCTTGTGCTTCAAGGCATACCAGCGCCATGGAAAAACGCAGGTCGTCATCGCCGGGGTGCTGCTGGACCAGCGTGGCGAATTCACCCATGGCCTCGTCGAGGCGATCCTGCTCGACCAGCAGGCGCGCGTAGGTCAGGCGAAGGCGTTTGTCTTCGGGATGCCGGCGCAGACTCTTCTCCAGCAACGGCAGCGCTTCCTTGCCACGTTCGAGGATCTGTAGCAGGCGAGCCTGGAGCAGTATCGACGGCACTTCCTGCTCGCCGGCGGACTGCGCTTCGAGCAATGCGAATGCTTCTTCCGGCCGACCGTCCTGCTGTAGCAGCACCGCTTTGCCGAATTTGAGCTGGGGATTGTCGGGGTGTTTGACCAGTAGCTGGTCGAAACTCTTCAGCAGGCCCGTTCGGGTATCCGGGTCGGTTTCGGCGGCGGACAAGGCGAGGAAGTCGAAGTGGGTATCACCCTGACCCTGCAACACCTTTTCCATATATTCCATCGATTGCTCGTAACGTCCGGCACGTGCCAGCTGCACTGCCGCGGCGCGCTGGGCGTCGAGGTTGTCTGGGGCGTTGCTCGCCCAGATCATCGCCGTGTCCAGCGCGGCCTGCTCGGCGCCGAGGTATTCGGCGATGCGGAATCCGCGCTCGGCGACGCCCGCATCCTGGGTCGCATTGGCCTGCTGGACGTAATTGCCCAGGGCGATGTCGAAGCGATTGCGTTGGCCCGCCAGTTCAGCCACCAGCAGGGCATAAAGCGTGTCGCTGCTGAACGAGCCATATTCGCCGGCGTCTGGCTCAACGGCTTGCGGAGTGGCCTCCTCGACCGGCGGGCTGCTTTCGGGCGTGCTCTGCATGATGCTTTGGCAGCCACCGAGAAACAGAAGGGCGCTGAGGGCGAGGAGTTTTTTCATAGGGGATTACAAGGCTGGTCTGGGGTCGCGGCATCATGACACAAGCCGTCAGGCAAGCGCACGGGCTGGCATGCGAGGCGAGTAGGAAGGCTCGATAGGTACAGACAATGAAGGGCAATGGTTGTTCTGAGACAGGCGAAGTAGGAGAATCGCGCGCTCCGTTTTCGATCAGCGACCCTGCATGGCTTTCATCGCGCTTGGCATTAATCACAAGACCGCATCGGTGGACGTGCGCGAGCGTGTTGCATTCACGCCTGAACAAACGGTCGAGGCGCTTCAGCAGCTGTGCCGTGTCACGCCGACGCGAGAGGCCGCGATTCTTTCGACCTGTAACCGCAGCGAACTTTACCTAGAGCAGGACCAGGTCGAGGCCGAGGCGGTGCTGGCCTGGCTGGCCAATTATCATCGGCTGAATCTCGAAGATGTCCGGGCCTGTGCCTACGTTCATACCGACGATCAGGCGGTGCGCCACATGATGCGCGTCGCGTCCGGGTTGGACTCGATGGTGCTCGGCGAGCCCCAGATTCTCGGGCAGATGAAGTCGGCCTATGCCGTCGCGCGCGAAGCCGGCAGCGTCGGTCCGCTGCTGGGGCGTCTGTTCCAGGCGACGTTCAGCACCGCCAAGACCGTGCGGACCGATACCGCCATCGGCGAGAGTCCGGTCTCGGTGGCCTTTGCCGCGGTCAGTCTGGCCAAGCAGATCTTCGCCGACCTTCATCGCAGCCAGGCCCTGCTGATCGGTGCTGGCGAGACCATTACGCTGGTCGCTCGTCATCTGCACGAGCAGGGCGTCAAGCGCATCGTGGTTGCCAACCGTACCCTCGAGCGCGCCAGCGTGCTGGCGGAGCAGTTCGGCGCCCATGCGATCCTGCTCGCCGACATCCCGCAGGAGCTCTATAACAGCGACATCGTCATCAGCTCCACCGCCAGCCAATTACCGATTCTGGGCAAGGGCGCCGTGGAGCAGGCGCTGAAGAAGCGCAAGCACAAGCCGATGTTCATGGTCGATATCGCCGTGCCCCGCGACATAGAGGCGCAGGTCGGCGAGCTGGACGATGTCTACCTCTATACAGTCGATGATCTGCATGAGGTGGTGGCGGAGAATCTCAAGAGTCGACAAGGTGCCGCCCAGGCCGCCGAAGAGCTGGTCGCCGCTGGAACCGATGAGTTCATGGGGCGGTTACGGGAGCTGGCTGCGGTAGACGTGCTCAAGTCCTATCGACAGCACGCGGAGCGCATTCGAGATGAAGAGTTAGTTAAGGCCCAGCGGCTGCTGGCCAATGGCGGTACGCCCGAGGATGCGCTGGCCCAGCTGGCGCGAGGGCTGACCAACAAACTGCTGCACGCACCCAGCGTTCAGCTGAAAAAACTTTCTGCCGAAGGGCGAGTGGAGGCACTGAACATCGTTCAGGAACTCTTCGCCTTGCCGGACAGCACGGACAAACCATGAAAGCGTCGCTGCTCAATAAACTCGACATTCTGCAGGACCGCTTCGAAGAGCTGACGGCGTTGCTTGGCGACGCCGAGGTGATCACCGACCAGACGCGGTTTCGTGCCTATTCGCGCGAGTACGCCGAGGTAGAACCGGTCATCGGCACCTATCGGGAATTTCTCAAGCTGCAGTCCGATCTCGAAGGCGCCCAGGCGCTGCTCAAGGATAACGACCCGGATGTGCGCGAGATGGCCGAAGAGGAAGTGGCCGACGCGCGCGCGAAGCTGGAGGAAATTGAAGCCCGCCTGCAGCGCATGCTGCTGCCGAAGGACCCAAAGGACGGGCGCAACGTCTTTCTCGAAATACGCGCCGGTACGGGCGGTGACGAGGCGGCGATCTTCTCGGGCGATCTGTTTCGCATGTATTCCCGCTACGCCGAACGGCAAGGGTGGCGCGTCGAGATCCTCTCAGAAAATCCGGGTGAACACGGCGGCTATAAGGAGGTCATCTCGCGCGTCGAGGGCGACAATGTCTACGCCAAGCTGAAGTTCGAGTCTGGCGCCCACCGCGTCCAGCGCGTCCCGGAAACCGAATCCCAGGGCCGTATCCATACATCGGCCTGTACTGTGGCTGTGCTGCCGGAGCCTGACGAGCAGATTGCCATCGAGATCAACCCGGCCGATCTGCGCGTCGATACCTATCGAGCATCCGGTGCCGGCGGGCAGCACATCAACAAGACCGATTCGGCCGTGCGCATCACCCATATGCCCAGCGGTATCGTCGTCGAGTGCCAGGAAGAGCGCTCGCAGCACAAGAACCGCGCCCGCGCCATGTCCTGGCTGGCGGCCAAGTTGCAAGACGTGCAGGATAGCGCCGCCCACAAGGAAATCTCCGATACCCGCAAGCTGCTAGTTGGCTCCGGTGACCGCTCCGAGCGCATCCGCACCTACAACTTCCCGCAGGGACGCGTGACCGATCACCGCATCAACCTGACCCTGTATTCGCTTGGCGAAGTCATCGGCGGCGCGGTGGAGCAAGTTATCGAACCGCTATTGCAGGAATATCAGGCGGATCAGCTGGCAGCGTTGGGAGATTAACGACGGCGGCAAGCCTCAAGCCATAAGTTGAGTATGTGGCGTGTTGTCGTTTGAGGCTTTCGCTTGAGGCTTAACCTTATGGCCAACATTGAATCCCTGCTGAACGACAGCAACTTGCCCGACTCACCAAGCGCCAGGCTCGACGCGGAGCTGTTGCTCGCCCATGTGCTGGGCAAGTCGCGCAGCTATTTGCACACCTGGCCGGAAAGGGAGCTCGACACCGAGCAGTGTCGCGTCTTTAGCGAATGCCTGGCGCGCCGCCGCCGTGGCGAGCCGGTGGCCTATATCCTTGGTCGGCAAGGGTTCTGGAGCCTGGATCTCGAAGTCGCGCCGCATACGCTGATTCCGCGCCCGGACACCGAGCTGCTGGTCGAGACCGCGCTGCAACTGATTCCGACAACTGCGGCGCAGATTCTGGACCTGGGCACCGGCACGGGTGCGATTGCCTTGGCATTGGCCAGCGAGCGTCCGGCCTGGCAGGTGACGGGTGTAGACCGCGTCGCTGAGGCGGTTGCGCTGGCGGCCCGTAATGCCCAGCAGCTGCGCCTGGATAACGTGCGATTCCATGAAAGCCATTGGTTTTCCATAGTGGAGGGGCAGCGCTATCGGCTGATCGTCAGCAATCCACCTTATATCCCTGCCGGAGATCCGCATCTGGAGCAGGGTGACGTGCGTTTCGAGCCGGGCAGCGCCCTGATTGCCGGTGTGGATGGTCTGGATGACATTCGCCAGATCATCGACCAGGCACCGGCGTATCTGCAGGAAGACGGCTGGTTACTGCTGGAACATGGCTACGATCAGGCAGCGGCGGTGCGCGAGCTGCTTGTGGCGAGCGGATTCGCCGACGTCGAAAGCCGCAGGGATTTTGGCGGGCACGAGCGCATCAGTCTGGGCCGTCGGCCATGATTTCATCATCCAGGAGAGCAACATGCTGAGCGATGAGGAGCTGCTGCGTTACAGCAGGCAGATATTGCTGAAACAGATCGATATCGACGGTCAGCTGAAACTCAAGCAGAGCCGGGTGCTCATCGTCGGGCTGGGCGGGCTGGGGTCGCCCGTGGCGCTTTATCTGGCCGCCGCAGGTGTGGGAGAGCTGCATCTGGCGGATTTCGATAGCGTCGATCTGACCAATCTGCAGCGGCAGATCATTCATGATTCGTCTTCGGTCGGGGTGCAGAAGGTGGACTCGGCGATTGCGCGTTTGTCGGGGCTCAATCCTTTAGTGAAGCTGGTGCCGCACCGCGCCGCGATGGATGTCGATACCCTTGACGCGGCTGTGGCTGAGGTAGATCTGGTGCTCGATTGCACCGACAACTTTGCCGTGAGGGAAGCCGTGAATGCCGCTTGCGTCAGCGCGAACAAACCCTTGGTGAGCGGTGCTGCGATCCGGCTCGAGGGGCAACTGTCGGTGTTCGATCCGCGAGTGACGACAAGCCCGTGCTACCACTGCCTTTATGGTCATGGCAGCGAAGCCGAACTGACCTGTAGCGAGGCCGGCGTAGTGGGGCCCTTGGTGGGAATGGTGGGTAGTCTGCAGGCGCTTGAAGCGCTGAAGCTGCTCGCCGGCTTCGGTGAGCCTTTGGTAGGCCGGCTGCTGTTGATAGACGCGCTGTCCGGTCGCTTTCGCGAACTGAAGGTCAAGCGCGACCCGGCCTGTGCGGTTTGCGGCGACCGCCATGGCTGATAACGCGCCGATTGGCGTCTTCGATTCCGGCGTGGGCGGGCTGTCGGTGCTGCGGGAGATTCGCGCGCGCTTACCGCAGGAGTCGTTGTTGTACCTGGCCGACAGCGGTTATGTGCCCTACGGCGAAAAAAGTCCGGAATTCATTCGTCAGCGGTGCCGATCAATCGCTGACTTCTTGCTGGGGCAGGGCGCCAAGGCTTTGGTGCTGGCTTGCAATACCGCAACTGCCGCGGGTGTGGCCGAGCTTCGCGAGCTGTATCCGAATGTCCCGTTGGTGGGGATGGAGCCGGCGGTAAAGCCCGCCGCACAGGCGACTCGCAGCGGTGTCGTGGGGGTGCTGGCGACCACCGGCACGCTGAAAAGCGCGAAATTCGCCGCATTGCTCGACCGCTTTGCCAGCGATGTTCGGGTCATCACCCAGCCCTGCCCCGGTCTGGTCGAGTGCATCGAGGCCGGCGAGCTCAATGGCGACACGACGCGTTCGTTGCTGCAGGAGTTCGTCCAGCCTTTGATCGAGCAGGGCTGCGACACACTGATACTGGGGTGCACTCACTATCCGTTCATCAAACCGCTGCTAACCGAGCTGCTGCCGTCTAACGTAACTCTGGTAGACACCGGGGCCGCGGTGGCGCGGCATCTCGAAGCGGTGCTGGCAGCGCGCGACCTGCTGGGGCATGGCGAACCGGCGATACGATTCTGGAGCAGTGGCGATCCCCGCCAATTGGCCGGCGTACTCCCGGTACTTTGGGGCGAAAACGGCACGGTAGCCGACTACTCTAATTAGGAACTCCCCGCTGCGCCTGCTTTCTGTATTCGAGTTAATGCTCGAAAAAAAACAAGCGACGCCAACTTTTCGATAAGGAAATTCCGATGAAAAAACTGATCTCCCTCGCTGCGATTGCCGCCGTTTCGCTGGGTCAGGTGGCTGCTGTTCATGCGCTGGACCTGACAGCTGCCGTCGGCCAGACCGGTGAGTCGACAATGACTTATCGCCTTGGTGCGCAATTCGACTTCAACCGCAGCTGGTTCCAGACGAGCGTGGGGCGGCTCACCGGATATTGGGATGCTGGGTACACCTATTGGGAAGGTGACGAAACCTCGAGTAACCATAGCGTGTCGCTGGCACCGGTGTTCGTCTACGAGTTCGCCGGAGATGCGGTGAAGCCTTATCTGGAACTGGGTATCGGTGTTGCGGCATTCGAGAACACCAAAGTAGAAGATAAGGATCTGGGGTCATCGTTCCAGTTCGAAGATCGCTTCGGCGCGGGGCTGCGATTCGCAGGCGGGCACGAAGTTGGTATCCGGGCAATTCACTATTCCAACGCCGGGATCAAGAATCCGAACGATGGCATCGAAAGTTACGCAGTGCATTATCGGGCGTCGTTCTAAGCGCCGGAGGCCACGTGCCCGTAGCATGGTGCGGGCCGCGCAGGTGAAACCCATCGGCTATTTATGCTCGATGGGTCTTACTTAACGTTGCGCTCACCCGTTCACTCCCGCCCGCTCAGTCCTGATAAGCCCGTTCAGAGCCCTTTCGCTCCTCCAGGCAATCCTCCGAGCCGAGTTCGAACTCTCTGCAGATCAGCGGGCGCTTCTCATAGATGGTGCAGCGCATGCTGTCGCGGTCGAGCGCCGCGCACCAGCCATCATCGAGACGGCGCATGACCTGGCCACCCCAGGCGTCCTCATCGATAAAGCGCTCCGGTACGCCGGTATCGGTGATGAGAAGAACCTCAAGTCGACAGCAACAGGCGGCGCAAGTGGAGCAGCTCACAGCAGCTCCGCTCAGTTGTCGATGGGGGATGTTGGGCAGGCTCATCGGGGCAGTCTACCCCTCCTGCCCAGCGATAGCTGCAACGGTGATGACAGACCGCTCGACGCGCAACGGCGAAGGCCAGCTCAAGAGAGGCGGCTGGCCAGAATCGCGTCAGCTATTTTCTTCGAGCTGCTTGTTCTTCCAACCTTCTCCGCCCGGCAGCAGCAGGTTGAGGAGCAGCGCGATGATCGCGCAAAGGGAGATGCCTGACAGCGTGAATTCGCCATAGCCGATCGCCATGCCGCCAATGCCGAACACCAGTGTCACCGAAACGATGATCAGATTACGCGCTTCCGCCAGATCCACCTGATGGCGGATCAGCGTGCTCAGGCCGACTACGGCAATCGAACCGAACAGCAGGCAAAGGATGCCGCCCATCACCGGCACTGGAATGCTCAGCAAGCCCGCTCCGAACTTGCCGATGAAGGCCAGAACGATGGCGAAGATGGCTGCCCAGGTCATGATTTTCGGGTTGTAGTTCTTGGTCAGCATCACCGCGCCGGTGACTTCCGCGTAGGTGGTATTGGGCGGGCCGCCGAACAGGCCAGCGGCCGAGGTGGCCAGGCCGTCACCTAGCAATGTGCGGTGTAGCCCCGGCTTTTTGATGAAGTTGTTGCCAGTGACCCCGCCGATGGCCACCACGCCACCGATGTGTTCGATCGCAGGGGCCAACGCCACCGGGACCATGAACAGAATCGCGCCCCAATGAAATTCCGGAGCGACGAAGTTCGGAACCGCCAGCCAGGGCGCCGCGGCGATGCCGGTGGTATCCACGACGCCGAAAGCGAACGATAGGCCATAGCCCACTGCGACGCCTGCAAGTATCGGCACCAGCCGGAACAACCCTTTGCCGAGTACGGCCACCAGCAGCGTCGTCAACAGCGCCGGCATCGAGATCAGCATGGCGGTCTCGTACGGCACCAGTTGGGCGCTGCCGTCGCCGGCCTTGCCCATTGCCATGTTCACCGCGACAGGCGAGAGCGCGAGGCCGATGGAGATGATGACCGGAGCGATTACAACGGGTGGCAGCAGCCGGTCGATAAAGCCTGGGCCTTTAAGGCGAACCGCAAAACCGAGAACTATATAGACGATGCCCGCCGCGACTACGCCGCCGAGTACCGCAGGCAGGCCGAAGTCACCTTTGGCCGCGATGATCGGCGCGATGAAGGCGAAGCTCGATGCCAGAAACACGGGCACCTGACGCTTAGTGACCAGCTGAAACAGAAGGGTACCGATACCGGCAGTGAACAGCGCAACGTTGGGATCCATGCCGGTGATCAACGGCATCAGCACCAGTGCGCCGAACGCCACGAACAGCATCTGCGCGCCGGCGAGAACTTGGCGGCCGAGCGCTTCTTCCATGGGTTGCGACATCTTAGATGTCCTTCTGCTTGGTGCCGAAGATCTTGTCCCCCGCATCGCCCAGGCCGGGCACGATATAACCATGCTCGTCCAGGCGCTCATCAATGGAGGCGGTATAGATGATGACGTCCGGGTGAGCCTTTTCCACGGCATCGATGCCCTCCGGCGCAGCGACCAGCACCAGCGCACGGATCTCCTTGCAGCCAGCTTTTTTCAACATGTCGATTGCCGCGACCATGGAACCGCCTGTTGCCAGCATCGGGTCGATGATCATCGCCAAGCGCTGATCAAGATCGTCTACCAAGCGCTCCAGATAGGTGTGTGCCTGCAGAGTTTCCTCATTACGGGCGATGCCTACCGCGCTTACCTTGGCGCCGGGAATCAAAGTGAGCACGCCGTCGAGCATCCCGATGCCGGCTCGAAGGATCGGTACCACAGTGATTTTCTTGCCGGAAATCTTTTCCACCTGGACCGGGCCGCACCAGCCCTCGATGCTGTAATTCTCCAGCGGCAGGTCGCGAGTCGCCTCGTACGTCAGGATCGACCCGACCTCCTGCGCCAGTTCGCGAAAGTTCTTGGTGCTGATATCGGCGCGACGCATCAACCCAAGTTTGTGGCGAATTAGCGGGTGGCGGATCTCTCGAATGGTCATGGTGGCTCCGGCGGTCGAATAAACCGGCGTAGATTAATGCATCGGGGTGTTAGCGGCTATTGATGTATCAATCAGGGCTTGCCTTGGTCGCAACTGCATCGGTATCGTCGCGCCCCTTATTTTGTGCGCAGCCGACTGAGCTGCTTCCTTCTCTTCTCTGTCTTGGAGCATCGCCCATGTCCGTCGATCTCGCACATATCCGCCAGATCATGGCCGAAGCCGATTGTCTTTATTCCGAAACCGAAGTTGAGGCGGCAATCGATGCGGTGGCCGCAAAAATCAATGGCGAGCTGGCCGACCGTAACCCGGTGGTGTTCTGCGTCATGAACGGAGGGCTAATCTTCTCCGGCAAGCTGGTTCCGAAGCTCAACTTTCCGCTGGAGCTCTCCTACCTGCACGCCACGCGGTATCGCAACGAGACGAGCGGTGGCGACTTGTTCTGGAAAGCCAAGCCGGAGATTTCCTTCATTGACCGCGATGTGTTGATCATCGACGACATTCTGGATGAAGGGCATACCCTCGGCGCGATCATCGATTTCTGTCGTCATGCGGGTGCCACTGCGGTGCATACCGCGGTGCTGGTCGACAAGGAGCACCAGCGCAAGGCCCGTCCAGACCTGAAAGCGGATTACGTCGGGCTCAGCTGTGCTGATCGCTACGTGTTCGGTTACGGCATGGACTACAAGGGCTATTGGCGCAACGCTCCTGGTATCTATGCCGTTAAAGGAATGTAAGTCGGCTTGCCTTGATATCCCGTCAGGGCCGAATGCTCGGCTCTGATTTCTGACTAAGCGGCTATCTCGCCACATTTCCTGTTCCGGTTGGGCTATCCCTTCGCGCCGAGCGACTAGCGTTTGCTCGGCTTCTCACTGTAGACCGGCGCGAATGCCCTAGCAGCGGCTTTCGACCTTTCAGTTGTTTCGTTTCGCCCCAAGGCGCTGTGCTTGGGTAACGCTCCGACTCGCCGATAGCGTTTTGCCTTCCTTACAGTCTGTGAGTTGCGATGCTGATTACGGGCGCTTCGGTTCAAGTCGCCTGGGGTTGATAGAGCGTAGTTCTGCAGATTTTCCGCAAACGGCGTCGCAGCTGCTCTATTTCGGGGCTTGCACCAATTTGCCTTGCGGCTAAGCTCTTCGATAGCTTCGCTGGGGGCGGCATTTCCGATAGGGTGATGCTCCGTTGCAAGCCAGTAACGGGAAGGCCGTTCATACTTTAGGATTACAAAACAAATCAAACCTTAGTGCGCTTAACCCTCCGCTGCCGTGTGGTTAGGGTGAGCCTACTTCGAACCAACCAGGAGCGCCTCATGACAAAAACAACAAGGCAAGGAATCTTCCAGCCCAAGGCATTGGCTCTCGCCGTTGCGCTGGGAACTGCCGCACCGGCTTATGCCGTTAGTTTCAATATCGGGGAAATCGAGGGGCAATTCGACTCGGCAATGTCCGTTGGGGCTAGTTGGGCAATGGATGATCCCGATATGGATCTGGTAGGTGCAGCCAATGGCGGTACCGGCTTTACTCAGACTGGTGACGATGGCCGTCTGAACTTCAAAAAGGGCGAGACCTTCTCGAAAATCTTTAAAGGCATTCATGACCTCGAACTGCGCTATCGCGACAGTGGCGCATTCATTCGTGGCAAGTACTGGTATGACTTTGAACTGAAGGATGAAGATCGTCTGTTCAAGGATATTAGCGACAGCAACCGTAAAGAGGCTGCGCAGTCTTCCGGTGCCCAGATTCTCGATGCTTTCCTTTACCACAACTATTACGTAGGCGATTTGCCCGGCACGGTACGTGTCGGTAGGCAAGTGGTTAGTTGGGGTGAAAGTACCTTTATCGGTAACTCGATCAACTCCATCAACCCGCTCGACGCCGCAGCTTTCCGCCGCCCAGGTGCGGAAATCAAGGAAGGTTTGATTCCGGTCAATATGCTGTATGTGTCCCAGAGCCTGAGTGATCGCCTGAGCATGGAGGCGTTCTATCAGTTGGAGTGGGATCAGACCATCGTCGATAACTGCGGCACCTTCTTTTCTAGCGCAGACGTAGCGGCCGACGGTTGTGACAACAACTATCACATCCTTGGCCCATTCGGTGCGGCTCAAACTGCTGCTTTGCAACAAGCAGGCTTGACGGTAACTGACGAGGGGTTAATGGTTCCTCGCGGCGGCGATCGTGACGCTCGTGATTCTGGTCAGTTCGGGGTTGCGTTGCGTTGGCTTGGTGATGCTACGGAATATGGTGCTTACTTCATGAATTACCACAGCCGCACGCCTAACTTGAGTATGCAAAACACAAGCAATCCCTTAGTGATTGGTGGTGCACTTCAAGCGGCCGGTGCTGGGCAAATTTCAACTGCTCAAGCTCTTTTGCTTGGCAATGGGCAGTATTTTCTTGAATACCCGGAAGATATACGTCTATACGGGCTTAGCTTTTCCACAACCCTGCCCACCGGCACTGCGTGGTCGGGCGAGTTGAGCTATAGGCCGAATCTGCCCATTCAAATTAATACTACTGACACCACGGGTAGATTGGCGCTGAGCTTTGTTGAAGCATTGTTAGCTGGTGGCCCTGGCTTGGCCGCCGCTCAAGCTGGTCTCGATACGCATGGTTACAACCGGAAAGAAGTAACGCAGCTTCAAACAACATTCACACACTTCTTCGATCAGGTGCTTGGTGCCGGACGGGTTACGCTCGTTGGCGAAATCGGCTACGCGCACGTTGGTGGGTTAGAAAGTAGGCGTGATGTGCGTTATGGGCGAGACGCAATTTACGGCTCCCCGGCTGGAACCCAACCCAGCAACGCCGCTTCGGAGGCGCGATATGGCTGGGACGGCTTCGTAACCGCCAACTCCTGGGGCTACCGTCTGCGCGCGCTGGCCGATTACAGCAACGTGTTCGCCGGGGTGAACCTGACCCCGAACCTATCCTTCTCTCATGACGTCGACGGCTATGGCCCTAACGGCTTGTTCAACGAAGGTTCCAAGGCTATCAGCGTTGGCGTAGACGCCGTCTACCAGAACACCTACACCGCCAGCCTGTCGTACACCGACTTCTTCGGTGGCGATTACAACACGCTGGTCGACCGTGACTTCCTCGCACTGAGCGTAGGTGTGAACTTCTAAAGGAGGCCGCTTCAAAGTCGTCGAGCGGGGCCCGCGAAAGGCTCCGCCGCGCGACTAGCTTCATGCAAGGCCTCCGGCCAAAACAAGATCAAGAGGAACTGGAAGCGTATGAAAACAACAAGAAAACTATTCAGTGTCTTGGCCCTCTCGCTGCTCGCAAGCAGCGTCATGGCCGCTGTATCTCCCGAGGAAGCCGCGAAGCTCGGCACTTCATTGACTCCGCTCGGTGCCGAAAAAGCCGGTAACGCCGACGGGACCATCCCTGCGTGGACTGGCGGTCTGCCTACCGATGCCGCTCCGTTGGTTAACGGCCACCTGACCAACCCCTTCAAGGACGAAAAACCCGAGTTCGTCATCACCGCGCAGAACGTCGAGCAGTACAAGGACAAGCTGACCGCAGGTCAGCAGGCGATGTTCAAGCGTTATCCGGAAACCTACAAGATTCGCGTATTCCCGACGCATCGCAGCGCTGCTGTGCCTGACGCCATTTACGAAGCGGCCAAGAAAAGCGCATTGAATACCGAATTGGTTGCCGGGGGTAACGGGGTCGACAATTTCGCCGACAGTCGCTACTACGCCTTCCCGATTCCGAAGAGTGGTCTGGAAGTCGTCTGGAACCACATCACCCGTTACCGTGGGGGTAACGTACGCCGCAATATCGTCCAGGCTACCCCGCAAACGAACGGCAGCTACACACTGGTGCACTTCGAGGATGAAGTGGCGTTCCCGAGCGACATGACGGATCTGGATCCGGAGCGTGCCAAGAATGCGCTGCTGTTCTTCAAGCAGCGGGTAACGGCGCCATCACGCCTCGCCGGTAACGTGTTGCTAGTGCACGACTCGCTTAATCAGGTGAAAGAGCCGCGTCAGGCTTGGATCTACAACGCCGGCCAGCGTCGCGTCCGTCGCGCTCCGCAGGTTGCCTACGACGGTCCGGGCACCGCGTCCGACGGTATGCGTACCACGGACAACTTCGACATGTTCAGCGGCGCGCCTGATCGCTACGACTGGAAGTTGATCGGCAAGAAGGAGCTGTATATCCCGTATAACAGCTTCGAAATCAACTCCAGCGATGTGAAGTACAGCGACATCCTCAAGGCCGGTCACGTCAACCAGGATCTAGCACGTTACGAGCTGCACCGTGTCTGGGAGATCGAAGCCAACCTCAAAGATGGTGAGCGCAACATCTACGCCAAGCGCCGATTCTTCGTCGACGAGGATAGCTGGACTATTGTGCAATCCGAGCTCTATGACGGTCGCGGCCAGCTGTGGCGCGTCGGTGAGGGGCATATGGTGCAGTACTATCAGCATCAGGTTCCAACCTTCGCCTTCGAAGCGCTCTACGACATCATCTCGGGTCGCTATATCGCGATCGGCATGAGCAACGAAGAGAAAGCGCATGAGTTCGGCTACAAGGCGTCGGCTCGGGACTTCACACCCGCCGCTCTGCGTAATGCCGGGGTGCGCTGATCGATTGAAATCCATGTAGTGAATAAGGCGGCCGTTTGGCCGCCTTTTTTTTTCTTGCGAAGCGGAGGATGATACTTTTTAGCCAGTAGTGAGGCCGGATATCGCGCAAAGCAGGCTGAGCACTTTGCTCGAGTCGACAAAAGCAGCGGGATCGTGCAGGTTATTACCGCAAAAGCGCAACGATACGGTTCAAGGTTGTAGGCCCTCGGAGCAGGGTCTTTGGCTGCGCTCATCGCGTTTTCAATGGACTGACACGAATAAGAGAAACCTCGCCATGTCCGTACGCTTCAACCCTGGTGCACTTAGCACAGAGGCCGCCGCGCAGGTTCAAGTTGCGACTATTCCGCGTTTACCCCCCATTCATATTTCCAGACCGCGGCTGGTAGAGGCACTGCTCGAAGCCCATTGCCGCCTGCGTTTGATCTGCGCACCAGCGGGTTTCGGCAAAAGCGTGTTGATGAACGAGTGTGCTCGGCGAATGCCTGCTGACACGCATCTCGTATGGCTTGATCTTGGCGGGCGGCCGTTCTCCGTCGAGGCGCTGCATGCTCAACTGAGTCGGGTCCTCGGTATCCCCTCGGCACCGAGCGGAGACGTGCAGCAGGATCTCGTCGATCTGTTGAATGACTTTCCGCGACCGCTCTGGATCATGCTCGATGACTATCCGCGTGAGGCCGCCGTACAGTTCGATGCCTGCCTTGACCTGCTTCTGGAAAGAGGTCCCGAGTCCGTCAGTTGGTGGGTGAGTAGCCGCCGGCAACCAGCGTGGAAATTGCCCCGGCTTTTGCTGCAGGGTGACCTGTTCGAACTGGAAGCCGAGGCGTTGGCGCTCACTGCCGGCGAGCTCAGGCAGTTGCTCGAAGCACACCGTCTGGAGTTGGCTGACGACACCTTCAAGAGATTGTTGGCCGGTAGCGAAGGTTGGTTGGCCGGCGTCAGCCTGTTGCTGCTGAATGCAGATGAGCAGGCGGTGCGCGAGCGACTGGTAGCGGGAACGCCATTGCTGAGAGATTACGTTCAGCGAGAAGTGCTCGAAGGGCAGAGCGAAGACGTTTGCCGGGCACTGTTCGCGCTGGCGCAAATGCCACGTTTTTCACCGCAGCTTTGCGAACATGTGCTCGACGGAAGCGGTAGCGACATTCTGGATGTGCTGAAGACCTTCCAGCTGTTCATTCGGCAGATCGACAATTGCGGTGAGTGGTTTCGTCTGTGGCGCCCCTTTGCATCGATGCTACGACGGATGCCGGAGACCGTTTCACCGACTCAGGTCCATTTGCGTGCGTGCCAGTGGTTCGCCAACCGCGGCGAGATGCGTGAGGCAGTGGAACATGCGCTTTGGGCGGGGCAGCCCGAGGTCGCCGCCAATTTCTTGCAGCGTTACGGACAGGAGCAATTACTGATCGGCGACAACGTCTCGCATTTTCTGAAATGGCGCAGCGAGCTGCCGCAGGATTTGTTCAACAGCACTACTCGACTGATCGTGCTGCATGGCTGGGCACTGATCATCTCCGCCCGGCTCGATGAGGTAGATAATTGTCTTGCCGATCTGGCGAAGTTCTTTCCCCAGCCCGACGCCCGTCGCCAGGCGCAACTGCTGGCCCAATGGCAAGCGCTACGTGGCTTTCTTGCGCGACTGCGAGGGGAGCCGGAGGCCAGGAGTTATTGCCTCCAGGCGCTTGAGGTTTTGTCAGATCATGCCTGGGCGCAGCGAGTACTCTGTTATCAGGCGTTATCTCAGCACGCAATGGCTGAAAGCCGGCTCGAGCTTGCGCAGCACTACAACAGCGAAGGAATGAAGCTGGCTCGGCTCAAGGGCAGCGTGTTGTATGAAGCGATGCTCAACGTCGACCGAATTCAGCTGCTGGAGCTGACTGGGGAGTTCGAGCGCGCGGTAGGTGTGCTGGACGAGTCGCTGCTGGTGCTGCGCGACAACGTCAGGCACAGCCCCATCATTGGTCGCCTAAAGTTGCTGCAGGGCCATCTGTTGGCGTATCAGGGGCTCGACGAGCTGGCGCGGGAAGCTTATCAGCAGGGGCGAATCGAGACTGAAACCTGCGGGGATTCCTACGTTTTCTTTGGCTACGCCGGGCTGGCGGAGCTGGCGGCTCGCAAGCAGGAATTTCCGACGGCGTACCATTGGTTGCGTGAAGCTGAGCGGCTGGCGCAGTGGCGGCATGTGCCGGAGGCGCGATTCCGCGGCATCCTGCTATTGATAACGGGTCTGACCTGGCTTCATCAGGAGCAATTGAAAAAAGCCAGGGCTGTTTTCATGCAGGTGCTGGAGCTTTACAAAGGACACAGCTATCTGGCCCCGTCGGGGTTTTACGAGTTGCTGCCACGGGTGCAGCGCTATCTTGCCGTGATCGATCTGCTGTCGGGACGTTGCTCGCTGGCCATCGACACGCTGCGCGAGCTGATCGAGCAGAATCTGCGTTCACAGCGATTAGGTCTGGCCTGTGAGTGCCGGTTCACGTTGGCCGAAGCGCTGCAGCTGGATGGTCGGCATGAAGAGGCGGAAGTGGAGCTGCGCAAAGCCCTTGGGGAGGCGGCAAGGCAGCACTTGATTAAGCCGTTGTACGAATTGCAGCATCGTCAACCACAATGGCTCGCCAGAATTTTGCCAGTCAATAAAGGTGAAAGTCTGCGAGATCGGCTTCTGCAGTTCGAGCGTGAGCCTGACGAGGCTGTTGCGTCAAACGAGGAGGTGGTTCTAAGCAATCGTGAGTTCACGGTACTGCGCCTTATCGCTCAGGGATGTTCGAATCAGGAAATTGCCGAACAACTCTTTATTTCGCTTCACACCGTCAAAACCCATGCTCGTCGTATCAATACCAAGCTGGGCGTCGCCAGGCGTACGCAGGCTGTAGCTCGCGCCAAGGCTTTGGCTTGGCTCTGATCGGTTCGGATGAAGGCGAAAGCGACCGAGACGGGCGCAGTGGTGCGGCGCGCGGTGTCAAAACATCGAGTCGGCAGAACCAGAAATCTTTTTATTTTTGTCGGAAGAACAGCGCGGGGGTAGCAGCTACTGCAGGCGTCAGGCGTCGATTATTGAGTGGCTGAGGTTGAATGCTTGGCCAGCCGATAGAGGCTGGCGTGTTCACCACGTTCGATCGCCAAGCTGAACTGCAGGCTGGTGATCAAGCGTTCGAGCTGCTGCTGGTCCCGCCATTGGCTGGTGCTAATGAATCGTTTGACCGCCACGCCAGCTGCGTCAGTCAGCGTCAGCAGAATACTGCCGTCAGGTTTTTCGATGCTGAAATTGACGTTGTAGTGGGGCTGAAACACATCGCTGATTTTTTTGAATGGACTGTCCATGCCGGTTACCTGGTTTGGATGACTGCACGCAATGGACCGGCGGATCGAATGACAAGTTTCGCCCGTTGGGCGTGTTTCCCTGTGGCGATACGTAGCACCGGACGGGTGCGATGAGGGGGGCGCCATCACTCTTCGGTCGTGGCTGGCAGCTCAGTAAGTACTTCTGGATTGTTCTTGAAAGCCTTGGCAAACAGGTCTCGATGCCGGGCCATGAAGATGCCTATGTCATCGGCTTGCTGTTCGCTCAGGGATGGAGAGGCCTTCTGCAACGCCGCAGCGAGGGCTTCGGCCAGCTCAAGCATTTTGTCGTGACGATCGGCTTCGGCTTTATCCATGAATAAACGCTCCAGGTCCCGGCTGCTGCGGTACACCACTTCGACGGCCATCAACCACCTCGGCTAAATTGAGTTACTGGTTTTTTATACAGCATATGCCGCCCGGCGACGAATGAAAAGCGCTTGTGTGTCCTATGGCCATCTCAATGGTCGAAGTGCCCTTGAAGCCGCTCGGCCCGAAACTCCAGGCTACTGCCGCGATAGCCGGCGCGCAGCGGCGGCAAGGGGAAGCAGGATTCCCAGCGTTGGCCGGGTTGCAGGTCACCCGGCCCGCGGTATTGAGGCGCGTCGTAGTTCGATGTCACCAAATCTAGGCTGGAGCCGGGCGAATAGGCGCCGATCTCCCAACGCAGGCTTCGCAATGGCTGCGGACTATGGTTGTCGATCGTGATACGCAGCGGCTGTGCCGCCGGACAGGTCGCGGGTGCGTATTCCAACCGTAGTTCGAGCTGAGCAAGCAGGCGTACTTCACGTTGTTCCTGCCAGATCACCCACGCGGCAACCAGGCCCAACCCGAATAATGCTCCCAGTGAGATTGGAATCGCTCGAACGGGATAGCGAATCAGCAGGATCACCCAGGTGGCGATCAACAGGGCGCCGATCAGCACGATCGGTCGCCTTTCGAGAGGGCAGGCATCAATACCTCGATTTCGATTGAGTCCGCGAACATGCTAACGCTGACTAGGTTGGGTTGCGACCGCGTCATGCGCAGATACGCGCGGGTCAGTCGTCTTTGGCCGGCTGGGCATGGCTGGCGAGTCGCTCGAGCGCGGCCTTGAGTCTCGGATCTGTAATGCCCTGCGCGGTTTGCTGGATGTTGTCCGCTGCGCTTGCCGACAGTTCCGGTGCCGGCCCGGGTTTATATCGGGGCGCCTCGGGAGGTTGGACTTTGAACTGGATCCGGTTCAGCCCGGTGAATTCGTTCATGCCTTGCAGTTGCCGTTGCAAGCGGCGTTGTTGATAGCGCAGACGCGTCGCCCAATGACCGTCGGTGACGATGAGGAGAAGAGTGCCCTCACGCCACGAGGCCACACGGCAATACTCTCGCGCTGCGGGCTGCAACTGGCTTTCGACCAGCCGTTGCAGGTGGTCGAGCCGTCTTGCCTCGCCGAACAAGGCTTTCAGCGGCTTCGCCTCGCGTAGCAGCGCAACGGGTGCACGGGCCGGCAGGGGACGCAGCGACATGGTCAAGGCTCGAACTGGAAAGGATGAGCGGGCTATCTTAGCAGAAGCCTCGGATATCGCCGGGTCGGCCGATCGAGGCGGTGAACGTAGATAAGCAACTGGCCCATCTGTAGTTGGGCCGCATGTGCTGGCAGATAGCCCTTGCGGCTTCGGACGTGACCGTGCGGTCGGCAATTTACCGCATGCTTGGCTGCCTTGGCTGCGCAGTAAGGCACCTTTCCTCTCGGACGTTTCCGAGTAGAATGCCCCCTTTGCACGCAGCCGTGGTGGCCCCGCGGCCGTGCCTCCATCCCCAGCATGGAAGTCCTTGTCGATATGTTTGCGCCTTTAATGAAGAAGCTCTTTGGTAGCAAGAATGACCGTGAGGTCAAGCGCATGCTCAAGGCGGTACAAGCCGTCAATGCGCTCGAAGAGCAGATGCTGTCTCTGTCCGACGAGCAATTGCGAAGCAAAACCGAAGAGTTCAAGGCCCGCCTCGGCCAAGGCGAGACCCTCGACCAGATTCTCCCCGAAGCCTTCGCGGTCTGCCGCGAAGCCGGCAAGCGCGTGATGGGCATGCGTCACTTCGATGTACAGCTGATCGGTGGCATGACCCTGCATGAGGGCAAGATCGCCGAGATGCGCACCGGTGAAGGCAAGACCCTGGTGGCAACGCTCGCGGTCTACCTCAACGCGCTCGCTGGGAAGGGCGTTCACGTGGTCACGGTGAACGACTACCTGGCGCGCCGCGACGCCAACTGGATGCGTCCGCTATACGAGTTCCTCGGTCTCTCCGTAGGCATCGTCACGCCATTCCAGCCACCGGAAGAAAAGCGTGCCGCCTATGCCGCCGACATTACCTACGGCACCAACAACGAGTTTGGCTTCGATTACCTGCGCGACAATATGGCGTTCAGCCTTGCGGACAAGAACCAGCGCGAACTCAACTTCGCGGTGATCGACGAGGTGGACTCGATCCTCATTGACGAAGCGCGGACGCCGCTGATCATTTCCGGTCAAGCCGAGGACAGCTCCAAGCTTTATCAGCAGATCAACCAGCTGATTCCGCTGCTCACGCAGCACATCGAGGAAGAAGAGGGTGTCGTCACTCAAGAGGGCCACTTTTCCATCGATGAAAAGACCCGCCAGGTCGAGCTGAACGAGCAGGGCCACCAGTTCGTCGAGGAGATGCTCACCCGCGCCGGGCTACTGGCCGAAGGCGAAAGTCTTTATTCCGCACACAATCTGGGATTGCTGACACATGTCTATTCCAGTCTGCGCGCGCACAAACTGTTCCATCGCAACGTCGAATACATCGTGCAGAACAACCAGGTTCTGCTGATCGACGAGCACACCGGTCGTACCATGCCAGGTCGCCGTCTTTCCGAAGGTCTGCACCAAGCCATCGAGGCGAAGGAAAACCTGCCGATCCAGCCGGAGAGCCAGACCCTGGCCTCCACGACCTTCCAGAATTACTTCCGTCTGTACAGCAAGCTTTCCGGTATGACCGGCACCGCCGATACCGAAGCCTTCGAGTTCATGCAGATCTACAGCCTGCCGGTCATGGTCATTCCGACCAACAAGCCGCTCGCGCGCAAGGACTACAACGACCTGGTCTATCTGACCCAGGAAGAGAAGTTCGCTGCGATCATCACCGACATTAAGGATTGCCAGAACAACGGCCGCCCGGTTCTGGTCGGTACGGCGACGATCGAGAGTTCCGAGTACGTGTCGCGGCTGCTGGAAAAGGAAGGCATCGAGCACAAGGTGCTCAACGCCAAGCACCACGACAAGGAAGCCGAGATCATTGCGCAGGCCGGTCGCCCGGGCGCGGTGACCATCGCCACCAACATGGCCGGTCGCGGTACCGACATTCTTCTCGGCGGCAACTGGGAGGTTGAAGTCGCTGCGCTGGAGAACCCCACGGAAGAGCAGGTTGCGCAGTTGAAGGCCGACTGGCAGAAACGCCATCAGGCGGTTCTCGAAGCCGGTGGTTTGCATGTGATCGCTTCCGAACGTCACGAATCGCGTCGTATCGACAACCAGCTGCGCGGTCGCGCCGGTCGTCAGGGCGATGCCGGTTCCAGCCGTTTTTATCTGTCCCTTGAAGACAGCCTGATGCGCATCTTCGCCTCGGATCGCGTCAAGAATTTCATGAAGGCGCTGGGCATGGAATCCGGCGAGGCCATCGAGCATCGCATGGTCACCAACGCCATCGAGAAAGCGCAGCGCAAGGTCGAAGGTCGAAACTTCGACATGCGCAAGCAGCTGCTGGAGTACGACGACGTTGCCAACGAGCAGCGCAAAGTCATCTATCACATGCGCAACAGTCTGCTTGCGGCCGATGAAATCGGCGAGACCATCGCCGAGTTCCGACGTGAAGCGCTCGATTCCGCTATCAGCCAGCACATTCCGCCGCAGTCGCTACCAGAGCAGTGGGATATCACCGGCCTAGAAGCGGTGCTGTACAGCGATTTTGGTGTTCGTTTGCCGGTTCAGCAGTGGCTTGACGAAGACGAGAAGCTCTACGAGGAAACCCTGCGCGAGCGCATCCTGCAGGCCCTGATCGACGCCTACAACGAGAAGGAAGAAATGGCTGGCGCAGAGGCGCTGCGATCCTTCGAGAAGCAAATCGTCCTGCGTGTGCTTGATGATCTGTGGAAAGATCATTTGTCGACCATGGATCATCTGCGTCACGGTATCCATCTGCGCGGTTACGCCCAGAAGAACCCGAAGCAGGAATACAAACGTGAGTCGTTCACGCTGTTCCAGGAGCTGCTCGAATCGATCAAGCGCGACAGCATTCGCGTCCTTTCCCACGTCCAGGTCCGCCGCGAGGATCCTGCCGAGGAAGAGCAGCGCCTGCGTCGCGAGGCCGAGGAACTGGCGCAGCGCATGCAGTTTCAGCATGCCGAAGTTTCGGCCTTGGAACAGCCCGAGGAGGAGCCAGAAGCCGCCGGTGGTGCCGCCGCACCTGTTGCTCCGGTGCGTGTCGAACCGAAGATCGGGCGCAACGAGCCGTGCCCCTGCGGCTCCGGCAAGAAGTACAAGCATTGTCACGGGCAGGTCCAATAACCTGAACCACCCGTTATGACCCGCGCCGCGACCGGCTTAGCCGCTCGCGGCGTTTTTATCCCTGCTTCGCGGTGGCCGAAGGCCATCTATTCTTCCTAAGGAGTGCATCAATGGCTGTCGGTCTTGGTCCTTTACCTACATTGCACCCGGTACCGGGGTTCGAACTCGGCATCGCTTCGGCCGGTATCAAGCGGCCCGGGCGTAAAGATGTAGTGGTGATGCGCTGTGCGGAAGGTTCGACCATTGCTGGCGTGTTCACACTCAACGCCTTCTGTGCCGCGCCGGTCATCCTGGCCAAGCAACGTGCACAGGGAGCGGTCCGCTACCTGCTCACCAATACCGGGAACGCTAATGCTGGCACCGGTGAGCCGGGCATGCAGGCAGCGATTCGTAGCTGCGCCAGCCTCGCCAAACTGGCCGGCGTCGATGAAACGGCCATCCTGCCATTCTCCACCGGTGTGATCGGCGAGCCGCTTCCGGTCGAGAAGATCGAGGCGGCATTGCCGGCCGCCCTGGCTGACCTGGACGAAAATCACTGGGCCGAAGCGGCAACCGGCATCATGACCACCGACACCCTGCCCAAGGGTGCCAGCCGTCAGTTCGAGCACCAGGGCGTTACCGTTACCGTTACCGGCATCTCCAAAGGCGCCGGCATGATCCGCCCGAACATGGCCACCATGCTCGGCTACATCGCTACCGATGCGAAGGTCAGCCAGGCCGTATTGCAGGACCTGCTACGCGATGCGGCTAACAAGTCCTTCAACCGCATCACCATCGATGGCGATACCTCGACCAACGACTGCTGCATGTTGGTAGCGACCGGAAAGGCGGCGTTGCCGGAAATCACCGAAGCCAGCGGCGAGCTGTTCGCCAAGCTCAAGCAGGCCGTGTTCGAGGTGAGCATGGACGTTGCGCAATCCATCGTGCGCGACGGCGAAGGCGCCACCAAGTTCGTCACGGTGACAGTCAACGGCGGCAAGAACCATCAGGAGTGCCTGGATGTCGGCTATGCCGTTGCCCACTCGCCGCTGATCAAAACCGCACTGTTCGCCTCCGATCCGAACTGGGGTCGCATCCTCGCGGCGGTTGGCCGTGCCGGCGTGCCGGAGTTGAATGTCAGCAAGATCGATGTTCATCTCGGCGCGGTCTGTATCGCCAGCAAAGGCGGCAGATCGCCGAGCTACACGGAAGAGCAGGGCGCTGCGGTGATGGCCGAGGAGGAGATCGAGATTCGTATCGAGCTGGGCCGCGGTAGCTGCAGCGAGACCATCTGGACCACCGATCTGTCGCATGAGTACGTGCGGATCAATGCCGAATATCGAACGTAAAGCAGTTGAAGCCTTAAGCTGGAGGCTTGAAGACAGAGCGCGGCAGGCCGTGCGGACTGCCCCGACACTTCTTTCCACCTTCCAGCTAATGAATTAGCCATGAACCGAATCCATGTCGCCGCCGCGGTGATCCGCTCCCCTGACGGCCTCGTTCTGATCGCCAAGCGCCCGCTCGACAAACATCAGGGCGGGCTCTGGGAGTTCCCAGGCGGTAAGGTCGAAGCCGGCGAAACCGTCGAGGCCGCGCTGGCGCGAGAGCTGCAGGAAGAGCTGAACATCGCCGTCACCGAAACTCGTCCGCTGATTCAGGTGCGCCATGATTATCCTGACAAGCAGGTTCTGCTGGACGTCTGGGAGGTGCTGGCCTTCTTGGGTGAGCCGCATGGCGCCGAGGGCCAACCGCTGGCCTGGGTGGAGCCTGCGGACTTGCCGAACTACCGTTTTCCGGCGGCGAACCGGCCGATCATTACGGCGGCGCGTCTGCCCGATCAGTACCTGATTACGCCTGATGGCCTGTCTCCTCAACAGTTGCTGGGCGGCGTTGCTCGGGCACTGGATGCGGGCATCCGGCTAATCCAGTTTCGAGCGCCATCCCTGCCCCACGTTGCTTACCGAGCGTTGGCGGCCGAGATCATCGCGATGTGTTCCGGGCGGGCGCAGTTGATGCTGAAGGGACCGCTGGAATGGGCGGACGAATTTCCCGTGGCCGGCTGGCATCTGACGGCTGAACAGCTGCGTGATCATGCCGGACAGGGCAGGCCGCTCCCGCTCCGGCAATGGCTCGCAGCCTCGTGTCATGATGCCGCTGAGCTGGACTTGGCCATGGCGATGGGAGTCGACTTCGTCACGCTCTCACCGGTACTGCGGACCGCCACTCATCCTGGGGCACAGCCTTTGGGTTGGCCACGCGCCGCTGAATTGCTGGTAGGCTTCAGCCAGCCCGCTTATATGTTGGGCGGGCTCGGTCCCGCCGATCTGGCGCAGGCCCTGCGAGTGGGCGGCCAAGGCGTCGCAGCGATCCGGGCGTTCTGGCCGCATTGATAACTGGCGCGATCACACGCATCGACAGGCCTGATCCGAATTGCCGGTCAATGCCGTGGTCGTATCCGATGCCGTCGCAATAGAAGAGATGGTTGCGATAGTTAAAGTTTATCGCTGCTATTTTCTCAATCAATTAACCGTATGCGGTCAGCTGCGTTATCGTAGACCCCGTTAAATTTCTGAATCCCAAAAGGAGTTAGCAGATGTCTCTGATCAACACCCAAGTTCAGCCGTTCAAAGTCAACGCTTTCCACAATGGCAAGTTCATCGAAGTCACCGAAGAGTCCCTGAAGGGCAAGTGGTCGGTGCTGATCTTCATGCCGGCAGCCTTCACCTTCAACTGCCCGACCGAGATCGAAGACGCTGCCAACAGCTATGCCGAGTTCCAGAAGGCCGGTACCGAGGTGTACATCGTCACCACTGATACCCACTTCTCGCACAAAGTCTGGCACGAGACTTCCCCGGCTGTTGGCAAGGCACAGTTCCCGCTGATCGGTGACCCGACTCATCAGCTGACCAACGCTTTCGGCGTACATATCGCTGAAGAAGGTCTGGCTCTGCGTGGCACTTTCCTGATCAACCCGGAAGGCGTGATCAAGACCGTGGAAATCCACTCCAACGAAATCGCTCGCGACGTATCCGAAACCCTGCGCAAGCTGAAAGCTGCCCAGTACACCGCCGCGCATCCGGGCGAAGTCTGCCCTGCCAAGTGGAAAGAAGGCGAGAAGACTCTGGCTCCTTCGCTGGATCTGGTCGGCAAGATCTAAGGTTCATTCGCTCGAATGCCTTGCATGCTATAGGGGCTGTAACCCAGCCTCTCTAGCCCAACGCCTGGATGCGGTTTATCCAGGCGTTTTATTTTCTGCATTTTCATATTCGGACTACGGGGTACCGCCGCTCATGCTGGACACCAATCTCAAGACCCAGTTGAAAGCCTATCTGGAAAAGGTCACTCAGCCGTTCGAGATCGTCGCGTCCCTCGATGACGGTGAGAAGTCCCAAGAAATGCTCGCCCTGCTGGAAGACATCGCCAGCCTGAGCGCCCAGATCACTCTGCGCACCGATGGTGATGATGCTCGTCGCCCGTCGTTCGCACTCAACCGCATCGGTGGCAACATCAGCCTGCGTTTCGCCGGCATCCCGATGGGCCACGAGTTCACCTCTCTGGTGCTCGCCCTGCTGCAGGTCGGCGGCCATCCGTCGAAGACCGCACCGGAAGTCATCGAGCAGATCAAGAACATCGAAGGCGACTACAGCTTCGAGACCTACTTCTCGCTGTCCTGCCAGAACTGCCCCGACGTGGTCCAAGCGCTGAACCTGATGGCCGTGCTCAACCCGAACATCCGCCACGTCGCCATCGACGGCGCGCTGTTCCAGGGCGAAGTCGAAGCCCGGCAGATCATGTCCGTACCGAGCATCTACCTCAACGGTGAACTGTTCGGCCAAGGCCGCATGGGCGAAGAAGAAATCCTCGCCAAGCTCGACACCGGCGCCTCGGCGCGTGATGCCGAGAAGCTCAGCGCCAAGGAGGCCTTCGACGTACTGGTTGTGGGTGGTGGGCCGGCTGGCGCCGCGGCAGCTATCTATGCTGCGCGTAAGGGCATCCGTACCGGCGTGGCGGCCGAGCGTTTCGGCGGTCAGGTGCTGGACACCATGGCCATCGAAAACTTCATCTCGGTCAACGAGACCGAAGGCCCGAAGCTGGCCCGTGCGCTGGAAAACCACGTGCGCGAATACGACGTGGACATCATGAACCTGCAGCGCGCTGCGGCATTGATTCCGGCCTCGGCCGAAGGCGGCTTGCACGAGATCAAGCTGGAAAACGGCGGCTCGCTCAAGGCCAAGACACTGATCCTCGCCACTGGTGCCCGCTGGCGTGAAATGAACGTGCCGGGCGAGCAGCAATACCGTGGCCGTGGCGTCGCCTACTGCCCGCACTGCGACGGCCCGCTGTTCAAGGGCAAGCGCGTAGCGGTGATCGGCGGCGGCAACTCGGGCGTGGAAGCGGCCATCGACCTGGCCGGCATCGTCGCTCAAGTCACGCTGATCGAGTTCGACAGCCAGTTGCGTGCCGACGCCGTGCTGCAGAAGAAGCTGCACAGCCTGCCCAACGTCACCGTGATCACCAGCGCGCTGACCAGCGAAGTCATCGGCGACGGCCAGAAGGTCACCGGACTGATCTACAAGGACCGCAACTCCAGCGAGTTCCACAACCTGGAACTGGAAGGCATCTTCGTGCAGATCGGCCTGCTGCCGAACTCCGATTGGCTGAAGGGCACCGTCGAACTGACTTCGCGCGGCGAGATCATCGTCGATGCGCGGGGTGAGACCTCGCTGCCGGGCATTTTCGCGGCGGGCGACGTCACCACGGTGCCGTACAAGCAGATCGTCATCGCCGTCGGCGAAGGCGCCAAGGCTTCGCTGAGTGCGTTCGACCACCTGATCCGCAGCTCCGTGGAAGACTGAGCCTGACGGGCACGAAAAAGGGGGAGCAGATTTCGGTCTGCTCCCCCTTTTCGTTTTTTGGGGATCGCTACGCTGAGGGCTGAGGGCTGGCCGCGAAGGATAGATAGCGGCGTTCCGGGGTCTATTTCATTACACCGGATCCGCGTCGGTCGGGTGGAAACGAGCGAAAGATGCGGCAATGGACCGCTTCGTCGCACATGTACCAGTCGTCCATGGAGCGAATCCATCTATGAAAAAAGCGGATACGCCGCAAGACGTCCGAGGCGCTGTTGTAACGCTTGCCAATCGATCCAATGAACCTCAACACGAAAGAGTCGTGCACGAGCAGCTCGCCAAACGCCTGGCTGAGTTGCAGGGCTTCGTCTTTCTCGGCGACTACGACCGCAGCACCAGTTATCCACATCAGCTTTACTTCGTTCCCTCCGGCACCGTGATCGGCACCGAGCAGGCACGTGAGCTGGGGCTTGAGAGCGAGCAGGATCTGTTCGGCGGGGTCGTACCGCATGCATTCATCGAAACCAAGGCCATCACGCATCCGCTGGTACGGCCGGATGCCGACTCGCCGTTGGGCTGGTCGCGAGGTTTCACCCGGCGCGTCACGGGCGGCGTTCTGCCCGGTTACAGCGTTTTTTCCCTACACGATGCGCGAGAGGCCGGACGGCGATTGCTTAACGAAGGCGCGCTGCGCATCAAACCGGTGCGTGCCACCGGTGGGCGAGGGCAGGAGCGGGTGACGACCGAGCAGGAGCTCGACCATGCCCTGGAAAATATCGACGAAACCGAACTCAGCCAGTACGGGCTGGTACTCGAAACGCACCTGGATGACGTGACGACTTTCAGCGTCGGGCAAACTCGCGCAGCGGGGAGGGTACTGAGTTACTACGGTACCCAGCGGCTGACTCAGGACAACACGGGTGTAGCGGTCTACGGTGGCTCGGATCTGTTGGTTGTTGAAGGCGATTTCGATGCCCTGTTAAACCTGAATCTGCCCGAAAAGATCCGTCTGGCCATCTCCCAGGCTCAAATCTACGACGCTGCCGCCTCGGCCTGCTTTCGCAATTTCTATGCTTCTCGGCGCAACTACGATATCGCTCAGGGCGTCGATGGCAGAGGGCGCGCCTGCTCCGGTGTGCTGGAGCAATCCTGGCGCATTGGCGGTGCCAGCAGTGCCGAGGTTGCGGCGCTGGAGGCGTTTATCCGAGGCGAGAGCGGGCCGGTCGTGCGTGCGTCATCGGTTGAAGTCTACGGTGAATCAACCGTGCCCGAAGGCGCAACGGTGCTGTTTCGCGGCGAGGACGCCGAGGTCGGCTTCATAACCAAATACGCAGTGGTGGAGGCTCATGGCAACCCATAGTGAAAGCGTGGATATCCTCGTAGATGACGAGCACATTGCCGGCACCTTTCTGTCGCCTCCGACGAAATTGCCGGGTGTGCTCTTCGTGCATGGCTGGGGCGGTAGCCAAGAGCGCGACCTGACCCGCGCTCGCGGTATTGCTGGTCTGGGCTGCATCTGTCTGTCGTTCGATCTGCGCGGCCATGCCCAAACGCTGGCGCAACAGCAGACTGTCACGCGTGAGCAGAATCTGCGTGATCTGATGGCGGCCTACGATCTCTTGGTACAGCATCCGAACATCGATCCTTCCGCGATCGCCGTGGTCGGCACCAGTTACGGCGGCTATCTGGCTGCGCTGCTTACTTCCTTGCGTCCGGTCAAATGGCTGGCGATGCGCGTGCCGGCGTTGTACAGGGATGATGACTGGGCGATACCCAAGCGCCAGTTGAGTCGCGATCTGCTCAATGAGCTGCGTGGTCGGCGGGTCGCTCCCGAGGAGAATCGGGCGTTGGCGGCCTGTGCCGAGTTTCGTGGCGATGTATTAATCGTCGAGTCCGAGCACGATCATCTGGTCCCGCACAGCACGATCATGAGTTACCGGGCGGCATTCCATCAGACCCATTCTCTGACTCACCGCATCATCCTTGGGGCCGATCATGGTCTGTCCCATGAGAATTGCCAGCAGGCCTACACCGATATTCTCGTCAAATGGGCCACCGAGATGGTCGTTGGTGGACGTGTCGGCCAGCAGCACGGTGCAGCCGCCGCGCGGTTGGGCTAACCCGGCGGCGTCGGCGGCTCGATAGGGCCGACGAAGCGGCTCCAGCGCCGGTCGAGCACCTGCTGCTTGAGCACTTCGATGACATCGACCAGCAATTCCTCCAGCGCTAGATCGGTGTTTTCGTCCTGATACACCCAGGCCTCGAAGCATTCGTCAGCCAGGCTGCGAGCCAGACGCTGGAATTGCGCGCCCCGCAGCCCGTCTACCGCGCCTTGGAGGAGCCGTGCCGCGATATCGGCGAGCGCATCGTCCAGGGTATCGACGACCCGGTCGCCAAGCGGCAGGCGACGCAGGCGGATGACCTCCGGATTATTCGCCAGCGCCTGGTGGATCAATCCGTCGACATAGCCTTCGATGGCGCCGCGGTTGTCCCGATAGCCATTCTCCAGCATGGCGTTCAGGCGTCGCGATAGATCGTCGAGCAGTCGCTCCTTGCGCGGTCTTACCACCTCCTGCAGCAGCCGCCGGGAAAGGTCGTCGCTGGCACCAATCTCTTGCTGTATACGGCTGAACAGCCGAACCATGACGCGATCGGACAGCTCTTCCAGCAGCAGCAAGTAATAGCGGCGGACCAGCCCGTAGACCGGCCACCGGCGCATGTCGATAAGGCCCAACCGTTGCAGACGGATCAGCAAGCTGCCGACCCGCAGTACGCGCAGCCAGCGGAAACCGCTCAGAGGGATGCAGCCGAGTACGTCATACCAGTGAGCGAATGGGTAGTAATACCAGCGTGCATAGCGCCGTTCGAACAGCGCAATGGTCCAGCCAAGCAGCACGTCGAAAATGAATACCGCGACGAAGCCGAGATCGATCAGCTGGAAGTTGCGGTGGATCAGCGTGTCGTAGCGCCGATGCAGCTCGGGCAACCATCCGGCGAGGGCCTGGTTGATCGGCTGCACCATGAACAGGCTATCGAACAAGATCAGCCCGAGATTGATGCACACCAGCATGACGATGAACGCTTCCCACGCGGCGTGCAGCCCGTCGTGCAAGCGTTCGCGCTGGCCTGCGGCTGGCTCAGGCATCGGCGTTGGCAGGTGCGCTGGCGGGTTGCCAGAGAATTTCGGCACAGCTTTGGCGACGCGCGATCAGGCGAGCCACGACGAAGAACAGGTCCGACAGGCGATTCAGATAAGCCAGGCCGACCGGGCGCAACGGCTCGATGGCATTGAGCTGCTGGCAGCGCCTTTCGCTGGTGCGGGCCATGCTGCGGCATAGATGCGCGAGCGCGATCAGCCGGGTGCCGCCAGGCATGATGAAGTCTTCGAGCGGTCCGAGCTCCGCATTCCAGCGGTCGATCGCTGCCTCAAGGCGCGCTACCTCGGTAGGAGTCAGCGCTTGATAATCCGGCATCGCCAGTTCGCCGCCCAAGTCGAATAGGCGGTGCTGGCAGGGGCCCAATACTTCGATCAGCTCAGCCAGATCTGGCCAGCGCGCCTGCGCTTCGGCAAGTTCGGCAAGCAACAGGCCCAGTTGACTGTTGAGCGTATCGATTTCGCCCATGGCTTCGACCCGCGGGTGGTTCTTGGGGACGCGGCGGCCATCGGCCAGGCCGGTTTCTCCGGCATCGCCGGTGCGGGTATAGATCTTTGACAGTCGATTGCCCATCTGTAGGTTCCTGGTGGTGCTTCAGTTGGCGTCGGACGTGGATGGTAGCGGCAGGCGCAGGGTGAAGGTCGTTCCCTGGTCCGGCTTGCTTTGCACTTCCATCTGGCCCTTGTGATTGTTGGTGATGATGAAATACGAAACGGAAAGACCCAACCCGGTTCCCTGGCCCACCTCTTTGGTGGTGAAAAAGGGCTCGAAGATTCGCTTGCGGATGTGTTCGGGGATGCCACCGCCGTTGTCTTCCACATGAATTTCAGCCCATGGCGGGTTCAGACGCGTCCGCAACATGATCTGCCCACGGCTGCGCCCCGGTTTCTGGTGGATGGCCTGGGCCGCGTTTTTCAGAAGATTCAGCAGCACCTGTTCCAGCTCGTTGCCGATGCAGGGGACTCGGTCCACTTGTGGATCGAAGTCGCGGATGATCTCCAGCGAGCGAAAGTCGAACCCCTCCATCAGCGCGAAGTCGTTACCGGCGATCTCCAGCGCCTGATCGATCAGTACGGGCAGTTGGCATTCGGCCAGTTGGCGGTTGCTCATGCGGCTGAAGCTCAGCATGTGGCTGACGATCTTGGCCGCGCGCGAGCCGGCCTGCTGGATGCCGTCGAGCAGCTGCGGGATTTCTCGCCGTTGCAGGTATTGATTCACCGCTTCCAGCCGAACGCCGGTGTCGTCGGCTGCTTCGCGGTTTCGCTCCAGGTCCGGTGACAGCCGCCGACGGATGTTCTGTGCGTTGTGCAGGATCGCCCCGAGGGGGTTGTTGATCTCATGCGCCATGCCTGCGGCGAGACCGCCCACCGAAAGCATCTTTTCCGATTGCACCATGATCTCTTCCATATTGATGCGTTCGGTGATGTCGTCGATGCGAATGACCACGCCACCGCCGCCCATCAGGGGATAGAACGTCAGCGCGTAATGTCGGGGCTCGTCGTTGAAGGTCCAGGTGACGCGCTCGATCTTTTCCACCTGATGCCGTTCGGAAGCTCGGCGAATCTGAGTCAGGAAGGGTCTTAGCGGCTCGAAGGCGATGAACACGGGTTGGTTCAGCGCGTCGTCGATGGAGGTGCCGGAGAGTTCGCTGGCCTGCTGGTTCCATTGGGTCACGTAGAGCTGCTCGTCCAGAGCAATGAGCACCGATGGCATCGAGTCGATGATGCTGTTCAGGTAGTTCTGAAAGCCGGTGAGCTTCTTCTCGATCTTGCTGCGAACCTGTACTTCCAGCTCCAGCTTGCGGTTGGTGTGGCGGGTTTCCTCGGCCAGTCCCTGGGCATGGTCGAACGCTTCCTGAGCATCGTCGCGCGCACGCTTGAGCTGTTGTTCCCGTGCCTCCATGCGCGACAGCATGGTGTTGAAGGCATCGGCCAGATGTCCGATTTCGTCGCGGTTCCTCGGCGTCGCGCGAAGCGAGTAGTTTTCTTCGCGTGTGACCTGGCGGGACAGGGCCTCGAGGTCATGGATCGGGCGGGTGATCATCTGCCGGATCTGCCGAGCGACCAGTATCCAGAGCAGCAGGCTGGTCAGAAGGATGGCGACGCTGGCAGTCAGGGTGCCGGTGTAGAAGGCCCCCGGCAATTCGCTACTGGCCACGATCAGCAGGTGGCCCGGAGGCCCTTCGGCTTGTGGTAGTTCCACCAGTAAATTGGCGCGCATCTCAGTCTTTTGCCATGCGGGTAGCTCGCTTACCTGCTGCGGCAGGCCCAACGAATCGCCGTGATACAGCTGTGCCAGGCTCTGGCCCTCGCTGTCGTAGATCGCTGCTGCGCGCAGCGGGGCATAATCGTTCAGCTTCCGCAGGAGCCCGTCGGCGGCTGCTTCGGATGCCAGGGCGCGGTTGCTCAACTCGGGCGTAGAGAACAGCGCCCCAAGGGTATGCATGGCCTGCGGCGCAACACTCTGGCGGGAGATCCAGTAGGCCGCGCTGATGAAGACGAGATTCGATACCAGCAGCACTGCGGCAAGCAGTACGAGCAGGGCGATCAGCAGTTTGCGGCCGACCGGGAGATTTTCAAGGTGCTGGCGCAGAGTCATGGCAGGCACTGACTTAGGGTGTTTCAGCAGGGTAGCGGTGCCTCAGTCCGCGGGCAATCCGTGGGCACGCAGGAATGCCTGGAGCTGTTGCTGCAGGCTGAACAGCGCCGGCACGTGCAGATCGTGCTGTCCCGCGGCCAGACAAGCCTGGCCGAGCAAGAAGCTGACTTCGGTCCGGCGTCCGTTTCGCACGTCCTGGTGCATCGAGGAATAATTGTTGGCCGTTGCCTCGATGATCGAGAGCACTTCGCCTTCGAGCCCATAAGCTGCGTCACCTTGATCGCAGGCTCGGAGCACCTCCGCGAGTTCATTGCAGAGTCGGTGGAGCTGCTTTGGGAATGCGCGCAGGTCGCCGTTGCGGCAATCATTCAGGACGGTCAGGGGATTGATGGCGCAATTGATCGCCAGCTTGCGCCAGAGCTTGCCCATGATGTCTTCCGTCCAGCCGTGCGGAATGCCCGCGGCGACCAGATCGGCGAGCCAGGATGGCTGATTGCGATGGTCGGGTTCGCCCAGCCAGTTCTGTCCTTGGCCGGCATGGACGATTCGGAAGTCAGCCTGACGATAGGCGCCCTCGGTACTAGAAACGAATATGCAGCGGCTGCCGGGCCAGCGTGCCGCAATGGCCTGCTGGCTGCCCAGGCCGTTCTGCAACAGAAGAATTTGCGATCCATTGACCAGACGCGATGCCACCTCGGCGATTGCGTCTTGCGCATCGTATGCTTTGCAGGCAACCAGCAGCCGGTTTATCGGCGTGGCTGCATCCGGCAGCTCCGCGGGTACCGGATAGACAGCGGTGACGCCGGCCTCGGTCAGGCTCAGGCCACCCGCGGCGCGGTAATCAGCGAGTCGTTGCGGGTTGCGTAGGATGACTTGCACCGGTACGCCGGCGCGGTGCAGGCGCGTCGCCCAGAGCCCGCCGAGGCTGCCAGCGCCCAGAACATGCCAGGTATCGATCATCAGGCTGGCTGCCGGAAACGCAGGGGCACGATACGTCCAGTGGTGTATGCGTCGGGCAGCAGAGCCGCGGCGCTTTCGATCAGCGTTTGGGGCTCGACCGGCAGGGTACTCGCATCGAGGCTGACCAGACCGATGCCGGCCTTGATCGAAATGAAGCCTTCACTGGTCTTGAACGCCTTGAGGTTGAGCCCTTCGTGCAAGCGTTTGAAGCTGCTCGGCGAACAACCGCGCAAGTCGTCGACCAGGGCGAGCAGGCCGAAGTGGTGATCATCCAGGCGGGTGAGGGTATCCAGCGGCCGCACCAACTGCCCCAGGCGCCGAGCGATGCCTCTCAGCAGTTCGTGATGAAGAAGCTCGCCGTAGCGCTCTCGCTGACCGAGGAGTTCCGGCAGGCCGATCACCAGATAGCACAACGCGCCGCCACGGCTCTCGATATGACTCAGGCTGTCGCCGAGCCGCTGACGAAGATGGCGCATGTTGCCCAGCCCGGTAATCGGGTCGATCAAGTTGCGATTTTCTAGGCTGGCGATGTTCTCGGTCAGCAGACGGTTTTCCCGCATCAGCCGCTGCAACGAGCCACAAAGCCGATCGGCGGCATACACGCGAGGTACCAACTGCTCGTTCATCACCGACTTGCCGATGAAATCATCCACCCCATGATCGAATGCCTTGCTCAGTACGTCCTGACCGTCTCGCCCGGTCAGCAGAATGATGTAGGTGTAGTGATGGGACATTTCGTCCTGCTGACGGACCTGAGTGGTCAGTTCCAGCCCGTCCATTTCGGGCATCAGCCAGTCGGCGAGCAGAACATTAGCCGGGCGTTGCTCAATGAGCTCCAGCGCAGCGCTGGCACTGTTGGCGAAGCGAATGTCCTCGTACCCGGCCTTCGAAAGGGCGCGACCGATCATCACGCTGGAAAATTTGGCGTCGTCGACCACCAGGATACTGAGTTGGGGGTTGGGCATTCATGCGCTCGGTTAAGGAGGGTTGCCGTAACAGGCCAGGGGCCGGGCGTTATTGGCCTGAACCGTTATAATGATCGCCCATTTGAATCGTCAAGCTAAGCGCGCTGGGTCACACCGTTGCGCCGTATTTATAGGAGGAAGGCCATGCCCTCGTTCGACGTGGTGTCCGAACTGGACAAACACGAAGTCACCAACGCCGTCGACAATGCGCTCAAGGAACTGGACCGGCGCTACGATCTGCGCGGTAAAGGTACCTTCGAGTTCAAGGAACTGACGGTCCATCTGACCGCCGATGCCGACTTCCAATTGGAGCAGATGCTGGAGATCCTCAAGCTGAGCCTGGTCAAGCGCAAGATCGATATTCAGTGCCTGGAGTTCAAGGATCCGTACCCATCCGGCAAGTCGGTCAAGCAGGACGTGGTGCTGCGCGAAGGCATCGACAAGGAGCTGGCGAAAAAGATC
Organism: Pseudomonas sp. MTM4; assembly: GCF_019355055.1. NCBI lineage: Bacteria > Pseudomonadati > Pseudomonadota > Gammaproteobacteria > Pseudomonadales > Pseudomonadaceae > Pseudomonas > Pseudomonas sp. MTM4. The sequence goes on from NZ_CP048411.1 coordinate 4,077,663, forward strand.
GTTGCGTATATCAAGGAGGCCAAGCTCAAGGTGCAGGCGGCCATTCAGGGCGAGCAGGTTCGAGTGACCGGCAAGAAACGCGACGATCTGCAGGAGGCCATCGCCTTGCTGCGGGCCAAGGAGTTCGGCATGCCGCTGCAGTTCAACAACTTCCGCGACTGATTTCCCCGGCACTTTAGGTGCCTTCCGTTTTAGCCGAGCGGCCTGCCTGACGGCACGCTCGGTTTTTCCCTGAGGAGACGTCCACTGATGGATTTCAGTGTCGATTATCTGGTCGATCTATCCGAGGCATGGTTGCCGATCGTCCTGCAATACGGTGCTCAGCTGTTGCTGGCGCTGGCGACTTTCCTGATTGGCTGGTGGCTGGTCAACACGTTCGTCAGCAAGATTGGCAACCTGCTACAGCGGCGCCAGGTGGACGCTTCGCTGCACGGCTTCATCGAGAGCCTGGCGAGCATCGTGTTGAAGGTCCTGCTGCTGGTCAGCGTGGCGTCGATGATCGGGGTGGAAACCACCTCCTTCATCGCGGTGATCGGTGCGGCCGGTCTGGCTATCGGTCTGGCACTGCAAGGCAGTCTGGCGAATTTCGCCGGTGGGGTGCTGATCCTGGTGTTCCGTCCGTTTCGCGTTGGCGAGTGGATCGAAGCCCAGGGTGTGGCTGGCACCGTGCATTCGATCCAGATCTTCCACACGATCCTCAAGTCGGGTGACAACAAGACCATTGTGGTGCCCAACGGCAGCCTGTCTAACGGTCACATCACCAACTATTCGCGCGAACCGCGTCGTCGCGCCGATATCAACGTAGGAATCGACTACAGCGCGGATATCAAGCTGGCGCGCAAGATCCTGCTGGAAATCGCAGAGGACGAGCGCGTGTTGCGTGACCCTGAACCGGTGGTCTTCGTGACGGGGCTGGGCGATAGTTCTGTCAATCTGTCGCTGCGGGTCTGGGTAGCGACCGGCGACTTCTGGCCTGTGACCTTCGGCTTCACCGAACTGCTGAAAGAACGCTTCGACGAGTCGGGCATCGGCATTCCGTATCCGCAGCGCGTGATGCATCTGGTTCAAAGCTGACGCTCAGTAAAAAAGAAGCCGGCGATTTCGCCGGCTTTTTTTTCAGCTTCGCTCGGTAGACGGGACGGGATCGGATGCTTCCGGTGGCCGGCGGCTGCGGGACCACTGCCAGGCAATCAGCACCAGAGTCGGTACGCCGAGCAGTGCCGTGACCAGGAAGAAATCGCTGTAACCAAGGTGTTCGACCATGACGCCGGAGTAGCCGCCCAGCAGGCGCGGCAACAGCAGCATCAATGAACTCAGCAGGGCGTACTGGGTGGCCGAAAACTTCAGGTTGGTGAGGCTCGACAGATAGGCGACGAACGCCGTGGAGGCCAGGCCGCCACTGAAGTTGTCGCAGGAGATGGTGACGATCAGCATGTTCAGGTTGGCGCCCATTTCCACCAACAGCATGAACATGAGGTTGGTGGCCGCTGATGCGACACCGCCGATGAACAGGATCGGCAGAATGCTGAAACGAACGATCAGCAGACCGCCAAACGCCGCGCCGAGCAGCGTCATGATCAGTCCGAACAGCTTGCTGACGCTGGCGATCTGGTCCTTGCTGAAGCCTTGGTCGATATAGAAGACGTTGGCCATCACGCCCATCACCGTATCCGACATCCGGTACGTGGCGATCAGCCCCAACAGCAGCAGCGCCTGCCAGCGATAGCGCAGGATGAAATCCGTGATCGGCGTCAGCACCGGTCCCATCAGAATACGGCCGGGACCGGATAAGCAGCCCCAGCAGATCAGCAGATACATGGTGCCGCGTGGCCAGTAACCACCCCAGTAGGACTGGAACATGCCAGTGGTCGAAACCATCAGGATGATCAGCACGATTACCGAGACCGCCTGATGCACGAAATCGAATCGCGCCGGGCGCTGGCGCTGTCCGGCCTGGTGCAGCATCTGCCTAACGGGGAACAGCAAAGCCCGCCCCCAGGGCGACAGCGAGCCGATAATGAACAGCAAATACAGCGTTGCGCGGGGCCAGGCTTGCGCGATCAGCGCGTTGATCATCGCCGGTACGGATATCAGCAGGACCAGCAGCAAGCCGACGCCCGCCAACTGGTGGTTGAAGCTGTATTTCGAGGGCTCGTTGGGCAGCGGCGCGGCGCCCTCTGGCTCGGGAATCAGCAGGCTGGTGACCAGGCCCGGGAGTATCAACAGCGCGAAGGCTATATAGGTCGTGGCCCAGGCGCTCTGGCTATATTCGAGATTGGTCGAGCCCAGCCATTCGGCGAGAAACAGTGCGCCAGCGCTGGCCAGCAGCATGGCGATCCGGTAACCGGTCATGTAGCTCGCGGCTAACGTTGCTTGCAGCTTGTCCTCGGCGATCTCCAAACGATAGGCGTCGATGGCGATGTCCTGGGTGGCCGAAGCGAAGGCCACCGCGACAGCCAAGGCAATCAGCATGGTCAGGTTGTGCTGCGGGTTGCAGAGCGCCATGCCAATCAAGCCGACGGCAATCACCGCCTGCGACAACACCAGCCAGGAACGGCGGCGCCCCAAAACGCCGATCCAGGGCAGGCGCCACTGGTCGAGCATCGGTGACCAGACCCATTTGAATGCGTACGCCAGGCTAATCCAGCTGGCAAATCCAATGGTTTCGCGCGATACGCCCGCTTCCCGCAACCATACCGAAAGCGTGGAAAACACTAGGATTGCGGGCAAGCCTGCGGCGAAGCCGAGCACCAGCAGGGTCAGGGAAGCGGGGCTGGCATAGGCGGCGAGTGCGGCGCGCCATGTTTCACGGGACATATGACGGGACGGACAGGAATATGGAGCGCGCACTCTACCCGCTGTGCTCCGACGAATGCCAGCCGTGCCGACGTATGTCGACGCGGTCGTTGATGATGGTCACTCCCTCGGTGCGTAACCGCATGCGTTGCTCATGCCCCGCGGCGCTGCCTGCTGGCAAGCTGAGCCGTCCGCCGGCGCCGATGACTCTGTGCCAGGGCAGGCTGGTGCCATCCGGTAGTTGTGACATTAGCCGGCCAACCCAGCGCGCGGCACGACCGAGTCCGGCCATGGCGGCCACCTCGCCATAGCTCACCACCTTGCCCGTCGGGATCTGGGCCATGACGAGGTAGACGGCGGCGCGACGCGCTTCGGCGTCGGCACCCGGAGGTAATAAAGGTGGCTGGTCAATCATACGGAATGCTTCCTTCGTGAGCCGGGACCGATTGGGCGGCGCTGAACTCGTTTCCCGTTCAGCGGTCAGTGCTTGCTGTGACCAAAAGCATAGGGATAATGCCTGCCTTTTAACCGCATCTACCCAGAATTTCAGTCATCTATGCTCTCTAGAACCCTGCTTTGCGTGTCTCTTTCCGTACTCTCCCTGCCTTCGTTCGCCGATACCGTATGGTTGAAGAACGGTGATCGCCTGACCGGCAAAATCAGCGTGATGGATGGCGGTAAATTGCTGATCGAAACCGACTACGGCGGCTCGATCCCCGTGAAGTGGAGCCAGGTCGCAACGCTGGAGAGCAACCAGCAGTTGCTGATCAAGCAGGACGATGTGACCGGCGAAGTGGCCAAATCGCTGCGGGCTGCAGATGACGGCAAAGTCACCCTGAGCAACGGTAGTGTGCCGCGTACGGTTCCGCTGGCCAGCATCACTCAGATCATCCATCCGAAACCGCTGATCCAGGATCTGACCTGGAAAGGCAACGTGGACGTGGCGCTGGACTACAAGCGTGCGGAAACCGATACGGATGATTACGACATCTCCTTCGATACCTCTGCCCGTCACGGGCTCTGGCGCCATAGCGGGGCGGCCAATTACAACCGCGAATACCGCGACGGCGTAACCGCGACCGATAACTGGGATGCCGAATACGCGCTGGATCGCTTTATCGACGAACACTGGTTCTGGCAAGGGCGCTTCGAATACAAGCGCGACAAGGTCGAGGACGTCCGCCGCCAGCGCTCACTGGGTACCGGTCCGGGTTATCAGTTCTGGGATAACGAACTGGGTGCTTTCTCCCTTGCCTCGTTGATCAACCGCAGTGACTACGAGTTTGCCAGCGGAGAGACGGAGAATTTCTATTCGCTGGCGATGAAGTGGAAGTACAACCGCTATCTGGTGGGCAAAACGTTCGAACTGTTCAGTAACGGTGAAATCGGCAAGCCGCTGGAAAACGTCGCTGATTATGAACTCGATGCCGAGGTGGGGCTGCGCTACAAGGTGACCGACTGGGCGTCGCTGAACATGAAGGCTGAAAAGGACATCGTCAGCGGCGCGGAAAGCGACATGGATGAAACGCGCTACAGCATCGGTTTCGGCGTGGGTTGGTAAAAATTTCAAGCGTCAAGCTATGAGCTGCAAGAAGAAAAGCGGTGGGATGCTTCTACTTGCAGCTTAAAACTCGCGGATCTTCCAACTGCCTTTACAGCCGCAGCCCGCCATCCAGCTCCAGAATACGTCCTGTGTAGTAGTCGTTCTCGAAGATGTAGGCGACCGAGTGGGCGATTTCCATCGGTTTGCCGAGCCGCTTGAGTGGAATGCCGGCGGCCATTTTTTCCAGCGCTTCGGGTTTCATGCTGGCGACCATTTCGGTCTCGATGAATCCTGGCGCAACACCCGCCACACGTATGCCGTAGCGTGCCAACTCCTTGGCCCAGACCACCGTATCCGCCGCTACGCCCGCCTTGGCGGCGGAGTAGTTCGCCTGGCCCATGTTGCCGGCTCGTGAAATCGAAGAGATGTTGACGATCGCACCCTGACGCTTCAGCTCGATCATCTTCGCGGCTACTTCGCGGGTGCAGAGAAACACGCCGGTCAGGTTTACATCGATCACGGCCTGCCATTGCGCCAGGCTCATTTTCGACAGCTCGCCGTCTTTCACCTTGATGGTCAGGCCATCGCGGAGAATGCCGGCGTTATTGACCAGCCCGTCGAGGCCGCCGAAGTCGTCACTGACCTGGCTGACCATGTGGTTGACCTGTTCTTCATTGGCCACGTTGCATACGTAGGCCCGCGCATCGCCGCCCGCGCTCTTGCAGGCCGCCACCGCTTCGTCCAGCTTTTCCTGATTGAGATCGACCAGCGCCAATCGCGCGCCCTTGCCGGCGAGGTATTCTCCCATCGCGCGTCCCAGGCCTTGTCCGCCGCCTGTAATGATGATGACTTTGTCTTTGAGCTGCATGCGAATCTCCTCTTGTGGCTCTTGCCGCGGGAAACGACGCCCGCCGGTGAAACCGTTATGCTGAACGCCCCGTCGAATCGAACAAAGCTATCGAGGACCCCCTGTGAGCACTGAAGCCGTCAAGCATGCCCGACAACTCCTGCTCAAGGAATACCGTGGCGTGCTCTCGACGCACTCCGTAGCGATGCCCGGATTTCCCTTCGGCTCCTCGGTGCCCTATTGCCTGACCGAGAACGGGTGGCCGCTGATTCTGATCAGCCGAATCGCCCAGCACACGAAAAATCTCAAGGCTGATCCGCGCTGTTCGTTGCTGGTGGCCGAGCGCGGCGTCGAAGATGTACAGGCCAACGGGCGCCTCACCGTATTGGCCGAGGCGCGCCAGCTCGACGATGCTTCAGCCATCGACGCAGCGGCGGCGCGTTACTACCGTTACTTTCCCGAATCGCGCGACTACCACAGGGCGCACGACTTCGATTTCTGGAGCCTGCAGCCGGTTCGCTGGCGCTACATTGGCGGCTTTGGTGCGATTCACTGGCTGGACGATGTGGCGCTGAGCAATCCGTTCGCTCGGGCCGGCGACGCCGAGAGCGGAATGCTCGAGCATATGAATGACGACCATGCCGCAGCCATCGCCCATTACGTTGAGCGGGCTGGGTTGCCATCCGCGCCTGCTGCGCAGATGGTTGGCATCGACAGCGAAGGTTTTCACCTTCGCATCGGCCAGGCCATTCACTGGCTGGCGTTTCCAGACACCTGCGACAACCCGGGTGCGGTGCGCCAGGCACTGGTCGCCATGGCGCGCCGCTGATTCAGCCTGAGGTAAGCACAGGGGCGAATAATCCGGTTACAGCCTGCTCTTTGGGCGGGTTGAATTCGGTACAAGCTGCCGTCATCTACACGAGATCGGAAGCCGTTCTTCCGCCAAGGACTATCGATGCGTATTTTCTTACTGCTGTTTCTCCTATTCCCGCTAGCCGAGCTGGCATTGCTGATTCAGGTCGGCAGCTCGATCGGTGTGCTGCCGACCATTCTGTTGCTGATCATCAGCGGTATGGCCGGCATTCTGTTGTTGCGTCTGGCAGGTTTCGCCACCGCCTGGCGTGCGCGCGAGCGGCTGGCGCGTGGCGAGCTGCCGGAGCGTGAAATGCTTCAGGGGCTGATGATGGCCGTCGCGGGCGGTTTGCTGTTCCTGCCCGGATTCCTCAGTGACATCATCGCGTTGCTGGTGCTGTTTCCGCCATCGCGCAAGCTGTTTCTCGCCTTCGTTGGCCGCCGTGTCGAGGCCCAGGCCCAGCGTCGTCGAGCCTTTGCCGATGACCTGCGCCAGCAGCAGGAGCGTCAAGCCGGGCCACAGCGTCCCAATGTCATCGAGGGCGAATGGGAGCGTCGCGACAAGTAATGCTTGCTGCCCGAGCGAAAAGGCATGCGCAAGCATGCCTTTTTCATTTTTCAATGCAAAAAATCAACGCGCGCCCTTGAAATCATTTTGCGCGCCCGCATGTAGCGGTCACCGCAAGGTCGCTGTCGTGTTTCGACAGTCCGTCTTCTGCGGCTCGCATTGCGGGCCGCAACCGGCACCGCCGGATTTGCCCAACCCGCCGATGAAAATGCATCGGCATGGAAACCACTGTACTAGGAGAGATCGACAATGAAGCTTCGTCCTCTGCATGACCGCGTCGTGATTCGCCGCAGCGAAGAAGAAACCAAGACCGCAGGCGGCATCGTGCTGCCGGGCTCCGCTGCCGAAAAGCCGAACCGTGGCGAAATCGTCGCAGTTGGTACTGGCCGCGTTCTGGATAACGGCGAAGTACGTGCGCTGGCCGTCAAGGTTGGCGATCAGGTCGTATTCGGCCCTTACTCCGGCAGCAACACCGTCAAGGTCGACGGTGAAGACCTGCTGGTAATGAGCGAGAACGAAATCCTCGCCGTCGTCGAAGCCTGATCAGCGCCCGCTCCATAGCGAACTGCGCTCCATCAACAGAATTTGAGGAAGAATCAACATGGCTGCTAAAGAAGTTAAGTTCGGCGACTCCGCTCGCAAGAAGATGCTCACCGGCGTCAACGTCCTGGCTGACGCGGTAAAAGCGACCCTCGGTCCGAAAGGCCGTAACGTCGTTCTGGAAAAGAGCTTCGGCGCTCCGACCATCACCAAAGACGGCGTTTCCGTTGCCAAGGAAATCGAGCTGAAATGCCGTTTCGAGAACATGGGCGCGCAGCTGGTCAAGGACGTTGCGTCCAAGGCCAACGACGAAGCCGGTGACGGCACCACTACCGCTACCGTTCTGGCTCAAGCCATCGTCAACGAAGGCCTGAAAGCCGTCGCTGCCGGCATGAATCCGATGGACCTCAAGCGCGGCATCGACAAGGCGACCATCGCCGTTGTTGCCGAGCTTAAGAACCTGGCCAAGCCTTGCACTGACTTCAAGGCCATTGCCCAGGTCGGCACCATCTCCGCCAACTCCGACAGCTCCATCGGCGCCATCATCGCCGAAGCCATGGAAAAGGTCGGTAAAGAAGGCGTCATCACCGTTGAAGAAGGCTCGGGCCTGGAAAACGAACTGTCCGTCGTAGAAGGCATGCAGTTCGACCGCGGTTACCTGTCCCCTTACTTCATCAACAAGCCGGACACCATGGTTGCCGAACTCGACAGCCCGCTGCTGCTGCTGGTCGACAAGAAGATCTCCAACATCCGCGAACTGCTGCCGGTACTGGAAGGCGTGGCCAAGGCCGGTCGTCCGCTGCTGATCGTTGCTGAAGACGTCGAAGGCGAAGCCCTCGCTACGCTGGTCGTCAACAACATGCGCGGCATCGTCAAGGTTGCTGCCGTCAAGGCGCCTGGCTTCGGCGACCGCCGCAAGGCCATGCTGCAGGACATTGCCATCCTGACTGGCGGTACCGTGATTTCCGAAGAAGTCGGCCTGAGCCTGGAAACCGCTACCCTGGAGCACCTGGGTAACGCCAAGCGCGTCGTGCTGAACAAAGAAAACACCACCATCATCGATGGTGCTGGTCAGCAGGTCGACATCGAAGCCCGCGTTGCGCAGATCCGCAAGCAGGTCGAAGACACCACGTCCGACTACGACAAAGAGAAGCTGCAAGAGCGTCTGGCCAAGCTGGCTGGCGGTGTTGCCGTGATCAAGGTCGGTGCCGGTACCGAAGTCGAGATGAAAGAGAAGAAGGCCCGCGTCGAAGACGCCCTGCACGCCACTCGTGCAGCCGTTGAAGAAGGCGTGGTACCTGGCGGCGGCGTGGCCCTGGTGCGTGCGCTGCAGGCCATCTCCGAGCTCAAGGGCGAGAACGAAGACCAGAACGTCGGTATCGCACTGCTGCGTCGCGCTGTTGAAGCGCCGCTGCGCCAGATCGTTGCCAACGCTGGTGGTGAGCCAAGCGTCGTAGTTGACAAGGTCAAGCAGGGCGAAGGCAACTACGGCTTCAACGCGGCGTCCGACACCTACGGCGACATGATCGAGATGGGCATCCTCGATCCGGCCAAGGTTACCCGTTCCGCGCTGCAGGCTGCTGCCTCCATCGGCGGTCTGATGGTCACCACCGAAGCCATGGTCGCCGAAAGCATCGACGACAAGGCTGCTCCAGCCATGCCGGACATGGGTGGCATGGGTGGTATGGGTGGTATGGGCGGCATGATGTAAGCCGACCGGCTCCCGCTGTAGCTGTATGAAAAGGCCCCGCTTCGTGCGGGGCCTTTTTTTTCGTAACTGAAGCGACATTCATGACGCTGTCATGCTTTGGTGGCAGCGTGAGCCGCCTTGCCGTTCGTTGCCCATGCGAGCGAAAGCGACCATTGGTCGTCTGGCTGGGCAGCAGGCTAAATTGTGATCTATGGTGAGTTTCTCGACTCACCTAATAACAAGGGCTTGCGCGATGAAGCTTGAAATTGCTCGAGGACTTTTTCTAGTCGGCGCACTCAGCGTTGCTTCCTTGTGCGCTGCTGCCTGGAGCGAGCCCGACGCTCGCGTCGTGTCGCGCAGCGATGTCAGTGATCATTGTGCAGTGCCGCGAGTCGCTCGAGCTTCTTCGATCGACGTGCGGCCAGATCACGATCTGCTGCTGTTCATGTACGGCCTATCTCAGAGCCTGATCGGGCGGGGTTGAACGGACAAGCTCCGCGCTATCGCTGACGGGGCGGTGTCCTTCAAGGAGACTGCAATGAAACGCGCGGCGCTTATCCCAGTGTTAGGCGCGTTTTTTCTTGGACAAGCCTATGCAGCAACCATGCGCTGTGACGGCGGACTCATTGCCACAGGCGCAGGTTCGTTTGAAGTGCTGACCAAATGCGGCGAGCCTTACGACAAGGAAATCGTGGCGCCTGCAACCCGGCCTGACGGGAATCCGGCAAGGGGATCTGTGACTGTGGAGACATGGATTTATGGTCCAAATAATGGGGCGCATCGCTTCCTGCGCTTTATCGACGGGCAATTAGTCAAGATCGAAACCCGGCGGTTATAGGCCCCACATCAGGCTATTTGCTCAATCAAGCTGTCCTTTCCGGGCTTGCCAATACCGTATAGACGGCCGGCAGAACGAATAGCGTGAAAAGTGTGCCGATGGTCATGCCCGTGGCGATCACCGTTCCGATGTCGAAGCGGCTGACGGCTCCGGCACCACTGGCCAGGATCAGCGGAACCATGCCGAATACCGTTGCTGCCGTCGTCATCAGGACCGGTCTCAGTCGAATCGCTGCCGCTTCTTCTACCGCTTCGCGGCGGCTCATACCCTGCTCGCGGCGTAGCTGATTGGCGAACTCGACGATCATGATGCCGTGCTTGCTGATCAGCCCGATCAGCGTCACCAGTCCGACCTGGGTATAGATGTTCATGGTCGACAGGCCGAGAAAGAGCGGCACCAGCGCGCCACAGATCGACAGCGGCACCGTGATCAGAATCACCAGCGGATCGCGGAAGCTCTCGAACTGCGCCGCCAGCACCAAGAAGATAACGGCCAGCGCGAGAGCGAAAGTCGTGTACAGGGCGGTCCCCTCCTGAATGTACTGGCGCGACGCACCGGCGTAATCGAAGGTGAATCCCTGCGGCGCTTCTTCTTGAGCGATGCTGAGCAGCGTGTCGATGGCCTCGCCCATGCTGACGATCGGGAAGCCCTGTATCGTCGCGGCGTTGAGCTGCTGGAACTGCTTCAACTGCGTCGGCCGGGCCCGGTCATGGATCTTGATCAGCGTCGACAAGGGCACCATCTCGCCCTGGTCGTTCTTCACGTAGTAGTTCTTCAGCCAGCCGGGATTGTCCCGGTAGGCTCTTTCGACCTGGGCGATCACCTTGTAACTGCGACCCTCGATGGTGAAGCGGTTGATCTCGCTTTCGCCGAGCAAGGTGGCAAGCGTCACGCCAAGGTCTTCCATCGTTACGCCCATTTGCGCGGCCTTTTCGCGGTCGATATCGACGACGATTTCGGGTTTGTCGAACGCCAGATCCACGTCGAGGAAGGCGAACTTGCCGGACGCTTCGGCTCTTTCCTTGATGCGCTCGGTGACCTGCAGAAGCGACTCGTAGTCGCTCGCGGTGTTGATCACGAACTGAAAGGGAAGGCCTTCGCCAGTGCCGGGCAAGGATGGGAGGTTGAAGCCGAACACCTGCAAGCCAGGAATGCTGTCGAGCTTGGCCTGGACCTCCGGCAATACCTCCATCTGGGTACGCTCGCGTTCATCCCAAGGCTTCATCAAAAACCCGCCAATGCCGCTCTGGACACCGTCGAACCCGTTGATCTGGAACCAGGAGTAGTACTCGGGGAAGGATTTGAAGATTTCCAGGAATTGGTCGGTATATGCGTTCAGATAATCGAGGTTGGTCGTTTGCGGTGCGCTGGCCATCATGAAGATGATGCCTTGATCCTCTTCTGGAGCCAGTTCGCTTTCGGTGAATGTGAGCAGAACCGGAATCAGCCCGAGCACGATCACCGCGAACACCAGCACCACCGGGCGGGTATTCAGCGTGCCATGCAGGGCGCGCTGGTACCGCAGCTTCAGCCGGTCGAACAGCATGTCCAGCCGGTGCGCCAGGCCCGTCGAGTTCTCTTCATGACGCAACAGCCGCGAGCACATCATGGGCGACAACGTCAGCGCCACAATGCCTGAAATCAGCACCGCGCCGGCCAGCGTCAGTGCGAATTCCTGGAACAGCGCGCCGGTCAGTCCTTGCAGAAAGCCGATGGGCGCATACACAGCCGCCAGGGTGACGGTCATGCTGACCACCGGCATGGCGATCTCGCGCGCCCCGTCGATGGCTGCCTGGAAGGGTGTCTTGCCTTGTTCGATGTGTCGGTGGATGTTTTCGACCACGACGATGGCGTCGTCCACCACCAGGCCGATCGCCAGCACCATGGCTAGCAACGTCAGCAGGTTGATCGAATAACCCATGGTCTGCATAAAGAACATCACGCCAATCATCGACAGCGGAATGGTCACCACCGGAATCAGTACCGAACGCAGCGAGCCGAGGAACAGGAAGACAACGATGATGACGATGACCACCGCCTCGGCGAGGGTTTTCACCACTTCATCAATGGACGCCTGGATGAAACGCGTGGCGTCATAGGCGATAGTAACCTTCAGATTCGGTGGCAGTTGCGATTCGATCTCCGGCATCACTGCACGCACTTCGCGGATCACATCCAGCGGGTTGGCGCTCGGCGTGCTCTTGACGCCGATGTAGACCGATGGGATGCCGTCGAACGAGCTGATGGCGTTATAGCTCTCGGCGCCCATTTCGACCCGTGCGACATCGCCGAGCAGCACGCGACTGTCGCCCTGGGTTTTCAGCGGAATCGCCGCAAAGGCTTCCGGCGTCTTCAGGTCGGTGTTGGCATTGATGCTGGTGACGACATATTGGCCTTTCACCTCGCCGGCAGCGGAAAGGAAGTTGTATTGACGCACCGCCTCGTTCACGTCGCTTGCGGACAGGCCATGGGCGGCGAGTTTCACCGGGTCCAGCCAAAGCCGCATGGCGAAGACCTGATTGCCGAGAATCTCCGCCTCGGCCATGCCGGGCAGGGTGGCCAGCTTCGGCTGAATCACCCGCGATAGGTAATCGGTGATTTGCGGATTGCTCAGCTGCTCGCTGTAGAAGCTGATGTACATGAGCGCGGTCGAGTCGGCGGCCTGCTTGTTCAGCACCGGGTCTTCGGCGTTCTGCGGCAGCTGGTTCTTTACCGAGTTGGCCTGGCTCAACAGCTCGGTGTAGAGCCGGTCAGTGTCGGCGCCGATGCGCGCATAAACCGAGATGACCGACAGGTTCTGCCGGCTCACCGAGGTCATGTAATCCACGCCTTCGGCGCTGGCCAGACTCTGCTGCAGTGGTTGGGTGATATAGCCCTGAATCGTTTCGGCGTTGGCGCCGGGATAGGCGGTGGTCACCGTGATCAGCGCGCTTTCCATCTGCGGATACTGACGAATCACCAGGCTGTTGAACGCCTGGAAGCCGAGCAGCACGATCAGCAGGCTGACCACGCTGGCCAGCACCGGGCGGCGAATGAATGGGTCGGTAAAAGCCATGAGGATGTCTTTCCTGTGTCGACGTCAGCGGGCGTCGGAGCCGTTGTTCGGCTCGAGTTCGAGCGTGCGCTTGTCGGCGATGGCCACGTGAGTGCCTGTGTCCAGCTTGAGCTGGCCGGCAATCACCACCTGTTCGCCGGCATCGAGTCCGTCGAGTATCACCACGCGGCCGTCGCGCCGCTCACCGGTTTCGACGAAGCGACGTTCTACCACTAGATAAGGTTCGTTGCGCTCGGGCGCTTCGTCGCCTTCCTCGGGTTCGGGCGCCTGGCCTTCCTTTACCAGCAGCACCGAATTGCCGTACAGCGTGTAGGTGATGGCAGTTTCCGGCACAACGACCTGGGGCTCGTCGTCCGGCAACAGCACCTGCAGGTCCGCGAACATGCCGGGCAGCAGCCGCTCACCGGGATTGGCCAGCTCCGCGCGCACCTGGATGTTGCGGGTGGTGACGTCCACCTTGGGATTCAGGGCGACGAGGTTGCCCGTGAACCGCTCGCCGGGAAAAGCCGGCACCTGGATGTGCACAGGCAGGCCGATGGCGAGCGAGGGCACCTGTTGTTCGGCCACGTAGAAGTCGACGAACAAGGTGGACAGGTCCTGTAGCGTCGCGATCGGCGTACCGGCGGCGACGAAGTCACCAACGTCCACCTGTCGAATGCCGATGGTTCCGGAAAAGGGCGCAAGAGTGCGTTTCTTCGCCAGGCTGGCCTTCAGCTGTGCGACCGTGGCCGCTGCTTTCTGCGATTCGGCATTGAGCCGATCGTATTCGCTGCGTGATATGGCTTGGCGGTCGACCAGGCTGCGCGCTCGCTCGAACTCCACTTTCGCCAGATGCAGATCGGCTTCGGCGGCAATCAGGCTCGCCTGTTCGATTTCACTGTCGAGCAGAACGATTGGCTGACCCTTGTTGACCTTTTCGCCCGAGCGGAACTGTACGTCGCTGACGGTGCCGACGACCTCTACGGATAGATCGATGCCCTGGAAAGCCGTGAGCGTGCCGATCGCCGAAAGTTGGCGTTGCCACGGCTGTCGGCGCGACTCCACGACCTCGACGTTGACGGGCGGCTTCGGGGCCTTGAACTGTTGGATCTGCGTGTAGATGGAATTGAACTTGATGGCGGCGAGAATCAATACAACGACAATCACCGCGCCCAGCATGAGCAGCATGCGGCGCAACATTTTCCGTATTCCCTGGAGTGGTGGGCCGGCTGACTACTGCCATGAACGAGGCAGCCGTGCGGGTAAACACTGGATCACCGAATGCCGCCCTGACGGGATGCTCGGCCTTTTACTGTTCCGACCGGTGGGGTCGGAGAACAGCGAAATTAGTCCTGAATCGAATGTATGTAAAGCAGTCGATAGATAGGCCCGACGTGCAGTCTTGGGCGCGCAAACAAGAGGGGTAGAGCGGTGCGTCCAGCATCCGCCGTCACCGGCCCGCTTTTTGGCGAGGCCGGTGGGTCAGGGCAGGTTTGCGTCAGCCTGCGAGACGGTGAGTCACTTCACTGAGCTGCGCCGACAAGCCGTGCAGGTTCTGGCTGGCTTTTTCGGTGCGCTCGACGTTGCTCTGATTGGTGGTGGCGATTGCGGTGATCTCGGTGAGGTTGCGTGAGATGTCTTCCGCCACAGAGGTTTGTTCCTCGGCAGCGGTGGCGATCTGCCGGTTCATATCGCGAATCGCTTCGACTTCCAGCGTGATGCGTTGAAGCATGCTGCCCGCTTCGGTCACCCGCTCGACTCCTTCATCGCTACGGCTCTGGCCGTTTTCGATCGCGCGCACTGCATCCACCGCGCCGGTCTGCACTGTATCGATGATCTGGTGAATCTCGGCGGTGGAGTCGGCCGTGCGCCGGGCCAGCGTGCGCACTTCGTCGGCCACGACGGCGAATCCACGGCCCGCGTCGCCAGCCCGTGCCGCTTCGATGGCGGCGTTCAGGGCCAGCAGATTGGTTTGATCGGCGATGCCGCGTATGACCTCCAATACCTTGCCGATTCGACCACTGTCAGCCTCCAGACGGCGAATGACGTCGGCCGTATTGCTGATCTCGCCACGCATGTGGGTGATCGTCTGAATGGTCGAGCGCATCATGCTTTCGCCCTGCTGCGCCGAGTGGTCGGCAGCGTCTGCGGCGCGCGCGGCGTCAGCGGCGTGGCGTGCCACTTCTTGAGCCGTAGCGGACATTTCGTGCATGGCGGTTGCGACCTGATCGGTGCGAGAGAACTGTTCGCGGGTGCCTTGGCCCATCAGCGCCGCGATGGCGTTCAGTTCGCCGCTGGCATTGTCTAGGTCCGAGGTGCTGCGCTGCAGGCGGGTGAATGTATCAGCGAGAAAGTCACGCAGAATGTTCGCGGCCGCTGCTAGACGTCCTAGTTCGTCGGTACGGCTGGTGTCGACGTGTTCGCTGAAGTTGCCCTGGCTGAGTTTGGCGATGTGGTCGATCAGATGACGGATCGGGTTAATCAATTGGCGATTGACTAGCCACAGGCTGAGAAGCGCGACCAGCGCGCCAGCGATGACCATGATCAGCGACCCGGAGATGATGGCCTGGTCGGCGGCGTGGCCGATTTCATCGGAGCTGTGCAGCGCTGACTCACGCAGCTGTTCGACCAGAGCGCTCAGCTGTTCGCTGGTGGCGCGGTCGATGCCCTGAACGGATTCATCGCCTGCTACCGGATCGTTACCAGCGGCGATATAAGCATCGCGCCCGGCTCGATACTCGACACCGAGAGCGCGATGTTCTGCTCGTAGCGTTTCGATCTTGCTCGACAGGTCCGGTCTGTGGCTGCTCAGTTGTACGAGCGTGGACAGTAGCTCCTGGACCTTGCGCTCCTGCTTTTCGAAGCTCTGCCAATACTTATTCATGGCATCAGACGATTTTCCACGCAGCAGGATGTTCTTCCATTCCTGCACCTGTACCTTGAATTCCAGATTGGCTTCGTCAATCAATCGCGACGCTTCGACCGGCCCTTTCAGCAGAGTCTGGTATGCCGAAATATCCTTGGACAGGAAGAAAAAACTGGCGAGGGCGATCACGAGCATCACCAGCAGGCTGGCGCCGATCAGACCCAGTAACTGAGCCCGTAGGGATTTTTTCAGAAACATCAGAGCATTCTCGTATCGAGTAGGTGCGCTTGCACTAATGGCAAGAACTAACCGGGCGCTCACAAGGGTGACCGCCCGGTCGCTTTGTTTTTCGGCGCATCGTCTCGATACTTGAGGACTTTCAGACCAGGCGCAAATGGTTGTCCCAGAGCCCTGCCGGTAGTTGCAGCGGGCTACTGACGAAGCGCTCGCCCTGGCAGTCGACCAATCGGCAACGACCTTGTCCCGAACTCACCACGAAGCCCTGTTCGACCGCCGCGACGCCGGCGCAATCGGGCAGGTGAATTTCTTCGCGCAGCGCAGCACTGTCCAGATCCCAGATGAAGACCTTATTGCCGCGCGGCGCCGTCACGGCCAGCAGGCGCAGCGGGTCATTGATCGCCAGGCTGGCGGTGTACTGGTTCATCGTCTGGCGCTGCGCTTCACCCAGCGGGAACGCCTGGAACGCCTCACCGGGACGCTTGATCGCTAGCAGCGGGACCGCATCCATGGGATCGCCTTCGTACTGCTGGCCGGAAACCACAGTGCCGTCCTCGCCAACCGCAAGGTGACGCACGCTGTTCATCTGCTCGGGCAGCTGCTCCTTGCTGATCAGCGTACCGTCGCGATGGAGCAGCACCAAGCTCGGCTCCATGGCATCGAGATTCATCATCTCGCGACTGTCGGCCTCGGTGCGGATGCCGCCATTGGCAATCACCAGGGTCTCGCCGTCGGGCATCCACAGCAGCTGATGCGGGCCGATGCCATGGCTGGAGTGTTCGCCTTCGCGGACCAGCCGGCGCTCCTCTACGCGGTAGATGCCAATCACTCCGCGACCGGCATCGGTGGTGTCGTTCTCAGTGGCGTAGAACAGGTCGCCGCTGGCATGAAACACGCCGTGCCCATAGAAGTGGCGGTCGGGTGGCGAGGCGATGACCTGTAGCAGGGTGCCGTCCCGGCTGTCGATCAGATAGCTTTCGCGGCTCGGCCTGCGCCCGACGAAGACCGCCAGCGGCAGATGCGGATGGACATAAACGTCATGGCAACGCTCATTGACCGGCGTGGCGAACACGCGGCTGCCGTCGAGCCGATAGCCGACCGCGTAATGACGGCCATCGGCATCGTCGCGCGCCGAGAGCAGCAGTGGTTGCGCGCTGTGGCGGGTCAGTGTCCAGCCACCGACGGCGGAGGCTGCGACCACGGCACCGCCCAGTCCGAGAAAGGCTCTACGTTTCATATCAGTCTCCGTCGTGAGCGTTGAAGCCGATCTGCACGCCCAGCGCGCGGGCCAGTTCGGTCTGATGCAAGCGGTGTAGTACGTCGATGTCTTGGTACAGCGCGTTCAACCGTTCGCGACCGGCCTCGTCGGCGATCAGTTCGCTGAACGGCAGCATGATGTCCGTCAGGTGTTGGCGGGCCGTCGCGTAGGCGACGTCGATGCGTTTGACCAAGTCGCTCTGATCGGCAGGCACCAAGCGTTTGAAGCCGTTGTCATCGGCGCCTTGCCAGAGTTTTTGTGCGCCGGCGAGGGCGGCGTCGATGCTGCCGAGCGTCGCATCGCTGCGCCAGGCTTCGGCCTGGAAAGGCTGCGGAAAGCCCTTGGTCTGGCGACCCAGCGGGGCGCCGAGCTTTTTCTTCAGACCGTCCAGCGCGGTGACCTGTACGCGCAACAGATCGGCGATGGCTTCCTGCGATTCGGCGTAGCGCTCATTGGGAAACTCGCTGAGCTGCGCGACCATGCCGCCTTCGGCCTGCCACTGCTCGAGCATGTTCGCAGCGAGCTTTTGCTGGTGTTCACCGATAGCAACGAGCAACGGGCAGTGGCGCGCCTTGACCTCGGCGTCCTGCAGGTCGACGGCCTTGTCGAACAGCACGTATTCATACGCCGAAAGGCCCTGCAGCACGACGCTCGCATTTTCCAGATCGGCCTGGGTCAGCTGAGGATTCTTCTTCAGCAGGGCGGTGACCTGCCGGCCCACGAGATTTTTCTTGTCGGGCCAGAATTGCACCTGCCAGGCCCGGTTGCCTTCACCCATCGGCCCGATCAGCAGCGGCTGTAGGCCTGCCCAGGCAAATTGGGCCTGTACGAACGCCTTGCGTGCATCGTCCAACTCTTCGTTGCCCGCGCAAAAGGCGATACCGCTCGCGGCCATGCGCCGGTTGGTTTCGGCCCACTGGGTATAGGAGGGCAGCAAGACCTCATCAGCCAGGCTCTTGCTCGTTTCGGTGAAAGGGTCGGACGGCGCGCAGGCGCTCAACATCAGGCCCAGCGCTGTGGCGGAAAGGATTGAAAGGTAACGGTTGGAAGACATGGTGCTCCTCGGCAAGGCGGGACGCCGGTTGATCGCTAGAGTGATTCGAGAAAGGCCAGCAGGGCGCTGCGTTCATCGCTGTCGAAGTCGAGCACGGCCTGTTTGGCTCGTTCCGCTTCGCCGCCGTGCCAGAGTATGGCTTCGAGCAGGTTGCGTGCCCGTCCGTCATGTAGAAACTGGGTGTGGCCGCTGACCGCTTCGGTCATGCCGATGCCCCACAGCGGTGGGGTGCGCCAGTCGCTGCCACTGGCTTCGAATTCCGGCCGGTGATCGGCAAGCCCTTCGCCCATGTCATGCAACAAGAGATCGGTATAGGGGTGTATCACCTGATTGGCCAGTTCGGGCTCGGCGGCATCGCCGGTGGTGAAGGTGGGCACGTGGCAGCTCTGGCAGCCGGCGCGGTGGAACAATGTTTTGCCCTGCAGGACCTGCGGTGCGTCAACGTCGCGGCGTGCCGGTACACCTAGGTTGCGCGTGTAGAACGACACCAGACGGAGGATGTTGTCACTGACTTCCGGCTCGCCCCCGTGGGGCATGGTCAAGCAATCCGTTTGCCGATCGGTACAGCTGTTGCCGGCGAACAGACTCGTGGTCAGGCCCATGTCGTTGAAAAACGCATCGGCATTCTGCTGGTTGAGGCTCGGTTGGCCGGCCTTCCAGCCGAAGCGGCCAATTGCGGTGTTGCGCGTGACCTGATCGAACACCCGGTTAGGGCGGCCGGAAATGCCGTCGCCGTTGCTGTCGTCCGGGTCGGCATTAGCCAGTAGCGCTGCTTCGGGAATGGCTTCCAGCAGACCCAGGCCGATCATTTGCGGTGCCACCCGGACGGAAAATTGCGTATCGGGATGCATGGGGCCGTAGCCGAGCTCGGTAATGGTCAGCTCTGGTTCGCGCAGCTCGACTTCGAATCCGTCGGTGAATCGCTCGGTTCGGGTGGTGTAGCTGAGCCGCACCTTGCCCTCCGGCATCACGCCGGGGATGGCCATGTCCTGCAACTGACCACCGTAGACGGGCTCCGGTGCTATGCCGCGCTCGCGGACAACCTCGGCGTGCTCGGCACCGGCGGGAATCGATAGCCGTACCAGCATGGAAACGGCATTGCCGCGCTCGGCATCGGCGGGATGGCCGCGACCGTCCTTGATGTGGCAGCTCTGACAGGCGTTGGTATTCATCAGCGGACCGAGGCCGTCGCGCGCTGTGGTCGAAGCCGGCGCAATGACCCAGGGATTTCGGAAGAAGCTGTTGCCGACACTGAAATCCAGTCGCCTCACAGGCGATAGATTGGCAGAGGGCATCGAGAAGGCGTTCTGATCGAACTTCATCACGGTCGCGCCACCGGCGGAAAGCGCTTCGCCCGGCTCGGCCTGCTCGAAGCGTGGCGCCTGCTCGCCGCAGGCGGCAAGACTCATGGCCAGCAGCAGGGCGATAGCAGAGCGAGAAAGCGGGTGCATCAGGTGTACCTGGGCGTGTGACAGGGCGGCAATCTTAGCAGCCTAATGGAGTGTGAATAAGAGCAGTTTGCATTTGGTCTGGCTCTGGTTGCTACAGCTTGGCTGTTAGCGAAAGAGCGCACCATGAACGGCATTCAGGGAGCGGCCTTGCACCGCTCCCTGAAACACAGGATCAGAACTGGTGATCGGCAGTGTCTGGGTTCAGGTCGCTGATACCCAGTGCGGCAGCGGCTTTCTCGATCGAACCGGTCTGTTGTACCAGTGCCCCGATGGCGGCGCGGACTTTTTCCTGCCCTTCATTATTGTCAGGTGCGATCAACTGATCGAACGCTTCACCCTCGTTGGCGCTGACGACCAGTACCTGCATTTTGGCTTCGGTGGTTTCCAGGTCGGTCTTCAATGTGGTGTTGACTTCTGGATCGACGCCATCGACCAGCGACGCCAGGCTCGGCCCGCTGAGCGTGCTGCCGTCGACACGGGTGTATTCGCCCAGATAGACGTTCCGAATGCCTTTGGCATTGTAGAAATGGGAGTTGTGGGTGTTGTCGCTGAAGCAGTCGTGCTCGTCTTCCGGTGAGTTGGCTTCCAGCGCGACCTTCATGCGCTCGCCTGCCAGTTCGCCGAGCGAAAGGCTGCCCATGCCGAAGAACATCTTGCGCAGGCCATTCTCGGCAGATTCGCTTTCCAGGCTGGCGCGGTAGTTGTCCGCGACACCGGGCTTCCACTCGTTGACCATCTCTTCGAGATCGGTGACCAGAAGATCGGTCGCGGCTTTCAGGTAGGTGCGGCGACGATCGCAGTTACCGCCAGTGCAATCTTCACCTTCGATATAGTCGCTTACGGGACGGTTACCTGCGCCAGGGCCGGTGCCGTTCAGGTCCTGGCCCCAGAGCAGGAATTCGATGGCGTGATAACCGGTGGCGACGTTGGCTTCCGAACCGGCCAGCTCGTTCAGGCTGGCGAGTTTCTCGCCGGTGATTTCACTGACGTCGAGCTTGTCTTCGCCGATCTGCAATTCCTTGTTGGCAATGATGTTGGCAGTGGCGCCGGGGTTGCCCAAGGCATGCTGATAGTCGCCCTCGACGTAGTCGATCATCCCTTCGTCCAGCGGCCAGGCGTTGAGCTGGCCTTCCCAGTCATCGACCACGGCGTTGCCGAAGCGGAACACTTCCGTCTGCATGTAGGGCACACGTGCGGCGAGCCAGGCGTCCTTAGCAGCCTGCAGGGTTTGCTCCGTCGGATCAGCGAGTAGAGCGTCGATGGCTTCCTGGAGCTTCATTGCAGTGCTGTGCGCATCGCTGAAGATGGCATGCGCCATGTCCGCGTAATGCTTGACCACCGCCTGTGCGGCTTCTTCGTTCAGGGTCGCTTCTGGCGCGCTCGCAGCTGCCGACTCGCTCTGGGTGGTTTGCGGAGCGGCGGCCTGTTCGGCTGGCGCTTTGTCTTCGCCGCAACCTGCGAGTGAAATGGCGACAGCGAGAAGGCTGGCAGTGGCCCAGACGGGGGTGCGTAGCATGGCGGGTTCCTTTGCTTGCAGGTGAGTAAAGGGAATGCCGACCGACGAGGTGCGGCTATTCGCTGCAGGGCATAATGCGAAAGATTTGCATTTTGTGCAAAGAAATTGCGTGGAGCAGGTCGCGTCTGCGATTCGGCTGTGTGGCTAGAATGCATCTCCGAATCCGGACCTTTATGGAGATATTCGATGAGCCTGGGCGCCGTGCTTACGTGGGTCGTGCTGTTTCTTGTTATCGCTTATGCGGTGGTGCTTTACAACGGTCTGGTGCGCCTCAAGCACGGCGTAAGCAAGGCCTGGTCGAATATCGATGTGCTGTTGCGTCAGCGGCATGAAGAGCTGCCCAAGCTGGTGGAGACCTGCAAGCAATACATGCAGCATGAACGCAGCACGCTGGAGCAGATCATCAGAGCGCGTAACGCCGTGTCCGATGCGCGCGAGCAGGGCGATGTCGGTGCGCTCGGGCAGGCGGAAACAGGCCTGCGCGCGGGGCTTGGGCGGCTGTTCGCGCTGGCTGAGAATTATCCGGAGCTACGCGCCAACGAGAGTTTTCGGCATCTGCAGCAGCGCATCAGCGGATTAGAAAGCGGTATCGCCGACCGCCGCGAGCTGTACAACGAGTCGGTCAATCTGAACAACGTGCGCATCGAGCAATTTCCCGACGTGTTGCTGGCGCGCGCATTCGGTTTCCGCGAGGCGCCCTTGCTGCAGTTCAGCGAGGCGGAAAAGGCGGACGTCGACCTGAAGCCACTGTTCGGCTGAGGGCTATCAGCGTGCTGCTAGCGGGCGTTGGCGTGGCGATGTGTCTGGGCGGCGGTTGGCTGTGGGTCAGCCGATGGACGAAGGTTCGCCACCTGCTGGACACGCCGACGTCGAAAATACGCTCTGCCGCGCAGGGCTATGTCGAACTCGCCGGTATGTTGGGCGAGGTTGCCGATCTGCCGGTCATGCTGGCGCCGCTGACCGCCAAACCTTGCCTCTGGTGGCGCTATCGGATCGAGGAATACCGCTCCGCAGGCAAGCGCAGCAGCTGGCGGGTCGTCGAACACGGATGCAGCGACCGCCCGCTGCGCTTGAGCGATGCCACCGGTGACTGCTTGATCGACCCGAAGGGCGCCGAGGTATTGCCTGCGCGACGCGACGTCTGGACCGGCGACTTGCGTCATCCCAGAGGGCTGCCGTCGACGGGACTTCTCGCCTGGTTAAGCGGAAATCGCCGCTACCGCTACACCGAAGAACGCCTGCACGCCGGCGAGCCGCTGTACGCCATCGGCGATTTTCGGACCACCGCGGGCGGCCGGCAGGGGCTCGATCTCCATGCGGCGCAAGGACAGGTCGTGCGGGAGTGGAAGGGTGATTACGCCGGCTTGCTGCGGCGTTTCGATAACAATCGCGACGGCAAGCTCGACGACACGGAATGGGCGCGGGTTCGACTCGCTGCCGGTCTTGAGGCGGAGCAGCGGCACCGCCTTGCCAGTAGTCGTCCGGCAGAGTATCGGCTTGCACGGCCGACCGAAACGCTGCCATTCGTGCTTTCCAGCCATGGCGAGGAAGTCCTTGCGCGCCGCTACCGCTGGCAGGCGATCGGTGGCGCTGCGCTGTGCGCTGGCGGTGCCTGGTTGCTGACAACGCAGCTGGCGTTTATCTGATCCACAGCTTGGCGATCTCGGCCGCGCACTGTCATTGGTTAGGGGCATCCCGGGCCTGTTGGTGTCCGGCCTAACGGGATTTTTTCTCTGCTATCCAGATGGTATGCCGTGTGCCGCGGTTCCCGTGGGCGAATACTTGGACCTCTTCGGCCTTGAAGCCCGCTTTGGCCAAGCGCTGCGAGAAGGCTTGGTCCGCGCTCGCTGACCATACCGCCAACAGGCCTTTCGGGCGCAGAGCTTGCGCGCAGGTATCCAAACCCTCTGCTGAATAGAGCCAGCTGTTGTGCTTCTGGGTCAGCCCTTCCGGTCCGTTATCGACATCCAGCATGATCGCGTCGAAGCCTTGAGGTTCGCGCAGTAGCACATCGGCGACATCATGGTTGAGCACGCGGGTGCGCGGATCGTTGATCGGCAGTCCGGCCTTCTCTCCGAGCGATCCGCGGTTCCACTCGATCACGCCGGGCACCAGTTCCGCGACCTGTACTTCGGCATCCTTGCCGAGGTGTTTCAACGCCGAGGCCAAAGTGAACCCCATGCCCAGCCCACCGATCAGCACGCGGGGGCGTGGACGCTGGGCGATCCGTTCGCAGGGGATTCGCGCAAGGGCATCTTCGGAGCCGTGCATACGTGTGTTCATCAGTTGGTTGCCATTGCCACCCTGAATTTTGATGACAAAATCGTCACCGTACTCGAACAGGCAGAGGGCACCGCCGCCGGGGATATCGGCGGTGTCGATCAATACGAAACGCTTCATGCAAGGCTCATCGAAGGGAAAATAAGGAAGCGCAGTGAAAGAGCTGCGCCACGGAAGAGTGCGCTCACAGCGGTTCTGAATTGAACGTGCGCTCGAAACGTCTGGATTGGAGAAGCAGGGCGGTCAGTTCGGGGCCCGGTAGGGGCCTGCTGTAGTAATAGCCTTGGCCTTCGTTGCAGCCTTCATCGATGAGATAGCGCTCTTGCTCGGCGGTTTCCACGCCCTCGGCAATTACCAGCATATTGAGGCTCTTGCCCAGCTGGATGATCGCTCTGACGATGGTCGTGTCGCCTTCGTCGGCGGACATGTCGCGCACGAAGCTCTTGTCGATCTTGATCTTGTCCAGCGGCAGGCTTTTCAGATAGCTGAGCGAGGAATAGCCGGTGCCGAAGTCGTCGATGGCGATCAGCGCTCCGGAGCGGCGCAGGCTGTGCAGGTTGTGTGTAGCGGCGGCGATGTCTTCCATCAGCCCGGTCTCGGTTACCTCTAGCTCCAGGGTTTCAGGCGGCAACCGGTGGTTTTTCAGCAGGTTGTTGATCGTCGTCGGCAGTTCGGCATGGTGCAACTGGACCGTGGAGAGGTTGACCGCCATGCGCAGGTCGCTGAACCCCTGCAGATGCCATTCGCTCAGCTGTTGGCAGGCCTGATCGAGCACCCATTCGCCGATGGCGATGATGCTGCCGTTCTGTTCGGCGAGCGGAATGAAAATGTCCGGCGGAATCATCTTTCCGCTCGGCTGCGTCCAGCGCAGCAGGGCTTCGACGCCGGTGATGCGCTTCAGTCGATAGTCGATCTGCGGCTGGTAGACCAGATGAAATTCATTGCGTTTGACTGCTTCGGCCAGGTCGTTCTGCAATTCCCGGCGCGTTCGCATTTCGCTGTCGATGCTCGCCACATAGAACTGGTAGCGGTTGCGCGAGCGGTTCTTCGCCAAGGTCATGGTCTGTTCGGCTTTCTGCAACAGCTTCTCGGTACTGTCGCCATCTTCCGGGTACAGCGTGATACCGATGGTGGCGCGCAGGCGGATGCTTTGCTGATCGAGGGTGACCGGCCGCTCCAGATCGTCGAGTACTTTCTGCGCCAGTTCCGCGGCCTCGTAAGGTTGTTCGCAGCCGAACAGCACCAGCACGAACTGGTCGCCACCCAGGCGGGCAAGGGCACCGACACGTCCGCTCAGGCTTCGCAAGCGGTCGGCCAGCGCGACCAACATACGGTCGCCGCACTGGTAACTGAACTGCTCGTTCACCCCCTTGAAATCATCCAATCCCAGGCAGAGCACAGCCACACGGCGTTGCAGCCGGGCGGCCTCGCCGAGAATATTGTCGAGCTGTTGCTGCAACTGTTGCCGATTGGGCAGCCCGGTGAGCGAGTCGTACTGGGTCATGCGTTCCAGGCTGCTTTCCGCGGCATGGCGCAGCTGCATGTTGTGCTGGATGGAGGCGAGCAAGCCGTTGGCGGTTTCTACCCAGAGGCCCAGCTCGTTTCGCTCGTGCCCCTTTGGCATCGGTAGTGAATGCTCGCCGGGACGGCCTGGATTGATGCGCGACAGGTGCTCGGTGAGCTTGGTCAGCGGTCGCGTCAACAGCCATTCGTAAATCAGGTAAAGCAATAGACCCAGGGCCAGCGCACGGAGAATGCCGACGAAGAAGATGATGATCGAGTCGCTGATGAATTCCTCTCCGTAGGGAGCGGTGTCGAGCGTGATGCGCAGGTCGCCGTAGTATTCGTTGTAAGGAGGACGACCAATCAGCGGAATCGAGAATTCCTGACTGCGACCGAGTATCGGGTCGGTTAGCCAGCGTGTCGGTGCGGATATGAGTGGGCGGGATTTATCGGCCAGAGGCTCTTCGCCGGGATGGGCGATTGATGCCTCGTTAATCGACTCGTGCTGAAACAGGCCTTCCATGACCTGTGAGCCCATTTCGCGGTCCAGGCTGTAGATCGCCTGTGCCGAGGGGTCGCGCGTCATGCGCAGGATTCGCTGGGCCTCTGCATTGATCAGTTGGCGAGTTTTATAGGCATCGAAAACGATCTGTGCACAGCTCAATACCAGCCCAACGGCGAGCGCTGACAGCAGAACGATACGGAGTAATTTCCTCGACAGGCTGTTGCGCAATGCAGTCAAAAGAATTTCCTTTTTCCAGGCCGATGCTAGGGTCTGTTGACGTTTCGTCGCAAGCCGCGTTGCTGCGCCAAATGTCGCCAGGCCGGGCGGTGCTCCGCAAGGCGCGGGACGCAGACAATGGCCTGGGCCGGCCGCGTCGTTCCCCAGCCAAGTCCCGCAACTCCGCATGGCGCCATTTGCCGCGCAACCCTTCGGGCCGAGCCTGTTTTTGCGCGATGCGGCGGTTCTCGTCGCTCATTTGGAACAACCAAACCTCACTCCTCGTGCCTTGCCTCGCGCAAAAACAGGCTCCGGCGCGGCCGCGAACGATACGTCAACAGACCCTAGCGCAAGTATTGGTAGTCATGAAGGAAACGTCAAAAGCTAGGCATGCCTATGGGGCAAAACGTTATCAGAACCCTCGATGCCCCGCCGAACCTTCCGTCGACCACCTCAGGACATAGCGATATGTCGAGCAAGCGGCATGCTAGAGGCTTCGACAGCATAGTTGGTTCAGCTGACTGCGGACGTTTCCTTTACCTCGCAACCCTTGATGACCATACGAATGATCGTATCGGCAGCAGCTTCGTAATCTGCATCGTCAAGAGAGGCTTTTCCCGTCACGGTGGATATCTGCCAGTCGAAATCGGCATAGGTCTGGGTCGCCGCCCAGATGCTGAACAACAGATGATTGGGGTCGACCTTCGCCATCAGTCCCTGATCGATCCAGCCTTGGATGCGAGCCACGTTGTGGCTGGCCTGGGCGTTGAGCTGCTCCGCCCGTTCGGCTGGCAGATGGGGCGCGCCATGCATGATTTCGCTTGCGAATACTTTGGAGGCGCAGGCGTGCTCGCGTGAAATCCGGATTTTGGTGCGGATATAGGCACGTAACACATCGGCGGGTTCGCCGGGCTGATTGAAGGGGGCGGATGCTTGCAGCAGCGGCTCGACAATGCTGTCGAGCACCTCGCGGTAGAGGTTTTCCTTGCTCTTGAAATAGTAATAAACGTTGGGCTTGGGCAGCCCGGCGCGATTGGCGATGTCGCTGGTCTTGCTGGCGGCGAAGCCCTTTTCGGCGAACTCTTCACTGGCAGCGCGCAGGATCAATTCTTTGTTGCGCTCGCGGATACTGGACATAGGGCCTGTTCAATTCACGACCACCCGCCTGGTGGCCAGCCGCGGCATGCTAGCACCGGCCTCCAGACCGTCTCAAGACGGGCCCGTCAATCCGCCCATTTGTGAACAAATACTTAAGTCTTTGTACGCAATTCTAAAAGAACGCTGCTACGCTACTGCCATCAGTGCAGCGTCATGGATATCGCCTTTCGCATTTTCCTGCCGGCTCGCCTCAAGCCTGCCGAACGGGTCGTCCAACTTACAAGGAGTTCCAAATGAAGAAATTTCTTGCGGTCGCCTTGCTGGCGCTTTCAGTGCCTGTAGCCGCCGAGCAAACCTACGTAATCGGCGTCGAGCAGGCAGCATTCATGCCGCACTACAGCGGCGATGCGCAAGGCAATTACGGGGGCTTCGCCCGTGAGCTGCTGGATAGTTTCGCCGCGTATAGCGGCGTGCGCCTGACATACAAGGTGTTGCCAGCGGACGAGCTGTTGCCGGCGCTGCTGAACGGGCGTGTCGATGCCAAGTATCCCGATAACCCCAACTGGTCCGGACCCGCTAAAGCCGGACATCGTCTGCACTACAGCCAGGCGGTGGTCAATTATGTCGACGGTGTGATGGTGGCGCCGCGGCGTGTGGGGCGAGGTATCGATGAGCTCAGGCGGCTGGCGGTGGTCGATGGCTGGACGCCCTGGGGCTACGAGGACCGGGTCGCGGCCAACCAGATCCTGCTGGTCGGTAGCGAGAACCTGCCGCGCATGGTGCGTCAGGCACTGCTCAAGGATAGCGACGGTGCCTATTACAACGTAGTGGTGGCGGCGCATTACTTGAACAACGTGCGCGCCAAGCCGGGAGCGCTGGTCTTCGACGCCGATCTACCGCACACACGTAGCACCTTTAACCTGTCCAGCCTCAATCATCCCGAACTGATCGAGCATCTCGACCGCTACCTCAAAATCCAGCAGCCCGCCGTCGCCGCGCTCAAAGCCAAGCATCAGGTGGAGGCGAACCTGTCATCGGAATACATCGGCATGGAGCAGTGGAAAATCGAGTTTCTGCAGCGACAGAAGGCCAAGGAAGCCGCCAGCAACTAGCGCATCGGTAGCGACGATCAATTGGCAGCTATGCCCGTTGCGCTGCAGACCTGGTTGCGTCCGCCATTTTTCGCCCGATACAAGGCCCGATCGGCGGCGCCCAGCAGAGACTCCAGGTTACCGCCCGCTGATAGTTGGGCCGCGCCTATGCTGACCGTCACTCGTAATGGCGTGCCTTCGAAATCGAATGTCGCAGCCTCGGTGGCTGCACGGATTTTCTCCGCTAGCGCCAGCGCGGTGGCCAGATCGGTGTCCTTGAACATGATCACGAACTCCTCGCCACCCCAGCGCGATATCAAGTCGCTCTGGCGTATTTGTCGGGCCAGTAGCCTGGCGAAGCTGCGCAACAGAAAGTCGCCCCCGAGGTGGCCGTAGGTATCGTTGAACGTCTTGAAGTGGTCGAGATCCAGGATCAGTACGCAAAGGTCGCTACGCTGGCGTTTTGCTTCGAGCATCGCCTGCTCGGCGACCAGGCCGAAGCCGCGCCGGTTGAGCAACTCGGTCAGCGCATCGTGGATGGCCATGGCTTCGATACGTTGCAAATAGCGGCGGCTGATCGAACCGACCAGCCCAAGCACTATCAGCATGACGCTGAACCCGATCAGCAGATTGATCCAAAGGGTGCGCTGTACCGGCGCCATGACGTTGCTTTCGCGCTTGTCCACCATCAGATACCACTTCAACTCGGGGATGTATCGGATGTTGATGAAATGCTGCTCGCCATCGCTTCGGTAAAGGAACGAACCGGTCCGCAGCTCGGGTAACTGCTGCTTGAGGTCGGCCAGTGCGGGGATATCGCTCAGATGAGCACCGCGCGGAATCTCTTCCGACCCAGCTTCGCTACCGGTTACGACGACGTTCTGCTGGCTGTCGACGAAGTAAATGGTGCGCTGATAGCGCCGTTGATAGGTATCCATCAGATGACGCATGCGATCCAGACTCATACCGACCCCGGCCACACCGAGGAACGAGCCATCACTTGCTGTCATTCGATAGTTGAGAAACAGGGTCAGACGCCGGATGTCCACGACAACTTCCCAAGGCGTCCCCGCACCTTCGAAACGGTAGAACCAGTGGTGCGCCGGCTCATCGGGCCGCATGGGCTGGTGTGCATCATCGGTGTAGTAGATCTGCGAGCGATCAGAGGCGAAGAAGGCGTTTGACGTGTCGTAACGCTTCTTGATGGCTTGAAGGTAGCGAGTGATCAGCTTCGTGTTGCGCTCACCCTGATCCACCCAGTCGAGCAGCAACGGATCTTCGGCCATGGCGGAGGCGACCTGGACCAGCTTGACCAGATCCTTTTGCAGTTCCAGGGAGATCACGTCTGCCGTCAAGGGAAGCTCGGTGCCGATGATGCTGTGGCGGATGGTGTCGCGCGACGCGAAGTAATTGGCGATGGTCGCGATCAAGAAGCCTAGCCCGATGATGAAGGCAAGCAGCGTCAACAGCGTGGTCTGCTTCAGATTCGGTTGATACATCCATTCCCCTTGTAGCCCGACTAATGCTGG
This sequence comes from Pseudomonas sp. MTM4, assembly GCF_019355055.1. Lineage (NCBI taxonomy): Bacteria > Pseudomonadati > Pseudomonadota > Gammaproteobacteria > Pseudomonadales > Pseudomonadaceae > Pseudomonas > Pseudomonas sp. MTM4. Next base: position 4,106,975 of record NZ_CP048411.1, read on the forward strand.
CGAGGCGCTTTGCCTGAGCGCGATTGCCGAGCCGCCGGACGGTATCTAAAGGCATCGGAAACCTGGCCGATAGCCATTTAAGCTCTAGAAGCTAATATTTCGTATACATTTCAGCAATGAAGTGTGTACGTTAAGAAAAAACAAAGCGAGATACCTCCATGCCTTTCATGCGACGCAGTATTCAGTGGCAGTTGATCGTGAGTATGGGGGCGGCCCTGCTCACAAGTATTCTGATCGTCATCGCCGTTTATTCCTCGGCGGTCAATCGCCTGGCGGAACGCTATCTGATCGGAGAAGCGCTGCCAGCCAATGTCACAGCGATCCGTAACGATATCCAACGCACCCTGGCTGAGCCGATCACCGCGACGAGCGGCATTGCCGGCAACATCTTCGTGCAAGAGTGGATGCGCGATGGCGAGAGCGCGGACCAGGCGGCCGCGATCAGCCGCTACCTCGACGGTGTGAAGATGCAGCAGAACGCGCTGACGACCTCTGTCGTGGTGCTGGAGAGCGGCAACTACTACTCCGAGACGGGCCTGTCACGTACGCTCAACCGCAGTGCTGCTGCCGACAGCTGGTTCTACAGCCTGATCGACGGCAACATCGAACAGCGCATCGAGATCGACATCGACAAGGCCTCGCGCCAGCCAACGCTGTTCATCAATCAACGCATCAGTTCCGGTGGAAAGATCCTAGGCGTGGCGGGGCTTGGATACAGCCTGAAAAGCATGTCCGAGCTGATCAGCAATTTCCGTTTCGGCGAGCGTGGGAATGTCTATCTGGTCGGCAGCGATGGCCGGGTCAAGGTCCATCCGGCTACCGAGCACAATGATCGTACCGAGCTTCGCACCTTGACCGGCGCGCAAGCGGCCCAGGAACTGCTTGCCGGCGCCAACAAGGCGATACGTTTCGAGCGTGACGGCGAGGTCATCCTTGCAGTGGCCCAACCGATCGAAGGCCTGGGCTGGTTACTGGTAAGCGAGGTTCCCGAGGCGGAGATCTTCGGTGAAGCGCGACGTACGCTGTGGACCATCAGCCTGATCGCCGCCTGTATCGCGCTGTTCTTCCTGGGGCTGGTGGTACTGCTGGCACGCGGGCTGGTCCGGCCTATTCGCCAGGTGACCTCGGCGCTGGTGGAAATCGGTGGCGGTGGTGGCGACCTGACCCGTCGGCTTGACGAGAGCCGTGCCGATGAGCTGGGTGACCTGGCGCGTGGCTTCAACCGTTTCATTGGCAGCCTGCGCGGTCTTATCGGCGACGTGCTGAGTACCAGCCAGCAGTTGCGTACCGCGGTGGGACAGGTGGCGGAAGTGGTCGACAACACCGCAACTCGTGCCGAGCGCCAGAACGAGATGACCGACATGGTCGCCACGGCCGTCAACGAAATGGGTCTGACGGTGCAGGAGATCGCCCGCAACGCCAGCAGCGCCGCGCATGCGTCCCAAGGTGCGCGTGATGAGGCGCTGCAGGCGGGCAAGGTGGTTGGAGAGTCCATCGCGCACATCGAGAAGATGTCCGGTGAGATTGGTCATGCCGCTGAATCGGTCACCGATCTGGCTCAGCAGGTGGCGTCCATCGATAAGGTGCTGGCCGTGATCCGCAGCATCTCGGAACAGACCAACCTGCTGGCGCTTAATGCCGCCATCGAAGCGGCACGTGCCGGAGAAATGGGACGTGGCTTCGCGGTCGTCGCCGATGAGGTGCGCACCCTGGCCAGTCGCACCCAGGCATCGACAGATGAAATTCAGCAGATGATTCAAGGCCTCAAGAGCGGTGCGGATAACGCGGTCAGCTCGATGCATGCCGGACAGGCTGCCACCGGTACCGGTGTGCAAGCCAGCCAGCTCACCGGCCAGTCATTGAACGCCATCACCGAGCAGGTCGAAGCGATCAGCGACATGAACGCTCAGGTGGCTGCGGCGACCGAAGAGCAGAGCAGCGTGACCGAAGAAATCACTCGCAACGTCCAGGGTATCGCCGACCTCGCCCAAGCGACCGCCAGCGATGTGCAGGGTTGCCGCGAGGACTGTCATGCGCTGAGTCGCCTGGCGGACGATCTAAGCCGGCAGATGGGCAGTTTCAAGCTGTGATGAGCGAAGGGCGCCGGGGAGAACTGGCGCCCTTCATTTACAGGATGAGTATGTCCGGCAAATGAATCGTGCAGAAACAAAAAAGGCAGCCATCGGCTGCCTTCTTTGTATTCATCAACCTAACCTATCGTCAGAAGTGCGCTTTCACCAGCAGGCTGAAGGTGTTCTGGTCGGTTGGGCCAACGAAATTCTCACTAACGAACCCGCCGTCCTCGATGCCATATTTGTTGGACCAGTAGTCGTACTCGATACCCACGTAGAGCTTGCCGGGCTCGCCGTCGAGCGCCTTGCCCAAGTCATATTTGATCTGCGGGTTGATGTGTAGGTTTTTCGAGATGAAATCGCCGCGGCTCTCGGAGCCGGCATCGTTGACTACCCAGTCGATATAACCATCAAACAGTATGTCGGACTTGCCTACCGGGAACGTCATGGCCCAAGTCGGGGTGACCTGCCATTGGCCGGACGGTTTGCCTGTGGTGCCGTCGGGCTTGCGGTAGTAGACGTTGATCGCCAGACGATCGAAGCCTGGCACATCCAGGTCGACGGCCGGGCCAAGCAAGTAGTTCTGGTTCGGGACCCCGTCGGTGCTCTCGCCGCGCTCGTAAGTGGCTGCCAGGAGCACATCCTTGATCGGGCCGAAGGACATTTCCTGACCCGTGATCTTGCCCAATGACAGGCGCGGGGCAAACTCGCCGTAGTAGGTATGCCCATCACTGCCGCTGACGCCGTTGTACCAGATGTTATCGACGAACAAGAACATGTCGCCCCAACTCCAGCCGCTGGCATGTTCGAACGTGATCGTCTGCTGGATATCTGGGTTGATCTTGAAATCCTTGCCGTACAGGTACGTCAGGCTGTTGTTCTGCCAATGCATCTCGGCGAAGGCCGGAGCGGCAAGCAGACTGCCAGCCAGCGCCAGCGAAAGAGGAGCGAGTTTGAAGTTCATGCGGAGTGCCCTTTGGTTTTGTTGTTGTGAATGCAGTGCTGCCAGGGCACCGTTGTGCCCTGGCGCAAGGGCTGATCAGCCCGTTGGTGTCAGGTGCGCTGAGGGATCGTTACTGGTCGCCTTCGGTGCAACCTTCGAATAATCCGGGATATTGACCGCCAGGGTATTGGTGCCGACCGAATCCTCGATCAGGTTGTCGGGGTCATAGTCGTCCAGTTCCTCCGGTTCGCGAGGCAGGATGAAATTGAGCAGGATTGCGCTGAAGGCGCCAATGGTGATCGGCGAGCCGAAGATGTTCTTCAATACCTCGGGCAGATTGTTCAGCACATCTGGTACCGCAGCCACGCCCAGCCCGAGACCCAATGAGATGGCGACGATGAGCATGTTGCGGCGGTTCAGGCCTGCTTCGGCGAGGATCTTGATCCCGGCGATCGCGACCGTGCCGAACATGATCAGCGTGGCACCGCCGAGGACCGGTTTGGGCATCAACTGCAGTACGCCGCCCACTGCCGGGAACAGCGCCAGCAGAATCAAGATGCCAGCGATATACAGCCCGACATGGCGGCTGGCGACGCCGGTCAGTTGGATCACACCGTTGTTCTGGCTGAAAGTCGTCATCGGCAGGCTGTTGAAGGTTGCCGCCAGCAGCGAACTGCAGCCGTCGCCCAGGATGCCACCCTTGATGCGCTTCATGTAAAGGGGACCCTTGACCGGCTGGCGCGAAATCATCGAGTTGGCTGTCAGGTCACCCGCAGTTTCCAGAGGTGTGATCAGGAAAATCACTGCGATCGGAATGAAGGCCATCCAGTCGAAGGCGAAGCCGAACTTGAACGGCTGCGGCACGCTAACCGCCGGGAGCGCCGCGAGACTTGAAAAATCCACCATGCCCATCATCCAGGCGGCAAAGTAGCCTACCGCCAAGGCGACGATCACTGCCGACAGCCGCAGCAGTGGCATACCGAAGCGGTTGAGCAGAATGATAGTGCCAAGCACTAGCCCAGCCAGCGCCAGGTTGTGCAGCTCGCCTGGGTTTTCAACCCCGTAGCCGCCGGCAATATCCGTCATCGAAACCTTGATCAGCGACAGGCCCATCAGACAGATGATGGTGCCGGTAACCACCGGCGTGATGATCCTGCGTAGTCGATGGATGCACTGACTTACCCCGATCTCCACGAAGGCGGCGCAGAAACCGACACCGAACAGCGTGGCCAGGATTTCTTCGGGGCTGCCGCCGCGACCTTTGACAATGAAGCCTGCCGCCAGGATCACGCTGAGAAAGCCGAAACTGGTGCCCTGTAAGCAGAGCATGCCAGCGCCGACCGGGCCAACCCGTTTGGCCTGGATAAAGGTGCCGAGGCCGGACACGAACAGCGCCATGCTCACCAGATAGGGCACGTATTCGCCCAGACCAAGCACGCTGCCAATGATCAGGGTCGGAGTGATGACGCCAACGAAACTGGCCAGCACGTGCTGGATGGCGGCAAATGTGGCGGGAAGCGGACCCGGGCGATCCTCGAGTTGATAGATCAGGTCCTGGTTGGGAGCGTCACCGCTCCTGGATTCGGTTGCGGTCATGGTCAAGCCTGCCATTAGTTATTGTTCGGTCATGGGCTTTGGGGCTGCACGGACCCCGATCGCTGGTCGCCGAAAGTTGTTCCGGCGGTCAGGATGAGCTGACTATAGCAACCTGTGAACATGCGGTTAAACAATTAATTTCAATATTGTGCACAATTTCGACGAGCGCAAATAGAAGACGAGCGGCGCCCGATCGGGTGGGTAGTGCGGTTGGTTTAGCGCTGGCGTTAGTGTCCGGCAGGGTGGTGCAGTTTGGTGGCGAGCTTTCGTCGGCGGGGCGGAGGCAGCGGAGTCGGTTCGGCGCCGCGTTCCGTCGCGGCGCGCTCCGTCATGGATCAGTGTTGAGCCGCACCGGTCAGCGCATTGCGCTCCGGCCCGCCGAGCACGTTGAACAGCAGGTTCAGCGTCACTGCGCTGATGGTGGCTACGGCGATTCCGCTGTGGGTGATGGGCTCCATCCAGTGCGGCAGGTGCGCGAAGAACTCGGGACGGACTACAGGCACCATGCCCAGACCGATGCTCACCGCGACCAGCAGCTGGTTGCGACGGTCACCGATATCGGCTTCCTGCAGAATCTTGATGCCCGTGGCTGCGACCATGCCGAACATGGCGATGCCGGCGCCGCCCAAGACCGCCGCAGGAATCGAGGCGACCATGAACGCGGCCTTTGGAAGCAGGCTAAGGCTGATCAGGAACAGTCCGGCAACGGCGGTCACGTAGCGGCTGCGCACGCCGGTCATCTGCACCAGGCCGATGTTCTGCGCGAACGACGAATGCGTGAAGGTGTTCATGAAGCCGGCAAAGAAAGTCGCACCGGCATCGCACAGCAGGCCGCGGCGCAGCTGCCTGGGGTCGACTTCCTGTCCCGTGATCTTGCCCAGCGCGAGAAACATACCGGCCGACTCGACGAATATGATCACCACCACCAGACACATCGAGAGGATCGGCGCGAGGAGGAATTGCGGTGCGCCGAAGTGATTCGGTGTGACCACCTGGAACGCCGGCGCCGAGTTGATGCCCGACAGGTCGACCATTCCCAGGCTGGCCGCCAGCACGTAACCCAACGCCATGCCCACCAGTACCGAGACGTTGACCCAGAAGCCGCGCATGAATTGGTTGATCAGCAAAATCACAGTCAACACCGCAGCCGCCACGCCGAGATAGGGCAAGGCGCCGAACTGGCCGGTGGTGCTGCCGCCGCCGGCCCAGTTCACTGCTACGGGGAACAGCGATAGGCCGATGGCGGTAATCACCGTGCCGGTCACCAGCGGCGGAAAAAGACGGACGATCTTGGAGACGAAGGGTGCGATCAGCAGCCCGAAGAAGCCGGCGGCGATGGTCGCGCCGAAGATACCCGTCATGCCTACACCGGGCATGCCGGCCATGACAACCATGCTGCTGACCGCAGCGAAACTGGCGCCCATCATCACCGGCATGCGAATGCCGACCGGACCGATCCCCATGGATTGAACGATCGTGGCAATACCCGCCACCAGTAGATCGGCATTGATCAGGAAAGCGATTTCCTCGCGAGAAAGGCCGGCAGCCTGGCCGACGATCAGCGGTACGGCGACAGCCCCGCCATACATCAGCAATACGTGCTGAAAACTCACCAGCAGCATCTGCAACAAAGGCAACTGCTTTTCTGTAACGGGCGCGGTTTCCCGCTGGGTTACATCGTTCATGCAAAACACCTCGGACGCTTTTGTTATTGGATGTCGCGTGGCCCCGCTGAACGTGCGGGACTGATATTCGAGCTGTGATTCTGCTAGGGCAGAACCCTGTTACGGCTATTCATGAGGTAGTAATGGATAAAAAAAAGCCGCGCTCGAAAGCGCGGCCTGCGGGCACGATCAGTTGATCTGCGCGCCCTTGTCGATCCAGGCACCGAGCAAGTCGCGCTCTTCCTGAGTCATGTTGGTCATGTTGCCCAGTGGCATGATCTGGCTGGCCACGGTCTGCGCATGAATCTTCGCGGCCTGCAGTTTGATCTGCTCAGGCGTGTCGAACATGACCCCGGCGGGTGGCGCGCTGAATAGCGGGCTGCTCGGCTGGGCGGCATGGCACACGGTGCAGCGCTCGTTGATCACCTGCTTGACCTCGGCGAACTCGCTATTGCCGGCTTCGGCGCTCGCGGTGCCGCTTTGCTGCGCGGACATGCTCGCTTGCTCCGGGGAGGTGGCGGCCAGGTTGGGTGCAGCGGGCTGGCGGTTCGGCGACAGCACGAAAGCCAGGCAGATCATGCCGACTGCGGCGGCGGGCAAGGCCCAGGCGAAGCGGTTGCTGTCGTGGCGGGTGTTGAAGTAGTGGCGTACCAGTACCGACAACGCGCCGAGTGCGGCCAGGATCAACCAGTTGTACTGGCTGCCGTAGGTGCTCGGGAAGTGGTTGCTGATCATGATGAACAGCACCGGCAGGGTGAAGTAGTTATTGTGACGCGAGCGCAGCAGGCCCTTGGCCGGCAACAGCGGATCGGGTGTGCGGTTCTGCTCGATGGCGGCGACCAGTGCGCGCTGGGCCGGCATGATGATACGGAACACGTTGCCGACCATGATGGTGCCGATCAGTGCGCCGGTATGGATGTAGGCAGCGCGACCGCTGAAGATCTGCGAATAGCCCCAGCAAGCGGCGATCACCAGAACGAACAGGACCAGGCCGAGCAGCGCTGGCGTCTTGCCCAGTGGCGAGTCGCAGAGCAGGTCATAGATGAACCAGCCGACGATCAGCGAACCGAAGCCAATGGCGACCGCTGCAGCGGGAGAGAGGTCGCTGCCTGGCAGAACCAGATAAAGGCTGGGGTTGAGGTAATAGACCACCATCAGCAGGGCGACGCCCGATAGCCAGGTGGTATAGGCCTCCCACTTGAACCAGTGCAGGTTCTCCGGCATTTGCGGCGGTGCGAGTTTGTATTTTTCCAGGTGGTAGATACCACCGCCGTGGATCGCCCAGAGATCGCCGGACAGGCCTTCTCGGGGGTTGGCACGGTTAAGGTTGTTTTCCAGCCAGACGAAGTAGAACGAGGCACCGATCCAGGCGATACCGACGATCATATGAATCCAGCGAATACTCAGGTTCAGCCATTCGGTCAGATGTGCTTCCACGATAATTACCTCTTGCACGGCTGGCGTACCAGCCGGTTGTTTCTTCTTATTCGACTCGTTGCAAGTGTTCCGCTTGTTCGGCGGCGCGTATGTCCGGCGTCGGTTGTGCGCGGCAACCGTGCCGGCGTGGCGCTTGGACGATCAATCGGTCGCTTGCTCGGAGTCCCGGTGGGGGTCGAGGAGAACCAGCTCGTCCTCGGTGAAAAAATGCTCGTCGCAGTTGTTGCCAGAACCGCTGCGATCGACCACCAGGAATTCATCCCGCTTTTCGATCGTCAGCACCGGGTGGTGCCAGACGCCGCGGTGGTAATTGACGCCTTGCCTGCCGTTGCTGCGGAAGGCGCGGACGTGTCCCGGTACAGGTGCATCGCCAAGTGGCGCGACCACGACCAGAAAGGGGTTGCCGAGCAGCGGAATGAACGCCTGGCTGCCCAGCGGATGTCGTTCGAGCATGCGAATGGCCAGCGGCATCTCCAACGCGTCGGCGGCGAAGATGCTGATGATGGCCTGGTCTTCCGGCTGCGCGGTCTCTACCGACGCCAGCTTGTGATAGCGGCGGGTGGAACCGTTGTTGATCATGAAGTAGTCGCTGCCTTCGGTTTCGATCACATCACCGAAAGGGGCGAAGGCTTCCTTGGTCAACGGTTCGATCTTGAGTGTGCGCATGGCTGGTGCTCGTTGTTGAATTATGTATGGTCGGGGCCCTATCCGTAGGGTGGGTCGGGCGGCGCTCCGCTTCAGCCCACCGTAACAAGGCCGGCTGTATGCATGGTGGGCTGAAGCCCACCCTACGTCTGCCTGCTCACATCGTCTGCAGACGGAACAGCGCGATCTTGTTGATCTCGCTCACTGCCCGGTCGAATTCCTGCTCGGGGGTGTTGTGCAGACGTTCCTCGAACGCCGCCAGAATCTGGTGCCGGTTGCTGCCCTTGACCGCCATGATGAAGATGAAACCGAACTTGTCCTTGTAGGCCTCGTTCAGCTCTGTGAAGCGGGTGAATTCCTCGGCGGTGCATTCATGGATGCCGGCTCCGGCCTGCTCGGAGGTGCTCGATGCGGTCAGCTCGCCACGCACCGCGGCCTTGCCGGCGAGATCAGGGTGAGCATTGATCAGCGCCAGCTGCGTTTCACGCGGCGCGCTCAGGAGTATGTCGGCCATGCGTGCATGCAGCGTCTCGATGTCGTCGAGACTGGCATCGACTCCCTTGTCATAAGCCTGCTCGGCGACCCAGGGCGAGTGCTCGTATATGTCGGCGAAGGCAGCGACGAACGCGTCGCGGTCGAGGCTGGAAGGCTGCAATGTCTGAAAACGGCTCATGCGGCGGGTTCCTGTCTGAGAGGGAGGGTGGCATGCCAGTGGCGAGCAATATCAACACGGCGGGCGAACCATACCTGCTCGTGACTCTTGGCGTACTCGACGAAGCGCTGCAGTGCGGCCAGACGTGCCGGGCGACCCAGCAGACGGCAGTGCATCCCGATGGACAGCATCTTGGGCGCGCCCTCGGTACCTTCGGCGTAGAGCACGTCGAAGGCATCCTTCAGGTACTTGAAGAAGTCGTCGCCGGTGTTGAAACCCTGCACCTGGGTGAAGCGCATATCGTTGGTGTCCAGCGTGTAGGGGATCACCAGGTGCGGCTTGTCCGGCGTGGATTCCGGGTCCCAGTAGGGCAGATCGTCGTCGTAAGTGTCGGAGTCGTAGAGGAAACCACCTTCCTCACGCACCAGGCGGCGGGTGTTCGGCCCGGTGCGGCCGGTGTACCAGCCCAGCGGACGCTCGCCGGTGAGGTTGGTCAGGATACGGATCGCCTCGAGCATGTGCTCACGCTCTTCGGCTTCGTCCATGTATTGGTAGTCGATCCAGCGATAGCCGTGACTGCAGATCTCGTGACCATCGGCGACCATCGCCTTGATCACGTCCGGATGCCGTTGCGCAGCCATGGCCACGGCGAAAATGGTCAGCGGAATATCGTGCTTGCGAAATAGCTTGAGCAGGCGCCAGACGCCGGCGCGGCTGCCGTATTCGTAGAGCGACTCCATGCTCATGTGACGCACGCCCTGGAACGGCTGGGCAGAAACCATCTCGGAGAGAAAGGCTTCGGACTCCTTGTCACCATGCAATACGCAGCGCTCGCCGCCTTCTTCGTAATTGAGCACGAAGGACAGGGCGATGCGGGCATTGCCCGGCCATTGCGGATGGGGTGGGTTTTCGGCATAGCCGATAAGGTCACGAGGGTAGTCGGCGCTCACTTGTTATTCCTTATTTGAATACGGGTCGCCACCGTGAATTGCTGTACGACCGTCATGAGTTGATTGTATACAAAACGTTTTGCAGTTTGTAAATCATCAATCTTTAATTTTTCTCGTGTGTCGTTCGGTGGTAGCGATTGCCACGCTCGTTCTTCAAAGGCGTACGCTCTAGATAGGGGCTCTGCAACGGGCAGAGCGGCAGGCAGGATGAAAGGGCGTTAGATTGTGTACAATTTTAATGAAACCTGTCTTTCAAAAGCCTGTACGCATGCTATGCTCGAACCCAGTCCACACCAATCACAAGAGGAGGCGGGCATCAGCGGTGTTGATCCGCGATGCCAGAATCTATGGGACGTTTGACTACTCATGTACTGGATGCCGCTCACGGCTGCCCTGGCAGCGACATCCGCATCGAACTCTATCGGGTCGAAGGCGAGCGCCTCGAGCTGATCACCACGCGCCAGACGAATGCTGATGGCCGTTGCGATTCACCATTGCTGGAAGGGGACGACTACCGTTCCGGTGTTTACCAGCTGCAATTCAGTGCCGGTGACTATTACCGTGGCCGTGGCGTGCAACTGCCCGAGCCGGCGTTTCTGGATGTGGTCGTGCTGCGCTTCGGCATCAGCGCCGAGCAGGATCATTACCACGTGCCACTGCTGATTTCTCCGTACAGCTACTCCACGTATCGCGGTAGCTGATCGGCTGGCTGCCGCGACTACTGCGGCAGTGCTTTCTCCCATGCGTAAAGCTTGACTCTCTGAGTCTTCGACCCGCCTCTTTGGCGGGTTTTTTTGTGCGTGCGCCAGGCATGGCGCGTTGCGCCGTCACTGGTGTTGTTCGATTCGCTGTGGTGGCGAGCCGGTTATGTAGAGCCCTCTACATAACGGCAAAGGGTTGTTAGCGGAGGCAGGGGTGTCGCGGATTACCGTGAATCCGGAGGAGGCTCGAGGCTAATCCTGGCTGAAGGGCGCCTAGTTGAACGGAGGGATGATGCTGACAGGGCGCAACCACCGGCGGCGCGCTCGGCCTCGATGCCTACAGGGCCGACCCGTGCGCGATGAGGTGCAGCTCCGTAGGGTGGGCTTCAGCCCACCAGAACCTTCTGGCCGCAGTCGTGGGCTGAAGCCCACCCTACGAGGCTGCTGCTTTTATGGGCTTACTAAGCGAACAGCATTGCTTGATAGAAAATCCCCCAGCCAAAACGCAAAAAAGCCCCACCGCCGAAGCGATGGGGCCGTGCGATCCGCCAGATTTAGAGGAAGGCGAACTTGGCAATGAAGATCACGCAGAGCACGTACAGGCTGACCGACACTTTGTCGCGCTGGCCCGTCAGGATCTTCAGCGTCGCGTAGGTCAGAAAGCCCAGGGCGATGCCGTTGGCGATGGAGAAGGTCAGCGGCATCATCACCACGGTCACGATGGCCGGGATGGTGTCGGTGTGGTCCTTCCAGTCGATGTGCGCCATACCGCTCATCATCAGCATCGCGACGTAGATCAACGCACCGGCGGTGGCGTAGGTGGGAATCATGCCGGCCAGCGGGGCGAAGAACATGGCCGCGAGGAACAGCACGCCAACAGTGATCGCGGTCAGACCGGTGCGGCCACCGGCCGCCACACCCGCAGCGCTCTCCACGTAGCTTGTAACCGGCGGGCAACCGACAAAGGCCCCGGCGACGCTGGAGGTACTGTCGGCTTTCAGCGCGCGGGAGAGATTCTGGATCTGACCGTTCTCGTCCACCAGATTCGCCCGATGTGCGACGCCCATCAGCGTGCCGGCGGTGTCGAACATGTTGACGAACAGGAACGCCAGAATGACGCTAATCATCGCCACATTGAAGGCACCGGCAATGTCCATCGCCAGGAAGGTCGGCGCCAGGCTTGGCGGCATCGACACCAGCCCGTTGTATTCGACCAGACCCATGGCCAAACCGATGCCAGTGACGGCGAGCATGCTGACCAGGATCGCGCCGAACACATTGCGGTGACTGAGCACAGCGATCATCAAGAAACAGATCGCCGCCAGCAGAGCGGAGGGCTCGCCGAAGGAGCCCATGGACAGCAGCGTGGCCGGGTTGTCGACGACGATGCCGGCGGTCTTCAGGCCGATCAGACCGAGGAACAGCCCTACCCCAGCGCCCATGGCGAAGCGCAGGCTCATCGGAATGCTGTTGAGCAGCCATTCGCGTAGCCGTGACAGGCTCATGATCATGAACAGGACGCCTGACAGGAACACTGCGCCCAGCGCGATTTCCCAGCTGTAGCCCATCTCGCCGACCACCGTGTAGGTGAAGAAGGCGTTCAGGCCCATTCCCGGTGCGAGGCCCACCGGCCAGTTGGCGTAGAGCCCCATGAGCAGGCAGCCCAGTGCGGCACCGACACAGGTCGCGACGAACGCCGCGCCGTGGTCGATGCCCGCAGCCGCCATGATGTTCGGGTTGACGAAGATGATGTACGCCATGGTGACGAATGTTGTCAGGCCAGCGAGCAGTTCCGTTTTGACGCTGGTGCGGTGTTCGCTGAGTTTGAAGAATCGATCGAGCCAGCCGGGGTTGTTTGGTTGCAGCGCGGCGGTCTGCTGTTCCTGCTTAGTGGTGTCCACAAGGTGTTCCTCATCGTTCTTGTTGTCTATCACCCAGAGCGCGGTACTCTCGAGGGCAGGTGATGGTTAGGCTCGTCCTGTCGGTTTTTTTGACCGAGAGGTCAGGAAGGCTTGACGCGATTATGCTTTTGTATACAAGAATTGCAACTCGATTTGCAGAATTTCCGCCTGTTAATCGTCACCGCAGAATCCTTCTCAGCCGTGCGGCGACTTTTGCTGCTGGCCGAGGGGACTCCCAAGAGGCGACGTTTCTTCTTGATTGTGCACAATAAACAGTTATTTATTTGCCTGTTTGACTATCGACTACTGCCAGCAACGTCCCGAAGGCAGTAAAGTTCGGTCTGCCGAAATTTCTGACGCGAGTCACCATGAACGAACAGCTGCAGCCTCTGAAAAAGCCGACACGAAACGGCAAGGCCCGGACCGGAACCCAGGACGACATCGTTTACGCTCATATTTTCGACGCTATTCTCGAACAACGGCTGGCACCGGGCACCAAGCTCAGCGAAGAAGCGCTGGGGGAAATTTTCGGCGTGAGTCGCACCATCATCCGGCGCGCGCTGTCGCGGCTGGCTCATGAAGGGGTTGTGCTGCTGCGCCCGAACCGCGGTGCGGTGGTCGCCAGCCCGAGCGTCGAGGAAGCCCGGCAGATCTTCTTCGCGCGGCGCCTGGTGGAGCGGGCAATCACCGAGCTAGCGGTACAGCATGCTACTGACGAACAACTCGCCGAATTGCGACAGATGGTGCTCGATGAGCAGGATTGCTTCGCTCGTGGTGATCGCGGCGCCGGTATTCGACTCTCGGGCGAGTTTCACTTGAAACTGGCAGAGGCGGCGAAGAATGCCCCGTTGGTGAGCTTCCAGCGCAGTCTGGTGTCTCAGACCTCGCTGATCATCGCCCAGTACGAAAGTGGCAACCGCTCGCATTGCTCGTACGACGAACACAACCAACTGATCGACGCCATCGCCGCTCGCGACAGCGAGAAGGCGGTGAGCCTGATGCTGCACCACATGGATCACATCGACAGCAAGCTCAACCTCGACGAGGACAGCGCTTCGGATGATCTACATGCGGTGTTTTCCCACATTCTGGGGAAGGCGGGAAAAGCCGCGAAAAAGCGCTGAAGGCTGTATTGCGTTAAATGTAGGGCGGGCCGGGCGGCGTTCCGCTTCAGCCCACAGCAAAGTATGCCTTGGTGGGCTAAAGCCCACCCTACGATGCAGTTGGAATGGGGCTCCATGTAGGGTGCGCTCCGCGCACCGCCGCTTTGGTACTGTGCCAGGCGTACCCTTGGAGATCACGCCTTGCGGTGCACCGAAACCCCGGCCGCGTAGGTTTCCTTCACCGCGCGGTCGTCGCCGAGGATCATCAGGGCGAAGAGTCGCTCTTCCAGGCTGCGTGCCTGCTTCAGGCGGTACTCGATCAGCGGCGTGGCCTTGTAATCCAGCACCACGAAATCAGCTTCTTTGCCCGGTTGCAGGTTGCCGATCCGGTCGTCCAGATACAGCGCGCGGGCGCCGCCCAGGGTGGCGAGGTAGAGCGACTTGAATGGGTCCAGTTTCTTCCCTTGCAGCTGCATCACCTTGTAGGCCTCGTTCAGCGACTGTAGCTGGGAGAAACTGGTGCCAGCGCCGACGTCGGTACCCAGGCCCACGCGCACGCCAAAGCCTTCGACTTTCTCCAGATCGAACAGGCCGCTGCCCAGGAACAGGTTGGAAGTGGGGCAGAATGCCACCGCCGAGCCGGTTTCGCCGAGGCGTTTGCATTCGTCGTCGCACAGGTGCACGCCGTGGGCGAACACTGAACGCGCGCCGATTAGGCCGTGATGGTCGTAGACGTCCAGGTAGCCCTTGCGCTCGGGGAACAGCTCGCGCACCCATTCGATCTCCTGGCGGTTCTCGGACAGGTGGGTGTGCATGTACAGGTTCGGGTATTCCTTGAACAGCTTGCCGGCGGCCGTCAGCTGCTCCGGCGTGCTGGTCGGCGCGAAACGCGGGGTGACGGCGTAATGCAGGCGGCCCTTGCCGTGCCAGCGCTCGATCAGCTCCTTGCTGTCGGTGTAGCCGGATTCAGCGGTGTCGGTGAGGTAGTCCGGCGCATTGCGGTCCATCAGCACCTTGCCGGCGATCATCCGCAGGTTGCGCTTTTCACAGGCTTCGAAGAAGGCGTCCACCGACTCCGTGTGCACGCTGCCGAATACCAGCGCCGTGGTGGTGCCGTTGCGCAGCAGTTCGTTCAGGAAGACATTCGCAACCTCGCCGGCATGGGCCGGGTCGGCGAAGGCACGCTCGGTGGGGAAGGTGTAGGTGTTGAGCCAGTCCAGCAGCTGCTCGCCATACGAAGCGATCATGCCAGTCTGCGGGTAATGGATGTGTGTGTCGATGAAGCCGGGGGTGATCAGCGCATCCTTGTACTCGATCACCTCGGTACCGGCCGGCAGCTTGGACAACAGGTCGGCCGCATTGCCAATCTGCGCTACCTTGCCGTCCTCGACGACCAGCAGGCCGTCTTCGAAATATTCGTGGGATTGCTCGATGCCCACTTCGCGCGGATCGGCGAGGCTGTGAAGCAGGGCGGCACGGTAGGCTTTGGTTTGGGACATGGTGGTTCTCGGAAATCGTTATAGAGGGAATAGTGTGGAAGGCCCGGCTCGGGGCCAAGTTTTTAGCTCTGGCTGACCAGCGGACCGCTTCGCCGCGGGGCGCGCCTCTCACAAAAGAAGCGCGATCGTTCGCTCAGCCGATCTGCGAGCGGCGCGAGGCGGGCACCAGCATCGGGACGGGCTTTTCGCCGTCCTGGGCTTTTTCACCAAAATTCATGTTGTACGTGGCGATCACTTCACCGGCGATGGATACGGCGATCTCGACCGGCAGCTTGCCTTTCACCTCGGCGATGCCCATCGGGCAGCGCATGCGCTGCACGGTCTCCGGCTGGAAGCCGCGATCGCGCAGGCGGTGCTCGAACTTGGCGCGTTTGCTCTTCGAGCCGATCAGGCCGTAGTAGGTGAAATCGTTGCGTTCGAGGATCGCCGCGGTCAGCTCGAGATCCAGCTGGTGGTTGTGCGTCATGACGATGAAGTAGCTGCCGGCGGGCATGTTCTCCACCTCGTCGACCACTTCGTCGTTGACCACCTTCTCCACGCCGGCAGGGATCTGTGAAGGAAATTCGCTTTCCCGCGAATCGATCCAGCGCACCTTGCAGGGCAGGCTGGCCAGCAGCGGCACCAGCGCACGGCCGACGTGGCCGGCGCCGAACACGGCGATGTGCGCCTGCGGTTGGCCCATGGGCTCGAACAACAGCACGGTCGCGCCGCCGCAGCATTGGCCGAGGCTGGCGCCGAGGGAGAAGCGTTCGAGGCGGGTTTCACGCACGCGGTTTTCCAGCATCTCGCGGGCGATCTTCTGTGCCTTGTACTCCAGGTGGCCACCGCCGATGGTGTCGAACAGGCGCTCGCGGCTGACGATCATCTTCGAGCCGGCATTGCGCGGCGTCGAGCCGCGCTCCTCGATGATGGTCACTAGCACGCAGGGTTCGCCGCGTTGCTGCAAGTCAGCGAGTGCTTCGATCCAGACCGTGTTGCTCATGGTTCTGTCCTTCGGATAGCGCCGCGCAGCGCTTCTTCCGTTGTAGTGTTATGGTGGGCCGGGCGGCGTTCCGCTGAGGCCCATCATTGACGTTCGCTCTTTGGTGGGCTGAAGCCCACCCTACGATACGATCCGACTCTGTTGTAGGGTGGGCCCGACTTCCAGCCCGTCAGGCCGGTGTCGTTTCCGTGGCTACCGCTGCAGTGGCGCTCTGCTTCAGCTTGCGCATCTGCTCGACGCCCCAGAGCACGCGCTCCGGTGTCGCCGGCGCGTCGATCTTCGGCTGTGCCTTGTAGTCGGCCAGGCTGGCCACGGCGTCCTTGATCGCGCACCAGACCGAGATGCCGAGCATGAACGGCGGTTCGCCAACGGCCTTGGAATGGAAGACCGTGTCCTCGGGGTTCTTGCGGTTTTCCACCAGCTTGACCCGCAGGTCCAGCGGCATGTCGGCCACCGCCGGCACCTTGTAGCTGGCTGGGCCGCTGGTCATCAGCTTGCCTTTGTCGTTCCACACCAGCTCTTCCATGGTCAGCCAGCCCATGCCCTGAACGAAGCCGCCTTCCACCTGGCCGATGTCGATGGCCGGGTTCAGCGAGGCGCCGACGTCGTGCAGGATGTCGCTGCGCAGCATGCGGTACTCACCGGTCAGGGTATCGACCAGCACTTCCGAGCAGGCGGCGCCGTAAGCGAAGTAGTAGAACGGCCGGCCACGCGCCTGGTCGCGGTCGTAGAAGATCTTCGGCGTGCGGTAGAAGCCCGTCGAGGACAGCGACACCTGGCCAAAGTAGGCCTGCTGGATCAGCTCTTCGAACGATACGAACTGGTCGCGGATGCGCACCTGACCATTCTTGAACTCCACATCTTCCTCGGTGACCTTGTAGTGCCGTGCTGCGAATTCGACCAGGCGCTGCTTGATGATCAGCGCGGCGTTCTGCGCGGCCTTGCCGTTGAGGTCGGCACCGCTGGAGGCAGCGGTCGGCGAAGTGTTGGGCACTTTGTCGGTGTTGGTGGCGGTGATCTGGATGCGATCGATATCGACCTGGAACACTTCGGCCACGACCTGCGCGACCTTGATGTTCAGGCCTTGGCCCATTTCGGTGCCGCCGTGGTTCAGATGGATGCTGCCATCGGTGTAGACGTGTACCAGCGCGCCGGCCTGGTTGAGAAAGGTAGCGGTGAAGCTGATGCCGAATTTCACCGGCGTCAACGACAGGCCCTTCTTCAGGACCGGACTCTTGGCATTGAACGCACGGATTTCCTCGCGGCGGCGAGCGTATTCGCTGCTTGCCTCAAGCTCGGCGGTCATCTCCTGGAGCATGTTGTGCTCGACGGTCTGGTAGTACGGCGTGACGTTGCGCTCGGTCTTGCCGTAGTAGTTGCGCTTGCGCACGTCCAGCGGGTCCTTGCCGAGGTGACGCGCGACGGCGTCCATGATCTCCTCGATGGCGACCATGCCCTGTGGACCGCCAAAGCCGCGGTAGGCAGTGTTGGACGCCAGGTTGGTCTTGCAGCGATGGCCGTGGATCGTGGCATCGCCCAGGTAGTAGGCGTTGTCGGAGTGGAACATGGCGCGGTCGACGATTGAGCCCGACAGGTCCGGCGAATAGCCACAGTTGCCGGCCAGGTCGATCTGAATGCCCTGCAGCAAGCCGTCGTCATCGAAGCCCACGTCGTATTCGACATAGAAGGGGTGACGCTTGCCGGTCATGGTCATGTCTTCCATGCGCGGCAGGCGCATCTTGGTCGGGCGTCCGGTGAGGTGGGCAATCACTGCGCACATGCAGGCGGGCATCGAGGCCTGGGTTTCCTTGCCGCCGAAGCCGCCACCCATGCGGCGCATGTCGATGACGATCTTGTTCATCGATACGCCGAGGACTTCGGCCACCAGTTTCTGCACCTCGGTGGGGTTCTGCGTCGAGGTGTAAACGATCATGCCGCCGTCTTCGGTGGGCATCACCGAGGAAATTTGCGTCTCCAGGTAGAAGTGTTCCTGCCCGCCGATGTGCAGCGTGCCTTGCAGGCGACGTGGCGCGGCAGCCAGTGCCGTCGCTGAATCGCCGCGCTTGTGGGTGTGGCTGTCGAGCACGAAATGCTTCTTGCGCAGCGCGTCGACCACATCGAGCACCGGCTCCAGGTCCTCGTATTCGATGATCGCGGCCATGGCGGCCTTGCGTGCGGTCTCCAGGCTGTCGGCGGCGACGGCGATCACCGGCTGGCCAACGTACTCGACCTTGCCGTCCGCCAGCAGCGGGTCGCCGGCGACTACCGGACCGATGTCCAGCTGGCCGGGCACGTCTTCGGCGGTGATGGCGATGGCCACACCGGGAATCTGGTAGCAGGGCGAGGTGTCGATGCTGACGATGCGGGCATGGGCGCGGTCGCTCATGCGCGCATAGACGTGCAGCTGGTTGGGGAATTCCAGGCGGTCGTCGACGTATACCGCTTCACCGGAAACGTGCTTGTCCGCGCTGTCGTGCTTGACACTCCGACCGACGCCGGTGACCAGGTCCTGCTTGAACAGGGCGGCAATTTCTTCCTGGGTCTTGGCAAGGCTGTGGTTAGACATAAGCGGTCACCCTCGTTTCGGTTTTCGGTGCGTGCTGTTCCAGGAAGCACTTGCGCAGCAGGTTTTGTGCAACCAGCAGGCGGTATTCGCGGCTGGCGCGGAAGTCGGTCAGTGGCGTGAAGTCCTGGGCCAGGGCTTCGCAGGCGCGCTCGGCCGTTTCGATGGTGAAGGATGCACCATTCAGCGCGGCCTCACAGGCAGCCGCCCGCTTCGGAATCGCCGCCATACCGCCGAAGGCGATCCGTGCGTCGGCGATCACGCCATTCTCGACACGCAGATCGAACGCTGCACAGACGGCGGAAATATCATCGTCCAGTCGTTTGGACACCTTGTAGGCGCGGAAAATCTGATCCGGTCGAGCGCGCGGAACGATGATCTTCTCGATGAATTCGCCTTGCTCGCGAGCGGTGACCTTGTAGTCGATGAAGTAATCCTGCAGCAGCAGGGTGCGGCTGTTGACGCCCTTGCGCAGGACGACCTGCGCACCCAGCGCGATCAGGAGCGGTGGAGAGTCACCGATGGGCGAGGCGTTACCGATGTTGCCACCGAGGGTGCCCTGGTTGCGGATCTGCAAAGAGGCGAAGCGGTGCAGCAGCTCGCCGAAATCTGGGTATTCGTTGGCCAGTGCTTCGTAGCAATCGGTCAGCGGGGTCGCAGCGCCGATCTCGATGGTGCTGTCGGTCAGCTCGACTTTCTTCATCTCGGCGATATGGCCGACGTAAATCATCACCGGCAGCTCGCGATGGAACTGGGTAACCTCAAGCGCCAGGTCGGTACCGCCAGCGAGCAGACGAGCATCGGGGTTGGCGCTGTAGATATCGGCCAGATCGCCCACGGTTAGTGGCGACAGGCAGCGCTTGTCGCCACTGTTCAGCTCGGCGGTCTCGCGCGGTTCGATGGTTTTCAACTGAGCAATGGTTTCGGCTTCGCGCGCGTCGAACTGGTCCGGCTGCTTGCCGCGGCAGGCTTGTTCGGCCGCTTCGAGAATCGGGCGGTAGCCGGTACAGCGGCAGAGATTGCCTGCCAGCGCTTCGTGGGTCTGGGCCGGATCGTATTCGTTGACGGCGCCTGACGCGGCCCGGCCTGACGCGGCGCGATTCTTCTGCAGGGCGAACAGGCTCATGACGAAGCCGGGGGTGCAGAAGCCGCATTGCGAACCATGGCAATCGACCATCGCCTGCTGGACGCTGTGCAGCTGGCCTTGATCCTTCAGGTCTTCGACGACGATCAGTTGCTTGCCGTGCAGGGCGGAAACGAAGGTCAGACAGGAGTTGAGCGTGCGATAACGCAGCCGGTCGCCGTCCAGCTCACCCACAACTACGGTACAGGCACCGCAGTCACCGGAGGCACAGCCTTCTTTGGTACCGGACTTGCCGCGGTATTCACGCAGGTATTCGAGTACGGTGGTATTCGGATCGAGAGTCTGCTCACGGCGCAGCTCTCGATTGAGTAGGAACTGGATCACGGAACCTCCGGGGTTTTTTGTTCTGGGCTCTGGCGTGGAAATTAGCTTTATCTGACTTTTAGGTCAACAAATAGCTGACTGGAAAGTCAATTCGCCCGACAGGTGCGCTTGCCCGGCACAGTGGTGCGATGTGCCGACGTGACATCGTGCTTGCAGTAAAGCCCGTTTAGACCGCGTTGGCGTCGGTTTCGCGGCGATATGCATAGGTGTCGGCGAAGCGCGACAACATATAGGCCTCGCAGGTCGTTACCGGGTGTTTCGGCGGATTGCCCACGTCGTGGCAGCCGGGCAGGCAACTGATCTCGGTATCTGGATGCGGCTCGGCGAAGAACGGCATCGAATAACGATCCACGCCCAGCGGGCTGATCACCCGATGCGGGGTGGACTTGTATCGGTCGTTGCTCCAGCGCGCCATCATGTCACCGATATTGACCACGTAGGTGCCTTCGATCGGCGGCGCGTCGATCCACTCGCCCCTGACGTTCTGCACCTGCAAGCCGCCGGCCTGGTCCTGATGGAGCAGCGTGATGCAGCCGTAGTCGGTATGCGCGCCGGCGCCTTGCTGTTCGGCGCTGCTGGCGGTGGCGCGGGGCGGGTAGTGGATCATGCGGAACACGCTGATGGGCTCGACGAAGCGCTTATCGAAGAAGTCCCTTTCGATGCCCAGCGCCAGCGCGATGGCGCGCAGCAGGGTACTGGCCAGCTCGTGCATGTCGCGGTAGTGGCCTTCCATCAGCTCGATCCAGCCGGGAATCTGTGCCGGGTGGCGATTGGGTCCGCGCAGGGATTTGCCGGCGAACACATCCGGATGCTCGGCGCTCATGTGAAACCCCATGTCGAAGGTCTCCTTGAGGTCGCACGGCTGGCCGGGATCGAGCTGCTCGGTGGCGACAGCGCCGTAGCCGCGATGATGCCGGCTGCGGGTGATGTCGATCTCGAGCTTCTGCTCGACCGGCAGAGCGAAGAAGCGGCGGGCATGGTCGCTCAGCTCGGCGATGCGCTCTGCCCCGATGGGATGACCTTCGATATAGAAGAAGCCCCACTCGCGGCACGCGCGGTCGATCTGTCGAGCGACCTTGAGGTGCGCGGTCTCGTCGGCGGTATAGAGCGGGGAAATGTCGATGATCGGAAGGGTGGTCATTCTGCGGACTCGTGCGTGTGCTTTTCGATACCGGTGCCGGAAGCTGAAGGCTGGACGAAAGAGCGCCTCGTTCAGCCTCGAGCTTTCAGCCTCCAGCGGTTTCTCGTTTTACTTCGGCAGTTCGGCCTTCACGCCTTCGACATAAAAGTTCATTGATGCCAGGTCCTTGGTGGTTGCAGTCTGGCCTTCGGCGATGCGCACCTGGCCGGACTGATCCTTGATCGGGCCGGTGAAGGGATGGAAGGCGCCACTGCGGATGCTGGCGATGATTTCCTCGGCTTCGGACTTCACGTCAGCGGGTACCAGGTCGCTGATCGGCAGGCTGATGCTGTCCTCTGCCAGGCCGCCCCAGAAGTCCTCGGCTTTCCAAGTGCCGGCCATTACGGCTTCGGCGGACTTGGTGTAGTGCGGGCCCCAGTCGTTGACGATGGAGGTCAGCACGGCCTTGGGACCGAAGTGCTGCATGTCCGAGGCGTAGCCCACGGAATAGACTCCGCGGCGTTCGGCAGCCTGGATCGGCGCCGGGCTGTCGGTGTGCTGGAAGACCACGTCCACGCCCTGGTCGATCAGCGCGTTGGCGGCATCGGCTTCCTTGCCCGGATCGAACCAGGTGTTGACCCACACGACCTTGATCTCGGTGCCGGGGTTGTACTTGTCTAGCGCCAGCTGGATGGCGTTGATGTCGCGGATGACTTCCGGAATCGGGAAGGAGGCGATGTAGCCGACCTTCTTGGTCTTGGTCATCTTCGCCGCGAGGAAGCCGCCGACGTAGCGACCCTCGTAGGAACGGGTCAGGTAGGTGCCGACGTTGTCGGCCTGCTTGTAGCCGGTGGCGTGCTCGAAGGTGACGTCGGGAAATTGCTTGGCGACCTTGACCGTGGGGTTCATGTAGCCAAAGGAGGTGGTGAAGACCAGGTCATAGCCGCCCTTAGCCATGTTGCGGATCACCCGTTCGGAGTCGGCGCCTTCGGCTACGTTCTCGACGAAGCTGGTCTGAACCTTGTCGCCGAGCTTCTCTTCCAGATACTTGCGGCCCTGCTCGTGCTGGTAGGTCCAGCCATGGTCGCCGATCGGGCCGATGTAGACGAAACCGACCTTCAGCGGATCGGCCGCCGAGACGCAGAAGGCTGTGCTCAGGCCGATGGCTGCGGCGAGGGTACGTAGCAGGTTTTTTCTTATCTTGGCTTGCATGGGTGACGCTCCTGTTGTCGTGATGCGAAAAGCCGTATGGCTACCGTTGCCAAGTGCAAAAAGCTGACCAAATGGACAGTTCCCCTCGAAGGTCGCGTTAAACCTGGGAACGCCGGCCGTTTGCCTGTCGCAGCGGGTGCGCAACTGGTGCGCATCCCGCTGTGAATGCCCTGCGGCAGTGCGTTCAATGCCCGGCTTTCCATGGCTGGCCCAGCGACACCGGCGCGAACAGCCGGGTGCGGATGGCATCGCGCGAAAGCAGCACCAGCACCAGGATGGTGGCGACATAGGGCAGCATCGCCAGCAGGTTGCCGGGGATCGCCAGGCCAATGCCCTGGACCACCAGGTGCAGAATGCTGGCGAGCCCGAACAGATAGGCGCCGAGCAGCACCCGACCGACCCGCCAGCTGGCGAATACCACCAGCGCCAGGGCGATCCAGCCGCGTCCGGCGGTCATGTTTTCCGCCCACATCGGGGTATAGGCCAGCGACAGGTAGCCGCCGGCGAGGCCGGCCATGGCGCCGCCGAACATCACCGCCAGGGTACGTACTCGCAACACCGGCAGGCCCATGGCGCTGGCCGCGTCAGGGTTCTCGCCGACCGCCTGGATGATCAGACCGATGCGGCTTTTCAGCAGCACCCAGGCGATCCCCGCGAACAGCGCGAACGACAGATAGACCAGCAGATCCTGAGCGAACAGCATGCGTCCGATCAGCGGGATATCGGCCAGCAGTGGGATGGCGACGGGCTCGAATCCGGCCAGCGGCTTGCCGACCCAGGTGGCGCCGACGAAGGACGACAGGCCCACGCCGAAGATGGTCAGCGCCAGGCCAGTGGCCACCTGGTTGGCCGCCAGGCCGAGGGCGACGAAGGCGAACAGCAGCGAAAGCAGTACCCCGGCCAGGCAGGCAAGCAGCACGCCCAGCCAGAGATTGCCAGTGGCGTAGGCGACGATGAAACCGATCACCGCGCCGAACAGCATCATGCCTTCCTGGCCGAGGTTGAGTACGCCGGTCTTCTCGCAGACCAGCTCGCCGAGCGCGACCAGCAGCAGCGGTGTGCCGGTGCGGATCATGGCGTAGAAAATGTTGGTCAGCAGGTCGATGTCCATGGGAAGTCCTTAGCTGGAAGCCAGAAGCTGGAAGCTGGCAGAAAAAGCGGAAGTGGAGGTCATGGCTGCGTCACCGACTTCAAGCTTCCAGCTTTCCGCTTCCAGCTCCACGCGAAGCGCGGTCGATAATGAATCAGCACGTCGCAGGCCAGCAGGAAGAACAGCACCATGCCCTGGAACAGCTGGGTGATGGACTGCGGCAGGTTGGCGGCCATCTGGGCGTTCTCGCCGCCGAGATAGAGCAGCGCCATCAGCAGGCTGGCGAAGACGATGCCGATCGGGTTGAGGCGACCGAGGAAGGCCACGGTGATCGCCGCGTAGCCATAGCCCGGCGAGACCTGCGGCACCAGCTGACCGATGGGTCCGGTGACTTCCGCCACGCCAGCGAGCCCGGCCAGGCCACCACTGATCAGCAACGCGAGCCAGATCAGCCGACGTTCGCGGAAACCGACGAGGCCGGCGGCCCTGCGATCCAGGCCAAGCACCTTGATCTGGAAACCCAGAAAGCTCCGTTGCAACAGCACCCAGACGGCCACCAGTGCCAGCAGCGCGAACCAGAAACCGGCGTGCACGCGCAGGCCGTCGATCAGCTCCGGCAGGCGGGAGGCATCGCCGAACATCGCCGACTCGGGGAAGTTGAAGCCGTCCGGGTCCTTCAGCGGACCGTGCACCGCGAACAGCAGCAGGTTCAGCGCGATGTAGTTGAGCATGATGCTGGTGAGGATTTCGTTGGCGTTGAAGGCAGTCTTCAGCCAGGCGCAGAGTCCGCCCCAGGCGGCCCCGCCAAGAATGCCCGCGCCGAGCGTCAACAGCAGTGCCAGGCGGGAATCCCAGTCGATGATGTTGACCGCCAGCGCACTGCCGGCCAGCGCGCCGATCAGCAGCTGACCCTCGGCACCGATATTCCAGATGCGGGCGCGGTAGACCACCGCCAGCCCCAGGGCGCAGAGCAGGATCGGCAAGGCCTTGACCATCAGCTCGGAGAGCCCGTAGAGATCGCTGACCGGGTCGATCAGCAGCACCTTCAGCGTCTGCAGCGGCGGATGGCCGAGCAGGGCGAAGAGCAGGGCGCCGCTGACCAGTGTCAGCAGCGCGGCGAGCACTGGCGAGAGCCAGAGCATGGCGCGGGATTCGGCCCCGCGTGGTTGCAGTGTGAACAGCATGGCGAAGGCTCGTCAGGCAGCGGTGGACAGGGAGGGTTGGTCGAACTGGCCGGCCATCCAGCGGCCGACATCGCTGGGGGCGCAGGCTTCGGTCCGGTGTTGTGGCGAAAGTCGGCCATCGCAGAGCGCGGCGAGGCGGTCGCTGATCTGGAACAGCTCGTCCAGGTCCTCGGAAATCACTAAGATCGCCGCGCCCGCATCGCGCAGTTCGATCAGCGCGCGGTGGATGGCTGCCGCAGCGCCGACGTCCACGCCCCAGGTCGGATGCGCCGCCACTAGCAGCCGGGGCTGCTGGAGGATTTCGCGGCCGAGAATGAATTTCTGCAGGTTGCCGCCGGAGAGGCTCGCCGCCGGCGTCTGAGTGTCCGGCGTCTTCACCGCGAAGTGTTGGATCACCTTTGTCGCGAATTCCTGAACGCGCGTGCGCTGGATCAGCCCGTGGCGAAGCATGCCCCGCTGCTGGAAGGCGGTGAGCAGGCCGTTGTCGGCCAGGCTCATGCCGGGCACGGCGCCATGGCCAAGACGTTCGGCGGGCACGAACGCCAACCCGTGGCGGCGACGCGCGTCCGGGCGCAGGTGTGCCGCCGGCTCGCCAAGAAAGCGGATGCGTTCGGCATCGCGCCCATGCAGGGTGCGCTCGCCGGACAGCAGCGCGAGCAGTTCGTCCTGACCGTTGCCGGCGACCCCGGCGATGCCGACAATCTCGCCGGCGCGCACTTCCAGGCTCAGGTTATCGAGCGAAACGCCAAAGGGGTCGGCATTTCGCCAGGACAATCCTTCCACCTGCAGAAAGGGCGCACGGCCTTCGGCCTTGCGGTACTTCGCTTCCAGACCCTCGGCGTCACCCACCATCAGCCGTGCCAGATCCAGGTCGCTGCACTGGCTCGGCACGCAGGTACCGGAAACCTTGCCCGCGCGCAGCACCGTGGCCTTCTGGCAGAGGGCGCGCACTTCGTTCAGCTTGTGGCTGATGAACAGGACGCTGCAGCCCTCGGCAGCCAGACGCTGCAGCACCACGAACAACTCGTCGGCTTCCTGCGGGGTCAGCACCGAGGTGGGCTCGTCGAGGATCAACAGGCGGATGTCCTGCATCAGGCAGCGCACGATCTCCACCCGCTGGCGCTCGCCGATAGACAGGCTGTGCACCAGGCGCTGCGGCTCCAGTGGCATGCCGTAGCGCTGAGAGACCTCGCGGATGCGTGGCTCCAGCTGCTTTGGCGTGCCGGCGCCCACGCCCAGCGCCAGGGCGATGTTCTCCGCCACGGACAGCGTCTCGAACAGCGAGAAATGCTGGAACACCATGCCGATGCCGCGTTCGCGCGCCTGGGCCGGGTCGCGCATGACCACCGGTTGTCCTTCCCAGACGATGCGACCGGCATCGGGCTGAACCACGCCAAAGATGATTTTCATCAGCGTGCTCTTGCCGGCGCCGTTCTCGCCGAGCAGTGCATGAATCTCGCCGGGTGCGATGGTCAGGTCGATGCCATCGTTGGCGACGGTTCCGGGATAGCGCTTGGTGATGCCGCGCAGCACAAGTCGCGCGTGAGAGGAAGAGGTGGGCATGGGTAATCGCTCGTCGGGACGTTGCCAGGCAAGTAGCAAAAATCTGGCCATAAGGTCAGGTTTTGCTCGCGACGTCCGCTTGGCGAGCCTGCGGCGCGGGGCTTTCGCTGACCTGCGCGCCGCTGTGCTGTTTAGTGGTGCATGAATCGCCGGGCGGTGAAGGTTGCGCACCCCTAAGGTGCCTGGGGCAGACGCTGGAGAAGATTCCTGGAAAACTCCTGCGAGCTACCAGATGCCTTCATGCAGTGCGGCGGCCTCTTCTTCCAGCAGCGGGCCGACCACTTCGACCTGGCGCTGACCGGCTTCGAAGACGGTGCGGCAGGGCAGGTCCAGCGTCGGGTTTTCCGGATGATTGCCGGTGATTTCTTTCAGGCTGCGCTCGGACAGACCGTAGACCACGCGACCCAGACCGACCCAGTAAGCGGCGCCAGCGCACATGGCGCAGGGTTCGGCGGAGGTGTACATGCTGCAGCGCGAGAGGAATTCCGGCGTGTAGCGGGTCGAGGCACGGGTCATCAGCACCCGCTCGGCGTGGCCGGTCATGTCGTGGTCGGGCATGTAGGCGTTGCCCTGTTCGAGCAGCACTTCGCCGTCCGGCCCGACGAGGATCGCGCCGAAGGGATGGGTGCCGTTTTCCAGCGCGCGGCGGGCCACGTCGAAGCTCTTGCGCAGCAGGGTGAGGTCTTGTTCGTTCATGGGCGTCTCATCGTTGGCAATGTCATAGGTGAACCGTTTTTGTAGGGGCGAATTCATTCGCCCATGGGCCGCCAATGCGGGCGAACAAGTTCGCCCCTACAGGAGCAGCGCCGGTCCGCATTACGCTCATGACTGCTGCGCCTTGGGCAGGCTCCAGGGGAAGCACAGCTTCTGCAGCAGGCCGATCAGGTGGAACAGCACCAGGCTGATCACTACCAGCATCATCAGCGCGGCGAAGGCCTGCGGCACCTGGAACATCGAGGTGGAGAAGTTGATGAAGTAGCCCAGGCCCTTCTCCGCGGCGACGAACTCGGCCACCACCGCGCCGATCACCGCCAGGGTGATGGAGATGCGCAGCGCCGAGAACAGGTGCGGGATAGCGTAGGGCAGGCGGATGTTGCGGTACTCGCGGGCCTTGGAAGCGCCTAGCGAGCGCGACAGTTCCACCAGTTCCTCGGGCGTCGCCAAGAGGCCGGTGACGCAGGACACCACGATGGGGAAAAACGCGATGAGGAAGGTAATGAACACCCGCGGCAGGTCGCCGGCGCCCATCACCACCACGATGATCGGCGCTACCGCGACGATCGGCGTGGACTGCACGATCACCAGCAGCGGATACAGCGTGCGCGACAACACTCGCGAAGACGCCAGGGCGATCGCCAGCGGGATGCCGATCAGGATCGACAGGCCGTAGCCCATCAGCGTTACCCGTAGCGTGGCGAAGATATGCTCGGCCCAGGCGGCGAGGCCGACCTTGTGCGTTGCGGCGAGGATGGCGCTGGGCGAGGGCAGCACGAAGCTGGGCAGCTTCAGCAGGCGGCAGGCCGCTTCCCATACGAGCAGCAGAACGAGCAGCGCGAGCCAGGGCGCGAACCGCTCGGCCCCGGCCCGGAATTTCAGCGCCTTGAGCTTATTAATGGTCGGCATGGCGCGAGAAGACTTGGCGGCGGATATGGTTGGCGAGCTCATTGAAGCGTGGCTCCGTCAGGGTTTCCATGGACCGCGGGCGCGGCAGATCGACGTCGATGATTTCCTGCACGCGACCGGGGCGCGCCGACATCACCAGGATGCGGTCGGCCAGCAGCAGCGCTTCGGGAATCGAGTGGGTGATGAACAGCACCGTCTTCGGGCGGCTGCTCCAGATGTTCAGCAGTTCCAGGCTGAGCTCGTCGCGGGTCAGGGCGTCGAGGGCCGAGAACGGCTCGTCCATCAGCAGAATTTCCGGGTCGTGCAACAGCGCACGGGCGATCGCCGCACGCTGCTGCATGCCGCCGGACAGCTCGTCCGGGCGCTTGCCGCCGAACTCCTTGAGCCCCACCAGCTCCAGCAGCTCCTCGGCGCGGATGATTTCCTGCGCAGTGACGCGGCCGTACTTGTGGCGCATGGGGAAAGTCAGGTTGTCGCGGATGTTCAGCCAGGGCAGCAGCGTCGGCTTCTGGAAGACGATGCCGACCTCGTCGCGGGGACCATCCACCGGGCTGCCATAGATGCTGACCTGGCCGTGGGTCGGCCTGACCAGTCCGGCGAGGATGCGCAGCAGCGTGGATTTGCCGCAGCCCGACGGGCCGAGCACCGCGATGAACTCGTGGCGACCGATGTCGAAGCTGGCGTTGTCCAGCGCCACCACTTCGCTGCCGTCGGATGAGGTGAAGACCTGGCTGACCCGGTCGAAGCTGATGTTGGGGCGCGATGTGGCGTCCAGGGTTGCGGTGCTCATGGCATCACTCGCTGAGGCTGGAGTCGATTGCGCTGGCCGGATCAAGGCTGTCGACCGCCGTGCCCTGAGCCCTGGCGACCCATTCCCAGGTCGTGGCCAGGCGCTTGGCATCGAAGCCGCTGCCTTCGGCGGCGCTGATCTCGTTCTGCATCAGCGGCACCGAGGCGGCGAATTGTTCCTCGGCCTGCTGCTCGTCGACCTCGGAAACCATCTTCTTCAGCGCAGCCGCCGCCGCGGCCGGGTCGGCGATGGCGTTCGCCTGGGCCTGCTGGTAGGCCTTGACGAATTTCTTCGCCACTTCGGGGTTGTTCTGCACGAAACGCTGCGACGCCACCAGCGACAAGCCGTAGCCTTCGAAGCCGTATTCGGACCAGGGAATGGTATTCAGCGTCTTGTCCGCTTCGCCGAGGGCGCGGACGAAACCGGGGGCGACGGTCAGCCAGTTGATGGTGGCGTCGACCTTGCCGGTGGCGAGCATTGGCGCCAGCGCGCCGGGATCGACTTTGAGCAGCCTGACGCTGCTCGGGTCGATACCGTTACGCTCCAGCAACAGCGGCCAGACCACGTTAGAGGCCGAGAACGTCGGGGTGGCCACGGTCTTGCCGACGATGTCCTTGAAGGCGTTTATGCCCGAGCCTTCGGTGGTGAAGAAGGCGTCCGGCTGCTTGTTGTAGATCGGCGCGACCGCCACCACCGGCACCTCGCCCTGGGCCTTGGCCTGCAGCAGTGAGGCCAGGCCGGCGGAACCGAAGTCGGCGCTATTGGTGGCCAGCTTGGTTACCACGTCGCTGCCGCCGCGGGCGCTGGAAATTTCCACCTCGATGCCTTCGGCGGCGAACAGCCCTTGCTCGACGCCGAGGTAGATCGCCGCCTTGTCGCCGGCTGGCAGCCAGTCGTTGAGCCAGCGCACCTTGTCGGCGGCCAGGACGGATTGGCTGAACAGGGCCAGCAGGGCGCTGGCGATCAGGGTTTTCTTGAACATGGGGAAACTCCTTGAAATTGGCTGGTGAGGGCCATGCAATAAACGCGTCAGAGAACGGGGTTTGGGTGGTGGGCGAAGAAATCCAGCAGGGCGGCGAGCAGCGCTTCCGGCGCAGCCAGTTGCGGCGCGTGGCCGCAATCGAGCACCGTGCGCTCGGCGCCGGGCACCAGTTGCTGCATGCGCTGCTGCACCAGCGGCAGTACCGAGCGATCCTGCGCCGCCTCCAGATACAGGCGCGGCAAACGGCCGAAGCGTCCGGCCGTCCAGTGCGCGGCGATATCGCGTCCACCGTCGGGTTGCACCGTCAGGCGGCGGGCTGCACGCACGGCGGCCGATGCTGGTGCGTCGTGAAAAAACACCGCGCAGGCGGCGTCGCCGGGCACCCGGCTGCCGCCCACGGCGGGTTGCAGATACGGGCCGATGCCGCTGACTTCGGGAAAGTCTCGGCTCAGTTCAGCGCACAACTCGGCGAAGCGCATGCCGCTGGGCAGCATCATCCCTGCGACGTAGGCAATGCCTGCGATACGTTCGGCATAGCGCTCGGCCACCGCGGTGGCGGTGACTCCGCCGCCGGAATGGCCGACCAGGTGCACGGGCCCGTCCAGGGTCTCGATCAGCGCGCCGACGTGCGCGACGTAGCGTTCGAGCGAGACCTTGGCGAGCGGCGTGGCATCGCTGCCGTTGCCCGGCAAGTCGACCGCGTGGGGCCTGTGCCCGGCGCTGCGCAAGCCATCGAGCAGCGAATCCCAGACCCAGCTGCCGGCCCAGGCGCCGTGGATGAGAACGATGTCAGCCATAGGTCCTCCGATACATCTCGCGCAGGTGTTCTTCCACGGTCACGGCGGGGTAGCGTGGCGCCTCTCCCGGTGCCAGGCAGACGGGCAGGCATTCCACCGTCAGATCCAGATTGCCGGTGTAGAAGAAGGGCACCGAATAGCGTTCGCGCCCGGAGCGGTTGATCACCCGGTGGCGGTTGGAGCGGTAGCGATCGTTCGTCCAGCGGCTGATCAGATCGCCCAGGTTGACCACATAGGTGCCTTCGATGGGCGGCGCGTCGATCCACTCGCCGCTGTCGACGGCCTGCACCTGCAGGCCGCCAGCGTCATCCTGCAGCAACAGCGTCAGGGCGCCGAAGTCGGTGTGCGCGCCGCAGCCTTTCTCGCCGGGCGCGGACTGTGCTGGCTGGGGCGGATAATGCAGCAGGCGCAGGGTGGCGGCGGCATCCTTGAGCAATGGATCGAAGTGATCGGCGGACAGCTCCAGGGACAGTGCCAGCGCGCCCATCAGCCGCTCGCACACTTGGTTGACGGCCTGGAAGTAGCGCTCCATGACGGCGCGGAACTCGGGTAGCTCCAGCGGCCACTGGTTCGGCCCCTGGTTGAACTTGCCGGCCAGCACGCGGGGATCGTCCTCGGCTACCTCGTTGCCGATGTAGAAGCCTTCCTTCAGATCGGGCGGGCTGCCGGCTTCCAGCGTCTGGCCGCGCAGCGGCTCGTAGCCCCGGTTGCAGCCGGATAGCGCCTTGTCCAGCGCCAGCTTCGCCGCGCTTGGCAGGGCGAAGAAGCGTTCGGCCTGCTGCTGCACGGCGGCGATCAGTTCAGCGTCGATACCATGGTTGTGGATGTAGAAGAAGCCGCAGCGCTGGCAGGCGTCGCGAAGCTGCTGCGCAATCTTCTGGTGGGCGGCATGATCGTCGTGGCGCAGGTCGCCGATGTCGATCAATGGCAAGTTGGGGGCGGGGCGCATCGGGCTCCTCCTGTGGTGTGTGAAACCATCCTAGGGAGGCGCTTGCTGCTCTCGATAGCGCTGATTTTGCGCCGGGCCGATGCCGAAACGGCATCGGCCCGAAAGGGTGCGCCTCATGCTTCGTACAGGTGCGTTTCGGCGGCCACGCGCTGCGCCAGTTGGTCCTCCACCAGGCGGATGAAGGCATCCAGCGCAGCAGGCAAGGATCTACCGCTGCGTACATAGACGCCCAGCTCGGAAACCACGGGCTGCTTGGCTTTCAGCGGTACCAGCTGCAGCTGTCCGGCAGCCAGTTCCTCTTCGATGCCGAGGCGGGTCTGGAATGCCAGGCCCATGCCGCGCATCGCCAGGCGCTTGGCCAGGTCCACCGATGCACTTTCCAGGAGCACGGTCAGCGGCTTTTTCGGGTTGAGTAAAAAAGGCTGCAGATGACGGCGGATCGATAATTCCGGCCCCGGCAGGATCAACGGATAGCGTGCGCATTCGGCGAAGCTGACACTTGCCTGCGCCGCCAGCGGATGCTCCGGCGGCATGATCGCACCCAGGACGAAACGCCCGACGGCGTACTGGCGCAATGACTCGCTGCGTTCCACGGCATAACCCAGGGCGACATCCGCATCGCCGCCGGCCACCGCGCGCGCGGCCTCCTCGGAGCCAGCCGAGCGCACGGTGACCCGCAGCATCGGATAGCGGGTCAGCAGCTGTTGCAGAACCATCGGCAGGAAACTGCTGTTCAGACCTTCCACCGAGACGATGGACAGCTCGCCGCGGCGCAATCCCTTGAGTGCGTCCAGCTCGCTGACCATACGGTGCTCGTCCTGCAGAACGGTGATCACATGCAGCGAGAAGATCTCACCAGCCGCGGTCAGCCGCAGCCCGCCGGGCAGGCGCTCGAACAACGGCGAGCCGATTTCCTCTTCCAGTTGCAACAGCTGACGATTGACTGCCGAAGAGGCGACGTGCAGCCGCCGCGCCGCTTCGCGAATGGAGCCGCAGCGGCGGATCATGTCGAAATACTTCAGCGCACGGGCGTGAATATGCATGGCGATGTCCTAGGTCCGTCGCGCCCGCTCGCCGGTGGTTTGAACTGTCGCTGCTGGAAGCGCCAGCCCGCAACCCTTGAGGATGACCCGCACGAGGTTGTCGGTCGCGTGAGCGAAATCGTTTTTGGTCATGCGCTTGCCGTTGATGCGCAGGATCTGGTCGGAGAAGTCGGCGTAATGCTGGGTACCGGCCCAGATGAGGAATATCAGGTGCATCGGGTCGACCGGGTCCATCTTGCCTGCCGCAATCCAGGCCTCGAAGACCGCCGCGCGGCCGCGGAACCAGTTGCGGTAGTCCTGGTTGAAATGCTCGGACAGGCATTCGCAGCCGCTGATGACTTCCATGGCGAAGATCTTCGAGGCCTGCGGGTGGCGGCGGGAGAATTCCATCTTGATGCGTATGTAGTCGGCCAATGCAATAGCCGGATCGTCATCGACGGTGAGGTCGTCGAAGGCGGTATCCCAGAGTTCCAGGATGTGTCGCATTACCTCGACGTATAGCCCCAGCTTGCTGTTGAAGTAGTAGTGCAGGTTCGCCTTGGGCAGCCCGGCGCGGGTGGCGATGGCGTTCATGCTGGTGCCCTTGAAGCCGTAACGGGCGAATTCTTCCGCCGCCGCGGCGAGGATGGTTTCCTCGTTCTGCTGGCGGATGCGGCCGGCGGGTTTGCCCGTGGCGGTGTACAGCGGCTGCGGTGCTTCGTTCTTGTTCATAGTCCCTTATCCGAAGAGCGCGTTGACGTCCGTACGCCACCGCATGGGTTCAAGCCCGCTGCGTGCTGGCGACGATGGCGGGTTCGCTCCGCTCGTGCAGCAGTAGGATCGCCGCCAGCGGGTGACGATGCCGGCGAAGCTGGCGAGGATGTGCTGCCGGGCGGCGAAGATGGCCGGGGTTGGAGCGGGGCGGTCGTCCAGGCCATAGATCAGGTCGGACTCGGCGTTTTCTTGCATGCAGTAATCTCGACGCGCACGGGAAAATTGCGGGCTTTGTCGCCTGTCTTGTCTTCGCCTACTGCAAGAAGCTGTCCAGTCGCTTAGGTTTGTCCGCGTGCGCAGCGACCGGCTACGCGGCGGCTGCACGGATTTGGCGATTTTCCCTTCATGCGCCGCGGCATGGCTGAACCTGCGCTATGAGTCCAGGCGAAGCGCTTGTCTGCACCAAAAATGGTCCGGCTGGTACGCGCTTGCCCGTTTTTGTCGCGGTGGGCGAGGCGGTGCGGTATATCGAGCCGAGCTCGCCGTTGCCCCCGCATGCCAAGTGAAAAAGCTGTCCGATGCGTCAGTTAGAGCGATTCGCATCGGCTCGCCTGCTCCTCGTCCCGGTCTCGGAAAAAGCTGGCACAGCTCGTGCTACGTCACTCAGCGAGTAGAAGCGGTTAGCGTCGATCGAATCTTCCGACGACGTGGGACATTGCTCTTGCGGCCCTCATGGCCGCACGCCCTGTTTTGCACGGGGTGCTTGTTCTCGCCCCTCAAGGGCTCGACAGGAGAGAGGTCAACCGCCATGCGCAATGTCGCGTCGCTCGTTCCTTGCTGCAGCCGTCCGGTGCCGATAGGCCGGATGCTATCGCCTCGCTTTCCTGTGCTTCGTTCGCCTGCTGGCTGCCTCTGGCAGCCGGCGGCATCACCGTGCCTTGCCGATGGAGTTATCCCTATGAAAACGATGGAACCAGGACGTCCTGCGTCCAGATTGTGCAAGTTGGTTCGCCGGGCGCTGCTGCCCATGACGCTGCTCGGCACTGCCTTGGCTGCCGCCTCGGCACAGGCCAACGATAAGCTGACACTGCTCACCTCTTGGTATGCCCAGGCCGAACATGGTGGCTTCTACCAGGCTGTGGCCGAGGGCATCTACGAGAAGCACGGCCTGGACGTGACCGTGAAGATGGGCGGTCCGCAGGTCAACGGCATGCAGTTGCTGGTGGCGCGCAAGGCTGATGTGATCGTCGGCTACGACTTTCAGATTCTCAAAAGCGTTGAGCAGGGCCTGCCGGTGGTGGCTATCGGCGCATGCTTTCAAGGCGACCCGCAAGGGTTGCTCACCCACGGTGACGTCAAGGGCCTCGACGGCCTGAAGGACAAGACCATTCTGGTCGCAACCTCCGGACAGACGTCCTGGTGGCCCTGGCTCAAGGCCAAGTACGGGCTGAGCGACACTCAGACGCGACCTTATACCTTCAACCTGCAGCCCTTTTTCGCCGATCCGAACACCGCGCAGCAGGCCTACGCCAGTTCCGAGCTGTTCCAGGCGCGCCAACAGGGGGTGGACGCCAACTTCTACCTGTTCGCCGACCACGGTTATCCGCCCTATGGCTCGACCCTGGTGACCCGCAACGACCTCATCGAGTCGCGGCCCGATGTGCTGCAACGCTTCTATGACGCCACCATGGAGGGCTGGAAGAGCTATCTCGCCGACCCGGCGCCGGGCAATGCGCTGATCAAGCAGGACAACCCCAACATGACGGATGCGCATATCGCCTGGGCCCTTGAGCGCATGAAGGAATTTCAGCTGGTCGCGGGCGGCGATGCGGCCACCGGCGGTATCGGCGTGATGACCGACGCGCGTTGGCAGAAGACCCGCGACTACATGGTCGAGGCCGGCCTGCTCGGCGAATCCATGGACTTCAAAAAGGGCTACGACCTGCGCTTCGCCAACGGCGCGCAGAAGGTGCTGCCGTAACGCGTACCCGACCATTCATTTTCGAGCTCGGCGCCTGATCGCCGGGCCGCGTAAGACCTGATGAGGAAAACACCATGTTAGTTACCCAACAGCCTGTGCTGCGTCGCTTCTGGTATGCACTGATGCCCACCTCGAAGCTCGCCGAAGGTCCGCAGCCATTCACACTGCTCGGCGAACAGCTGGTGCTGTGGCAGAAGCCCGACGGCACACCGGTTGCCATGCGGGACCGCTGCTGCCATCGCACTGCCAAACTGTCCAAGGGCTTCGTCAGCGAAGCGGGCAACATCGCCTGTGGTTATCACGGCTGGGAATACGATTGCAGTGGTACCTGCGTGAAAATCCCGCAGAATCCCGAAGGCATGATTCCGCGTGGCGCCAAGGTCGAGTCCTTTCACTGCCAGGACCGCTACGGTTACGTCTGGGTCGCGCTGGATGACCCGTTGCAGCCGATCCCGGAATTTCCCGAGGACGGCGCTCCCGGCTACCGGCGCATCTTCCAGTTCTACGAGGAGTGGAAAACCAGCCCGGTTCGGGTGATGGAGAACTCGTTCGACAACTCGCACTTCTCCTTTGTGCACAAGGCCAACTTCGGCCTGTTCGACCAGCCGAAACCGTCGAGCTACGAGTTCCGCGAGACCGATTATGGCTTCGAGGCTGAAACGCTGGTGCCGATCCGCAACCCCGATGCGAGTTTTCGGATCACCGGCTCCACCGAGCCGATCACTAATCGCCACCTGATCAACCGCTACTACCTGCCGTTCTCGCGGCGCTTCGGCTGCATGTACCCGGAAAGCGGCATCCATCACATCATCTACAACTGCGCCACGCCCATCGACGACGGTCGGCTGATGCTCGTCCAGTGGCTCTATCGCAACGACAGCGAAGAGCAATGCTCGACGCAGGAGCTGATTGACTGGGATGCAGCCATCACAGCCGAGGATCGCGACATTCTCGAAGCCACCGACTACGACGCCTGTGTCGATACCCGTCGTCGGGTGGAACTACACATGCCGTCGGACAAGCCGGGCTTGGTGATCCGCAAACAGCTACTGGCGCTGCTCGAGGCGCACGGCGAGAACGAAGTATTCATGACTGCCTGAGTTCGACCCGTAATGCCCCGCGGACAGCTCGCGCAGACGAGGCAGCCCGCGGGAACGGATTCGCCGCAATGACGCGGCGGACCTGCATAAGCCATGGAGACCGTGCATGAACGCCACTACGACTTCGATTTCACGACCCCTGCGCCGGGTATTGACCACTCTGGCCCTGCCGCTGGGTCTGCTGGCCGCATCGGCGAACGCCGCCGAACCCCTTCGTTTCGGCCTCAACTGGTTGCCGCAGGCCGAAATGTGCGGCTTCTACCAGGCCCAGGCCACCGGGCTGTACGACCAGGCCGGGTTGGCCGTCGAGTTGGTGCCCGGCGGGCCGGACCGCAACATTCCTTTGCAGGTGGCCACCGGTGACCTGCAGATGGGCATGGGCTCGAGCTTCACCACCTTGAACATGGTTCAGCAGGGCATCCCAGCGCGCACCGTCGCCGCCTTTCTGCAGAAGGACCCGCAGACGCTGGTCGCCCATGCCGACCAAGGCGTCGAGACGCTCGAGGACCTCAAGAGCCGGCCGATCATGGTCGCCAAATTTTCGCAGGCCGAGTTCTGGCAATTCCTCAAGCAACGTTACGGCTTCAGTGATAGCCAACTGCGCCCCTACGCCTATTCCTCGGTGCCTTTCCTGGCCAATCCCAAGGCGGTGCAACAGGGCTACATCACCGAGGATGCGCACTTGCTCGGCAAGGCGTTGGACAAGCCGCCGGTGTCGATCCTGCTGGCCGACTACGGTTACGAAAACTATGCCACCACCGCCTTCGCCACGCAGGCGTATCTCGATGAGCACCGCGACGCCGTTGCCCGCTTCGTCGATGCCAGCCGCAAGGGGTGGCGCGAATGCGCGACCGGCGACTATAGCCCGGCGATGCAGGCGATCCTCGCGGCCAATCCTGAGCATGGCGAGGAGCTGTTCCACTTCAAGATGAAACAGATGCGCGAGCGCGGATTGATCGATAGCGGCGATGCCGTGACCGACGGTCCCGGGGCGATGAGTGACGCCCGCTGGCAGGGCTTCTTCGAGACCATGAGCGCCGCGGGCGTGTACCGATCCGATCTCGATTACCAGCAGGCCTATACCCTGGAATTCGCCAATCCGGCTGCGGCCGTGGCCAAGCAGGAGCCCTGAGATGAGCCAGGACAGCATTCCAGTCATCGACCTTGGCCCGTTCCTGACCGGCGATGCGGCGGCACGCCATGATGTAGCGCGTCGGTTCGGCGCAGCGTTCGAAACCTTCGGTTTCGCCAGCATCGTCAACCACGGCGTCGACCCCGCCTTGGTCGAGCGCATGTACAGCGAGGCCGAGCATTTCTTCGCCCAATCGTTCGCCGACAAGCTGGTCTGGAACCCGCCGGAACAGACCAAGGGCCGTGGCTACCTGCCTCTTGGCATCGAGAGCGTAGCCGCAACGCTCGCCGGCGAAACGCCACCCGATTTGTGCGAGGCATTGGTTTTCGCCTCGCTGCAGCGCGAGCGGGCCGGGCAGGGCTTGCCGAACATCTGGCCGACCGAGCCGCCGACGCTGGGCGAGTCGGTCAATGCCTGGTTCGATGCGATGTACCTGTTGTGTCAGCGCCTGATGCAGCTGTCGGCACTGGCCCTGGAGCTTCCGGACGATTATTTCGAGGCGAGTCATCGCGAACCCTCATTGGCGCTGCGCTTCGTCAATTACCCCGACCAGCCCGAGGCGCCGCGCGAGGGCCAGCTGCGCTACGGCGCGCACCATGACTACGGCGGGCTGACCATCTTGCGCCCCGACCAGGCGCCGGGCGGCCTGCAAGTGTGCGGCCTCGACGGGCAGTGGCGTGATGTCAACGCGCCGGCCGATGCCTTCGTGATCAACGTTGGTGACCTGATGGCACGCTGGACCAATGACCGCTGGCGTTCGACGCTGCACCGGGTTGTCAACCCGCCACGCACGCTGACCGGCTCGACCCGGCGGCTGTCGCTGGTGGCCTTCACTGGGCCAGCAGCAGGCACCGAAGTGGCCTGCCTGCCGAGCTGCTGCAGTGCCAAACAGCCACCGCGCTACGCGCCAGTGGAGGCGGGTGCCTACATCCGCGCCAAGCTGGACCAATCCATGCAGATCTCCACACCGGCGGCCGATCTCCCGGCCGTGCACGGACCCGACCGGAGCACTCAACCATGCTGATGCATTCAATAGCCGTCGACACGGCTCGTCCTGCGCCCGGTGCGCCCGCCAACGAGGCGGTTCCAGTGCTGCTGGCCAATCAGGTCGAGAAGACCTACCCCAATGGCACGCATGCGTTGCAGCGACTGAAACTGGCCATCGGCCGCGGCGAATTCGTCTCGTTGCTGGGCCCGTCCGGCTGCGGCAAGAGCACGCTGCTGAAAATGTTCGCCGGGCTCGAAGCACCGTCGGCCGGGCATGTGCGCTGGTGGGGCAAGGGTGACCTCAACGCGACCCAGACCGATCAGCGCATGGCCATGGTGTTCCAGGAGGCGACGCTGATGCCCTGGGCCAAGGTTGCCGACAACGCCCGGTTGCCGCTGGATCTGGCCGGCGTACCGAAAGCCGAGGGCAACGCGCGCGTTCAGGCAGCGCTGGAGTTGGTGGGCCTCGGGACGTTTGGCGAGGTTTACCCTCGCGAGCTTTCGGGGGGCATGCAGATGCGTGCGTCCATCGCGCGTGCGCTGGCTACGCAACCGAACCTGCTGCTGATGGACGAGCCTTTCGGTGCGCTCGACGAGTTCACCCGCAACCGGCTGGACAGCGATCTGCGCGACCTCTGGCGGGACCGCGACCTGACCGTGGTGTTCGTCACCCACAGCATCTACGAGGCGGTGTTTCTCTCCTCGCGGGTGGTGGTGATGGGCGCACGCCCGGGCCGGGTGCTGGCCGACGTGGCCATCGAGGGACCGGACGTGCGCGACGAGGCGTTCCGCACCAGCCCCGCCTTCATCGAACAATGCGCGCAACTGTCCCGGTTGCTCGTCGAAGCCAACGCCGATGCCGGCCACTGAGGTGATCACCATGGACAAGCGCCCCCAACCCCTGTTGGCCGATCCGCGCTTTCAGCGCATCGCGGCACCCTTGCTGGTCGGCCTGGTGCTGCTCGGCGGCTGGCAATTCCTCTGCGTCGCGCTGAAGGTCCCGACGTATCTGGTGCCGACGCCCCAGGATATCGGCCGAACGCTGATTAGCGATGGCCCGATACTGCTCGGCGCGCTGATGGTGACGCTGAAGATTACCTTCCTGTCGTTCGCGCTCGCAGTGGTGCTCGGCGTGATCGCCGCGTTTCTGTTCGTGCAGAGCCGAGTGATCGAAGCCAGCCTGTTCCCCTACGCGATTCTGCTGCAGGTCACGCCAGTCGTGGCGATCGCGCCGCTGATCATCATCTGGGTGAGCAATACCACGCTGGCCTTGACCATTTGCGCGACGCTGGTGGCGATCTTCCCGATCATTTCCAACACCGTGCTGGGCCTGCGCAGCGTCAATCCAGGCCTGCTCAATCTGTTCCGGCTGAACCGCGCGAGCCGCTGGCAGACCCTGGTGCGCTTGCGCATTCCCAGCGCCTTGCCGTATTTCTTTGGCGGCCTGCGCATCGCCTCGGGGCTGGCGTTAATCGGCGCGGTGGTCGCAGAGTTCGTGGCCGGTACTGGCGGTACCGGGGCGGGATTGGCCTATCAGATTCTGCAGGCCGGCTTTCAGTTGAATATTCCGCGCCTGTTCGCCGCGCTCCTTCTCATCGCCATGACCGGCGTACTGCTGTTCAGCCTGATGGCCGCGCTGGCGCGCTACAGCCTTGGGCACTGGCACGAGAGCGAGCAGGGGTAACGCAGCCACGAGCCGTCGGGCCCACCGCAAACATCAAAACGCCGGTGGGCTAAAGCCCACCCTACTGCCGGATCTGAGCTCGCCTCGATTATCCATCCGCAGGTCACGCCGGATTGCATCGCGGCCCTCGGTTGGCTCGGAGTAGGGTGGGCCTCAGCCCATCACTGCCATCAGACCGCCCGGCCACCCTACCTTTCATGCATCGCGGGACCGCTTGCCGTCGCGATCGACTGTCTACAGGATTCTGGACCTATGAAAACCAACACCAACTGGCTAATCCGCAACGCCAGCGCCATTCTCACCGGCCTGGCAGGTGATGCAGCACGTCACGCCGGGCCTGATATCCGTATCGTCGAGGGACGCATCGCGGTGCTTGGGCAACTCGAACCACAGCCGGGGGAGCAGGTCATCAATGCGCGCGACTGCGTGGTCTATCCGGCCTGGGTCAATACTCATCACCACCTGTTCCAGTCATTGCTCAAGGGCGAGCCCCAGGGACTCAATCAGACGCTGACGCCCTGGCTAGCCGCCACGCCTTATCGTTTCCGCGGTGCCTTCGACGAAGACAGCTTCCGTCTGGCCGCCCGCGTCGGGCTGGTCGAGCTGGTGCGTTCGGGCTGCGGCACGGTAGCCGACCACCACTACCTGTATTACCCCGGCATGCTGTTCGACAGTGCGGCGATCCTGTTCGAGGAGGCCGAGGCCTTGGGGGTGCGTTTCGTGCTCTGTCGTGGCGGCGCGACGCAAACCCGTCAGCTCGAAGCCGACTTGCCACAGGCACTGCGTCCTGAGCGCATCGATAACTACCTCGCCGATGTGGAGCGCCTGGTCGCGGCGTACCACGACCCGGCTGCCGATGCCTGGCGCCGGGTGGTCATGGCGCCGACCACGACATTGCATTCGACCACGCCTGAAGAGTTGCGCCTGACCGCAGACGTGGCGCGCCGTATGGGCATTCGCCTGCACAGCCACCTGTCCGAGACCGTCGACTATCTCGACGCGGCGCGCGCCAAGTTCGGCATGACTCCGGTGCAATTCTGCGTCGAGCAAGGCTGGGTCGGGTCGGACGTCTGGTTCGCGCATCTGGTCAAGTTGTTGCCCGAGGAAATCCGGCTGCTCGGCGAGACGGGTACCGGTATCGCCAGTTGTCCACAGAGCAACGGCCGGCTCGGAAGCGGCATCGCCGACCTGCCTGCGCTGGAAGCGGCGGGTGTGACCGTGTCGCTGGGCGTCGATGGCGCCGCGTCCAACGAGGCCGCCGACATGCAGTCCGAAGCGCACGCCGCCTGGCTGTTGCAGCGTGCCCGGAAAGGCGAACGTGCGCAGCCGCGCTATGACGGCGGCACCTTCGAAGGCGGCGCCGATGCCGCCAGCATCGAGGACGTGCTG
Source organism: Pseudomonas sp. MTM4 (assembly GCF_019355055.1). NCBI lineage: Bacteria > Pseudomonadati > Pseudomonadota > Gammaproteobacteria > Pseudomonadales > Pseudomonadaceae > Pseudomonas > Pseudomonas sp. MTM4. Next base: position 4,148,470 of record NZ_CP048411.1, read on the forward strand.
CGCTGGGGTACCGCCGGCGGTGCCAAGGTGCTGGGCCTTGACGCCATCGGTACGCTGCAGGTCGGTCAGGCTGCGGACCTGGCCATCTACCGCCTCGACGACCCGCGCTATTTCGGGCTGCACGATCCGGCCATCGGTCCCATCGCCAGCGGCGGTCGCGCCCATTTACAGGCGCTGCTGGTGGGTGGTCGGCGGGTGGTCGAAGACGATGTCATCCCGGACCTCGACATGGCTGAACTGGGACGGAGCGCGCGCGAAGCCATGACGCGGCTGATGCAGCGCGCGGAGCCACTGGTGTGAGCTGGTTCGATATGCGCGTGCGCGCCCTGCGTGAAGAAGCACGCGACATTCTTGGCGTTGAGCTGGCGGTGGAGGATGGCGCGCCGCTGCCCTTCGACTGGTTGCCTGGTGCCCATGTCGATCTGCGTCTGCCGGATGGGCTGGTAAGGCAGTATTCGTTAGTCAGCCGGCCGGCCGATGGTCATCTGTATCTCGCCGTCAAGCGCGAGCCTGAATCGCGTGGTGGCTCCCGCTGGCTGCACGAGGCACTTCGCCTGGGCCAGATACTGCGGGTCGGCGCGCCGCGTAATCTGTTCGCCCTTGATGATGGCTCGGACGCGGTCATGCTGATTGCGGGCGGCATCGGTATCACGCCCTTGCTGGCGATGTACCGCAGCTGTCGCGAGACCGGCAGGCCGGTCCGGCTGCATTGTTTCGCACGCGAGCAATCAGGGCTGGCTTTTCACCGGGAGCTCGAAGGGCAAGCGGACGTGTTTCTGCATGTGGGTCTGGACCGTGCTGCGCTGCAGGATCGCCTAACCGAATTGCTGTCAGAACACGCCACGAAGGCCGGTCTGTATTTCTGCGGTCCTGCGGGCTTCACGCAACAGGTGCGCGAGCGTGCATTAGCTGAAGGTTGGCCGGAGTCGGCGCTGCACCAGGAGCATTTTCAGGCCACTAAAGAGCCGACCCCAGCAGGGAGCTTTGAACTGGTGTTGTCTGCCAGTGGCAGGCAGGTGCAGGTTGGAGCGGGCGAATCGGTTGTTGCGGCCGCAGCTCGTGCCGGGGTCGAGATTCCGCTTTCGTGTGGCATGGGAATATGCGGTTGCTGCCTGACCCGGGTGCTCGACGGCGTACCGTCGCATTGCGATGACTACCTGGATGCTGATCGCAAAGCCTCTGGCAATTGGATCTTGCCCTGTGTCTCGGGCTGTTCAGGTGCGCGGCTGGTATTGGACTGCTGAGACGAGCGCCGACATTTAAGGACAGTGGCGCTCCAGCGATGCAGCGCCGCCCATGGAATCGGGCGGCGCAGGCGATCAGAAGTGAGCCTTGACGATGGCGCTGAAGGTGTTCTGGTCGGTTGGGCCTACAAAGTTTTCGCTGACGAAGCCGCCGTCCTCGATGCCGTACTTGTTCGACCAATAGTCGTACTCGATACCGACATAGAGCTTGCCAGGCGTGTAATCCAGCGCCTTGCCCAGGTCGTACTTGACCTGCGGGTTGAAGTGGAAGTTCTTCTTCAGCTCGGTGTTGCCGTTTTTCTTGTCGTTGACTATCCAGTCGATGTAGCCGTCGAAGAGAATGTCGGACTTGCCCACGGGAATGGTCATTGCCCAGGTTGGGGTTACCTGCCACTGGCCGGAAGGCTTGCCGGTGGTGCCGTCGGGCTTACGGTAGTAGAGATTGAGGTTGAACCGATCAAAGCCGGGGATGCTCAGGTCGACGGCGGGTCCGAACAGATAGTTCTGGTTGGGAGTACCGTCATCCTGGCTTTCGCCGCGTTCATAGGTGAACGCGAGCAGCACATCCTTGATCGGCCCGAAGGACAGGTCGGTTCCGCTGATCTTGCCGAACGACAGACGTGGGCTGAACTCGCCGTAGTAGGTATGGCCTGCGCCGCCGGACAGGCCGTTGTACCACTTGTTGTCGACGAACAGGAATATGTCCCCCCAGGTCCAGCCACTGGCATGTTCGAAGGTGATCGTCTGCTGTATTTCGCCAGCATCGACTTTGAAGTCCTTGCCGTAGAGGTAGGTGAGGCTGTTGTTCTGCCAAAGCATAGGGGAAGCCATGGACTGGCCGGCGAACAGCAGGCCAGCGGCGAGGCCGGCCAGGGTGAGGCTTGCTTTCATCAATCTCTCCTTGAGGGTAGATCCGCTGGCTTAAGTTGGCCGAACGGTCAGGCATTGATGCCTAAGCAAGCGGCGGGCCAGCTTTCAAGGAGGTCTTCATGTATATATAAGTCCTTGAATTTAATCATTTTTTATAGGTGGCTGGCGTATGTCGAGAGGCCGCGAGCAGTACGCAAGCTGACCAATCGATCAGGCTGCCTCAACCTGGCGCACCGCTGCGGTGTGCTGCACGCCGGTGTGGCAGCCGAATCGGCTCGATGATCAGCCGCTGATCAGTTGCGCGGCGGCCTGGCGGTGATCGGCGATCAGTCCTGCCACATCGAGGCCTTCGATCTGCCCGTCAACCACTTGCCAGCGACCGCCGATCATCACGCGGTCGGCACGATCGGCGCCGCAGAGCAACAGCGCAGACAGCGGGTCGTGGCTGCCGGAGAAGCGCAGCTCGTTTAGCTTGAACATCGCGAGATCGGCCTGTTTTCCCACAGCCAGCTCACCAATGTCGTCGCGGCCCAGCAGCCGCGCCGAGCCGCGGGTGGCCCAGCCCAATGCCAGCTCAGGGGTGATCCTCTCGGCGCCGTAGCGCAGGCGCTGCAGATACAGCGCCTGGCGAGCTTCGAGCATCATGTTGGATGCGTCGTTGGAGGCCGAGCCGTCCACGCCCAGGCCAATGGGGGCGCTAGCAGCTTCCAACTCCAGTGTCGGGCAGATGCCGGACGCCAGGCGCATGTTGGAACTCGGGCAGTGAGAGATGCCGGTGCCGGCCTGACCGAGGCGGGCGATTTCATCGGCGTTGAAGTGGATGCCGTGGGCCAGCCAGGTGCGGTCGGACAGCCAGCCGACGCTGTCCAGATAATCCACGGTGCGCAGGCCGAAGCGCTCAAGGCAGAAGTCTTCTTCATCGAGGGTTTCCGCCAGATGGGTGTGCAGGCGAACGTCCAGGCGCTCGGCCATGGAGGCGCTGGCGCGCATGATCTCCGGGGTCACCGAGAAGGGCGAGCAGGGCGCCAGGGCGATCTGGATCTGCGCGCCGTCGCCGCGCTCGTGGTAGCGCCCGATCAGCCGTTCGCTGTCGGCCAGGATCACCTCGGCTTCCTGCACTGTCTGTTGCGGTGGCAACCCGCCGTCGGCTTCGCCCAGGCTCATCGAGCCGCGTGTGAGCATCGCGCGCATGCCAAGGTCGCGCACGGCCTGGACCTGCACGTCGATGGCTTCTTCCAGTCCTTGGGGAAACAGATAGTGGTGATCGGCGGCGGTGGTGCAACCTGACAGCAGCAATTCGGCCAAGGCGACCTTACTTGCCAGTTCGAGCTTTTCCGGGGTCAGCCGTGCCCAGACCGGATAGAGCGTTTTCAACCAAGGAAACAGCGGCTGGTTGACCACAGGGCCCCAGGCGCGGGTGAGTGTCTGATAGAAGTGGTGATGGGTGTTGATCAGGCCCGGCAGTACCACATGCTCACGGGCATCGAAGGTGCTGTCGACGGGGACGGTTGGCGTCTGGCCGGCGGCGAGCAGTTCGGTGATGACGCCATTGTCTACGACCAGTCCGCCGGAAGCGTCCTGATCGTTGGCAGTGAAAATAGCGAGGGGGTTCTTGATCCAGATGCGGGTAGCGGCCATTGCCGGCTCCTCCTGAAATGATGGGTTCAGAAAAGCCAGCTCAGTTATGCCCTGTCTGCTGATCCAGGGGGACGCCTAGTCGGGGGCGCCTAGTCGGGACGCCCCTTGGGCGCGAGGCGCGGACACACGATAGTGGCTTGCGGTTGGGTTGTCACCCGGAATGCGCGTTCCCCTACGACCGGACATCGGTAACGCTGAGCGCATTGCCCAGCTGATTTGCTTGGCGAATGGCCGCCCTGAAAAACGAAACCCCACCGAAGTGGTGGGGTTCGTCAACAGCTCGCAAAGCTGAGCGCGGCCTTCAGGCCTACAAAGCACACGCCTCTCCGCTCTCCGATCAACCGCCCAGGTAAGCGTCGCGCACCTTGGGGTTGCTCAGCAGCTCTTCACCGCTGCCTTGCATGACGATGCGTCCATTCTCCAGCACATAACCACGGTCGGCCAGCTTGAGCGCCTGGTTGGCGTTCTGCTCGACCAGGAAGACGGTCACACCATCCTCGCGCAGCTGCTCGATGATCTCGAAGATCTGCTGGATGATGATCGGCGCCAGGCCCAGCGACGGCTCGTCGAGCAGCAGCAGCTTGGGCTTGCTCATCAATGCACGGGCGATAGCGAGCATCTGCTGCTCGCCGCCGGACATGGTGCCGCCGCGTTGCTGGTAGCGTTCCTTCAGCCGCGGGAACAACTGCAGCGCTTTGTCCAACTGCTCCTGGAAGTCGCCCTTGTTGGTGAAAAATCCTCCCATGGCGAGGTTTTCCTCCACAGTCAGGCGGGCAAAGATGCGCCGCCCTTCAGGCACCACGGCGATGTCCTTGCGCATGATGTCGCAGGTCTGTTTTCCGACCAGTTCTTCGCCCTCGAAGCGGATGCTGCCTTCGGAGGCCATCGGCGTACCGCAGAGGGTCATCAGCAGTGTGGATTTGCCTGCACCGTTGGCGCCGATCAGCGTGACGATTTCGCCCTTGCGGACCTCGACGTCGACGTTATGCAGCGCCTGGATCTTGCCGTAGCAGGTCGAGACGTTTTCGAAATACAGCATGGTTACGCCTCCCCCAGATAGGCTTTGATCACGTCCGGATTGTCGCGAATCTGCTCCGGAGTGCCATCTGCCAGCGGGCAGCCCTGGTTGATCACGACGATATGGTCGGAAATGCTCATGACCAGCTTCATGTCGTGCTCGATGAGCAACACCGTCACGCCATGGGTGTCGCGCAGCATGCCGATCAGCGCCTTGAGGTCCTCGGTTTCCCTCGGGTTGAGGCCGGCCGCCGGCTCGTCGAGCATGAGGATGCGCGGGCGCGTCATCATGCAGCGGGCGATTTCCAGGCGGCGTTGCTGACCATAGGCGAGCGTGCCGGCTGGTCGGTTGGCGATATCCGTCAGGTTGACCTGCTCGAGCCAGTGCGCGGCGAAATCCATCGCTTCGTGCTCGCTCTCGCGAAACGCCTTGGTCTTCAACAAACCGGAGATGAAGCCGGTGTTGAGGTGGCGATGCTGGGCGACCAGCAGGTTTTCCACCGCGGTCATGTCCTTGAACAGCCGGACGTTCTGGAAGGTGCGAACCACGCCCTTGCGTGCGATCTTGTGGCCGGGCAGGCCCTGGATCGCTTCGCCGTCCAGCAGAATTTCGCCGGAGGTTGGCTGATAGAAGCCGGTCAGGCAGTTGAAGACGGTGGTCTTGCCCGCACCGTTGGGGCCGATCATTGAGACCACTTGTTTATCGTGTACGGTCAGGCCCACCCCATTGACGGCCAACAGGCCGCCGAAGCGCATGGTCAGGCCGCTTACTTCGAGAATCGGGCGGCTCATCGCTTCAGCTCCAGGTGGGGACGTTGCATGGGCAGCAGGCCCTGCGGACGCCAAATCATCATCAGCACCATCATGGCGCCGAACATCAGCATGCGGTACTCGCTGAACTCACGCATCAGTTCGGGTAACAGGATCATTACGATGGCGGCGAGAATCACCCCCAGCTGCGAGCCCATGCCGCCCAGAACCACGATGGCGAGGATGATGGCCGATTCGATGAAAGTGAACGACTCCGGTGACACCAGGCCTTGGCGTGCCGCGAAGAAGCTGCCGGCGAAACCGGCGAAGGTCGCGCCGATAGTGAAGGCCGAGAGCTTGATCACCGTTGGGTTCATGCCCAGTGCGCGACAGGCGATCTCGTCTTCGCGCAATGCTTCCCAGGCGCGGCCGATGGGCATGCGCAGCAGGCGGTTGATCACGAACAGCGTCAGCAGGACCAGCAGTAGGGCGATCAGATAGAGGAAGATCACCTTGTTGATCGAGTTGTAGGCGACACCGAAGAACTCATGGAAGGTCTGCATACCTTCGGCAGCGCGCCGGTCGAACGACAGGCCGAACAGCGTCGGTTTGTCGATGCCGCTGATACCGTTTGGTCCACCGGTCAGCTCGGTCATGTTGCGCAGCAACAGCCGGATGATTTCGCCGAAGCCTAGGGTCACGATTGCCAGGTAATCGCCCCGCAGACGCAGCACCGGAAAGCCCAGCAGAAAGCCGAACAACGCCGCCATGGCGCCGGCGATCGGCAGACTGAGCCAGAACCCGAAGCCGTAGTAGTGCGAGAGCAGCGCGTAGGTGTAGGCACCGACGGCATAGAACCCGACATAACCCAGATCGAGCAGACCGGCCAGACCCACCACGATGTTCAGGCCCAGGCCGAGCATTACGTAGATCAGGATCAGCGTGGCGATATCCACCGCACCGCGCGAGCCAAAGAATGGCCAAGCGAGCGCCACCAGCACCAGGCCGATGATGATGTAACGCTGAGTCGAGGGCAGGGTGAAGAAATTGCCGGCACCGGCGGGTATGGTCGGCAGGCTGGGGCTGGCTGCCCATCCCGCTGCCAGACGGGTGCGAACCAGCTGCCAGAAAAACATGGCCACGGCGCAGGCGGCGATGATCCAGAAGGTGGAAGCTTCGGCGCCATGGACCTCGACCTTGATACCCACCGTGGTGAGCTTCAGGCCGAATACCGGCACCGCGACGGCGATGACCAGCAGGGCACTGAAAAAGGCAGTACGCAGATGCAGAGTCATACCTTTTCCACCTCCGGACGACCGAGAATGCCGGTGGGGCGGAACAGCAGGACCAGGATCAGCAGGGTGAAGGCCACCACGTCCTTGTACTGGTCGCCGAAGATATCGGCGCCGAAGGCCTCGGCCACTCCTAGTACCAGGCCGCCGAGCATGGCGCCGGGAATGCTGCCGATGCCGCCCAGAACCGCGGCGGTGAACGCCTTGATGCCGGCCAGGAAGCCGATATGCGGGTTGATTACCCCGTACTGCATGCTGATCAGTACGGCTGCGACCGCCGCCAATGCTGCGCCGATGACGAAGGTCAGGGCAATGATGCTGTTGGTGTTGATACCCAGCAGGTTGGCCATTTTCAAATCTTCGGCACAGGCGCGGCAGGCGCGACCCAGACGCGAGCGCGAAATGAACAGCGTCAGGCCCAGCATGGCGAGGATGGTGACGACGAAGATCAATATCTGCATGTAGGAAACGACCACACCGTTCATGGCGCTTTCACCGAAGATGAAATTGCCAGGCATCAGGTTAGGAATCGCCTTGTCCTTAGAATCCTGGGACAGCAGGACGACGTTCTGCAGGAAGATCGACATGCCGATCGCGGAAATCAGCGGAATCAGACGGTTACTCCCTCGAAGCGGTCGGTAGGCGACCCGTTCGATGCTGTACCCGTAGGCGCTGGTGACGATCATGGCGGCGGCGAATGCACCGATCATCAGAATTGGTAGCGCATCGAGCCCCATCATCGTAAGCCCGACGATGGCGATGAAGGTCACGTAGGAGCCGATCATGTATACCTCGCCATGAGCGAAGTTGATCATGCCGATGATGCCGTAGACCATGGTGTAACCAATGGCTATCAAGGCATAGGTACTGCCAACGGTCAGGCCGTTGATCAGCTGTTGGAAGTAGTGGTAAAGCTCAGGCATTACATTCTCCTGAACATCCTGCGTCCGTGCTCGCTACCAATGCAGGCCTGCTTCGAACACGCTGCATGGAGAATGCAGCGCCAAGGGCTCAGTGCGGATCGCGCACCTACCTGTTCGACGCGGGCCAGCTCTGCAGGCTGCTCGCTTGGTTAAGGATGTTGCTGGGGCGGCCCTGTGCTTGTGGCCGAGTCAGCCCCGATCAGCTAAAACAAAGCCCACAGCGGGTGCCGTGGGCTTCGGTTGGTGGTTACTGGCTCACTTGGCTTCGGTCTTGGTGCCGTCCTGGTGCCATTCGTAAACCACGAAGTTGAAGTCCTTGAGGTCTCCCTTCTCGTCAAACGAGAGGTTGCCGGTCGGAGTATCGAAGGTGTTGCTGCGCAGCGCTTCGGCCACCTTGTCGGTGTCGGTGCTGCCAGCTTTCTCGATACCCTCGGCAATAACCTGGACTGCGGCGTAAGCGGGGAACACGAACGGGCCGCTCGGGTCCTGCTTCTTGGCCTTGAAGGCTTCGACCAGTTCCTGGTTGCGAGGATCCTGGTCGAAGGATTTCGGTAGGGTGACCAGCATGCCTTCGGAGGCTGCACCGGCGATTGCCGAAATTTCGGAGTTGCCGACGCCTTCAGGCCCCATGTAGCGCACGTTCAGGCCTTTTTCCTTGGACTGACGCAACAGCAGGCCCAGCTCCGGGTGGTAGCCGCCGTAATAGACGAAGTCGACACCGGCCTGCTTGAGCTTGGAGATCATCGAGGAGAAATCCTTGTCTCCGGCATTGATGCCTTCGAACACGCTGACCTTGACGCCTTTCTCTTCTAGCGTCTGCTTGACTGCGGTGGCGATGCCCTCGCCGTACTGCTGTTTGTCGTGAATGACCGCAACGTTCTGCGGCTTGACGTGGTCGGCGATGTAATTACCGGCGGTCGGGCCCTGCAGGCTGTCCAGGCCAATGGTGCGGAAGATCAGTTCGTAACCGCGCGAGGTGATGTCCGGGCTGGTCGAGGCCGCGGTAATCATCAGAATGCCTTCGTCTTCGTAAATATCCGAGGCCGGCTGGGTCGAGCTGGAGCACAGGTGGCCGACCACGAAACTGATTTCGTCATTGACGATCTTGTTGGCTACCGCAACCGCCTGCTTCGGGTCGCAGGCGTCGTCATACACGACGCCTTCCAGTTGTTGCCCGTTGACACCGCCCTTCTTGTTGATCTGCTCGATGGCCATCTGGGCACCGATGAATTGCATATCCCCGTACTGCGCGACGGCCCCCGTGACCGGACCGGCCAAACCGATCTTGATAGTGTCGGCGGCAAGCGTGTAGCTCGCGGCTCCCGTCAAAGCGATAGCCATGAAAAGTTTGGACAGACGCTGCTTGGTCATCATTTGCGCTCCAATTGCATATTATTGTTTGAATCCTGCTGGCTGCAGTGTCGTTAAGGGGCAAACGTCCCCAAACGGTACGGCAACTGTACCGGCACAGTGTAGAAGCGTCAGCACCTATTTGCACAGTCAGGAATTCGATCTCGTTTGATGAGATTTACCCGGGCGCTATCATTGCGCCCTTTCGAAACGGGTGAGTCTCATGAGCGAAGTACCAAGCACTCTCTATGCCAAGCTGCTGGGCGAAACCGCGTCGATCTCGTGGCACGAATTACAGCCTTTTTTCGCTCGGGGCGCTCTGTTGCGCGTCGCCAGCGACTTCGACCTGATCGAGGCCGCGCAGGCCGTGGCACAGGACGACCGGGAAAAGGTGGCTGCATGGCTGGCTTCAGGCCATATCGCCAAGCTCGAGGTCGGGCAGGCGCAGGACTGGCTGGAGCGGGATCCGCCACTATGGGCTGTGGTCGTTGCGCCCTGGGTGCTGGTGCAGGAACGGGCGGCGAAGCCCAGTCTGCACTGATCCGGAGCCTGTTCTCGTTTCGCTGGGAACGCGCCGGAGCCTGCTCCGGCGCCGGCCAAACGCCTAGCCACGCACCCAGCGCATCCTCACCCAGCCGCTCAAGGCGTCCACCGCCAGCACCATCAGCAGCATCGCCAGGATGACCGTTGACGCCTGGGCTTGCTGGAACAGGCTGAGGCTCATGTAAAGCATCTGCCCCAGGCCGCCGGCGCCGACGAAACCGAGCACACTGGCCATGCGGATGTTGTTTTCCCAGCGATACAGGCTGTAGGCGATTAGTTGCGGCCACAGGACGGGCAAAGTGCCGTAGCAGAAGGCGCTGATGCGATCGCTGCCTGAAAGCCGCAACGCCTCGGCGGGAGCGCTCGGGGTGTTTTCCAGGGCTTCGGCGAATAGCCGTCCCAATACGCCAGCGGTGTGCAGCGCCAGGGCCAGAGTGCCGGCATTCGGCCCCAGGCCAGCCGCCAGTACCATCAGCGCCGCCCATACCAGCTCGGGAATGGCTCGCAATGCGTTGAGTAGCAGTCTGGAGAGACCCTTGCCGAGTAACCCGAAACGTCCAGACGCTGGTAACGCCAATGCCAAGCCGAGTATTGCGGCCAACAGCGTGCCGATCGCTGACATCGCCAGGGTTTCCATCGCGGCATAGCCAATCGCGCGCAGGTGGACCGGTGATAAATCCGGTTCGAGGAAGCCCGACGCATACTCGGCCATCTGTCCCAGACCGTCGCGGCTGAACAGTGCACTGGCTTCGAGCTGCAGAAAGACGAACGAGCCGATCACCGCTGCGATCAGCAACAACGGCAAGGCATAGCGCGACAGTGCCTTCACACGAACCTCCGGCGCAGCAACTGGCTGATCAGGTCCGCCATCAGCACCAGGGCCAGGAAGGTCAACAGCATGCTGGCCACTTCACCACCGGCGAACATGCGCATCGATAAGTCCAGCTGCTGGCCTAGCCCGCCGGCGCCGACGAAGCCCATCACCACCGAAGCGCGAATCGCGCATTCCCAGCGGTAAACGGTGTAGGAGAGCATTTCACCCGCCGCTTGTGGCAGCACGCCATAGGCGAAGGCCTGCAGTCGCGAACCCCCGCCGCCGAGCAGCGCACGCGTGGGCAGCGGATCGACTGATTCGAAGATTTCCGCATAGACCTTGCCGAGCATGCCGGCATAAGTGATGGCGATGGCCAGTACCCCGGCGGTCGGGCCGAGGCCCACCGCGCGGACGAACAGCAGTGCCCATACGATCTCCGGCACGCTGCGCAGCACGATCAGCAGACCACGCACCGGCCAGCGCAGTGACTGCGCCCACCAGTGCGGCCGCCCGCCGCGGCTGATGGCCGAGATCGACAAGGCGCGTGTGGCCAGGATGGCGCACGGCAGCGCCACGACCAGCGCCAACGTCATGCCAGCGGTTGCGATGGCGAGCGTCTCCCACGTGGCTTGCCACAACAGGAGCAGGAAATCTTCGTCGTGCGCCGGCGGCCAGAAGCCGGAAAGGAATACCGCCATGGTGTCGGCGTTGCTGCCGTCGAATAGCACGCTGAGGTCCAGCTCGCTCAGCGACAGGCCCGGCCACAGCAAGGCCAGAGCCAACAGAGTCACCAGCAGACGCGGCCCGGCGGCTGGGTCGCGCTGTGCGATGGCAGGGTTCAGCATCGTGGAACGTGCAACGGCTGGCCGGGCAAGGACAGAGGCGCTTGTTCATTGCCCAGCTGCTCGTTGGCATAGAGCGCCTCGAGCTCGGCTGGCGTCACGTCCGTCGAGGCCTTGTCGAACAGGATGCGTCCCGCACGCACGCCGATAACACGCGGGAAGTGCTCAAGCGCCAGCTCTACCGCGTGCAAGCTGGCGACCAAAGTTGCCTGGCGGCGCGTGGCTTCGCTGTTGAGCACATTCAGCGAGTATGCGGCGAGCACCGGGTCCATCGCCGAGACGGGCTCGTCGGCGAGGATGAGCGTCGGGCTCTGATACAGCGCGCGGGCGATGCCGACGCGCTGCAGCTGGCCGCCGGAAAGCTGATCGCAGCGCTCGTAGAGTTTGTCGGCCAGATCCAGTTGAGCCAATGCCTGTGCCGCGCCTTCCTTGTCCAGCGGATAGACCAGGCTGAGCAGGCTGCGCCCCAGCGACCATTGCCCCAGGCGACCGGCTAGCACCGAGGTGATGACGCGCTGACGCGGCGGCAACGGTGGTGCCTGGTGAATCAGTCCGATACGGGCGCGGAGTCCCTGCCGGGCGCTAGTCGACAGCGACCAAGGCCGGCATCCGAGCAGCTCCAGCCGGCCAGTACTTGGCGGTAGATGAGTCGCGAGCAGACGCAGCAACGTGGTTTTGCCCGCACCGGAAGGTCCGATGAGGGCAATTCGCTCGCCTTTGAAGATCTGCAGATCGAGATCACGCAGCGCGACATGGCCGTTGGCGTGTCGATAGCTCGCGCCCGATAGCGTCAGGACAGGCTCGGCGCTGCTCGTGCATGTCGTCAGCAGCGCCGAACTCGATGTTGAATGGCTCATTCCGACCTGCCTGCTTGCCGCTCTCCAAACGCCCACAGGGCCGTTGCAGAACGGCCGGCAAGGCTCACTTCAGCAGGCCAGCGGCGCGCGCTGCTTCCTCGATGCCCTTGTAGTTTTCCGGGCGGGTCTCGATGAAGCGGCTGGCAGCCTGCAGGTCGAGAATTTTCTTGTGCTCCGGATTCGCCGGATCGAGTTCGAGGAATGCGGTCTTGATCTTTTCGACTAGCTCTGTATCGAGGTTGCCGCGCACCGTCCAGTTGTAGTCGTAGTAAGGCGGCGTCGTGGAGATCACGCGGACCTTGTCGGTATCGACCTTTCCAGCGGCGACCAGCTTGTCCCAGACCGAGGCGTTGAGCACGCCGGCATCGGCCTTGCCCGCCTCAACCCAGGCGGCGGTGGCATCATGTGCGCCGGAGTAGGCGATGCGCTTGAAGAACTGCTCGGGATCGATGCCGTCCTTGATCATGAAATAGCGCGGCATCAGGCTGCCGGACGTCGACGACACGGAGCCGAAGGCGAACGTCTTGCCCTTGAGATCCTGCAGGGTTTTCACTTCGGGATCGGCGGTGATGAATTTGCTTGTGAATTTCTCGTCCTGCTCACGCTGCACCAGAGGAATCGCATCGCCGGTCTTAAGGCGGGTCTGGACGAAGGTGAACCCGCCAAGCCAGGCCAGGTCGAGGCGGTCAGCAGCCAGGGATTCGACCACGGCGGCGTAATCGGACACCGGGGTGAACTTCACCGGCATGCCCAGCTGTTTTTCGAGGTATTGGCCCAGCGGCTCGAACTTGCGGATCAGCTCGGTCGGCGCTTCATCGGGGATCGCCGATACACGAAGGGTTTCGGCGGCATGTGAGGTGGCAAAAGACAGGGAAATGGCAAGGCCGGCGACGGCTGCCAGGGAGCGCTTCAACATTGTGGTTCTCCGGTTCAATAGCGGAAAAAGCGCGCGGATTATAGAGCTAGACCGATGCGCAGGGGCAAGTGTCTGGCAGTTGGCTGGCTGCGACGAGCCTGGTCGCTCGCACCGCCTGTAAGCATCGCGACTGTCTGGCTAAGGAAATTTTGTGATTCAGTTCTCCGTTGCACTAGAATCCGCGCCCTCCTCGGATGATGGCTTATTGCTATGGAACAGCAACGAGACAAACGTACGCTTCACTCTCTTCGCAAACACATCGACGAACTCCTAGCGACCGGTGCGACGATCATCGCGCGTGATCCGGTGACGCTGGTCAGCGAAGGCCAGACGCTCAAGGTCAGGCACGGGATGCTCGTCGGCCATTCCGGCTTGCTCGATCTGGTCGAGCCGCTCACCGATCACCAGTGGCCGGATGCCCTGCGGCAGATGGCGATCGATCTGTGCATTCAACAATTGGATGAAGCGATCCGTGCGCTGGAGAACGAGGCCGTCGTGATGGCGTCGGAGCCGGCGAACGACGGCTAGACTCAAGAAAATATCCAGGCAACGAAACGTAGCGGACAGGGCCTGATCAGATATGCACGGATGCAGCCTGCGTTCGTGTCGTATTAAAGGGGGTTTTGCATGTTCGTTCGGAGCTCGCACCACGGCTTCATCCCGCCCTATATCCTCAGGCGCATCGTCGACAACGGCTCGCAGCGCCAGCGTGATCGAGCGCTGGGGACGCTGGCTCACGTGCGCAACCTGTTGCCCAATCCGGGGCCGCCCAATCGCCAGCCGATGGCCAGCGTATTGCCCGAGCGTGGCCGGCCAGGCGAGCCGCGGCGCAGCGTTCACGATGCCCAGCAACAGATGGTGCTGCCTGGTGTGCTCGCGCGAATCGAAGGCCAGCCGCCGGTCGCCGATGCGGCGGTGGACGAGGCTTACGATGCGCTCGGCACGACCCACGAATTTTTCTGGCAGGTGTTTGGCCGGGACTCGATCGACAACCACGGCTTCCCGCTGATCGGCACGGTGCACTATGGCGTCGATTACGAGAACGCCTTCTGGAATGGCGCGCAGATGGTGTTCGGGGATGGCGATGGCGAAATCTTCAATCGCTTCACCCTCTCGCTGGATGTAGTGGCTCATGAGCTAGCCCATGGCGTGACCGAAAGCGAGGCGGGGCTGGTGTACTTCAATCAGTCGGGCGCGCTGAACGAATCGGTTTCGGATGTGTTTGGCGTGCTGGTACGACAGTTCAGCCTGAAGCAGACGGCGGATCAGGCCGACTGGCTGATTGGTGCCGAGCTGCTGACCGATCGTGTGCAAGGCTCGGCGCTGCGCTCGATGGCCAATCCCGGCAGCGCCTATGACGATCCTTTGCTGGGCAAGGACCCGCAGCCTGGGCACATGAATGATTTCATCGACACCCGTGACGACAACGGCGGCGTGCATCTGAACTCCGGCATCCCCAACCGCGCGTTTTATCTGGCCGCGACCGCCCTGGGTGGCTACGCCTGGGAGAAGGCCGGACGCATCTGGTACGACACGCTGTGCGACCGGCGCCTGGCCAACGACGCGGATTTTTCCGCATTTGCCCAGTTGACCGTGGACAACGCGACCGTTCGTTTCGGCGCGGGCGGTAACGAAGAGCGGGCTGTCGTGCAGGCTTGGGCGGCTGTGGGCGTGAATCCCTGATTGAGGAGACGTGCATGAAACAGTTACCGGCATTGGATTCGGACGCGACCATTCGCCTGTCGCGGCAAGGCGGCTTTGCCGCGATACAGGCGCTCAGCCGTCCACGCGAAATAGACTTCGCCAGTTGTAACGAGCAGCAGCGCCAGCAAATCTGCTCCGTTCTCGAAGGTTGCCTGCCGTTGGCGACTTCTCCCAGCGGGCAAGGCGACCGCCGCTATTACCAGATCGAATTGCGCTTCAGGCAGCATGACAACGACGACGAAATGGTGATCCAGGTGCCGGAGGAGCGGGCACCCGGTGAGTTGGTGCGGCTCTGGGACAAGGGTGAGGTGCTCTGAGCGCGACTTGGCCGCCCGGGCTAGAATCGGCCCTCTCTCATTCAGGAGCCAAACCATGTCCGAACTGCCTTCCATCGCCTTTGCCGGCATCGGCCTGATGGGTCTGCGTATGTGTCGCCGGCTGATTGCCGCCGGTTATCCGCTAACGGTATGGAACCGTTCGCCGGAAAAATGCGCGCCCCTCGTCGAAGCCGGTGCGCGGCAGGTGAGCACGCCGGCCGAGCTCTGCGCGGCTGCTGATGTGGTGTTGCTGTGTCTGGCCGATACCTCAGTCGTGCGCGAGGTGGTGTTCGGCGCGGGTGGCATCGTTGAAGGGGCGCGAGCGGGGCAAGTGCTGGTCGATCATTCCAGCCTGGAACCGGCGGCCACGCGCGCCATGGCCGCCGAGCTGGAGTCGCGTGGCGGCATGCGCTGGATCGATGCGCCGGTATCTGGCGGCACCGCTGGCGCCGAGGCGGGCAGCCTGGCGATCATGGCTGGCGGGCGTGACGAGGACGTCGAGCGGGTCCGACCGATCCTGATGCAGCTGGGGCAGCGACTGACGCGCATGGGCGGGGTCGGTGCGGGGCAGGTGACCAAGGCCTGCAACCAAATGATCGTCGCTTGCAATGCGCTGGTCATCGCCGAAGTCGTGGCGCTGGCCGAGCGTTCCGGTGTCGATGCGAGTCTGATCGCGCCGGCACTGGCTGGCGGTTTCGCCGACTCCAAGCCGCTGCAGATTCTCGCCCCGCAGATGGCCAGCAGTGAGTTCGAGCCGATCAAATGGCACGTGCGCACCCTGCTCAAGGACCTCGACACCGCCGTCCAGCTTTCCCGCGAAGAGGGCAGCGCCACGCCAATGACCGGGCTGGCCGCGCAGCTGATGCGCCTGCATGGCAGTCAGGGTCATCTCGAGCAGGACCCGGCGACCCTGGTGCGGATGTACCGGGAGCAGAGCCAATGAAAATCGCCGCCAACCTGTCCATGCTGTTCAACGAGCTGCCGCTGGCCGAACGCATCATGGCGGCGTGTGTTGCCGGTTTCGATGGCGTGGAGATTCAGTTTCCCTACGAACTGCCGGCGATCCACCTCAAGGAGGTGCTCGAGCGTGCCGGCTTGCCGTTGGTGCTGATCAACCTGCCAGCCGGCGATTTCATGCAGGGAGGCGCCGGTCTGGCTGCGGCCCCGGCGCGTCAGCAGGACTTCGATGCGGCGCTGCAGGAAGCCCTGACCTACGCGGCGATGGCGCGACCGGCGTGCGTCAACGTGTTGCCGGGGCGGCTGGCCGAGGGCGTCACGCGCGAGCAGGCGTTGGAAACGCTGGTTCAGAATCTGCGCAAGAGTGCCGAAGCCTTCGCGTTGCTCGGTGTGCGCGTGGTGTGCGAGGCGATCAACCCGCTGGATATGCCGGGTTTCCTGATCAATACCCCTGAGCATCTGCACGCCTTGCTGGAGCGCGTTGATCACCCCAACTGCCAAGCGCAGCTGGACCTGTACCACATGGCGCGACAAGGGCTCGATATCGCCGCCGGGATCAGGCTTCTGGGTCCGCGCATCGGCCATGTGCAGTTCGCCGACTGCCCCGGGCGCGGCGCACCGGGTAGCGGCGAGGTGGCATTCGCGAGTCTGATCGAAGCGCTGCGTGGGACGGGTTACGACGGTTGGCTGGCAGCGGAGTATCGGCCCGATGGGCAGGACACCGCAGCAGGCCTGGGCTGGTTGGCGGAGTGGCGGCAGCATTGATGCCATCGCCCGGCATAAGCGGGAATGATGTTGACAGACAGAAGCGTGAAGGAGCTCTAGAGTCATTCGCGGGAGAGCCGATTGACACCATGGTCGGCCTATAACAATAAATCGAGAGCGACGTCATGCAGCCAACCAACCAAGCCGCGAACGCCTGGCGTGTCCTGTTTCTGCTGTTTCTGGCCAACCTGTTCAACTTCTTCGACCGCACCATTCCCGCCATCATCGCCGAGCCGATTCGTCTGGAGTGGAGCCTCAACGACTTCCAGCTCGGCCTGATCGGCACTGCCTTCACCATCGTTTATGCGATAGCCGGGGTGCCGCTGGGGCGTATGGCCGATATCGGCTCGCGCCGCAAGATCATGGGCTGGGGTTTGACCGCCTGGAGTGGGCTGACTGCCGTCAACGGCTTCGCTTGGAATTTTTGGAGTTTCCTGCTGATCCGCATGGGCATCGGCATCGGCGAGGCCAGCTACGCGCCGGCGGCCAACTCGCTGATCGGCGATCTGTTCCCGGCACACAAGCGCGCTCGTGCCATGGGAATCTTCATGCTCGGCCTTCCGCTTGGGTTGCTGCTGGCGTTTTTCACCATCGGCTCGATGGTCGAGTATTTCGGCAGCTGGCGCGCGCCGTTCTTCATCGCTGCCGTGCCTGGATTAGTGCTGGCGGTGTTCATCTTCTTCGTCAAGGAGCCGCAGCGTGGCGCCGCCGAGACGGTGAAGGTGTCCCAGGAGCGCGTGCAACAGCCCGTGCGCAAGGTGTTGGCGATCCGTACCTTCTGGTGGCTGGTGCTGGCCGGCCTGGCGTTCAACTTCGCGACCTACGCCTGTAACGCCTTCATGGTGCCGTTGTTGATGCGTTATCACGCGGTGCCGCTGGTTGAGGCATCGATTGCCACCGGTGTGATCGTCGGCCTGACCGGCTTGATTGGGTTGACCTTTGGCGGCTGGGTGGCCGACCAGATCCATCAGCGTTTCGCCCGTGGCCGGCTGATCTTCGCGGCGGTGAGCATGGTCATCGCCACGCTCGCCACCGGTTACGCGCTACTCGCCGGGCGCATCGAGGTCGGCGTGTTCGTCGCGATTTTCAGCATCGGCTGGCTGTTCTCCTACAACTTCTACACCTGCGTCTACACCGCGATTCAAGACGTGGTCGAGCCACGTTTGCGCGCCACTGCCATGGCGCTGTTCTTCGCGGGGCTTTATCTGCTTGGCGGTGGCATGGGTACGGTGGTGGTGGGGCTGTTGTCCGATCACTTTGCCGAGTCGGCGATGCTCGCCGCAGGGGCCAGCGAGATGAGCGAAGCGTTCCGCGCGGAAGGGCTGCATGGGGCGATGTACCTGATCCCGGCATCGTTGCTGCTGACCATGGTGTTCCTGTTCCAGGCCTCGCGGACGTTCTGCCATGACGCCAAACGCATGACCGATGGCATGACTCAGTCCGCCAGCGACGCCGAGGCCGCTCTGGCCTGATCGCCTCGCCGTCGACAGTGCCGCAGGGTACTGTCGACGGCACCGATTGACGCCTGCTGACTTGCTTGCCGACTGGGCGACGATTGGCCAGCAATTGCCGGCAGGCTCGCATAAACTGCGCGGCCGTTTTTGGCAGTCCGGACCGCACATGCACACTCCGTCTCCCGCCCGCGCCTGCGGCATCGATTTCGGCACCTCCAACTCGACCGTCGGCTGGTGGCGTCCCGCCAGCGAGCCGCTGATCGTGCTCGAGGACGATCAGCACACCCTGCCTTCGGTGGTCTTCTTCAATGTCGAGGAACGCCGTCCGGTGTATGGCCGGCTAGCCCTGGCCGAATATCTGGAAGGCTACGAGGGGCGGTTGATGCGCTCGCTCAAAAGCCTGTTGGGCTCCAAGCTGCTGAAGAGCGAAACGACGGTACTGGGCAGTGCCATGCCGTTCAAAGACATCCTCGGCCTGTTCCTCGGGACGCTCAAACAGCGCGCCGAAACCAGTGCCGGTCGAGCGTTCGACGAGGTGGTACTGGGTCGCCCGGTGTTCTTCGTCGACGACGACCCGCAGGCAGACAAGGAAGCTTCCGACACCCTGGCTGCAGCGGCGAAGAAGATCGGTTTCAAGGACGTCTCGTTCCAGTACGAACCCATCGCAGCAGCCTTCGACTACGAGTCGCGCATCGAGCGGGAAGAGCGCGTATTGATCGTCGATATCGGCGGCGGTACTTCCGACTTTTCCCTGGTGCGGCTGTCGCCGGAGCGGCGCCAGATCGATGACCGTCAGAGCGACATTCTCGCCACCTCGGGCGTACACATCGGCGGCACCGATTTCGACAAGCAGCTCAGCCTGCAGGGCGTGATGCCTTTGTTCGGCTATGGCAGCCGGATGAAAAGCGACGCGCCGATGCCCACCAGCACCCATCTCAACCTCGCCACCTGGCATACCATCAACGCGGTCTATGCGCCGGCTTCGCTGCGTGCGCTGCAGAGCATGCGCTACGACATCGTCGACCCCACCGGGATCGACCGGCTGTTCAGTCTCATCGAGCAACGCGCTGGCCACTGGCTGGCGATGCAGGTGGAGCAGGGCAAGATCGAGCTGACCGAGCAGGACCGCTATCTCATCGACTTCGCGCGGATCGAAGCGGGATTGCAGGCGAGCCTGACCCGCGACGGCTTCGAAACGGCCATCGACCCGTTGCTCGAACGAATCCGCGGCAACGTCAGTCAATTGCTGGCAAGCGCCGGGCTCAAGCACGACGACATCGATACGGTGTTCTTCACCGGCGGTTCCAGCGCGATTCCGGCCTTGCGCCAGAGCATCGCAGCACTGCTGCCAAGCGCCCGTCATGTGGAAGGCAACCGCTTCGGCAGTATCGGTAGCGGCTTGGCCATCGAAGCGAAGAAACGCTACGGTTGATTTCCCGTGAGCGCCTGTCCGGCATGTCTCGCGGGCCTGTTGGGGAGTTTTCATGGGTTACAAACTTCGTCCGCAAGACCCTGTCGCCGAGGTGCGCAAGGTCGCTCGACAGCGCATCGACAAAGCCATCGAGGCACTGAGCGTGCCGGCTGCCGAGCGAGCCGAGGGTGTGCATCAGGCGCGCAAGCGCTTCAAGGAATTGCGCGCGTTGCTGCGATTGGTGCGAAAGCCCTTGGGTGCTGAATTCAAGCGCGAGAATCAGCGCCTGCGCGATCTTGGCCGTGCGCTGGCCGAATCTCGCGACGCCACCGCCATGCTGGAAAGCTGGGATCTGCTGAGCGCACGGTTCCCCAAATTGTTCGCCGAGGCGGGCTTCAAACAGATCCGTCGGCGCCTGCAGGCAAGAGCCAGGCAGGGCGAAGGCGATGCCACTAACCTCGATGCCCGTATTGCCCAGGCGATCAATGAACTGAGCAATGCCAGCGCCTGTATCGACAGCTGGCCATTGAGCGCCGAGGGTTTCGAGCTGTTGGCCGCCGGGGTGGAGCGCACCTATGCCGACGGTTGTGCCGAGCTGGCCAAGGTCAAACTCGAACCGAGCGACGAGCAGTTCCATGAATGGCGCAAACGGGTTAAGGATCACTGGTATCAGACGCGGCTACTGACTCCTAGCTGGCCGACGCTGATGCAGGTGCGCAGCGACTCGCTCAAGCGTCTGGCCGATCTGCTCGGCGACGATCATGATCTGGCGATGATGCAGCAGCTGATGCAGGCGCAGCCGCCTTTAGTCGGTGACCAGTCGTTGCGTGAGCGGCTCGATCGCGTGATCGTGCAACGGCGCGGCGAAATGCAGCGCGAAGCGTTGGCGCTGGGTAATGAGATCTATCTGGAGGCGCCTCGGGATCTGGTGGCGCGCTGGCAGCGCTACTGGGAAACGGCCGAGGTCTGACTGTCTGGCGCACGGTCATAAGACCGTACGCCAGCGGCAGGAGAATCGAGGTTACAGCTTCTTCGCGGAAACGATCGTCACCGGCTGCAGCGGGACGTTCTGCATCATGCTGCGGTTGCCGGTGGGCACTTGGGCGATCTGATCGACCACATCCATTCCGCGCACCACCTTGGCAAACACCGCATAGCCGAAATCGCGGCCGCCGTGGTCGAGGAAGTCATTGTCGCGGTGATTGATGAAGAACTGGCTGGTGGCCGAGTTGACGTTCTGTGTACGGGCCATCGCCAAGGTTCCGCGAACGTTGTGCAGGCCATTGTCGGCTTCGTTCTTGATCGGCTCGCCGGTCTTCTTCTGGCCCAGGCCTTCGTTGAAACCGCCGCCCTGGATCATGAAGCCAGGGATCACGCGGTGGAACACGGTGCCATCGTAGAAGCCGCTTTCCACATAGCCGAGGAAATTCTTCACGCTGATCGGCGCCTTCTCGGCTTCAAGCTCGATTTCGATTTCGCCCATGCTGGTGTTCAGCAGCACGCGTGGGTTGTCTGCCGCCAGGAGGTTTCCGGCGAGCAGCAGCGAGCAGGCGGCGAGTACGAGTCGTTTCATGGTGTAGTCCTGTTGAGGGTGGAAGCTTGGGCCGGTCGGCCATCGGCAGGTTGAGTTTGCGCATCGTACGTCTTGATCAGGTCGATGAGAATCTGCGTTGCCGGGCCGAGCGGTTTGTCCGGGTTAGTGTAGAGATGGAACAACGGGCGGCGAATGCTTCCCTGGATCAACGGCAGCGGCTTGAGCACGCCTTCGGCCAGTTCGCGGTCGATCATGTGACGCGGCAGCCAGGCGAAACCCAGCCCGCTGCTGACGAAGGCGACCGAGGTGGCCAGGCTGCCGACCGTCCAGCGCTGCTCGGCGCCCAGCCAGCCGGCGTCTCGCGGCTGACGTTGGCCGGAGTCGCGCACCACGACCTGCATCTGATTCTGCAGGTCCTGCACGCTCAGCTTGCGCTGCAGCTGGTGCAGCGAATGGTCGGCATGGGCGACGGCGATGAATTCGACAGTGCTCAGCTCCGCTCCGAGGTAGCCGGTAATGTCCAGGCTGGTAATTGCCAGATCCGCAGTGCCGTCCCTGAGCACATCTTCAACGCCCGACAGGACTTCCTCGCGTAAACGCACCCGGCAGCCCTGGCTCTGCGGCATGAAAGCCGTCAACGCGCGGATCAGCTTGGCGTTGGGGTAGGCGGCGTCCACCACCAGGCGTACTTCGGCTTCCCAGCCCTGTTCCATGTGATGGGCCAGTTCTTCGAGCTGCCCGGCCTGGACCACCAGTTGCCGCGAGCGGCGCAGCAGCACTTCGCCTGCATCGGTGAGCACTGCCTTGCGACCATCGATGCGCAACAGCGGAACGCCGAGCTGCTCCTGCATGCGCGCCACGGTATAGCTGACCGACGATTGCGAGCGATGCAGCATCTCCGCCGCCTGGGCAAAGCCGCCGTGATCGATCACCGCCTGCAGGGTTCGCCATTGATCGAGGGTTACGCGTGGCACTTTCATTCCATTGTTTTCCTGTCGCGTCTGTCTGGTACGCTGGCACGCCTTCACGAGGAGCCCGCATAAAATGAAAAAAATACGCTTCGCCGCGCTCGCTTCGCTCGCAATCATCCCACTGAGCGCCCTGGCCGTCAGCTATCCGGTGGAACTGGAGCAAGAGCTCAATGGCGCCGAAGTGCTGGCTACCACCGAAACCATCGACCGGGACATGGCCGGTCTGCTGTTGCAGAACTTCGGCGAACGCCCGGTGAGCTGCTCAGCGGTGTTCCGCAACGGCCCGGAAGTACCACGCACCCGCCGCACCACGCTCGACGCTGGCGAGCGCAAGCCGCTGACCGCCAAGTTCAAGCGCGATGTGATCCGGCTGCGTATCAAGCTGACCTGCGAGCCGCAGTGAGGTTCGCGCGGTGAGCCGATCGGGACGCGGTGGCCGGCTTCCAAGGCTCGGCTTAGCGCGTCGCTAATGTTCAATTGTTAGTCGCGTCCGCACTGTCGATCCGCCCGCCTCGGGTTCGATCAACGATCCGGTCGATCGTCGCGCTGATAAAGCCGCCTTTCCACCGGCCGGACGCGTTAATCTATGCGACGTTTTTCGACCTTGAGGTATCCCCCTTGTTTGACCAATTCGCCCTGCATGAACGCCTGCTCAAGGCGGTCGCCGAACTCAAATTCGTCGAGCCGACGCCGGTGCAGGTGGCGGCCATTCCCCCGGCGCTGGAAGGGCGCGACCTGCGGGTAACGGCGCAGACCGGCAGCGGCAAGACGGCGGCGTTCGTGCTGCCGATGCTCAACCGGCTGATCGGCGATGCGGTGGTGCGCACCGACGTGCGCGCGCTGATCCTGCTGCCGACCCGCGAGCTGGCCCAGCAGACCCTCAAGGAAGTCGAGCGCTTCTCGCAGTTCACCTTCATCAAGTCGGCGATGATCACCGGTGGCGAGGACTTCAAGGTCCAGGCGGCGATCCTGCGCAAGGTCCCGGACATCCTCATCGGCACGCCGGGACGGATGATCGAGCATCTCAATGCCGGCACGCTGATCCTCAAGGACGTCGAACTGCTGATCCTCGATGAAGCCGACCGCATGCTCGACATGGGCTTCGCCGACGACGTACAGAGGCTGGTCGGCGAATGTGCCAAGCGTCAGCAGACGCTGCTGTTCTCCGCCACCAGCGGCGGCGCCGCCTTGCGCGAGATGGCGGCAAGTGTGTTGCGCGATCCGCTGCACCTTCAGCTCAACCGCGTCAGCGAGCTGAACGAGGGCACCCGTCAGCAGATCATCACCGCCGAGAACATCGAGCATAAAGAGAAGCTGGTGCACTGGCTGCTGGCCAACGAGACCTACAAGAAGGCCGTGATCTTCACCAATACCCGCGTGCAGGCCGACCGTCTTTACGGACGGTTGGTGGCCGAGGGCGTCAAGGCTTACGTGCTGCACGGGGACAAGGATCAGAAGGAGCGCAAGCTGGCCATCGACCGCGTCAAGGAAGGTGGCGTGAAGGTTCTGGTAGCCACCGACGTGGCGGCGCGCGGTCTGGATATCGAAGGTCTGGATCTGGTGATCAACTTCGACATGCCGCGCTCGGGTGATGAGTACGTTCACCGCATCGGACGTACCGGGCGCGCCGGCGCCGACGGCCTGGCGATCTCGCTGATCTGCCATAACGACTGGAACTTGATGTCGAGTATCGAACGCTACCTCAAGCAGCGTTTCGAGCATCGTGTCATCAAAGGGCTGAAGGGCGGCTACATGGGCCCGAAGAACCTCAAGGCATCGGGCAAGGCCGCCGGCACCAAGAAGAAAAAGGACGACAAGAAGAAGGCCACCGACAAGAAGACCAAAGTGGCATCAAAACCGACGGCCAAGCGACCGAAGAACGCCAAGCGTGAAGCGCCTGCCTCGCAGGTCGTCAGTCAGGACG
This sequence comes from Pseudomonas sp. MTM4, assembly GCF_019355055.1. Lineage (NCBI taxonomy): Bacteria > Pseudomonadati > Pseudomonadota > Gammaproteobacteria > Pseudomonadales > Pseudomonadaceae > Pseudomonas > Pseudomonas sp. MTM4. The sequence continues at coordinate 4,172,563 of NZ_CP048411.1, forward strand.
GCATGGCACCGCTGCGCCGCAAGAAGCCCGCCGCCGAATAAGGTCTCCACGACACACCGGGGCGTCGTAGCCCCGGTCATTCGTGTCCGTCAGCGCTTCTCCGCTGGTGCGATATCAGCTTTTTTCTCCGCTTCCTCGACGTGCTGCAGGCGCTTGTCATAGGCCTGGCATTCGTCGCCCAGCTGGTCAGCGGTCTGCTTGACCTCCATCTCCCGCAATTGCTCGTTGATCTCGGCAGCACGCTCGGGGTCGCTTTCGGTTAGCTGATTGACGCGTTCGGCCAGCTGCCGGGCCTTGGCGTTTATCTGGTCCGTGGTGCATTCGGCCAGTGCCGGCTGGCTGGCCAGCAGGGCGGCAGCGAGGGGTATCAACAGGTATTTCATGGTGGTGCGCTCCTTTAAGACCTGTTCGGTGGATGCCATGCGAGCGCTTTGGTTCAGCCTTTCCCGTTGTGCTGATGATCGAACCATGCCGCAGCCGGCACGGTCCGTATTAGCAAGAGCCGCGTTCTGACGCGGTGCAACAGGAGAACGACATGACCTATGACTGGGATCTAATGCTGCGTCTGCTGCGCGAAGCGCAAAAGCCTGGCAACGAGGCCTTCGCGCCGCGTCAATATGCCGATGAGCATGCGATTGCCATGGAGGATGCCGGCCAGCCACTGCCTAATCTCGATTCGCTCAAGGCTGAAGCGCAGAACTACGAGAGCCTGCTGTTCGAAGGGGGGTTTCTGGTGACGCGCCCGGAAGAGCAGGGCGGTAATGGTGAGAATTTCGTCCTGACCGAGCGGGGTTCACGGCTACTTGAGATGCTCGAAGGCGACATTGCGGGCACTGCGTACCGCCAGCGCCTGGATGACAAAGGCGAGGCCGCGCTGACGCCGGAAATCTTCGACGCCTTGGCGACGGGCTGAAAAAAATACGCCCCGCTAAGGCGGGGCGCAGAGTTAGCGATACAGGCCGATTAGAGCAGTGGGCCGATGGTCCCGCAGGATTTGTTCGCCGCGTGCTTTTGCAGAACTGGCAGCTGCGGACGTGGCTTTCCACTCTTCACGTCCAGCGACAGCGCGTAGTCGCCCCACCATGGACCGGCAGCCCAGTAGGTGCTTGGGATGCAGTTCTGGTTGAGATACTTCAACAGGTTGTCCGTCGCTACGATTGCTGAGGACGAGAAGTCCGGCGCGCCGTGTTCACCGATGAAGCCACGCAGCTTGTTTTTCCTGAGCCACTCGACGAAAGGCTTGGCCCGATTGACGCCGATCATTGGGTCGTAGACCTCTTTCCTGTTGGTGTAATAGCCCGAATAATCCTTGTCGAAATACAGGTGGGCTTCGAATACCAGATTGTTTTTCGAATCACGCATCCAAGCGTCGTTGACCAGCTGGGTGTTATAGGACGGCCAGTGGAATGCGCTGGACCAGCGGTCGCCGGCAATGACTACCCAGCGTTTGGAGTCGATCGCACGGATGCTCTTCGCCGCAGCCAAGGCAGCGGTGGGCCACTTGCCGTTTGTGGTGTGTGGCTCGTTCATCAGTCCATAGCCATAAACTGCCGGGTGGTTGGCAACCTTTTGTGCAATGCGGCGCCAGGCATCGGCAAAAGCGCTAACGGGCACTTCATTGGAACCGATCATCTTGCCGTAGTAGCGATAGTAGTTATGCATGTCGAGGACGACTTGCATGTTGTACTTCTTTGCATAGTCAAGCGTCGCCATCATTCGCGCCAGCTCGGCGCTGTTCAGCTCGCCGTTGAGCCTCGGTTGAATCCGTTCCCAACGAAATGGCAAACGTACCAGCTTCAGGTTGCGTTCGGCGTAGCGCTTGAAGTCAGCTTCGCCCGGATAGATGTAGTGCTTTAGGTATGTCCCCGGCAAGGCGACGTCAGCACCAAACTCGGCACCGGCCAGGTTGATGCCGACCAGGTTGATGGGGTTTGCCACTGGTGCGTCGTTGGCTGGAGCGTTAGTTCCGGTGCTCGGGCTTGCCTGACTGAAACCGGTGCTGCTAACCGACACGGTTCGCGGATAGCCCACGGCCTTCCCGTTGATGGCGCCGCCGTCCATCATCACCGTCATATTGCCGCCTGAGTAATAGATCAGGTTGATAGTGCGTACCTGGCCATCGGCAAACCTGACCTTTGCGCCCTTGTGAAATGCTGCCTTGTTCTGTGCGGTCGCCTTGACTGAAATGCCTACGAACTTGCTGGTGGTGTAGACACCGTTAACGAAGTCGCCACCGTTAAAGGAATTCAGCGCAGTCGTCAGGGATGGGGACGAACTGTTCGACGGCGGGGTGGCTACAGGCTTGGAGGGCTGGCTAGGTGCAACCGGAGCTGGAGCCGCAGGCGTGCTCGGCTTGCTGGTCGCGGTGAACAGCTTGTTGGGATGGCCGAGCGAACTGCTGAGTTTGCCGCCGGAAAGCATCACACTCATGTTGTTGCCGGAGATGTACACCGCAGTGATGGCGCGAGTCTCGCCATTTGCGAGCTTCACCGAGGCGCCAGGCTTGAATGCCGAACGATTGGTCGTGGTCAGTGGGATCGAATAGCCCGCCGATTTGCGCCACACACCATTCTGCCAATCGCTGTTGGTGTAATTGTTGATGGCGCTGCTATGGCTGGACGTACTGGCCGAGGGTGCCGGCTGCGGTGCGGCGATTGCCGGCGCGCCTGTATCCGAGCCCAGCGCCGAAACCGTTTTCGGGTAACCGGTGGCTGCGGCGTTGAGCGTTGCGCCCGACAGCATCACGCTCATATGCGCACCGGAAAAATAGACGACCTTCACCGAACGAATCTCGCCGTTCGCCAGCTTTACCTGTGCGCCTTTTTTGAATGCGGCTTTGTTAGCCGTTGTCGCCGGGATGGAAAACCCCGCCGATTTACGCCAGGTCCCCTTGTTCCACTCAGGACTGGTGAAGTCGTTGACTTGCGCGGTGGCGATGGCCCTCGTCGCGCTTGCAGCGGACGAGGTAGCTGCTGCGTTGGCATCCTGGACCGTAGTGAGGCCAAACATCGCGGTAAGCATGAAGGCGCCGAGTACTGCTCGTGGTGCGCCCGAGACTGCTTTGAGGAACATTGATATCTCCGGAACTTAATACGACAAAAGGCACGCGTGCCCTTTAAAAAATTGCGGAAGCATTCATTGGGGGATGCAACAAACGAAGCACTGCCGACGACGCCACCCACTCACAACAAAGCAGCGAAACGGCAACACCGTTGGGCTCGCTTTGAATGGATAGGCTTTATATAGAAGGAATAGCAGACAGTAAAATTATTTTGGCGCCGGTAAGTCGGCATAAACCTTGGCTTTAGTTATGTGGTTTCATATTGATATTATTTGATAGCAATAAGCTACTAATTTCAAATAATGCAACTTGTTGATTAATAAGTAATTATTATTTCCTAGGGAAACAGGCTTGGCGCTGGTTTAGATAATTACCGTTTCGCTTGTTAGTTTGTCAGCGCATAAAAGTAGCTAATCTGTTCATTGCAGAATATTTCTAAAACACATACGCGGTTAACAAGCGAAACGTAATTAGCTCGTTCATTGAAAGATAAACGCTGTTAGATGGCAGATTGATAGCTCGGCTAGAAGAGCTGATGCAGGTACGTCGAATCAGACCAGGACGACTGACTCGCCGAAGCGGCGTCGGATCACGCTAGGTCAGCGCACCTGATCCAGGCTGTCGACGGTGAGCTCCAACGCCTTGCGCATGTCCAGGCGGGCCGAGCGACCGATGTCCTGATTGTTCATCTGATAGTTGCGCTCGGAAGGCAGAATCGGCGCGGTCAGGTCGTCGGCTTCGACCGGCTCGAAATCGCTGTCTCGGCCGATGGTCAGTGCGCTGCGACGTAACAGTTCCCGCACCTGCTCCGGCGCCAGCTGCGGGTTGATCGAGAGCATCGTCGCGATAATGCCCGTCACCATCGGGGTGGCGTATGACGTGCCGCAATGCACCTCGCCGCGCTTGTCGGGTTCCAGCGTTGCGGCGCGCGTGCAGGCCGAGGCGGTGATGTCGACGCGCATGTCGACGTTCGATGAAGGCCGCTTGGTGACGTATTCCGGATGCTCCACCGGTACGTCGCGCTTGTCGTTGCGCTGGTGGCCGCCGACGACCAACAATTGCTCGGTGATGAATGAGGACGGCAGGCGGTAGTCATCCAGACTGGAGCGCGCCGAACCGTTGCCGGCGGAATTCACCACCAGTACGTCGGGATGCTCACGGCGCAACCAGAGGAAGAACTCTTCGAGCAACTCCTCATAGCCGCTCATGGCGATGCCTGAACGAATCAGCGAGTCGACTTCCTCGCCCTCCACATCCCGCGTGCCGATGCGGTGGATGCCCCAGCTCCAGTTCAATACGCGTACGCCATCCTCGACCAGGTTGACCGATGCGGCCACATTGGCGGTGATGCCGGCATCGGAATTGCGCTCGACGATCACCTCGAAGCCGGCGCTGGCTGGCTCCAGGGCACTTAGAAAACCGCTGTCGCTTGGCTCAACACTACGCGCCGCAAGTATTCCAGTAACGGTGGTGCCGTGTTCGTCCGGCGCCTCGGCATCCCTGGCATACACGCATGTGCGCGGCTCTCGTGGATCGCAATCGCCTAAATAAGGAGCGAACTCGGGGGCGTCGAAGTCGACGTTGCGCTCGACGATGCCGATTCGCACGGGGTGCGCCTCGACAGGGGCTTGTTTGGACGGCACGCGGTGCTGGTAATAGTCGACGGCGTCCAGGAATCGATTGGCGACCCACTCACTGTGGCGCGGCTTGGGCTCCTTGTCCTGTTCCAGCGGCTCCTCGGCGCCAGATTCTTCGATCACCACCGCGTCTACGCCTACCTCGTTTCCCAGGCGCAGCACCATGGCGTCTCGCTCGGTCAGGTTCTTTACCGGCAGGCGCAACTGATAGATGTTGAGCGGTGCGATGGCGCCGACCACTTCGGCTCCGTATTTCTTGGCCAGTTGCTGCGACTTCTCCAGGCCGTCGAGGTTTTCCTCGATGATCAGGCTGATCAAATCGACATAGGTGTTCAGCCCGTCCATGTTCTTGGTCACTTCGTCAGGGCCGGCTGCCAGCACGTGGCTCCCGTTCATCGTCAGCCACACCGGGTTGCTGCGGCGTTCGCCTTGCTCCAGCCAAAGCGGCCCGCTCTCGTGCTCGGACTTGCGCAATGACAGCCGCAGCTTGCCGTCATCTGAGCGGGTGGCTTGGACCGGTTTGCCGCGCAGCATCAGCCTGACGTCGCCGTCATCGAGCCCGGTCGCACGCAGACAGAAGGTCAACTGATCGTCCGAGAAGAGATCGCCGCAACGCTGCATATCCTTGAGCCGCAGCGGAGTCGATTCAGCCATCGCCAGGCTTGGGTTCAGCAGGCCCAGCGCAAGCCCGATCGATACGCAGAGATGAGCTGCCTTCATTGTCGACGCTGCAGATAGTGGACGCTGAATAGCTCAGCGGAGTCGGTCCACTGGCCGCTGCAATCGAAGCCGGCACTGTTGGCGAGATTGGCGAAGGACTCCAGCGTGTACTTGTAGGAATTCTCGGTGTGCAGGCTTTCGCCGGCATCGAAGTGAAACCGCTGGCCGTCGACGGTCACGTCCTGCGCCTCACGGCTGATCAGATGCATTTCGATTCGCGAGTCATTTTCATTGAAGAAGGCGCGGTGAGCGAAACGTGACGGGTCGATATCGCTGTTCAGTTCTTCTCGGATACGTCGCAACAGGTTGAGGTTGAACGCCGCCGTGACATGGGCACGGTCGTTGTACGCCGCTTCGAGCACGTCGCGGTCCTTGACCAGGTCAACGCCAATCAGCACACCGCCCCTGGGCGGAAGGATATCGTGCAGATGCCCAAGCAGTTTGCGCGCTTGCAACGGCGTGAAATTACCGATGCTGGAGCCGGGAAAGAACACCAGCGGGTGATGGATGGTGAAGTCGTCCGGCAGCGCCAGCTCATCGGAGAAGTCGGCACAGGCGGCATGTACTTCCAGCCAAGGATAGTCGGCGGCCAGGCGCTGAGTGCTGGTCAGTAGGAACTGCTCCGAGATGTCGATGCCCAGATAACTGACCGGCCGCAACCCTTCGAGCAGCAGGCGCACCTTGCGGCTGGCGCCGCTGCCCAGCTCGATCAGGTCGGTCTGCGGTCCGGCGATCTCACGGATATCGTTCGCCGCATCGGCGAGAATTCGTTCCTCGGTACGGGTCAGGTAGTACTCGGGCTGCAGGCATATCTGCTCGAAGAGCTCCGATCCGCGCCGGTCGTAGAAGAACTTCGGCGAAATATGCTTCGGCGAGGCGGCGAAGGCGGCCAACGTTTCGTCACGCAGCGAGGCCTCGTGAGGTTGCTGGGTCTGGTCATGGAAATGCACGGCTAACGCCATCGTCATAGCTCCCTGGCCAGGCGCAGCCCGGCGAATTGCCAGCGCATGGCCGGCTGGAAAAAGTTGCGGTAGGTGGCGCGGATATGGCTTTGCGGCGTGGCGCAGCAACCGCCGCGCAGCACCATCTGGCCGGACATGAATTTGCCGTTGTACTCGCCCAGGCTGCCTTCCAGCGGGCGGAAGCCGGGGTAGGGGAGGTAAGCGCTGGCCGTCCATTCCCAGACATGTCCGAACAACTGCGCGGGCCCGTCATGGGGGGCGCTCGCCGCGACTGGCTGCAGATGATCGTTCTCCAGGAAGTTGCCGCGCAGTGGCTGTTCCCCAGCGGCGATCTCCCACTCGGCTTCGCTGGGCAGCCGGGCGCCGGCCCAGCGTGCGTAGGCATCCGCCTCGTAGAAACCGACGTGGCAGACCGGCGCCTCCAGATCCAGCGGCCGCAGCCCGCCAAGAGTCATTTCGTACCAGGCGCCGTCGTCGCGGTGCCAATACAGCGGGGCGTTCCAGCCGTGCTGTTGGATATGTGCCCAGCCATCGGACAGCCAGAGTTCACTGCGCGCGTAACCGCCGTCGGCGATGAACGACAGGTATTCGCGATTGCTCACCAATCGATCGGCCAGCTGGAAATCTTCGATGAACTGCCGATGTCGCGGTGTCTCACAATCGAAGGCGAAACCGTTGCCGTCGTGGCCGATGTGGCGCACCCCGCCGCCATAGTCGTGCCAGCGCAGGCGGTCGTTATGCAGTGTCGGTGCCGGTTTCAGATCGTTCCGGTAAACAGGGTGCAAAGGGTTTTGCGCCAGGATGTGCTTGATGTCCATCAGCAGCAGCTCCTGATGCTGCTGTTCATGCTCGAGACCCAGCTCGACCCGGCGCAGGATTTCAGCGTCATGCTGCTGGGGTGGATTGGCCAGAAGCTCGCCCATCGCCTGATTGACGTAATGGCGGAAACGATAGACATCGTCCACGCCGGGCCGTGAAATCAGCCCGCGCTGGGCCCGTGGGAAAGGCGTGCCGTGGGTTTCGTAATAGGAATTGAACAGGTGGTCATAAGCCTGATCGAGCGGTGTGTAGCCAGCCAGATACGGCTTGAGCACGAACGCCTCGAAGAACCAGCTGACGTGCGCCAAGTGCCATTTCGGCGGGCTGACGTCGGGCATGCTCTGGATGACGTAATCCTCGATCTGCAAGGGTGCGCAGATCGCTTCGCTGGTGGCGCGTACCTGCCGGAAGCGTTGCAGCAGGTGATCTGGTTCGGCGAGCGCCAGTTGCTGGTTTCGCCGTTCTGCCAGGTTGCCCATGGCGTCCCCCTTGTTTATGCCCGGCTAGTTCGAGACCGGGAGCGGCCGAAAACCGCCTCTATAGCGACCCGAAGCGAGGCGCAAAAGTTTCTGCGATGCGGATGCGAGAGCGCTGCAATGGCTTCGCTTCGCCTGTGATGTAAAGCCCGATTGCGTTAGGTACTGAACGATGTCCGGCTAACGGCTGTTACCGCTTTGCTGCGCTAGCCGTGGTGCCGATCTTGTTAGGCCTTCGCAAAAATGTGCGGCCGAATAAATTCGGCCCTACGGACCTGCGCGTTCAGAACGTTTGGAACAGGCCTTAGCGTTCTTCGACCGGCGGAGTAGGGCGGATAAGGATCTCGTTGACGTCCACGTGTGCCGGCTGCGACAGCGCGTAGACCACTGCTCGGCCAATGTCGTCCGGTTGCATCGCGTACGCCGGAGGTTCGTCGAACAGCGGCGTGTCGACCATGCCCGGCTCGATCAACGTGACCCGCACGCCAGTGCCGCGCAATTCCTCGCGCACGCTGAGGCCCATGCCGGTCACGGCCCATTTGCTGGCGCTGTACATCGAGCCGGGTATGACGAAGCGTCCTGCGGCCGAGCCCGTCAACAGCAAGTGGCCGCGACTGGCCTTGAGCGCCTCGATGCTGCAGCGCAGGGTCAGCCCGACGCCGTAGACATTGGTCAGCAGCATCTCGCGCCAGACTTCAGGGTCGGCGCCGCTGAAGCCGCCTTCGCTGCCGGGTATTCCGGCGTTGGCGTAGACCGCATCGAGCTGGCCGAAATGCTCCAGCACCTGCCGCACCATGGCCTGCTGCTCGGCGTATTCCTTCACATCACAGCGGATCGCCAATGCGCGCTCCGAGCCGCCGAGTTCGCTTACCAGTTCCGCGAGCTTGTGCTCGGAACGCGCCGCCAGCGCAACGCGGTAACCGGCTTCAGCGGCGAGCCGTGCAGTGGCCGCGCCGATTCCGGATGAAGCACCGGTGATCAGCAGAACCGGATCGCTCATGGTCACCTCCAGACTCAATAGTTTGGTGGGGTTTCCGGGATGCCGGTGTCGTCGGCCAGTACCGGCATGGTCCAGGGCTCGAGGCGCTGATCCTTGTCTTCAACGTCGAGCCGCGCCTGCTCGATGACGCTGCCGAGCCGCTGCGCGCTGCTGTATTCGTCACGCGGCACGCTGGGCACGCGTAGCATCTCGGCACCGCTGCTCGACATCACGGTAAAACCGAAACTGTCGTCGTCCGGGTTAGCACTGGTCACGCAGCCGCACGGCAGAAAGGCTTCGGTGACCAGCTGCATCGCATCGTCGAGTGTCAGGGGTTGAGTGTTCATGGTGCTCTCCATTGGCGGGCTGTCTCCAAGTTGACCGCTAGGGTCTGTTGACGTTTCGTCGCGAGCCGCGTTGCTGCGCCAAATGGCACCAGGCCAGGCGCGGGACACAGGTAATGGTTGTTCCCTTGCCAAGTCCCGCAACGCCGCATGGCGCCATTTGCCGCGCAACCCTTTGGGCCGGGCCTGTTTTTGCGCGATTCGGCGTTTCTCGTCGTTTATTTGGAACGACCAAGCTTCACTCCTCGTGCCTTGCCTCGCGCAAAAACAGGCTCCGGCGCGGCCGCGTACGAAACGTCAACAGACCCTATGGCGAGCGGCTGTTTCCGAGTAAACGACGGGCTGCGAGCGTCTGCCCTTGTGGCTGCGCCAAGGCGGCAGCATATTCGTTCGTATGAAACCGACTCCCGTGCACGACGCACTCGCTGCGTTCCATCCAGCGGTAGCTGGCTGGTTCGGCCGCAGCTTCCCTTCGCCGACTCCGGCTCAAATTGCCGCTTGGCCCCTGATCCGTTCCAGTCAATCGACGCTGATCGCCGCTCCCACCGGCTCGGGCAAGACGTTGACGGCCTTTCTCGCCGCGATCGATCAACTGGTTCGGCAGAGCGTGGCTGAGGGCGGCTTGGCGAACGAAACGGCCGTGCTTTACGTCTCGCCGCTCAAGGCGCTGTCCAACGATATCCGGGTGAACCTCGAGCAACCGCTGCTGGGCATCTCCGCCGAACTGGAGCGTTTCGGCCTGCCGGCGCTGCAGATCCGCACCGCCGTGCGCACCGGCGATACGCCGCAGGCCGAGCGGGCGGCGATGCGCAAGCGGGTGCCGCATATTCTGGTGACGACGCCGGAGTCGCTCTATGTACTGCTGGGTTCAGAATCGGGTCGGCAGATGCTGACGGGCGTGTGCAGCGTGATCGTCGACGAGATCCACGCCATCGCCGGCAACAAGCGTGGCAGCCATCTGGCGTTGTCGCTGGAGCGGTTGGAAGCGCTGTGCCAGCGTCCGCTGGTGCGTGTCGGACTGTCGGCTACGCAGAAGCCCATCGCAGCGGTGGCGGACTTCCTGGTCGGCGTCGGGCGGCGCTGTGAAATCGTCGATATCGGCCATGGCCGTGCGCGGGATCTGGCCTTGGACGTGCCGCCGGTGCCGCTGGAAGCGGTGATGAGTAATGCCGTGTGGGAACTGGTGTATGACCGACTCGCGGCGCTGGCTGGCGAACACCGCACGACGCTGGTCTTCGTCAACACGCGGCGGATGGCCGAACGCGCCGCGCGACATCTGAGCGAGCGCCTCGGCAATGCCATGGTCGCCGCCCATCACGGCAGCCTGGCGCGCGAGCAGCGGCTGGACGCCGAGCAGCGGCTCAAACGTGGCGAATTGCGGGTGTTGGTGGCCACTGCCTCGCTGGAGCTGGGCATCGATATCGGCGACGTCGAGCTGGTCTGCCAGCTGGGTTCGCCGCGCTCGATATCGGCGTTTCTGCAACGTGTCGGCCGTGCCGGGCATCAGGTTGGCGGCGTGTCCAAGGGGCGTTTATTCCCCAGTTCGCGCGACGACTTGATCGAATGCGCCGCCTTGCTCGACAACGTGCGCCGTGGCGAACTGGACACGCTGACGATTCCCGTGGCGCCGCTGGACGTGCTGGCGCAACAGATCGTCGCCGAGGTGTCGTGCCGCGAATGGCAGGAGGATGCGCTGCTGGCGCTGATTCGCCGCGCCATGCCCTACGCCGATTTGAGCGAGGCCAGCTATCAGGCACTGCTGGCGATGCTCGCCGAGGGCTACACCACCCGCCACGGCGCACGCGGCGCCTATCTGCATCGCGATCTGGTCAGCCGCAGCCTGCGAGGCCGACGCGGCGGGCGCCTGACCGCGCTGACGTCGGGCGGCACCATTGCGGACAACGCCGACTACGGGGTGCTGCTCGAACCTCAAGGCTTCAACATCGGTACGGTGAACGAAGACTTCGCGGTGGAAAGCCTGGCCGGCGACGTATTCCAGTTGGGCAACACGTCCTACCGCATCCTCAAGATCGAACCTGGCCGGGTACGGGTCGAGGACGCCCAGGGCCAGCCGCCGAACATCCCGTTTTGGCTGGGCGAAGCGCCGGGGCGTAGCGATGAATTATCGGCTGCGGTGGCGAGGTTGCGGCAGGAGATCGAGGATCGGCTGCACACCGTCGCCCCTCACCCCAACCCTCTCCCCAACGGGGCGAGGGGGCAGTCCGAGCGGGATGAAGTTGATGGTGTTGGCTTGGCTGCTGATGTGGCAGGAGCGCGTGGGGAGGTTGATGCTTGGCTGAGCTCCGTTGCCCCTAACTCCGACCCTCTCTCCGAGAAGGAGATGGGGCGGTCCGAGCGGGGTGAAGCTGATGGTGTTGGCTTGGCGGCTGAAGTGGCCGGAGCGCTTGGGGAGGTTGATGATCGGCTGAACACCGACGCCCGTCACTCCAGCCCTCTCTCCAAAGGGGCGAGGGGGGAATCCGAGTGGGGTGAATCGAATGCGAGTGACTTGAGGTCTGGTGCAAGGGCTGGAGCATTCCCGTCGCGCCCGATGGCCGCAGGCTTGTCTCCCTCTCCCCTTGCGGGAGAGGGCTGGGGTGAGGGGGAGGCGGTGCGCACGCTGGACCTGACCTTCGCCATCGCCTGGCTAACCGACACCCTCGGCCTACCAGACCCCGCCGCCCGGCAGATCGTCGAATACCTGGCCCGCGCCCGCTCGGCGCTGGGCGGGCTGCCCACGCAAAGCCGGCTGATCATGGAGCGCTTCTTCGACGAATCCGGCGGCACCCAACTGGTCATTCATTCGCCCTACGGCAGCCGGATCAACCGCGCCTGGGGGCTGTCCTTGCGCAAGCGTTTCTGCCGCACCTTCAACTTCGAACTGCAGGCTGCGGCGACAGAGGATGCGATCATCTTTTCGCTGTCCACCAGCCACAGCTTTCCCCTCGACGATGTCTGGCGCTACCTCCATTCAAACAGCGCCGAGGCGGTCCTGATCCAGGCGCTACTCGACGCGCCGTTGTTCGGCGTGCGCTGGCGCTGGAACGCGACCACTGCGCTAGCGCTGCCCCGCATGGCCGGCGGACGCAAGGTGGCGCCGCAGTTACAGCGGATGAAGAGCGAAGACCTGCTCGCCACCGTCTTCCCCGATCAGGTCGCCTGCCTGGAAAATATCGTCGGCGAACGCGAGATTCCCGAACACCCATTGGTGGCGCAGACGCTCGACGACTGCCTGCACGATGCTATGGACAGCGAAGGCTGGCTGGCGCTGTTGCGGCGCATCGAGGCGGGTGAAGTCGAGCTGCTCGCGCGCAATCTGCCGGCGCCGTCACCGCTGGCTATGGAAGTGCTGGGCGCGCGTCCCTATGCCTTCCTCGACGACGCGCCGCTGGAAGAGCGCCGCACCCAGGCGGTGCTCAATCGACGCTGGACCGATCCCGAGTCCAGTGACGATCTGGGCGCGCTGGATGCCGCTGCGATCGAAGCGGTGCGCGAGCAAGCCTGGCCGCACGCGCTTAATCCGGATGAGCTGCATGAGGCACTGGTCGGCCTTGGCGGTATAGCCGAGAGCGAGGCATCGGCCGAGCAGGATTGGCTTGGCTGGCTGGGTGAACTGGCCCGTGGCGGTCGCGCCACGCGAATGCAGATTGCGCAGGATCGTGCGCTCTGGTTGCCCATCGAACGCTTGGCGCTGTTGCGGTCGATCTATCCCAACGCTCGTTGTGAGCCGGCGCTGGCGCCGCTGCCCGGCTTCGATCAGCAGTCGAACGAGGATGAGGCGCTGGCCGAGCTGATCCGCGCGCGGCTGACCGGTTTCGGCCCCTTGCCGGTCTCGCTGATCGCTCGGCCATTGGCCATGCCGGCCTCTGCTGTCGCCCAGGCCCTGATCCGTCTGGAATCCGAAGGGTATGTATTGCGTGGTCGCTTCACACCCGGCGCGAGCGAAGACGAATGGTGCGAGCGGCATTTGCTGGCGCGCATCCACCGTTACACAGTCAAACGCTTGCGCCGCGAGATTGAACCGGTGGAACGCGCGGATTTCATGCGCTTTCTGTTCGACTGGCAGCACCTGTCCGAAGCGACGCGGATGCAGGGCCGCGACGCGCTCGGCACGGTGGTCGAACAACTAGAAGGGTTTCAGGCCGCCGCCGGGGCCTGGGAGAGCGACCTGCTGCCTGCGCGGTTGGAGGACTACGGTCGCACCTGGCTGGACGAATTCTGCCAAACCGGGCGCATCGTCTGGACGCGCCTGGCCGGGCGGATCAAGGCCAACAGCGGCCCGGTGCGTGGCACACCTATCGTGCTGTTGCCGCGTCGACACCTCGTGGCCTGGTATGCGCTGGCTGGCGACGCACCGCAGCCAGAGCTTTCGTCACGGGCGCAGCGGGTTTTCGAGACGCTGCAAGGGCAGGGCGCGCTGTTCTTCGATGAGCTGCAGCAGGACGCGCATCTGCTGCGCAGCGAACTGGAAAATGCGCTCGGTGAGCTGGTCGCGGTCGGGCTGGTCAACGCCGACAGCTTTGCCGGCCTGCGCGCCTTGCTGGCGCCCGCCGCTAAGCGTTCACGCATTGGCCGGCAGAGTCGCGGCGGTGCCTTCATCGGTGGCATGGCCGATGCGGGACGCTGGGCGCTGGTCCGCAAGGGTGCGAAGGCGCCGGTCGAAACCGCAACGTCGCGCTCGCCTGCGCTCGATCCCGAAGCGCTGGAACACATCGCCATGACGCTGCTGCGCCGCTACGGCGTGGTGTTCTGGCGGTTACTGGATCGGGAAGCGGACTGGCTGCCGCCCTGGCGCGACCTGCTGCGCGTCTACCACCGGCTCGAAGCGCGTGGCGAGATTCGTGGCGGGCGTTTCGTCGCGGGCGTACCGGGTGAACAGTTCGCTTTGCCAGAAGCGGTCGGCCTGCTGCGCGAGATACGCAAGCGGCCGCTCACGGGCGAGATGATCGCAGTCTCGGCGGTCGATCCGCTGAACCAGCTCGGTACCCTGCTGCCGGGCGAGCGCGTGCCGGCAGTGGCAGGCAATCGCATCCTCTATCGCGACGGTGTACCGCTGGGATTGCTGATCGCCGGCAAGCCAGAACTACTGACGGAACTGGACGAAGAGGATCAGCGCAAAGCACGACAACTGCTGGCGGTGGCGCGGCGTTAGTGAGATTTGGGCTTCTGGCTAAAAGCGCAGCCCTGCGGTCTGCATTCGCCGCGGGTCGCGCCTCCCACTTGGCACGGTGTGCACCGGCTGCTTTCGTAGGAGGCCCGCCCTCGGGGCGAAGCGGGGTGCAGACAATGTGAGGCGGTAAGGTCTGATGTGAGCTGGAGGCTGGAGGCTTGAACCTCTCAGCCTCCAGCCTCCAGCCTCCAGCCTCCAGCCTCCAGCCTCAGGCCTTCAGCTCAACGCCAACGACCTGAGCGTCCCAAGACCGTCAACCAATCACCCCGCAACCAATACGCGTATCGCCTCCAGGCGCAGCGCTGCTTTCTCCAGCATGGCCAGACCTTCTTCACGCTGTTTGCGCAGAGCTTCGATCTCGCTGTCCCGCACGCTGGGGTTGACCGCTTGCAGCGCGGTCAGACGCGCCAGTTCTTCATCGAGGTTGGCTTTCAACCGGCGCTGTGCTTCGGCTACGCGCTCGCTGTGACGCGGGGCGATCTTGGCTTCAGCACCGGAAATCTGCGCCGACAGCACGTCGCGTTGGGCCTGCACGAACTTGTTGGCGCTGGCCCGAGGCACGCTTTCCAGCTGATCGGTGAGGGTTTCGAAGGCTACTTTCGGTGCCAGATCGTTGCCGTTGGAATCGAGCAGACAACGCAGTGCCAGCGGCGGCAGGAAGCGGTTGAGCTGCAACGCACGCGGCGCCACCACTTCGCTGACGAACAGCAATTCCAGCAACACGGTGCCGGGCTTGAGGGCCTTGTTCTTGATCAGCGCCACGGCGGTGTTGCCCATGGAGCCGGACAGCACCAGGTCCATGCCGCCCTGCACCATGGGGTGTTCCCAGGTGAGGAACTGCATATCCTCGCGGGCCAGAGCCTGCTCGCGGTCGTAGGTGATGGTCACGGCTTCGTCGTCGCCGAGCGGGAAGCTGGCGTCCAGCATCTTCTCGCTGGGGCGCAGGATCAGGGCGTTCTCGGAATGATCTTCGCTGTCGATGCCGAAGGCGTCGAACAGCTCTTCCATATAGATCGGCAACGCGAATTGATCGTCCTGTTCCTCGATGGCTTCGACCAGCGCGGCGCCTTGCTCGCCGCCGCCGGAATTGAGTTCCAGCAAGCGGTCGCGACCGGCATGCAGTTCGGCTTCCAGGCGTTCGCGCTCGGCACGCGCTTCGTCGATAAGCTTTTGAAACTCGTCATCGTCGCCTTCTTCCAGCTGGCTCAGCAGGCGCGGGCCGAACTGGTGCTGCAGGGCGTTGCCGGTAGGGCAGGTATTGAGGAAGGCATTCAGCGCCTGGTGATACCACTGGAACAGACGTTCCTGCGGGCTGGTTTCCAGATAGGGCACGTGCAGCTGAATGACGTGCGCCTGGCCGATCCGGTCGAGACGGCCGATGCGCTGTTCGAGCAGGTCAGGGTGCGCCGGCAGGTCGAACAGCACCAGATGATGAGCGAACTGGAAGTTGCGACCCTCACTACCAATCTCGGAACATATCAGCACCTGCGCACCGAACTCTTCGTCGGCGAAGTAGGCGGCCGCACGGTCGCGCTCCAGGATGCTCATGCCTTCATGAAACACGGTGGCCGGAATGCCGGAGCGCACGCGCAGGGCGTCTTCCAGATCCAGCGCGGTCTCGGCGTGGGCACAGATGACCAGCACCTTGAATTTCTTCAGCATTTTCAGCGTATCGATCAGCCACTCGACGCGCGGATCGAAGGTCCACCAGCGGTTCTGCGCCTCGGGCTCGTCCAGCTGGCTTTGGAAGGCGACTTCCGGATACAGCTCGGCGTGCTCGCCCAGTGGCAGCTCCAGATATTCGGCCGGGCAGGGCAGCGGATAAGGATGCAGCTGGCGCTCTGGGAAGCCACGCACGGCGGCGCGGGTATTACGGAACAGCAGGCGCCCGGTGCCGTGGCGGTCGAGCAGTTCGCGGATCAGCCGGCTGCTGGCTTCGATGTCGCCGTCGGTAGCCGCTGCGAGCAACGCTTCGCCCTCGGCGCCGAGGAACTCGTGAATCGTCTGGTGCGCCTTTTGCGATAAGCGGCCTTCGTCGAGCAGCTCCTGCACCGCTTCGGCGACCGGCTGGTAGCTGGCGCTTTCGGCGCGGAATGCTTCGAGATCATGGAAGCGGTTCGGGTCGAGCAGGCGCAGGCGGGCGAAATGGCTTTCCTGGCCCAGCTGTTCCGGCGTGGCGGTCAGCAGCAGCACGCCGGGAATGACCTCGGCCAATTGCTCGACCAGCGTGTATTCGGCACTGGCGTTTTCCGGATGCCAGACCAGGTGATGCGCCTCGTCCACCACCAGCAGGTCCCAGCCGGCAGCGAAGGCCGCGTCTTGGGCGCGTTCGTCGTCCTTCAGCCATTCCAGCGAAACCAATGCCAGCTGGGTGTCTTCGAAGGGGTTGCTGGCATCGCTCTCGATGAAGCGCTCGTCGTCGAACAGCGCGACTTCCAGGTTGAAGCGGCGGCGCATTTCCACCAGCCACTGATGCTGCAGGTTTTCCGGCACCAGGATGAGTACCCGGTTGGCGCGGCCGGAGAGCAGTTGGCGATGGATCACCAAGCCGGCTTCGATGGTTTTGCCCAGGCCCACTTCATCGGCCAGAAGTACCCGCGGCGCGATGCGGTCGGCGACTTCGCGGGCGATGTGTAACTGGTGCGCGATGGGTTGTGCACGCGCGCCACCCAGGCCCCACAGCGAGGAGGTCAGCTGTTTGCTCTGGTTTTCCAGCGTGTGGTAACGCAGCTTGAACCAGTTCAGCGGGTCGATCTGGCCGGCGAACAGACGATCACTTGCGAGGCGGAACTGGATGAAATTGGACAGCTGGGTTTCCGGCAGAGTGCGGGCTTCGTTCTGCGCGGTCAGGCCGTGGTAGACCAGCAGACCGTCGACGTCGTCGACTTCGCGCACTGTCATCTTCCAGCCTTCGAAGTGCGTAACTTCATCGCCGGGGACGAAGCGCACGCGGGTCAGCGGAGCACTGCGCGCGGCGTACTGGCGGGTTTCGCCGGTCGCTGGGTAGAGCACGGTGAGCATCCGCCCATCCTGCGTTAGGATGGTTCCAAGGCCGAGTTCCGCTTCGCTGTCGCTGATCCAGCGTTGCCCCGGTAGATACTGCTGCGCCATGCTGCCTCCCGCTGTGAAAAAAGCGCGCTATGGTAACGGAACACTGTCGCGAGAGCGACGACAGATGCCCACTGGAGTGTAGTCCTGCTGTTAAAGTCGGCAGCGGTTCAGCCGATCAACTGGTACAGGCCCATCTCACGGGTAACCGATTGATCTCGGGCTGCTTAAGGGAGAGAGCGAAAATGCTGCCAATCATTCCGCCAGGCACCGTTCAGGTCACCGCGCAACAGGATGTGGTCAAGCCGCGCCCCGACATCGCCCCGGTTACGCCGGTAGAGCCGAGCGCCGATGAAAGCTCGGTCGAGCTCGATCGCCGACATCCGCAGGAAGCTGAGCAGATGTTGCGCGACGAACAGCGCCGCCGTCGGCGCCGTGGCTATACCGCTCAGGAGCTTGCCGAGGGCGAAACCGCCGAAGAGGATCAGGACGCCCTCGATGAGTTGCCGCGCCAAGGGCTCTGGGTGGATGTCGAGGTTTGACACATCCTTTAGCCGATGCCGCGATGATCGACCTGCCGCACGCTGAATTGGCCTACCTGCCGCAATGGATCGGCGTGGATATAGCCGACTACTGGCTGCACGAGCTGATGCTGCAGACGCCCTGGTCGCAACCCCGGATAAAGCTTTACGGCCGCAGTTTCGCCGTGCCGCGATTGGTCGTCTGGTATGGCGATGCCGGGGTGGGCTACCGTTATTCGGGACTGGTTCATGAGCCGCTGTTGTGGACGCCGCTGCTGGCCGACATCCGCGAACGGGTGCAGCGGCAGGTCGGCCAACGGCTGGACGGCGTGCTGCTCAATCTATATCGCAACGGGCAGGATGCCATGGGCTGGCACAGCGATGACGAACCGGAGCTTGGTCCGGAGCCGTTGGTGGTTTCGCTCAACCTGGGCGCGACGCGGCGCTTCGACTTTCGTCGAAAAGGCACCAGCCGCATCGAGTATTCGCTCAATCTGGGACATGGTTCGCTGCTGGTCATGAGCGGTCCGACGCAGCATTATTGGCAACACCAGATAGCCAGAACGCGCAAGGTTTCCGAACCGCGCCTCAACCTGACATTCCGCCAGATCATCCGCGAGCCAGTCTTATGAGCAACGATGTAAAGCTGATCGACTTCAGTGCCGAACGTGAAAAGCGCATTCATGACATCAAGGAAAAGCGCCTGGCTGAAATGCGCGATGCATTCGAACAGGCGCTGCCCTTGGCCAAGCCGAAAAAGAAAGCCAAAAGCAAACCGAAGAAGCGCTGAGAAAGCCAGTCTACGCCACGCTTCCAGTAGCGCCTTTGCAGCTCTCCGATTCGCCGCTTCGCCGTCGCTCCCTTCCGCATACCCTCGTTTTCTTGATCCAGATCAGCTCCTACGGCGCCTGTTTTGCCAGGCTTCGCGCCTATTGATTCCCGTCAATTTTTTATTCGGGCGAGAAGGCGACTATGCAGCCATCAGACAGCGCAACACCTTGGAGGCAAGAAATCATGTTCGTCGATAATGTGGTGCTCGCAGGGGTGGTCACGGTCGGCCTGATGGTCGCCTTCCTTGGCGGTTTCGGATTTTTCATCTGGCGGGACGCGCAAAAGAAGCGGTGATCCGGCCGGTATTACAGAGCACGCAAGGCATTTGGGCGACTTAGGTCGCCCTTTTTTATTGCCTGCGGTTCAACGACGGCTCTGGGATTGCACGAACACCGTGCTGGTGAAGGGCGGCACCTCGAACTCGTCGGAAGTCACTTTGGCCTGACGCGCAATCGGATCGCTCGATTCCTGTAGCACTGGATGCAGCTGGTAACCGCTACCGCCCGGCAAGCGAACACGCTCGGGCGAAGCGTTGAGCACCACCATCAAAGACTGATAGCGCCGGTCGAGATCGCGGCCGTCGCGCGGGCCATCGGCCAGGCTGAAGGCGATCACGCCCGGTTGCTGCTCCGGACCCGTGTTGTGGAATTGCAAGCGGCGTTGCACCTCGCGGGCGCTGTCGAGCTGGAACAGCGGGCTTTCGCTGCGGATCGTCAGCAACTCGAGAAAGCGACGCTTGGCGGCGACGATGTCCACCGCGCTCGGCCTGGCATGAGGGTCGGCGATGACCTGGCGGATCAGCGGCCAGTTGTCGCCATCCTTGTCTTCACGCGGCAGGCCCTTGTTCCAGTTGTTGTCCTGGTAGCTGAAATCCACCGCGTTGAACCAGTCACCCGAGTCGTAACTGTCACGCTGCATGGATTTGGAGCGCAGGATGTCCGAGCCGAGGTGGATGAAGGGCACTCCCTGACTGAACAGCGGCACGGACAAGGCGACCAGCTGCAGGCGGACGCGGTCGGCGACCGGCAGGCTGGCCGGGAGCTTGTACTGGTTGTTGTCCCATAGCGTCTGGTTGTCGTGCTTGGAGACGTAGTTGATGGTTTCCTGCGGGTCGAGTGTGTAGCCGGCGGGTTGTCCGTTGTAGTCGATTTCTCCGCCGCTGCGCAGGCTGCCGTCGGCGCTGATGAATTGGAAGTCGCGCAGACCGCCGGCGATGCCGACGCGGATCAGGTCCGCCGCGTGCAGCAGTTGCGCCTTTTCCTGCGCGCCAGCGCTGGACAGCTCATTCGGTCGGACATAGAGGCCATTGGCGAAACCCTGATTGCGACGAATGCTCTCGCCGCCGTCGAATGGGCTGCCGCCGCGCACCGCATCGCGCTGCCGATCGTTGAAAGTGCCGATGCCGGTGCCGGCCATGTTCAGCTGCGTGGCGTTGACGCCACGGGCATTGCTCGCTACTTCACCGAAATCCCAGCCTTCGCCGTAGAAGTAGGTGTTCCGGTCGATCCGGCGGACGGCTCGATAGGCGTCCACTACATTCTTGCGCAGGTGATGGCCCATCAGATCGAAGCGAAAGCCGGCGACCTTGTAGTCGCGAGCCCAGACCTCCAGCGAATCGGTCATCAGCTTGGCCATCATGCGGTGTTCGCTGGCGGTGTTTTCGCAGCAGGTCGATGTTTCCACGGCGCCGGTGGATGGATCGCGACGGTGGTAATAACCGGGCACGATCTTGTCGAGCACCGATTTCTCGGCCAGCCCAGAGGCGTTGGTGTGGTTGTAGACCACGTCCATTACGGTGGCGAGGCCTTGACCGGCTAGCGCCTGGACCATCTGGCGGAACTCGATGATGCGCTGCACGCCTTCGGCGTCGCTGGCGTAGCTGCCTTCCGGCGCCGTGAAGTGGAAGGGGTCGTAGCCCCAATTGAAGTTGTCGAGCGCGCGCAGGTCGTTGTAGAGCGATTGCGCCTGTCCGCTGGCCGGATCGAACCCTTGCAGCACTTGGCGAATGCTCGTCGCGCCGCAGTATTGCGCCCAGCGCTGGCGGGCACCGGAAGACAGCTCGCAGAGCTTGGCGAATGGATCGTCCAGGTCGACGCGGCGAGCGGGGTCTTCGTCAACGGTGGCGATGTCGAACGCTGGCAGCAGCTGCACATGGGTCAGCCCGGCCTTGCGTAGATCGCGCAGGTGGCGCATGCCGTTGCTGTCCGGCTGGGTAAAGGCGCCGTAGGTGCCGCGCAGATCGGCCGGCAGACTGGTGTCGCTGGCGCTGAAGTCGCGGATATGCGTTTCGTAGATGACGCTCGCTTCGGGGCGTTCCGGATGCGGTGTGCGCAATGCGTCCCAGCCGGCGGGCTTGAGGTCGCTGGCGTCCAGATCGACGACCTGGGCGTACTGGCTGTTGAGCGACAGGCTCAGGGCGTAGGGATCGCTGACCAGTGTCGTCTCGATCTTGCCGGTGCTTGGCCGATAGGCTGTGACTTCGTACTGGTAATACTGCCGATCCAGCGACGGCGGGCCGTCGAGGCTCCACACGCCGAGGCGTTCATCCATGGTCTTCGGGTAGCCGGGCAGCAGGCGCTTGGACGCGTCGAACGCATGCAGGCGGACCCGCTGGGCCGTCGGTGCCCAGAGTTTGAACGACACGCCGCGCCCATCGACTCGCGCGCCGAGGTCGCCGTTGTAGGCGAATAGCTGATCGAGAACGCCCGCCGTCTGTACCTCCGTGGCGTCGATTACCTGTTGCTGCGCGTCATAGGCGACCACCACCAGCTGACTCATGACGGCGCGACGTAACGCCTGTGCGCCGGCCACGAAGCGGAAGGCCTGCGCTTCGGCCAGATGCGGATGCTGACGTTTGAGCCCTTCGCGAAGGGTTGCGGGTCGCAGCGCGAGCGCGGTGCCGCCGCTGACCGTGCGTGTCTCGCCGTCGATGCGGATGCTGGCGTCGGTGGAATAACGCAATTCGAGCCGGCTGGCCGCTGGCGCGCCGTCGACCAGCGCCAGCGTGAACGGATCGAGCCAGTGCGCACGCGCGCCCTTGATCGCGACCTCGGGCCCGCTCAAGGGCGTGCTGGAAAGTTGTGCGGTGCCGCTGAGCGTAAAGACACGACGGCCCAAGTCGTCGAAGCGCCAGGTCAGGTCGCCGCCACCCAGGTCCTTTTCGTCGCCTTTGTGCATGATCAGGTTCAGGCAGCTGGCGTCGGCGGTCAGTGCGATACGGTAGTAGGCGCCGTGCTCCGGATCGGTGCCGGCTGCTTGCAAAGGTTGATCCCAGCCGGTTTCCGTCTGGCTGCCATTGCATGCGGCCGTGTTCCATAGATGCAGGCCCCAACCGGCGTAGTCGCCGTCGGCTCGTTGGTAATACAGCAGGGCCTCATCGGGGCCAGGGTCGAGCGGTGCGGCCGATGCTGGCTGGAGGGCCAGCGAAAAGCCGCCGAGAACGAGCGCCGCCAGGCGCCGATAAGCGATCGAGCGTATGAGCATGGTTGAGGTCCCGGTGTTGTTATTGTTGTACCGCCCGCCCGATGGTCGGCGCGCGGTGGACGCTGCGCATCCTCCGTGGGGGTTGCTCGTGGGGCGTAGCTTGGGGCCGTAATAGCCTTCTGCTTGCCCCACCATGCCGAGAACGTCTGGTTGGTGGTGTTGCCCGGTCCTCGCTGCGGTGGGCTGAAGCGGAACGCCGCCCGGCCCACCCTACAACTGGTTGGGCTTGGGGTAACCGGGTAGGGTTGCTGATCGAGGCCGGCGGGTGACTCGTCTTTCGGAAAAAGATGGGCACGGCGCAATCGGGCATGGAAAGCCTGACTGCTTAAACAATGTCGTTCACTTAGCCGTTCGCCCGAGGTCGGGCCTCTCACGAAAGCGGCAGGTACACACCCGTTCCTCAGGAGGCGCGCCCTCGCGGCGAATACAGGCTGCAGGCCTGTCCAAACGCACCTGTTTCGAGTTTGCCCAATGGCTCAACCGAAGTTGATCGGCGGCAGGTCCTTCAACTCCACGGTTTCTTCACGGCGCGGCGCGAGTACTTCGGCTTCGCCATCCACGACCTGTTCATCGTTCTGGTTGAACACGCGCGTGGCGATGCGTACGCGGTTCTTCGGCAGTTTTTCGAGAATTTCCAGGCGCACGGTCAGGGTGTCGCCGAGCTTGACCGGGCGGGTGAATTTCATCGTCTGGCCGAGATAGATGGTGCCCGGGCCGGGCAGGGTGCAGGCAACGGCCGCGCTGATCAGTGCACCGCTGAACATGCCGTGGGCGATGCGCTCCTTGAACGGCGTGCCGGCGGCGAATTCCGCGTCGAGGTGGACGGGGTTGCGGTCGCCCGACATGGCGGCGAAGAGCTGGATGTCGCGCTCCTCGACGGCTTTCTCGAAGCTTGCGGTCTGGCCGACTTCCAGAGCGGAGTAGGGCGTGTTGCTGATGGTGGTCATTAAGTTTCCTCGGGCGCAGTCGGGGCAGGGGCCGTCCGACGGTCGATATGAATTGCGCTGCGCGATGAGCGCTGCGCCTGCGGTGCGGCTGCATTCTAGTGAGATGTCGCGGTCTTGTCCCAGCGAGAGTCACGGCATGACTCATGGGTTCCCGCGAGGCGCGGTACGTCTTCTTTCACTATTACGTATAGCTGACGTGTGCGCCTCGAAATCGTGGCTTGCCGTGACGAAAGATTCACAACAGTGATTTGCGCGACGCAACGCTGTTGCGCTGTGCGGTCGAACTGCTAACTTCGCCGCAGCCCACTCTCAGGTAACGAGGCCAATAACAATGCAACCTGATTTCTGGAACGACAAACGACCCGCCGGTGTGCCCAATGACATGGATATGGGTGGGTTCCGCTCGGTGGTGGAAGTGTTCGAGCGCTCCTGCAAGACCCATGCGAACCGCCCCGCATTCAGCAATATGGGCGTCACGCTCACCTTCGCTGACCTCGATCGTTACTCGGCGGCCTTTGCGGGCTGGTTGCAGAATCATACGGATCTGCAACCGGGGGATCGCATCGCAGTGCAGATGCCCAACCTCCTGCAGTATCCGATCGCCGTTTTCGGTGCCCTGCGTGCCGGACTGATTGTGGTCAACACCAACCCGCTGTACACCGCGCGGGAAATGCGCCACCAGTTCCAGGATTCCGGCGCACGGGCGCTGGTGTATCTCAATACCTTCGGCAAGCTGGTGCAGGAGGTGCTGCCTGATACCAGCATCGAGGTGCTTATCGAGGCGCGGATCGGCGACATGCTGCCCTCCTTCAAAGGCCTGCTGGTCAATGCCGCGGTCAAGCATGTGAAGAAGATGGTGCCGGTCTACAGCCTGCCTCAGGCTGTGTCGTTCAAGCATGTGCTGCGCGACGGTGCCCGCCACAGCCTGAAGCCGGTTCCGCTGACGCTCGATGACGTCGCGGTGCTGCAATACACCGGCGGTACCACTGGCGTCGCCAAGGGCGCGATGCTCACCCACGGCAATCTGGTCGCCAACATGCGTCAGGCACATGCCAACATGCAGCAGCTCGGCGCCGACGGCCACCCGATCATCAAGGAAGGGCAGGAAGTGATGATCGCGCCGCTGCCGCTGTACCACATCTATGCATTCACGGTGAATTGCATGTGCATGATGGTGACGGGCAACCACAACGTGCTGATCACCAATCCGCGCGACATCGACGGCTTCGTCAAGGAGCTGCAGAAGTGGCAGTTCACTGCCTTCCTCGGATTGAACACCTTGTTCGTCGCGCTCATGTCGCATCCGGAATTCAAGAAGATCGACTTTTCCTCGCTCAAAGGCACCAACTCCGGCGGTACCGCACTGGTATCGTCCGTGGCCGAGCGCTGGAAGAGCCTGACCGGCGTCACCGTGACCGAGGGCTACGGCCTGACCGAAACGTCGCCGGTGGTTTGCGCCAACCCCCACGGAGACAAATCGCGTCTGGGCACTGTCGGCCTGCCAGTACCGGGCACGGCGTTGAAGGTGATCGACGACGAGGGCATCGAGCTTGCGCTAGGTGAGCGTGGTGAGCTTTGCGTTAAGGGTCCGCAGGTGATGAAAGGCTATTGGCAACGACCGGAAGCTACCGCCGAAGTGCTCGACGACCAGGGCTGGCTGAAGACTGGCGACATCGCTGTGATCGACCCTGATGGTTTCGTGCGTATCGTCGATCGCAAGAAAGATCTGATCATCGTTTCCGGTTTCAACGTCTATCCGAACGAGATCGAAGACGTGGTCATGGCGCATCCGAAGGTGGCCGCCTGCGCCGCGATCGGCGTCGCCGACGAGAAGTCAGGGGAGGCGGTGAAGCTGTTCGTAGTGCGCAGCGATACCAGCCTGACGGTCGAAGAGCTGCAAGCCTACTGCCGGGAAAACTTCACCGGTTACAAGGTGCCCCGGCATCTGGTCTTCCGCGACGCGCTGCCGATGACGCCGGTTGGCAAGATCCTGCGCCGGGAGCTGCGCGAGCAAGCCTGAGGTAACGACTTGGTGCTACATAGTGAGTGACTGATCGTTCGTGATCAGTCACTTTGTGTCGTTTTAACCAGTCGTGGCCACTGTTCGGCCTGTGCCAAAGCTGCTAACCTCGGCCCGCTTTTTGACCGGAAAACCGGGTACAAAAATTAACAAAACACAACAAAACAGCTGCTATATGCAGTGAAGCTGTCGCTGAGGAGTGGGGTCATGACCGATAACTTCTGGAAGGATAAATATCCTGTCGGGGTCGAGAGCGAAATCAATCCCGATGAGTTCCAGAACATCCAGGCAGTGCTGAAACAGTCCTGTGAGCGTTTCGCTGACAAACCGGCCTTCAGCAATCTCGGCAAGACCCTGACCTACGGTGAGCTGTACGCCCTGTCCGGCGAATTTGCCGCCTACCTTCAGCACAACACCGATCTGCAGCCGGGCGACCGGATCGCGGTCCAGCTGCCCAACCTGCTGCAATATCCCGTCGTGGTATTCGGCGCCATGCGCGCCGGGCTGATCGTGGTCAATACCAACCCGCTGTATACCGCGCGGGAAATGGAACATCAGTTCAATGACTCCGGCGCCAAAGCATTGGTCTGCCTGGCCAACATGGCTCATCTGGCCGAAGAAGTGCTGCCTAAGACCGGCATCAGACACGTCGTCGTCACCGAAGTCGGTGACATGCTGCCGGCGGTCAAGCGCCTGCTGGTCAATGCCGTGATCAAGCACGTGAAAAAGATGGTGCCCTCCTACAACCTGCCGAAGGCAGTCAAATTCAACGACGCCATGGCCCTCGGCCGTGCCAAGGCGGTTCGAGAGTTCAATCCTGCCGGTGACGACATTGCCGTGCTGCAGTACACCGGCGGTACCACCGGCGTTGCCAAGGGTGCGATGCTGACCCATCGCAACATTGTCGCCAACATGCTGCAGTGCCGCGGCTTGATGGGCACGGAGCTGGGGGTCGGCTGTGAAACCATGGTTGCGCCTCTGCCGCTGTATCACATCTACGCGTTCACCTTTCACTGCATGACGATGATGCTGATCGGCGCCCATAACGTGCTGATCACCAACCCGCGTGACCTGCCGGCTTTCGTCAAGGATCTGGGCAAGTATCGTTTCAGCGGCTTCGTCGGGCTCAACACCCTGTTCGTCGCGCTGTGCAACAACGACGACTTCCGCAAGCTGGACTTCTCTTCGCTGAAGGCAACCTTCTCCGGCGGTATGGCGCTGCAACAGGCAGCCGCCGAGCGCTGGCAACAGGTAACTGGCTGCTCCATCTGTGAAGGCTTCGGCATGACCGAAACCAGCCCAGTGGTCTCGGTCAACCCGTTCGGCGGTATCCAGATTGGCACCATCGGTATCCCGATGCCTTCCACCCAGTGCAAGGTCATCGACGACGAAGGCAATGAACTGCCGATTGGCGCGACGGGCGAGCTGTGCGTGAAAGGGCCGCAGGTGATGAAGGGCTACTGGCAGCGCCAGGAAGCCACCGACGAAGTTCTCAGCGCCGATGGTTGGCTGAAGACTGGCGACATCGGCATCATTCAGGAAGACGGCTATCTGCGGATCGTCGATCGCAAGAAGGACATGATTCTAGTGTCCGGTTTCAACGTCTACCCCAACGAACTCGAAGACGTGCTCGCGACGCTGCCGGGCGTGATGCAGTGCGCTGCGATCGGGGTTCCAGACGACAAGTCCGGTGAGGCGATCAAGCTATTCGTGGTGGTCAAGCCAGGCGAGAGCCTGACCAAGGAGCAGGTCATGCAGCACATGCATGACAACGTCACGGGCTACAAGCGGCCCAAGGCCGTCGAGTTCCGCGACAGCCTGCCAACCACCAACGTCGGCAAGATTCTGCGTCGTGAATTGCGTGACGAGGAGTTGCGCAAGCTCGGCAAAAAGTAACGCATTCCGCCGGACATCAAGCCCCGCTTTGGCGGGGCTTTTCTTTATCCGCAACGCTCATCGAACTCATCCGTTCCGAGCCGCCCAGGTTCGAGTTCAATCAACCCGACAAACGGTGCTGCCGTCTGGCGCAAAGTTCGAACCGAGACGAGGTTGCCCCGGTCTAGGACGCTATGGCCGCGTCCCGCTTTCCGGTCGTTGAACCCCAACCTGCCTCGCTATGTAACGCTGAAGCTGCAAGATCGTTTTCTGTAGATGCGATCGTGCGGGCGGCTTCGCCTTGCTATTCGCTGTACGCCGGGTTTCAACGTCGGTCGTGCCGTAAGGGGACGATGGCGCATGCCATTTCGCGGCCTGCCCATCAATCTCGTTGCAAGGATGAGTTACCCATGCAGAAAAAAAACAATGCACGTCGGGTAGTTGCTTCTCTCGCGCTAATCGCTTCCGCTTCAGCCCTGGCTGCGCCTTCCGCGGAAACGGCACATTTCGATGAGTTATGGTCACCCGGCAAGCCCGACTCCAGGGCGTGTCGGTCCCCTCTGCTGGTTGGCACGCCGCTGGGTCTGCCGCGCTGCATGCAGGCCAGCAACATCATGAAGCACCTGGAGAACCTGCAGGACATCGCCGCGCTGAATCAGGGCAACCGGGCCTCCGGTCAGCCCGGTTACCAGGCCTCGGTGGATTACGTGCGCACGCACCTCGAGCGCGCTGGTTATGAGGTCAGGGTGCAGAGCTTTCCGTTCCTCGCCTTCTACCCGGCAGGCCCCGGCTCGCTGAATGCCGTCACGCCGCAACCGGTGCAATACACCTGGGAAGAAGACTTTACCTACGCCGACCAGACCGACCCGGGCAACGTCACCGCGCCAGTGGTTGCGGTGGACCTGTCGCTCGGCGCCGGCAACACTTCGACCAGCGGCTGCGAGGCGGCGGATTTCGCTGGCTTCCCGGCTGGCGCCATCGCACTGATGCAGCGTGGCACGTGCCCGTTCGGCGACAAGGCGACCAACGCTGCGGCTGCGGGCGCGTCCGGCGCGATCATCTTCAACCAGGGCGATACCGAGGATCGCAAGGGGCTGATGGCTGCCACGCTCGGTGAGGACTATCAAGGCGGTATCCCGGTCCTGTTTTCGACCTACGACCTCGGTGTCGCCTGGGCGGGTACCGAAGGCCTGCAGATGAGCATGAACGTCGACGTGGTGCGTGAGCAGACCGAGACCTACAACGTGCTGGCCGAAACCCGCCGGGGCAACCGTAACAATGTCATCGTGGTCGGCGCGCATCTGGACTCCGTGTTCGAAGGGGCTGGCGTCAACGATAACGGTTCGGGCAGTGCCGCCTTGCTGGAAATGGCGGTATTGATGGGCAAGGCGCATCCGTTGAACAAGGTGCGCTTCGCCTGGTGGGGCGCGGAAGAGTCGGGTCTGGTCGGTTCGACCTATTACGTTAATCAGCTGCCAGACGAGGAGAAACAGCGGATCAAGGCGTACCTGAACGTGGACATGATCGGCTCGCCGAACTACGCCAACTTCATCTACGACGGTGACGGCTCGGACTTCGGCCTGCAGGGTCCGCCCGGCTCGGCGGCGATCGAGCGTCTGTTCCGCTCCTACTTCCAGCTGCGCAACGAGCCGTCCGAAGGCACCGAAATCGACTTCCGTTCCGACTATGCGCAGTTCTTCGACGACGGCATCGCCTTTGGTGGCCTGTTCACCGGCGCCGAAGACATCAAGAGCCAGGAGCAGGCGCAGCGTTACGGTGGCACAGCGGGGCAGTCGTTCGATCCGTGCTACCACAGCGAGTGCGACAACCTCGGCAATATCTCCACCGAGGCGCTGGAGCTGCACGGCGATGCGCTGGCCTTCGCCACCAGCTGGCTGTCGCTGTCGACTAAGATGGTCGATGACGAGATTGCTGCGGCGGCCGAGCAGAGCATAGGCACAATGCGCATTCAGCAGGTTCAGGAAAGGTCTCGCTGGGGCCTCTGGATCAGGTAAGCGCGTAACCACCGCGCCGATTCGTCGGCGCGGTTCCACCCGTTCGGTCATCCGGCTCCCGATCCGCCTACGGCCAGCCGGCCAAATCTGCGACAATCGCCGTCCTCCCGAAATCGCTTACGGCTGTCCATGACCGACGCAACGCCCGCTTTCGACACCCTGCACAAAAATCTCGACCAGGCCTTCAGCGCCGACCGCCATCGCCTGCGCCGCCAGTTGCATGAGCTGAGAAAAAAGCCAGACGAGAGCAAGCTCGCGCAGTGGCTCGAACGCTTCCAGGCCTCGGCTGCCAAGGTCGAGGCGCGGCGGCAGAGCGTGCCGGCCATCCGTTACGACGATGCCCTGCCTATC
Source organism: Pseudomonas sp. MTM4 (assembly GCF_019355055.1). NCBI lineage: Bacteria > Pseudomonadati > Pseudomonadota > Gammaproteobacteria > Pseudomonadales > Pseudomonadaceae > Pseudomonas > Pseudomonas sp. MTM4. The sequence continues at coordinate 4,201,822 of NZ_CP048411.1, forward strand.
GCCGCCAAGCGCGACGAGATCAAGGCCGCGCTGGAAAAGCATCAGGTGCTGGTGATCGCCGGCGAAACCGGTTCGGGCAAGACCACTCAGCTGCCGAAGATCTGCCTGGAAATCGGCCGTGGCGTGCACGGGCTGATCGGCCATACCCAGCCGCGGCGTCTGGCCGCGCGCAGCGTTGCCACGCGCGTGGCGGAGGAAATCGGTACGCCGCTGGGCGAGCTGGTGGGCTATCAGGTGCGCTTCGAGGACCAGAGTACCGACAGCACGCTGATCAAGCTGATGACCGACGGCATCCTGCTGGCTGAAACCCAGCACGACCGCTTTCTGGAAAAGTACGACACCATCATCGTCGACGAGGCCCACGAGCGCTCGCTGAACATCGACTTCCTGCTGGGCTTCCTCAAGACGCTGCTGCCGCGCCGGCCGGATCTGAAGGTCATCATCACCTCGGCGACTATCGACCTGGAGCGCTTCAGCAAGCACTTCAATGACGCGCCGATCATCGAGGTTTCAGGGCGTACCTATCCGGTAGAGACCTGGTATCACCCATTGGCAGCGGAGACCGACGAAGACGGCAACCGCGTCGAGGACGATCTGACCGTCGACCAGGGCATCCTCGCCGCGCTGGACGAGATCGAAGCCCATGAGAAGAGCATCGGCAAGCGCCCCGGCGACGTGCTGGTGTTCCTCCCCGGCGAGCGCGAGATTCGCGATGCCGCTGAGATGCTGCGCAAGGCCAACCTGCGCCTGACCGAAGTACTGCCGCTGTATGCGCGGCTGACGCCTGCCGAGCAGCAGAAGATTTTCCGCCCGGCAGCGGGGCGCAAGATCGTGCTGTCCACCAACGTGGCGGAAACCTCGCTCACCGTACCGGGCATCCGCTACGTGATCGACTCCGGCACCGCGCGTATCAGCCGCTACAGTTACCGCGCCAAGGTCCAGCGCCTGCCCATCGAGGCGGTGTCCCAAGCCAGCGCCAACCAGCGCAAGGGCAGGTGCGGACGCGTCGAACCAGGCATCTGCATCCGCCTGTACAGCGAGGAAGATTTTCTTTCCCGCCCCGAATTCACCGATCCGGAAATCCTGCGTACCAACCTCGCCGCGGTCATTCTGCAGATGCTGCACCTGCGCCTGGGCGACATTCAGGACTTCCCCTTCATCGAGCCGCCGGACGGCAAGGCCATCAGCGACGGCTTCAACCTGTTGCAGGAACTCTCCGCGGTCAACCGTGAGAACCAGCTGACGCCGCTCGGTCGCCAGCTGGCGCGCCTGCCCATCGACCCGCGGCTGGGCCGCATGCTGCTGGAAGCCGCGCAGCAGGGCAGCTTGGCCGAAGTGCTGATCGTCGCCAGTGCGCTTTCCGTACAGGACGTGCGCGAGCGCCCGGCTGATCGCCAGCAGCAGGCCGATCAGGCGCACGCGCAGTGGAAGGACCCCGATTCGGATTTCGCCGCGCTGATCAACCTCTGGCGCGGTTTCGAAGAGAAGCGTCAGGAACTGGGCTCCAACCCGCTGCGTACCTGGTGCCGGAAGAACTTCCTCAACTACCTGCGGCTGCGCGAGTGGCGTGATGCTCACCGCCAGCTCACCCTGATCGCCCGTGAGCTCAAGCTGGGCGCGAGCAAAGCCCCGGAAGCTGTTGTGCCTTCACTCGCCAAGGGCCGAAAAGCAGCCGAGCAGATCACGCCGACCACCGATACCAAGGTCAACGTGGTCCTCCGCCAGCAGGCCGAGGCTAGCGAAGCCGCACAGAAGGCTAAGGGCTACGCCGCGGTGCACAAGGCGATCCTATCCGGCCTGCTCAGCCAGATCGGCCACAAGACCGAGGACGGCGATTTCCTTGGCGCACGCCAGCGGCGCTTCTGGGTGCATCCATCCAGCGTGATTGGTCGCAAGAAGCCCAACTGGATCATGGCCGCCGAGCTGGTGGAAACCACCAAGCTGTTCGCCCGGATGGTGGCGAAGATCGAGCCCGAGTGGATCGAGCCGCTGGCCGGCCACCTGATCAAGAAGAACCACTTCGAGCCGCACTGGGAAAAGAAGCGTGGCCAGGTGGTGGCCTACGAGCAGATCACGCTCTACGGTCTGATCGTGGTGGGCAAGCGCCCGGTGCATTACGGCCCGGTCGATCCGCCCACGGCGCGCGAACTCTTCATCCGCGAGGCGCTGGTGCGCGGCGAGATCAACAGCCGATCCCGTGCGCTTTCTGCCAACCGCGAACTGCTGGAGCGCATGGACGAGCTGGAAGCCAAGGCCCGCCGGCGCGACATTCTTGCGGACGAGGAAACCCTGTTCGGCTACTACGATGCGCGGCTGCCCGTCGACATCTACCAGACCGCCAGCTTCGAGAACTGGTACAAGCGCGAGAGCCAGAAGAACCTGCAATTGCTGGTCATGCGCGAGGAAGACGTGTTGGCCCGCGAGGCCCGCGAAGTCACCGCTGCGCAGTATCCCGATACCCTACGCATCGGCGAGCTGCAATTGCCGTTGGAGTACCACTTCGAGCCCAACCACCCGCGCGACGGCGTGACCCTGCGCGTGCCGGCGCCGCTGCTACCGCAACTGCGCCGTGAGCGGCTGGACTGGCTGGTGCCGGGGCTGATCGAGGCCAAGGCCGTGGCGCTGGTGCGCAACCTGCCCAAGGCGATACGCAAGAACTTCGTGCCGGTGCCGGATTTCGTCGGCGCGGCGCTGGCGAAGATCACCTTCGGCGAGGGTTCGCTACCCGAGGCGCTGGGCCGTGAACTGCTGCGCATGACCGGTGCCCGCGTGCCGGAAGAAGCCTGGCACGACGCGGCTACCGGGCTCGACAGCCATTTGAAGATGAACATCGAAGTGGTCGACGCCCGTGGCAAATTCCTCGGTGAAGGCCGCGACTTGGCCGAGCTTACCGCGCGATTCAGTGAGGCCAGCCAGGCCGCGCTGGCGCCGCCCCAGCAGAAGGCCGAGCAGAAGCCGGTCGAGGCCAAGGGCTTTGCTCAGGTGGCGGAGAAGACCCAGGCGAAGATGGCCGGGTTGTCCATGACCGTCTACCCGGCGCTAGTGGAAGAGCGTGGCGTGGTCAAAGAGGGGCGCTTCCCGACCCAGGCCGAGGCCGACTATCAGCACCGCCGCGCCCTGCAACGCCTGCTGCTGCAGCAACTGTCCGAGCCGGCCAAATACCTACGTAACAAGCTGCCAGGACTTACCGAGCTGGGCCTGCTCTATCGCGACATGGGCAAGGTCGATGCGCTGGTCGAGGACATCCTGCTGGCGAGTCTGGACAGCTGCGTCCTCGACGGCGAAACCCAGCTACCGCGCGAAGGCGCCACCCTGGCCACGCTGGCCGAGAAAAAACGTGGTGAATGGACCGGCCACGCCGAGCGCCTGGCGCGCTTGGTGCTGGATATCCTCAAGCTCTGGCACGGCCTGCAGAAGCGCTTCAAGGGCAAGATCGACCTGGCCCAGGCCGTGGCGCTCAACGATATCAAGGCGCAACTCACTAACCTCGTTTATGCAGGCTTCGTCCGCGAAACGCCCGTCGAATGGCTGAAGGAATACCCGAGATATCTGAAGGCCATCGAGCAGCGTTTCGAGAAGATCGGCGCGCAGCTGCAGCGTGATCGCGTCTGGTCTGGCGAACTTGCAGGCTACTGGGAGCAGTACCAGGCGCGGCTGAAGAAGCACCAGCAGGAAGGCAAGCGCGACCCGGAGCTGAGCCAGTACCGTTGGATGCTGGAGGAATACCGCGTTTCGCTCTGGGCGCAGCAGCTCGGGACGAAGATGCCGGCTTCGGACAAGCGGCTGAGCAAACAGTGGAGCCAGGTCGAGCCGTAAGCCAACGCCGCTTCCGGCGTGGTCCCAACGTAGGGTGCGCTCAGCGCACCGCATGCAAGAGGCCCGGCGGTGCGCGGAGCGCACCCTACACGAAGCCAGCCGGCCTTGGTGGAGCGGCTCCTCCCTGGCTGTTTCCCGTTTCGTCGTGACCCGCGTAGTTTCGGCTTGTGGCGGAGCTCAATAAACCTATGGCTGCGGCGCCGATACTTCGAGATTTGAGACGTTTATGCAAAACCGGAACAGTCTGCCGGGCGTGGCCAGCTCGGTCGGGGCGTCGATACTTTTCGCCACGCTGTACTACTACACCTCGCTGCTCGAACCGCTGGACGGCCAGCAGATATACGGCTGGCGCATCCTGCTTACCGCGCCCTGCCTGGCGGTGCTGCTGATCGGCTTCGGGCGCTGGGGCGAGGTTCGCCAGATCCTTGCGCGCCTGTCGGCAGAACCGCGGTTGTGGCTCGCGCTGCCGCTGTCTTCGGCGCTGGTCGGGTTACAGCTCTGGCTGTTCATGTGGGCGCCAATCAACGGCCACGGGCTGGACGTCTCCCTCGGCTACTTCCTGCTGCCGCTGACCCTCGTGCTGACCGGCCGGCTGGTGTTCGGCGAGGCGATCAGCCGCCTGCAGCGCCTGGCCTGCATACTGGCGGCCGTTGGCGTTGGTAACGAACTGCTGCTTGCCTCGTCCCTTTCCTGGCCAGTGCTGGCGGTCGCGCTCGGCTATCCCTGCTACTTCATCCTGCGCCGCCGGATCGGCACCGCTAACCTTGGCGGTCTGTGGCTTGACCTCGTCATCAGCCTGCCAGTCGCCGCTACCTTCGCCTTGGGCGATAGCGCCACCCTGCAACAGGTCATCGCAAGTTCACGGCTGCAACTGCTGATCTTCGGATTGGGCGCGCTCAGCGCCCTGGCACTGGCCCTGATGATCATCGCCACCCGCCTCAACCTCGCCCTGTTCGGCCTGCTCAGCTACGTTGAGCCGGTGTTACTGGTCGTGGTCGCGTTACTGCTCGGCGAAAGCATCGCGCCGGACCAATGGCTGACTTATGGCGCGATCTGGATGGCAATTGCGGTGCTGGTGGTGGAGGGAGTGAGGGCGTTGAGGAGGGGGAGGGGTTAGCTGTTTAGGTGGGGCAGATTCGACCGGGCGGCCGGTCGCGATAGGCAAAATCGGCCAAACGCTGCTACTCGCTCTCAGGTATCAATCCACGACGAACAACTTGGCGCCGGTAGCGGTTGAAGACCGGTGAGCCTCCGCGTTGTCGGCCACTTGGTAGCTCATGCCGGCGCTCAAAGTGAATGTACGGCCATCATCGAGTTCGGTCTCCAGTTGACCTTCCAGACATAGCAGAATGTGTCCCTTCCGGCACCAATGATCGGCAACGTATCCAGGGGAGTAGTGAACCATTCGAACTCTCGTATTACCGAATTGGCAGGTACGCCAGAGCGCCGTGCCGGTCTCACCCGGATGCGCAATGGGTTCTATTTTCGACCAGTCGGTAGTGCCAAATGGGATGTCAGTGAGTTCCATGGTTGCCTTGCCAAAAGGGTAAGGTTCGAATCCTACCGATACGCCACCAAGCCAAATAGATACAGATCGGCCTTGTTTCTCCAATACACCCACGTGCAACCCACTGGCGCCTCAGATGACTATTCGAAAAGGTCTAATCAAGCGGTTCGGAGCAAGTCGGGGCTCCGTACATGTCGGCGTCCGTCCAGGCGACCCTGACCGCCTGCTATCGGCCAGGAGCGGACGCTCACGAAGCCAACTCACCACGATTGGCAATCCATGCCAGTGCCGCGACCCAAACTACGGATACGGTGTAATTGAGCCGCTGATACAAGCCAAATCCATGTCCATCGTCGAATGCTTTGGCCATCATGCCGACAGTCACGACAGCAAAGATCACGCAGAGTATCGAGAACCATCCGAACGCTGGCGATGACAACAGCCTCTTGCTAAGAGCCCCCCAAAGCGCGGTCGCCAGCGTCAGCGAGAGGAACATGACTAGTCCTGCCAGGTTATGAACCTGCTGAGACGGCGAGGGTTGTGCAGGTGCGCATCCTGGATCGCATGAGAACACCCCAGTAGCAAAGCTTGCCAGACCGTGGATCAGTATCAGCGCTGCGCTGAGCTGGGCTAGACGCGATGTCGTGAACCTCCGAGCAACACCCAGAGCAAAAAGCATGAAGAGCACGCCTAGGGGGAAGTTGTTCACCCAGGCGGAGAACGGGTGGGTGGGGGCTCCTACTGCCCCTAACTGGCTCATCGCCTGGTCGATATGGCTGTAGCCCGGATAGCTCAGCGACGTTAGCGCCACGCCCGCAAAGAGCCAGAGGGGAATTAATAGCCCCAGGCACAGTAAAGTTCGGTCAAAGGTACTCACGGTGCGGCCTTCCCTTGTCATGGCAACTACCAACTCCATCTCTCGTAAAGTGCCTGCATGCTAGGGATCACTGATGCTTTCGAGCTAACGATTTTTTTGCAAGGCAGCTTGCGCATGCATCATCCTGTCGCCCCTTCAAACCACGGATGGATCCATGAGCAGACGTCTGCCAAGCACCTCTATGATGCTTGCCCTGGAAGCAGCCGCGCGCCATCAGAGCTTTGCCAAAGCGGCACAGGAGCTCTCGCTCAGCGAAGGTGCTGTCAGCCGGCAAATATCTAAACTGGAAGAATTTCTCGGGACGCGGCTGTTCAACCGTATCGGCAATCGCGTCGAGTTGTCAGTTGCTGGTGACAACTATGCTTCGCACATTCGTGCGGCACTGGCCGATATCGAACGGCACACCCGCCAGCTCGTTGCGGACGCTAGGGGCAGTACCTCGCTGGAAATTGGCGTCATTCCCACATTCGCCAGTCGTTGGTTGATACCCAGGCTGGCTCGATTCCAGGCGCGCTACCCCGATATAAAAGTGAATCTCCACGAACGCACACAGCCCTTTTCCCTTGAGCAAAGTGGCTTGCACGCTGCGATCAACTACGACCATCCCGTCTGGCAGACAATGCGAGTACAGCCGCTCTTTGTAGAACCGATGGTTGCCGTCTGTCACCCTCGCCTTGCAAGCGAAATACCCGAAAGCATGCCGCTACTTCACAAACTCGCGAGCCCCTATAGTTGGGCTCGTTATGCAACGCTTGCTGAATTGCCACTGGATTCCAACTCGACAGGCCCCACCTATGATCGCTATGCGCTGCTGATCGAAGCGGCGAAAGCCGGCATAGGAATGGCGCTCGTGCCTAACTGCTACGTTGAGGAGGAGCTGCTTGGAGGCCGGCTTGTAGCTCCTTGGCCGGCATTCGAAGAACTCTGCGAACGCTACGTCCTGGTAACTCGCCCGAGTACGCATGCCGCTTCTGCACTGACGAATTTCAAACGTTGGCTTATGGAAGAGTCTGCTTCCGGCTAGGCCATAACTGGCAATCATCCCTGAGCTTTAGCCAGCAACTCCGTCCGGTTTCGGCCAAAAGGCTGCCGTCGAAAAAAGCTGCTACACATCACTTCAGGAACGTAGGGCTGGCAGTTGCTCTACGGTAAAAACCGGGAACTGGGTCCAATGTGTCGACTCTCAATTATTTATTCGCTCAAAGGAGCATGATTATGTCGGTATCAAGCGAAAGCCGAACCGCCATCCGAGCAACCCCCCTCACGGCGCGCGATGCGGCGCATCGTATGGTCTTGATGCTTTGCGTCACAGCGATGGTGCTGTTTACAACGCAGGCCTTCGCTCACCACGGTTGGGCCTGGGCGGAAGAAGAGCAGTCGGAGTTGAAGGGCACGATTACCGAGATTTCGATGGCGCCACCTCATCCGGCCTTGCGCGTAGAGGCTCAAGACGGCCGTTTATGGCAAGTCGATCTGGGGAATCCGAACCAGACGCAACGTTCCGGTTTCACCGACGATACCGCCAAGGTAGGAGATGAAGTCACCGTACTCGGCAACCGCACCAAAGAGCCGAACGAAGCGCATATGAAAGCCGTGCGCATTACGGTCGGCGGCAAGCAATACGATATGTATCCGGAACGCATCAAGGAATGACGACACGGCGATGACGGGCTTTCTGCAATCAGTTGCTGGCTGGCCCGGTGCCGTCTTCCTGCAGGAATACTGGATTGCCTATCTGGTCGTCAATGCAACTCACATCCTTGGGATAGGGCTACTCCTCGGCGCGATCCTGCCGCTCGATTTGCTCCTTTTGCGTTCAATGCACGGACGGGATCTGCCGGTCCTTGGCCCCTTTCTAGTACGCGCAGCGGCAACGGGCACTACACTTGCGGTGATAACGGGGCTTTGGTTGTTCTCAGTGAGGCCAGCGGAGTACGCAGAGAACCCAGCCTTTCTCTGCAAGGCCGCGCTGCTAGTGCTGGCGATCTGCAACATTGCACTCCAGCATCGCAGCGAGCGCTTTGATGCCGCCCTGTGCGGCGGCCAGCCAACTGTCCGAGTTCGCGCCCTGGCCGCCGCATCCGCCATTCTTTGGCTTTCGATCCTCATAGCTGGCCGCTGGATCGGCTTTGTCTGAGGCGAGGATATCGCGGGCAGTTAGCGGCGCCACCAATTAGCGACTCTGCCAGCGCTATCAATATTCCAGCAGAAGGTTTTTCATCTACTGTCCGCATGGGCCCACTCGAGAGCAGCAGTTCGCTCGCTGCCACGCGGCTTATATCTGTCTGCAAAATCTATGCGGTTAACAAAACAGTGCATCGATACGTGAATTGGCCCGTTTGACGGCTTCGTCGAACTGATCGCCGCCGATAGCGGTGTATTCCAGGCTGACCGTCGTCACGTCGTGGATGCCCAGCATGCCCAATACTGCGGTTAAGTAGGGCTCTTGGAAGTTCATGTGTGCGTATGCTTCGCCTTTCTCATAACCATGGCCGCCCCTCACGAGCAGCAGGTACGCTTTCTTGTCATGCAGTAGACCAGCGTAGGGGCTGCCAGGGGTGCCAGGTACCAGGCGGGTCGTGATTCCCATGCGGATAATCTGGTCGATGTAGGCTTTCAGCGTACTGGGCACCGACAGGTTGTGCATGGGGCAACCGATCACGATCTGTGTGGCTTGCTTCAACTCGCTCACCAGCTCGTCGCTGAGCGCCAGGGTGTCCTTCTGTTGGTGGTCTCGGGCCTCGGGCGGGGTGAAAGCGGCCTGGATCCAGCGTTCATCGACGTGTGGAATCGGCTGGTTACCCAGCTCTCGGTGGATGATTTCGCCGCTCGGGTATCGAAGGCGCCAGAGGTGTACGAAGCGTTCTGTCATTTTCCGACTGTACGACCCGCTGCGCTGCGGGCTGGTGTTGATGACGAGCAATTGTTCCATGAACGACCCCTTCGTATTTCGATGGTCAGAATTACCGTTGCACCAGTTCGAGCAGCGAGCCCGGTCCGAGGATCTGGGGCAGCAGCCGTGGTTCGGCTTCACCCGCTCCGTACCACAGGTACAAAGGAACACCTGAGCGGCCGTGGCGTTCGAGGAATGCGGTGATGACAGGATCGCCATTGGTCCAGTCGCCCCGCATCACTACAACCCCAGCCGCGGCGAAAGCCTGTGCGGTCGCGTCACGGTTGATGGCGACTTGCTCGTTCACCTTGCAGGTGATGCACCAGTCAGCGGTGAAGTAAACAAACACCGGCACCTTGTCAGCGCGTAGTTGGGCTAACTGCTGCTCGTCGAACACGTGCCGCTGCACGTCCGAAGCCGGCGCGGTTTGCCCTGATACCTGGCTCCAGCCCAGGCCGAGCGCCAGAATCAATGCAAGAGAAGCGGGCAACCAGGCGTTGCGTTTGTGTTTCTGCTGCCGCAGGCCGGTCAGCCGGAGCCCGAGTGCAAGCAGCATGGCGCAGCCCAGGGATGCGACCAGCGCATTGGCCGGGACCTGATGGCTGAGTACCCACAGCAGAGAGAGCGCGGTAAGGAACATCGGCACCGCGAGAACGCGGCGCAAGGTTCCCATCCAGGGGCCGGGTCTGGGCAAGCGTCGTTGCAGCGCGGGGATGAACCCCAGCATCAAGAACGGTAAAGCGATCCCTAGACCAAGCCCGGTGAATACCAACATGGCTGCGGCAGTCGGTAAAACCAGCGCAGCGCCCAGGGCTGCGGCCATGAAAGGCCCGGAGCAAGGCGTAGCGATGAAAGCCGCGAGCGCGCCGGTCCAGAACGCGCCACCGGCGCCGCTTTGGTTGGTTAGCTTGGTACCAGCATCGATCGCTGCCAGCTCGAACAGCCCGGCCAGATTGAATGCGATGGCCGTGGTCAGCAACATCAGGGTCAGAATCACGGCAGCGTTCTGCAACTGGAAGGCCCAGCCCACCTGAGTGCCAGCGGCACGCCAAGCGAGCAGAACGGCGCCCAGCAAGACGCAGACCAGTAGCACACCGCTGGTGTAGGCCACGGCGTCGCGACGAGCTATAGCCGGGCTGATGCCGGAGCGCGCGAGACTCATGGCTTTAAGACTGAGGATGGGAAAGACGCACGGCATCAAATTCAGCAACAGCCCGCCGGCAATCGCCCCGGCCAGCGCAAGCAGGATGATGCTCAAGCTGCTGTTGGACGTGCTATCGGGCGCGCTTGTCGGGCCGCCGCGTTTCGCGTCTATATCTAGACCTAAACTGTCGCTCAGTTTCAGCGTGGCCTGAAAAACATCAGTTATCTGAGCTCCTACGCGCGTTTCAACAATCAGCTCATCACCGCGTCGCTCGACCCGTTGGGGGGCGGCATTGTCGATCGCCCCCTTGGTTGCGGAAAACAGATGGGGGTTTTGGATCGGTACGCTGGCCGGGAGGGGCACGCGCAGGCGTAGGAGATCGCCCTCTACGTCAAAACTGGCCTGCGCGGCCAGCGGCCTGGGCAGCGCCTGACGCCAGTTGGCGAAGCGGGCTGCAACGTCCGGCGACTGGTGACCATCGCCTACGTGCAATGTCGTTTCCAATGATGCGCGCTCAGGGACGCAGGCGTCATACCGACAGGCCAGATATTGCATATCCACACGGATCGGCAATGCGGTCCCGCCTGGCAAGTCGCCGTCGAGGGTCAGCTCTACAAGCAGTGCGTAGGGGTGCTCGTAGACATGGTTCATCAAACCTTCAATCAGCAGCGTCCGCGGCAACGGATAGGCTGGGTCGCTCACCATTACACCGTCCGGTAGGTGCCAGGTGAACGTGGTCGGGAGGCCAACATCGCCTGGTTGCTTCCAGTAGCCGTGCCACTCGCCCTGAGGCTCCATGAGGATCGCCAATGTCGTGGTCGATCCAGATGACGGCGCTTCGGTTGCAGCGAACAGCGATGACGCGATCAATACATCATCAGGACCGGGCATCTTTGCTGCCAAGCCGGGCAGATTGATAACGCACAGGCAAAAGCAGAGCAGGAGCCTTTTTAGCGATAGCAGTGGCATGCGGTTCCTGATGAACGTATCGAGTGGATAAAAGGGAGGTGGCGTCATGGCGCCTCCTCCCGTAACCGCAGGGCGAAACGGATCAATGCAGCGCCTTGACCGCCTCTACGAGATTGTTGTCCTGCGGTTTGAGGATATTGGCGACACGACCATGCGCGTCTAGAAGGACCACTGTCGGAATGTCCCGAATGGCGAAGGCGCGAAAGAGTTCGTCCTGCTCGTCGAGCGCTAGCGGCAGGGCGGTAGGCGTGGTGTTTTTGTAATCTTGCAAGTCGCTGGCCGAGACCCAAAGCCCTGAAGAAACACCCAGCCACTCCATGTCGCCCTGGCCCATCAGGCTGTCCACATCCTTGCGTACTCGTAGGCAAGCCTGGGACGTCTCGGGCCGGCTTTCCTCAAGATAGGACTCGCACCAAGGGGCGAAGAACACCAGTGCGCGCGGCTTGTCGTCCTTGCCCAGCTTCACTTGATTGCCCTCTAGAGTTTCGATGTTCAGGCCGGTCACGGTGTCGCCCACGGCAAACTGCGGTGTCTCGGGTGTTGCATTGCTCTCCGAGTGGCTGGCGGAGGTCGTTTGTTCTGATACAGCACTTTCCAGCGCGGCATGCAAAGCCTGGTCATCAAGGTGACCGATATGGGATATCCGGCCATCTCGGCCAATCACAACATGCTGGGGTGTCACCCGTAGGTTGAGGTCCGCCGCCAGGCTGCTGTCATCGATCACGATCGGCATGGTCAGCTGGTGCTCCTTGCGGTATGCGCGGATCGAGTCAATGTCGTCACTGAAGCCCGTGTTTACCGCGATGACCTGCACCTTGTCGCCCATCGTCTGTTGCAACTGCTCGAAGCCGGGCATCTGCTGGCGGCAGGGCACGCACCATGTGGCCCAGAATTTCAGATAAACCGGCTTTTCCCCGTACAACTCAGCTAGGTCAATCTTTGTTCCATCGATGGTTTCGAGCACGGCAACCGGCCCAGGCTGTCCGATCAGCGAAGCGCCGGCGGTGCGTGCCCGCCGCTCACCCTCATCGTCCAGACTGCCGTCGGCGTGAGCCAAGTGGAGCGCGCTACCGAGCAGGAGCAGGGCCGCGAACTGCTTGATGAATGAGAGGAGAGACGGTGATTGCAAGGGGAGCTCCTTGACCATGATGGGCTTGAGGTTCTAGCGCTTCATCATATTGGTTAAAGGTCCAATAAAAAGGCCCATGAATAGCAAATCTGACTGTACCATCGGTGCGCCTGAGGTTGATGTCGTCTCCTTCGTCAACACAAGCGAGTGAGTGAGGGCTGCATGGAAGATTTGCGCATTGAACTCAACCGGAAAGCAGGGCGTTCTCTGGTTGAGCAAATCGTTGGAGCCATCGGCAGATCGATCCGCGAGGGGCATCTATATGCGGGCGCTCGCTTGCCGTCCTGGCGGGACCTTAGCGTTCAGCTTGGCGTTGCTCGTGGCACCGTTCGGGCGGCTTATGAGCGACTGATCGACGAACAGCTGATCGTTTCCCGCGGCGCTGCGGGTACCTTTGTCGCGCAACCGTTGCCTGCGGTCCGGCCGACTGAAACCAGCAGTCTGCGCTCGCCATTGCCGGACTTCTACCAACATCCATTCAGCAATTCGCCCATGGTGTTTCAAGTCGGCATTCCCGCGCAGGACGTTTTTCCCTACAAGATGTGGTCACGCATTGCCGCGGGCGCGGCCCGCCAGGCCGCAATGGCACCGGTCAGCTACCCGGACCCTCGCGGAGAGCCCGGTTTGCGAACCGAAATCGCCGCCTATCTTGCCGTGGCGCGAGGCATCATCTGTGCGCCAGAGCAGGTCGTTATCACCTCCGGATACTCCGGTGGCCTTGGGCTGATCCTGCATGCGCTCGGTTTGCGAGGGCAAACGGCGTGGATGGAAGATCCCGGCTATCCAATGACGCGAACGGCGCTTTCCATGGCGGGTATCGAAACGATACCGGTCAGTGTTGATGCACATGGGTTGGACGTCGAAGAAGGTATCCGGCGTGCGCCGAATGCGGCCCTGGCGGTCGTCACCGCAGGGCAGCAGGCTCCTCTGGGAATGACGTTGTCACTGCCACGGCGTCTTCGCCTGTTGGAATGGGCGGATAAGAACGGTAGCTGGATCATCGAAGATGACTACCTGAGCGAACTTCAACTTGTCGGTCGGGCGGCCCCAGCGCTTGCCTCACAGGATCGTTCAGGCCGGGTCATTCACATCGGCACTTTCAGCAAGACCATCAACCCTGGCCTGCGTCTGGGTTTCGTTGTGGCGCCAACATCCTTGGCAAACCGGGTCGCAGATACAGCGGCTGCGCTGGCACCCGCTGCGTCGATCACCAGCCAATGGGCGCTCGCAGAGTTCATGCGCAAGGGTCATTACTTGCGCCATCTGCGCAGAATGAAGCGCACCTATACCGCCCGGTTGGCTGCTCTACAGCGTGCCTTGAGCATTCCAGCCACGACCGAGGCGATGGCGGGGTTAGCTTTGCTGGTGCACTTGCCTCAAGGTGCGGACGACGTTGCTATCAGCCAACAGGCACTGGCAGTCGGGCTTGCGCCCTTACCGTTATCTATCTGGTATGCCGACGCCGCACAGGCCCGAAGCGGCTTGCTGCTGGGCGTCACCAACGTTCCAGACGAAGGCATCGAGGACTGCTGCAGCCGCCTGGTTCGGTTCACTGAAGCGCTTATATAGAAACGGGGGAAACCATACCGTTGAAGGGTGCTCGGCCTGTGCGAGGCGGTTCCAATGACTGGCCGTGCTGGCTCATCGACAGCGAGGGGGAAAACGGAATGGCCAGTGTGTCGGGCGGCACCTGGAGTGCCGAGCTGGGTATGTACACTCAACTTGTTTGACGTTGTTCAATACAGACGCGCAAAAGAGGCAGCTCCTGGCCGAAATAGCCCGTCATGCGGTGATGCGCCCGAAACAGCAGTTGGTGGGCTCCCGGTCGGTGTTCTAGGCGTCGCACTACAGCCCAGCACTGCAGCACATCAGTCTCGGACGACTGACCCTCCGCCCACCGGAACCCACTGCGCCACTTGGCGTCCATGAAACATGGATAGACTCGACGAAACCACTTATCCCGAAGCCCCCTGGCATCTGACCGGTACCGCCTGCGTGTCGGCCTGGCGGGTGCCGGCGCGGGAACTGCCGCCGGCGCCGAAGGGGTTGGCTTATGCCGCCTTGGGTGACAACGTCCTGGTGCTGACCATCTGGGCGGCTTATCTGCCGGGCGGCACGTTGGCCTACAACGAGCTGGCGGTGGCTGCAGTGGTGCGGGGGCACGGCATGCTGGCGCCTGCCGGTACAGTGACGCATATCTGGGTCGACGAGGAGCGCTCGGTTGCTGGCGGCCACCAGCTGTGGTCGATTCCCAAGCAAATGGGCGATTTCGTCATCGAGCCGGGTACCGGTGAGCGTGGCTTCGCTGGGCAGTTGAGCGTCGACGATCAGGCGGTGGCCTCGGTGCGCTTCGCGCCGAACATGAGCTTGCCAGGGCAGCCGAGCGCCAGTGGTTTCGTGATTCAGCAGAACGATTGCGGGCTGTTGCGTACCCGCTGTCGTGGCCGGGGACGGATAGTCACCGGGCGCGCCGAGTGGGATTTTTCAGCTACCGGCCCGCTGGCCTTTCTGCAGGGCCGCGCGCCGTTTTTCAGCCTGTATCTGCGCGATCTGCAGGCCTCGTTCGGCATCTGAACGATCAGAAATCTTCTCCGGCTTCGCCTGTTCTCAACCAGCGACCAAGGCCGCTCGGCTTGGGCGGCGGTAACGCGAGTGACCGACCTAGGCCGCGCTCGGCAAGTACTGCTTCAGCCGCCAGTGCGCCAGCTCGGGTGGCGCTCTCCATACAATACGGCAAGCCCGTATCGAGCCAATCACCTGCAAGCCACAAACCCGGCTCCACCGCCGTGCTCGGCCTTGCCGTTTCGGTGCCGGGGAAGGCAGCCGGAATCGCCATGGGAATGCGGTGTACCGAGGCCGACAGCAGCGCCGCGCGTTGCGCCTCGGGCGCGAACTCGGCGATCTCGCGTCGCGTAGCCTCGATGATCGCCGCGTCGGACAGGTGCTCTACCCGCTGACTCCAGATGATATTGCTGGCGATCAGCGCGCCGCCGCGGGTCGCCGGGCGGATATTGGTCAGGTTGTAAAAATCGGTGTTGAAGCCCTCCGGGTTCCACGGCCTGGCCCAGAAGCGCGAGGCGGTGATCGGCCGGTCGAACCAGAGGTAGCAACTGATATAGGGGCTCGGCTGGAAGCGGCGCGCGGTCTGCGCCAGCGCATGAGTTTCGGGCAGCAGCGGGGCGATGGCGGTCGGTTGCACGGCTAGCACCACTGCCGGTGCCTGGACCTTTGCGCCGTCGCTCAAGTGCACGCCGGTGACTCGACCTTGCTCGCGCAAAAATCCATCCACCCCGCAGCCGAGCTGCACCTCGCCGCCATGGCGACGAATGAATTCGATCGCCGGCCAGGCATAGAGGTCGCTTAGCCCGACCTTGGGCATGCCGAAGGCGATGTCTTCGTGGCCGAGCGCCTGGGCAAGGAGGCGCATCAGCGATGCCGCCGAGCAGCGTTCCACCGGGACTGCGAGGACGGCGATGGCCGCCGAGGCCCAAAACCAGTCGATGAAGAAGTCGCTGACGCCGCACCGTACCAGGTGCTCACGCCCGCTGCGATCGTCCAGTTGCATCAGTTCCGGCCCGCTGCTGCGCTGGGTGCGCCAGGCCAGTCGTGTGTTGCTCAGCAGATGACGCAAGGGCACGCTTGGCAAAATGCGCGGTAGGTTGCGGATGTAGTGCAGCGGTGCCGGCAGTCCGCCGACCTTGAAGTGCATCGAGCGGCCGCGATCGAACACGGTCAGCAGCTCTTCGGTCTGCCACAGCACCTGATCCGCCGTGCCCAGCCGCTGGAGCAGGGTGCGCATGTTGGCGTATTTGTTGAGCAGGATATGCGGGCCGATATCGACGCTGTCGCCCATTACCGGATCGGCCCAGCTCCGAGCCCGCCCGCCGGGCACGTCGGACGCCTCCAGGACGCTTACCTTCAGGCCTGCGTCGGACAGCCAGACCGCCGCGGACAACCCGGCGATACCGGCGCCGATGACGACGACGTCGGGCTTCATCCGGCGGTTGCGCCGCAGCGGGAGGGTTGACGGGGCATCGGCGGCGCTCTTCGGAGTCGGGTCTGCTTGTGACCCCCCGCGCCGAGGAAGATGCCGAAGCGGAAGCGCTTTCGACGCTCGACGGAACCAGCTGAGCCGCCTTTCGACGGCTCGCGGACCGGTTGGCTCAGAGCGTCCAGTTCACGCTGAACATCAGGTTGCGTGGTTCGCCGTAGACGACGCTGGCGTTGTTGGTGATGCTCGAGTAGTAGGTCTTGTCGAACAGGTTGTTGAGGTTCAGGCGCGTATCGATGTGCTCGTTGACGCGATAACCCAGCATCAGGTTGACCAGGGTGTAGGCGTCCTGATCGATGCGATAGCTCGAAGCCTCGCTGTAGGTACTGTTCTGGCTGTTCAGGCTGCCGCCGATGCGCCATTTTTCGAGCGTGCCCGGCAGGTGGTAGACGGTGGAGGCTTTGAACAGGTGGCGCGGTTGTTTCGGATCGAAGAACTCGCCTTCGTTGGTCGGGTCGGCGTCCTTGCGGTACTTGGCTTCGACGTAGGTGTAACCGACGCTCGCTTGCCAGCGCTCAGTGAGCGAGCCGGCGAGTTCCAGATCGATGCCCTTGCTTTCCACTTCCCCGGCAGCCTCGTAGCAGCTGACGGCCGGAAAGCTGGGGCACGTGCCGGCCTGGTCATCGAGGAGCCTAGCGCGATTTTCCTGCAGGATGCGGAAGACCGCCGCCGAGGCGTTGAGCCTGCCGTCGAAGTACTCGCCCTTGAGGCCGATCTCGTAGTTGATGCCGGTCATGGGTTCGATGACGCTGCCGCTGACGTCGCGGCTGTCTTGCGGCTTGAATATGTCGGTGTAGCTGGCGTAGATGGAGTACGTCTCGTTGAGGTCGTAGACGATGCCGGCGTAGCGGGTGACGTTGCGCGTGACTGTGTAGCTGCCGGTGTCGGTGCCGTCATCGTAGTCGTACCAGTCCAGGCGCCCACCGAGGATGACTGTCAGCGGGTCGGTGATGCTAAGGCGGGTGGCGCTGTACAGGCCTTTCTGCTGCGCCTCGAACTTCAGGTTCCAGAGGTCCATGTCGTAACTCGGCTTGGGAACCGCGCCGCTGTCCCAGTTGCCGGGGTCGATGTCCGTGCCCGTATCGCCCCAGCCGCCGTGGCCGTCGAAGATTTCGGTTCGGGTGCTGGCGCCCACCACCAATTCGTGGCGCCGGCCGAACAGCGTGAACGGGCCCGAAAGGTTGCCATCGTAGGCGTCGTAGTCGTTGACATAGGTATAGGCGCCCGTGCCCTGGTTGAGCTCGTCGGCGTTGTACCAGAAGTATGAGCCGAGCATGTTGATGCGGCCCCACATCTTGTTGCCGGCCAGGCGCAGCTTCCAGTCGTTGTCGAAGCGGTGCTCGAGCTCGGCGAATAGATGCCGGGTATTGGTATCCCAATAGGCCCAGTCATTGCCCAGATAGGTCGAGCGGGAGAGGTGCAGGTCGCTGCCATCCGGTGCGGTTGGCAAGCCGCCCCAGTCCGAGTCCTTATTGTCGTTCTGGTACGACGCGCCGAGTGTGAACAGCGTTCTGTCGGTGATGTCCGCTTCGACGATGCCGTAGGCGAAGGCATGTTCGCTGCCGCCGTAATCGATATAGGTGCCGTTGTCTTCGTAGGCCGTGACGAAGCGTCCGCGCAGGGTGCCGGTCTCGTTGAGCGCGTTGGACGCGTCCACTTCGGTGCGGTAGCGATCCCAGCTGCCAGCGCTGGCGCCGATGCTCACGTAGGGATCGGAAGTTGGGCGCTTTCGGATCATGTTGATGGCCGCCGCCGGGTTGCCGGCACCCTGCATCAGCCCGGTAGCCCCGCGAACCACTTCAATGTGGTCGAACATGGCGCTGTCTGGGGCGGTGATGACGTCCTGCGAGAATCGTGACAGGCTCATCGGTAACCCGTCGTACATGATGTTGTCGACCTGAAAGCCGCGCGCGTGATAACGCTGACGTTCCGGACCGGACTGCTGGATGGTCAGCCCGGGCGTGCTCAGCACCACGTCATGCAGGTTGTTCAGCCCCTGGTCTTCGATCTGCTGACGAGTGATCACACTGACCGATTGCGGTGTCTCCCGCAGCGACATGGGCAGCTTCGTCGAGGAATTCACCACGCCGGTGGTGTAGGAGCCGGTGCCTTCGGTGGTGCCATCGACCGGCGCGCGTTCGGCGACGATATTCATCTGTCCGAGATTCAATTCGTCCTCTTCACTGACGGCGCTGGATACCGTTGCGGTGCCGTCTCGTAGCTCGGCCTCGTATCCCGTCCCCGCCAGCAAACGCCGCAGTGCTTCGGCTGGCTCCAGCGCGCCTTGAACGGCTGAAGAGGTTCGACCCGCGAGCGCGTCGGCACCGAACACCACCTGCACGCCGCTCTGGGCCTGGAATTGCTGCAGGGCATCGGTAAGCGGCTGTGCCGGCACGTCCAGTTCGATGGGAGCCGCATATGCCCCAGCACAGGCACCAAGCCAGGCTGAAAGCGTCAGGGATTGGATAAGTCTAGGTTTCACCGTGGTCTGTCCTTGGCATGCGTGAGTGCGAGCGCGGCCGTATCGCCTGCTGCAGACGATGATGAGCGGCGCTTGAAGGCGGCATCGGTGCGGCATGGAAGCAGCGGGAACGACGCCGACAGCAAGCCTAGGCATGGATCGAGCGGTTGTAAATGAGAAATGTTCGCGGATGTGTGTTGTTGCTAAATGCGTGTTCATCGCGTTTGCTGTGGTTTCACAACTACCGAGCGTGATAGCGCACGCGCTGCGGATCGGCTCGGCACGGCGACGGTAAGCCCGCTACAGCGCCTGGGCTTCATCGGTGATTGTCCTGTTGTCGAAGCCCAACACCCCGCCTCTCCCCAGTCTTAACCTCAGAAAGTCCTTTGCCAAAAACAGCGCTCCCTGATAGCACCCAGCAGCCTCCGCTCGTATATCGTCCATCGATAACCCTCGCCCCGGAGCGTTCTGGTAGCGCGCGCTGAAGTGCGTCAGCACCAGGTTGGGTAACCCGACGGCCTGCGCAAAGGCTGCAACCTGTGCCGCAGTGCTGTGGCCGAAATCGTTTTTACCCGCGTCGGCGATGGGCTGGGTGTAGGTGGCTTCGTGAACGAGCACGTGCGCGTCCTGGCAGGCGTCACGCAGCAGCTCGGGGCGGTCATTGTCGCCGGCGATCACGACGCGGCGGGGCGGGCGTGTGGACAGCAGATAATCCTCGCTGCGCAAAAAACGGCCTTGGAATTCGATGTCATGGCCGCGCACCAGTTGCCCCCAGAGCGCGCTGCGAGGGATGCCGTCGCGGTCCAGCTTCTCGATATCGAGGCGCGGGTCGGGCCGCGCTTCGGTGAAACGGTAGCCCCAGCTCGGCACGCGATGGGAGAGGGCGATGGCTTCGACGCGCACCTGCGGGTTGCGCCAGCCTTCGAAGGTCTCGATGGCGTGAAAGCGGAGTTCATAGGGCAGACGGCACTGGCTCATTTCGAGCGTAGCGCGTATCCAGCCTTCAATTGCCGCGGGCGCGATGATTTCCAACGGCTCCTGCCGGCGCGCCATGCCGGCGCTGGCGAGCAGACCGGGCAGGCCAAAGCAGTGATCGCCATGCACATGCGTGATGAAAACCGCGCGCAGGCCATGCAAGGTCAAAGGTGTGCGCAGCAGCTGGTGCTGAGTGGCCTCGCCGCAGTCGATCAGGTACCAACCTTTTCCGCTGTCTTCCACCAACGCCAGCCCGCTGACATTGCGGGCCTTGGTCGGTGTGCCGGACGAGGTACCAAGAAATAGCAGATCCACACCTGTGCTCCTGTTCTGCAATGTTTGTGATTCGTGACTCAGCGTCCTGATCAATGCAAGCAGATCCACGGGCGACCGCCATTCTCGAGGCCCGACATATTTCCTCACAGTGCCCCAGCGTTTCGTTTGGTGGGTTAAAGGTTGCTGAAAGCTTTGCTCCGTAGCCTACCCGGCTCACCTGTTTCAGCTGGATAAGAATAAAGAGGAGATTAGGCTTGTTGACTCTGATTGGTCTGTTGACCATTGGCAGCTTGGTAGTACTGCTGCTCGTCGGGCGCATGGCGCCGATTCTGCCGTTGATCGTAGTACCGCTGGTAGGCGCATTGCTGGCCGGCTTCGGACCGGAGGCGATCTCCGGTTTTTTCACTGACGGTCTGGAGCGTGTGATATCCATCGCCGCCATGTTCGTCTTCGCCATCACCTTTTTCGGCGTGCTTCAGGATACCGGGCTGTTCCGTCCGATCATCGGCGCCATGGTGAAGATCACTCGCGGCAACGTGATCGCCGTGGCGATGGCCACTGCTGTGATCGGCATGCTGGCGCACCTCGACGGCGCCGGCGCGACTACCTTTCTGCTGACCATTCCTGCATTGCTGCCACTTTATCGTCAGCTGCGGATGAGCCCGTACCTGATGCTCATGCTGCTGGCCCTGGGTGCTGGCATTTTCAACATGCTGCCCTGGGCTGGCCCGCTGGGCCGCGCGGCGGCGGTGACCGGCATTGAAGTGACTGAGCTGTGGCGGCCGCTTGTTGCCGTGCAGGGCATCGGCGTGGTGTTGCTGGTGGCACTGGCCGCCTTGCTGGGTTGGCGTGAACAGCGGCGCATCGCGTCGGGCAATGTACCGGCAGATGTTGGCGTGCTGGTCGATACCCACGCGGGTCTTCACGACCCTACCCCTGAAGAGCGCGCGCTGGAGCGCCCCGGGCGTCTCTGGGCAAATGGAGGCCTGTTCCTGCTGGTGTTGATTGCGCTGTTCGCGGGTGTGTTACCGGCTGGCTACATCTTCATGATCGGCCTGTCGCTTGCGCTGTTCATCAACTATCCAGGCGGCAAGACACAGATGCAGCGCATCGCGGCGCATGCGCCGGCGGCGCTGAGTATGGGCATGATTATCCTCGCGGCGGGCTCGATGCTGGGGATGCTGACCGGCACCGGTATGCTGACGTCCATCGCCCAGGATCTGGTTCAGGTGCTGCCTGCCTCGATGGTGTCGCAGCTGCACATCGTTCTCGGTGTATTTGGTCTGCCGATGGAGCTGATGCTGAGCACCGACGCCTATTACTTCGGTCTGCTGCCGGTCACGCTGGAGGTGGTGACCAATCACGGTATCGAGCCAGCCAGCGTCGTCTACGCGATGACCATCGGCAACATCATCGGTACGTTCATCAGCCCATTCTCGCCAGCACTCTGGTTGGCTCTGGGGTTGGCCGGGCTGGATCTGGGCCGGCACATCCGCTACTCGCTATTGTGGATGTGGGGCTTTTCCTTGTTGCTGTTCGTCGCCGCTTGGATGCTCGGTCTGTTCTGATGATCCAAGACGTAGCAATCTGCATATATCGATTAGCTACTAAAAAAGAACAAACTTATATTAAGGATTGCTAGTTCTCGCCGTTATGCTGCTTCCCTTTGACACGGCCCAGGCGGGCCTCAACGGGAAGCGAACGATGGAATTAGGTGTTATCGGCTTTGTGGTGGCCGGCCTGCTGGTGGGGTTCATCGTTGGCATGACAGGCGTTGGCGGTGGCTCGTTGATGACGCCTGTTCTCCTGTGGTTTGGCGTCAACCCGGCTGCCGCCGTGGGTACCGACCTGCTTTACGCGGCGATCACCAAGGCCGGTGGTGTCTGGGTGCATCAGAAGAATCGCAACATCGATTGGAGCATCACCGGCTGGCTGGCGCTTGGTAGCGTGCCGGCGGCGGGCCTGACGCTCTGGGTGCTGAGCGGGTTGCACTCCGATCCGGAAGTGCTCAACGCGATTATCAAACAGTCGTTGGGCGTCGTTCTGGTGCTCACCGCGCTGGCGGTGCTATTCAAAATGCGGCTGCTTGCATTCGCCGCTCGTCTGTCCGGGCCGACGCCTCGGCTTTCGCCGCGTGGGCTTAACGTGCTGACCGTGGTGGTTGGTGGGGTGCTCGGTGCGATTGTGACGCTGACCTCCATCGGTGCCGGCGCGCTGGGTACCGTGGCGCTGTTCTTTCTCTACCCGCTATTGAGCACGCGCCGCCTGGTCGGAACGGAGATCGCCCATGCCGTGCCACTTACGCTGGTGGCAGGGCTGGGCCATGCCGGCATGGGGAATATGGATTGGACCATCCTGGCCTATCTGCTGGTGGGCTCGTTGCCGGGGATTTATCTGGGCAGCAACCTGGCCGGCAAGGTGCCGGATACCGTCCTGCGTCCCTGCATGGCGGTTATGCTGGCAGCCATCGGCTATAAGCTGATCTGACCCTTCTTCGGCCGGATGATCCGCTATCCGGCCTGTTCGCAATTGACCATCCAGGACACGCCGAAACGGTCAACGAACATGCCGAAACGCTCGGCCCAGAAGGTTTTCTCCAGCGGCATCACGACCTGGCCCCCTTCGGCCAGCCCATTGAAAACGCGCTCGCCCTCGGCAACGCTTTTGGGATGCAGGGAAATCGAGCAGCCTTTGATGCCCTCGTACGGGCCTCCACCACAGGCAGCGTCGCCGGGCATGGTGTCGGACGCCATCAGCTGGAAGTCGCCCAGATTCAGGCATACATGCATGATTCGCTCCTGATGCTCCGCTGGGAAATGCTCGGAGTCGGGCGCTTGGGCGAAGGTAATCATCTCCAGCGTGCCGCCTAATACCTGCTGGTACAGCGTGAAGGCGTCGCGTGCTTGGCCGTCGAAGGTGAGGTACGGGGTAATTTTCATGGTCTGCCTCCTGTTTCGATTATTGGGTTAACCGTGCGCGCAGGCGGTCTTCCTGCTCGCGCAATTCGGGCGTGAACTCGGCGCCGAAGTCTTCGGCTTCGAACACCTGACGGATTTCGATTTCCGATTCGCCGATGGCTGATGCCGGGCAGCGCTTCACCCAATCGATGGCGTCCTGCAGCGACGCGGTCTGGAACAGCCAATAGCCGGCGATAAGCTCCCGGGTTTCAGCGAACGGGCCATCGACGACCGAGCATTGCCCTTCGTTGAAGCGCACCCGCGCGCCCCGGCGACTCGGATGCAAGCCTTCGCCGCCCAGCAGTACACCGGCATTTGCCAATTCTTCGTTGTATTGGCCCATGGCTGCGAGAATCTCCTCAGTAGGCATCACGCCTGCTTCGGTATCGCGGTTGGCCTTGATCATCACCATGAATCGCATCGTCTGACTCCTTTATCGGATGGGAGAAAACAGCCTAGACGGAGATGTAGAAATTTCCTCCGGCTCTGATCATTGGTCGAGTGGACGAGACGAGAATCGACACGATGACGAAATTTTCTTTGCTACCGCATAAATGGGTGCCTATCCCTTCAGGTGATTAGGGCGCTGGTTGGATACTCCGAAAATATTTCTGCAAGGTCTGCATCCGATTCGGTTTCTCGCGGGTAGTACAGGTAGCGGCCAGATTTGCCGCCCACTTGATCACTATCGGAGATTCAAAATGGACGCGAAAAAGATCCTTTGCCTGACCGGACTTTCCTTGGCGCTCGGCTGCTCGGCCAATGCCTTCGCCAAAATGGACGTACCCGACGCCGTCAAGGTCCCGGATGGCCACACCGTCAGCATGGAAACCCGCGGCGTCGGCAAGATCACCTACGAATGCCAAGCCAAAGCCGATATGCCCGAAAAAATGGAGTGGGTGTTCATCGGCCCCAAAGCCGCGCTCAATGATCGCAGCGGCAAGCAGGTCGGCAGCTACTACGGCCCGCCTGCCACCTGGGAAGCGGCGGACGGTTCCGCGATAACCGGCACCCAGGTTGCGGTAGCTCCGGCAGGCGAAGGCAACATCCCGTATCAGTTGGTCAAGGCCAACCCCGCCGAAGGCGACGGTGCGATGAAGGGCGTCAGCTACATTCAGCGAGTGGCGACCAAGGGCGGCGTAGCGCCTGCGGCAACCTGCGATGCAGCCAGCAAGGGCGAGCGCCAGATCGTGGATTATCAGGCCGACTACCTGTTCTGGACCAGCAAGTGAGTCCAGCACAGCGGGCAAGTCGCTCGATATGAGCGTTAAACGCCTCTATGCTCCACAGAAGCCCCGGCCTGCGCGCCGGGGCAATCACAATCAGCCAGTGGCGGGTCAATTGTCAGCAGCGTCCTCATCCCCGTTCGACTACGAAGCAGCCCTGCGCGCTTGCGCTCGCGGCGAGCGCTCGGCATTACAGAAACTGTATGAACAGGAAAGCCCGCGCCTGCTCGGCGTGGTTCAGCGCATCGTGCGAGACGCCGCACTGGCGGAGGACATCGTGCATGACGCCTTCATCCGCATCTGGAACAAAGCGGCTACGTATGACCAGACGCGCGGCTCGGCCCGTGGTTGGATCTTCAGCGTGACCCGCCACCTCGCCCTCAACGCCGTGCGCAACGATGCCCGGCAGATGCTGATGGACCCAGACGAGGAGCGCGAAACCAGCCACGCAGCTATCGACGGTTGGCAGGAACAGACCGACGCCTTCGATTGGCGAGTCAATCCCGGCCGGATCGAAGCCTGCCTCGAACAATTGGAACCGGTGCGCCGCAACTGCGTATTTCACGCCTACGTCGACGGCTATTCCCATCAGGAAATCGCGCAGCGCCTGGGTGCTCCGCTGGGCACGGTAAAGGCCTGGATCCGCCGCAGCCTGACCGCCCTTCGCGAGTGCATCGGATGAATACCGAAGTCAACGACAGCGGCGAAAGCCTGCACGAACTGGCCGGCGAATACGTACTTGGCACCTTGCCTGCGTCGCAGCGGGAGGACGTCGAGCGGCGTTTGCCCGTCGAGCCCGAACTGCAAGCCGCCGTGGATTATTGGGAAGCACGCCTGTTGCACCTGACCGATCTGGTCGAGTCGCAAACGCCATCGCCGCGCCTGTGGACTCGCATAGAACGTACCTTGGATGCTCACCAGGCCGCACCGGTGCCGCGTAACCGTCAAATGAAGTGGTGGGACAACCTATCGCTCTGGCGAGGCTTCGCCGCCGCTGGCATGGCCGCGACGTTGGTGTTGGGCACGTTGCTGCTTACCCGCACCACGCCGGAATCATCGCCGACCTGGCTGGTGGTGCTCGCGACTCCGCAGGGTCTTGCCCCCGGTTGGGTGATGCAGGCCAGTAACCAATCGCGGGAAATCGAACTGATCCCCCTCGGCGTGACCGAGCTGCCGCCGGACAAGGCGCTGCAGCTCTGGACCAAGGCCGAAGGCTGGCAGGCACCGGTCTCGCTCGGATTGGTCAAACCCGGCGAGCCGGTGAAGATTCGCCTCGACGAGCTGCCCCCGCTGCAGCCTAATCAGCTGTTCGAACTCACGCTCGAACAGCCAACTGGCTCGCCAACCGGCAAGCCGACCGGGCCGATCCAGTTCATCGGGCGCGCGGCGAAGGTGATCTAGGGCTGGCGCGTTTCGCGCAGAACCGCGGCTTTGCTTGCAGCGACCCATTTGGAACCACTCGCAGCAACATCCGACAAATACCTGCCCCCTCTCCCTCCGGGAGAGGGTTGGGGCGCCCGGCATAGGGGTGAGGGCTGCTGTAATAAGCACAGAGCGCTCGGCGGAAAGTCCGTTTCACCCGCGGGGTGGAATGTTCAGACCCTTGGCCACTGCAGGCCGCGCGACAAAGGCATCCAGCACGCGCTGCACATTGCTGAAGCGCTCGAATTCCACCAACTCACGCGCTTCGTAGAAGCCCACCAGATTGCGCACCCAGGGGAAGGTGGCGATATCGGCGATGCTGTAGCGGCCGCCCATGAGCCACTCGCGGCCTTCCAGGCGCTTGTCGAGCACGCCTAGCAGGCGCTGGGTTTCCGCGAGGTAACGGTCGCGCGGGCGCTTGTCCTCGTAGTCCTTGCCCGCGAACTTGTGGAAGAAGCCGAGCTGGCCGAACATTGGCCCGATGCCGCCCATTTGGAACATCAGCCATTGAATCGTCTCGTAGCGGGCCGCCGTGTCCTCCGGTATGAACTGGCCGGTCTTGTCGGCCAGATACAGCAGGATCGCCCCGGATTCGAACAGCGCAAGCGGTTCGCCGCCTGGTCCGTCCGGGTCGAGGATCGCCGGAATCTTGTTGTTCGGGTTCAGCGAGAGGAATTCTTCGGAGTTCTGGTCGTTGCTGTCGAAGCTGACCAGGTGCGCCTCGTACGGCAGGCCGGTCTCCTCCAGCATGATCGACGCCTTTACCCCATTGGGCGTGGGCAGCGAGTAGAGCTGCAAGCGTTCCGGGTAGCTGGCTGGCCATTTCTGGGTGATCGGGAAGGCGGATAAGTCGTGCATACGAGAATGCTCTCCATACGATGAGGAGTTGAGGATAGCCCAGCCTTTGGCGCAGTTGGTCGACCGCCTCGACGGCTCCGAGCGCCACGGACAAGCTGCACTATGCTCAACGCAGCGCAGGTGTCGGCGCCTGTCGCATTCTGGAACCATTACACGAGGCGTTCGACTATGGTGCTGATCCTCATCTTGTTGTTGCTGATTGCCTTCATCGTGTATTCCACGGTGAGCTGGAAGCTGCATCCCTTTCTGGCACTGCTGGCAGCGGCAATTCTTGCCGGCTTCGCCTATCAAGTCCCGACTGCGGAAATCCTCAAAACGGTCGCGACTGGCTTCGGCGGCATCCTCGGTTATATCGGTATTGTCATTGCGTTAGGCACCATCATCGGCGTCATCCTCGAACGCTCCGGTGCGGCGATCACCATGGCCGAAACGGTGATCCGGCTGCTGGGTGAACGCTTCCCGACCCTGACGCTGTCGATCATCGGTTACCTGGTGTCAATCCCGGTGTTTTGCGATTCCGGCTACGTCATCCTCAACTCGCTGAAGAATGCGTTGGCGGCGCGGATGAAGGTCTCGGTGGTGGCGATGAGCGTGGCGCTGGCCACCGGCCTGTACGCCACCCACACCTTCGTGCCGCCAACACCAGGTCCAATCGCAGCCGCGGGCAACCTGGGATTGGAAGATTCGCTGGGGCTGGTGATAGCCGTCGGTCTCTTGGTCTCGGCCGTAGCTGCGTTGGCCGGGCTGTTCTGGGCCAACCGCTTCCTCAAGCAGGACGATCGCGAGCTGCTGGACGAAGCGCCTAGCGAGCTGCTCGCCGAGGATGTGGATTTCGATACCTTGCGAGCCCGCTACGGGACCTTGCCCAGCGCTTGGCAGGCCTTTGCGCCTATCTTCATTCCCATCGCGCTGATTTGTATCGGCTCGATCGTCGCGCTGCCGGGCAGGCCGCTGGGCGAGGGCGTTGTGTTCTCCGTGCTGGGTTTTCTCGGCCAGCCGGTCGCCGCTCTGCTGATCGGCCTGGGCTTCGCCTGCACACTGCTCAAGGGCGAGAACAAGCGCCAGCAGTTCCATGATCAGGTCGCTGCGGGCATCGTCGCGGCGGCGCCGATTCTGCTCATCACCGGGGCTGGCGGTGCTTTTGGCGCCATGCTGAAAATCACCCCGCTGGGCGACTATCTGGGCCAGAGCCTGTCGGCGCTGGGTATCGGCTTGTTCATGCCCTTCATCGTTTCCGCCGCGCTGAAGACCGCGCAGGGCTCTACCACCGTCGCGCTGGTCACCACCTCGGCAATGGTCGCGCCGCTGCTCGGCAGTCTCGGTCTGGATAGCGAAATGGGCCGGGTGCTCACCGTCATGGCCATCGGCGCGGGCGGCATGACCGTCTCTCATGCCAATGACAGCTTCTTCTGGGTGGTTTCTCAGTTCAGCCGGATGAAGGTTTCCACGGCCTATCGCGCGCAGACCATGGCGACGCTGGTTCAAGGTGTGGTGGGGATGGCCGTGGTCTGGCTGTTGGGGCTGGTGCTGCTCTGAGGCTTCGCTCTGATTCGTAGCAACGAGCCACACCGGAGGCAGGCAGCATCCCGGTGTGGCTCGTGCTGGTGACTAGCGGGACTCGTTCTCGCCAGACAGTGTCTTGATCATCGCAACCGTCAGATACAGGCGCGGCGCGATGCTGGCGAGCTCCAGGTATTCCTCGTCCGAATGCAGACCAGCGCCCACCACGCCCATGGTTTCCAGTACGGCTGGTTTGTCGCTGTCCGGCACGTAGGCGTAGCCGGCATCGGTGCCGAAACGCATGGCGATGGGTTCTATGGTCTTGCCGATTTCACCGTAGAGCTTCTGTGCCGTCTCGGCTAATTGATCCGAGCCGGCGTTCTTCGCCAGCGGTGGTCGGCCTTTATCGATGCGAAGTTCGACCGTCGTGCCCTCGATCAATTTGTCTTTGATGATTCGCTGGGCATCGGCCAGGACGCGGTCGTACTCACTCAGATCGGAATAGCGCATGTCGGCTTCGGCGGCGGCGCTGTCAGGAATGATGTTGCGCTTCTCGCCGCCCTTGATCATCGTCCAGTTCACCGTGGTGCCCTTGTCCGGATCGCCCAGCTCCTTGAGCTGCACCAGTTGATGCGCGAGCTCCATGACGGCGTTGCGGCCCTCTTCGGGTGCCGATCCAGCGTGCGAAGATTTGCCTTTTACCTCCAGCATCACCGCGTTGATACCGTTGGTTGCGGTGGTCACGGCGTCCTTGTCTGGCGGCTCGTAGGAAAAGACGTAATCGTGCTTGCGGGCGAGCTCGCCGATGATCTTCTTCGAGCCCGACGAACCCATTTCCTCGTCGGGATTGAACAGTACGGTGACCGTCCCGAAGCCATCGAAGTTCTGCTCCTTCAGCAACTTGAGCGAATGCAAGATCATCGCGACACCGCCTTTGGCATCAGCGACGCCCGGCCCGTACGCGCGTTGTTCATCCATGCGGAACGGGCGCTCGGCGGCTGTGCCTTCGGCGAACACCGTGTCGTAGTGAACCATCAATAGGAAATCCTTCGTGCCCGTACCTTTCAGCGTACCGACAATATTGTCGCCGGCCGATGGCGTGGCCGGGGTGGTGGTGACCTCGGCGCCCAGCGCTTCCAGACGCTCGACCAGCATTTCGCTGACCGTGGCGAGTCCCTGCTGCTGGCCGGTGCCGGTGTCCACCACGACCAGCGCTTTCAGAGTGTCGAGATAGGCCTCCTGCTCCGTTTCGGCCTGTTTGAGCAGCTCGCTGGGCTGGAGCTCAGCAGCGAGGGCGGGAAGAGCGAACAAGCCGAGCGCGAAGGCGGCGGCGATGGACGAGCGGCGAGCATGCATGGAGGGCCTCGTTCATTTTTGTGGTTATCGAGGATGAGAGGCCCGGCAAGCGCGCATGTTCCGCCAACCAGACGCCGGCAAAGCCGGTTTTGTCAGGTTTCGCTATTCGAGCCGTACAGCCGCTTGCTCCAGTCCTCCACGGTGTGCTGTTGCAGGCGGCGCTCCACTAGCTTGCGCCAGGACGGCACTAATGGCAGTTCGTTCAGTTCATGCAGGGCAGTTTGGTCCAGGGTGCGCTGATAAAGCACTTCCAGCACCCGTGTTAGCGACCAGCGCGGGAAAGGGCGGTGTTCGAGGATGAGCAGCTGCCCGGCTTCGAGCGCGCCGGGTTCGAGCACTTTGTAGTACCAGCCGGTCATGCCGCTCTGTTGCACACGCAGCGCCATGTCCGGGATGCCGAAGCGATCATTTAGCTTCCAGCAGGGCTGGCGCGTCTGCACCACTTCCAGCCGTGCTTCGCCGCAGCGCAGGACATCTCCGAGGCATAGGTCCGCCTCGCTGAGCCCCCGGGTGCTGATGTTCTCGCCGAAGGCGCCTGGTTGCTCCAGCAGCGGTAGGGCACCGAGCTGCTCGCGCCAGCGGGAATAGTGTTCGTAGGCATAGTGGTGCACGGCTTTGTTCACGCCGCCATGCACCTTGCGGTCGCCCTGCTCGTCGCCTTCCAGCCCTTCGAAACCCACTGGGACCGGGCCGGCGACCGCGTGCTTGGCGATGGCGCTGTGGGTGCCGGGGCGGGTGTAGGGGACGGCCTTGCCGACCAGTAATTGCTCGATCCTTGCCAGCTGCATTGGCGCTCCGGACGTTCATCGTGAATGGCGCGATTGTGCCTCAAACGCGGCCCGGAGCGCGTCTGTCAGGCCTTCCAGACGTAGGGCGGCTCCGGCTCTTCGGCAGGACGCACCACCCGGTCGCAGACCAGCCCGGTTTCGGCCATCAATTGCCGGGCGGCTTCGGGATCGTCGGCGAAGGGCAGCAGGGCAGTCTGCTCCGCGTCGTGGCTGGACAGATTCGTCAGGCTCAGCGCCGCGCCAAGCAGCGCTATCACGGTGAAGAGGATCAGCATTGCCATGGTTTACCCCGCCGTGACCAGATTGGGAATCGGCGCCTGAACGGCATTGTCGCCCGCGCGCACGGTGCGCCAGGTGTTATAGGCCATCAGCAGCATGCCGAAGGCGAACAGTCCGCCGCCGATCATGCGTACCACGTAGCCGGGATGGCTGGCTTCCAGGGCTTCGACGAAGGAATAGGTGAGGGTGCCATCTTCGTTGATCGCACGCCACATCAGACCCTGGGTGATGCCGTTGACCCACATCGAGGCGATGTAAAGCACGGTGCCGATGGTACTTAGCCAGAAGTGCGCGTTGATCAGGCCGACGCTGTGCATCTGCTCGCGTCCCCAGAGCTTGGGAATCATGTGGTACAGCGTGCCGATGCTGATCATCGCCACCCAGCCGAGGGCGCCGGCATGCACGTGGCCGATGGTCCAGTCGGTGTAATGGGAAAGCGCGTTGACGGTCTTGATGGCCATCATCGGGCCTTCGAAAGTGGACATGCCGTAGAAGGCCAGAGACACCACGAGGAAGCGCAGGATCGGGTCGGTGCGCAGCTTATGCCAGGCGCCAGAGAGGGTCATCATGCCGTTGATCATGCCGCCCCAACTCGGCGCCAGCAGGATGATCGACATCACCATGCCCAGGCTTTGCGCCCAGTCCGGCAGTGCGGTGTAGTGCAGATGATGCGGGCCGGCCCAGATGTACAGGCTGATGATCGCCCAGAAGTGCACGATGGACAGGCGGTAGGAATAGATCGGCCGCTCCGCCTGTTTGGGTACGAAGTAATACATCATCCCAAGGAAACCCACCGAGAGAATGAAGCCCACCACGCTGTGCCCATACCACCACTGCACCATGGCATCGGTGGCGCCCGAATAGATCGGATAGGACTTGAGCAGCGTCACCGGCACCAGCATGTGATTGACGATGTGCACCATCGCGGTGACGACGATGAACGCACCGTAGAACCAGTTGCCGACGTAGATATGGCTGACCGTGCGCTTGGCGATAGTGCCGAAGAACAGCCATGTGTAGGCGATCCACACGAAGGTGACCAGCAAGGCGATGGGCCATTCCATCTCCGCGTATTCCTTGGAGGTGGTGTAGCCCAGCGGGTAGCTGATCAGCATCGCCACGATCGCCGTCTGCCAGCCCCAGAACACGAAGCTCGCCACGCCGTCGGAAATCACGCGTACCCGGCTGGTGCGCTGCACGACGTACAGGGAGGTGGCAAACAGCGCGTTGCCACCGAAAGCGAAGATCACCAGATTGGTGTGCAACGGCCGGATGCGTCCGAAGCTGGTCCAGGGCAGGTCGAAATTCAGTTGCGGCCACACCAGTTGGGCCGCGATGAACACACCCATGCCCATGCCGAGGATGCCCCAGATCAGGGTCATCAAGGTGAACTGGCGAACGATGTGGTAGTTGTAGGTTTCGCCGGACGAGCCGACAGGAATCACTCGGGACATGAAATTTCCAGATGCACGCAAGGAGGATTTGCAAGGTTTCGTTCAGCCTTTACGCCTCGTGGGCTTCCTCTGCGGGGGCCTCGTTGCGAGTCGTGCCTGGCGCCATGCGACGCTGAAGGTGAACGCCCGGCAGTGTGATCCTCCTGTTTGGTCTAGGCAAAGGAATAATAATGAACGTTAAATGCATTTATTTTTATTTATCATGTAACCGGCTCCGGATGTTCTAAAGACAAGCCAGCGGCGGCGAAGCAAAAAGACTGCACCGTCACGGCAGGATTTTTCATTGTTGGTCGCTGTTGACGTGCGGCTAGCATGGTTCCGGCCAGCTGCAGGCTGATCACCGAAACAAGGAAAGAAGAAGATGACTGTGGAATCGTTAGGAATCGAGCGGGAGCGCCTGATCGAGGCGCTCGATGAGCTGTTGAGCGCTGAGCGGGCCGGGGCACAGGTTGCCCACGCCAGCCTCGCGCAAGCCAAGGGAGACCTGCAGCGCAGCGTGCTGGCGCAGGTGCATCGTGGCGAAGCCGATAGTTGCCGGCGATTGCGAGATTGCCTGCTGATGCTGGATGCCGAGCCGGGGCACGAACGCGGCGCCTTCTACGAAAAATGCATGGCGATCGCCGATCTGGGCGAGCGTCTGGCGCTGGTCGATCGTGGGCAGAAATGGGTGATTCGCAAACTCGAGGCGCTGCTTCAGGACGTCACGCATCCGCAGATTCGTCAGGAGCTGGAAGCCGTGCTCCGCACCCATGAAATCAACAGCGATGACTATGCCGCCAAGGCGGAAGAGTTGCGTTAGGCGTATCGCATTTTTTTGTCGAGGCCCATGAGCATGGCGGTACTGCTCTGGCGGCGCACCAGCCATTTCGAGCACGCGGTGCGCGGAGCGCACCCTACAGACTTGGCGGGTGCAGATGCTTTTGTAGGGTGCGCTTTGCGCACCAAGTTGCTCAGAGTCTGGATGTTCTGCGCACGAGGTAGACGTGGCTTTGCTATCGGACATCGGTCACGATTCGGTTTACTACTTTCTGACCGATTTGGTCTGCCTTTCCATTCGTCCTGGAGAAAAATCGGTGTCCCTGATCACGCCCTACGACCCACAGAACATCTTCGCTCAGATCATTCGGGGCGATGCGCCTTGCTACAAGCTCTACGAGGATGACGACGTACTCGCCTTTCTCGATCTGTTTCCGCAATCCTTTGGCCATACGTTGGTGATTCCGAAGCGCTCCGCTGCCTGCAATATCCTCGATGTGGATACCGAGGCGTTGGGCAAGGTGATGGCGGTGGTGCAGAAGCTCACCCGCGTGATCGTCGACGAGTTGCAGCCCGATGGCGTGCAGGTGGCGCAGTTCAATGGCGCGCCGGCGGGGCAGACGGTGTTTCATATTCACGTGCACATCGTCCCGCGCTACGCGGGCGAGGGCTTGGGTATTCATGCGGCGGGCAAGGCCGAACCGGAAGCGCTGGAAAAATTGCAGACACGGCTTGTGCAGCGGTTGGCGCAGCGAGCGTAGGGTGGGCTAGGCGGCGTTCCGCTTTGGCCTACTACTTCGGGCAAGGCATCTTCTTTGGTGGGCTGAAGCCCACCCTACGGCGCTGAAGCGGAGCGCCGCACGGCCCACCCTACGGCCCACCGAGAGATAGCAAGCCATCAGTGTCTCAATGCGTGACCAATGTCGTAGGGTGGGCTTCAGCCCACCATAGGTAGCCGCGTTGGTGGGCTAAAGCGGAACGCCGCCTGCCACCTAGCCGGCCACCAGCTGCGTCAGTGCATGCAGCACCAGTCCGACCAATCCACCAACCAGCGTGCCGTTGATGCGGATGTACTGCAGGTCCTTGCCCACACTCTGCTCCATCTGCTCGACCAACTCGCGGCTTTCCCAGTTCTCTACACGCTGGGCAATGTAATGGCCGATCTTGCCGCGATAGCGCTCGAGCATTGCCGGTGCGGCCGCCATCAACTGCTCGTTGATCCAGCTGCGCATGGTGGCATCTGCTGCCAGCGAGTCGCCGAGGCCCTGGGTCAGCTTGACGATACGCGTGCCGATGCGTGAGTCCGGACTGTCCAGATCGGTCTCCAGCCAATCGGTCAGCTCTTGCCAGAGCGTCCGGATGTAACCAGTGGTGGCGGGATGCTCCAGCAGTTGAGCGACGATGCGTTCGATCTCTAGCCGATAGTCAGGGTCGTGCTTGAGCCGCTCGATGTATTCCCCGACATGCTCGTCGAAACGCTCACGCAAAGGATGCTCGGGATCGTTCGCCACCTCGGCGATCACTGCCGAAACCCCATCGACGAACTTATTCGCCGACCAGCCACCGACGGCCTTGCCCAGACCAAGGTAACGCAGGGTTCGAACCTCGGCGGTGATGGCGTCAGCGACCAGTGCGCGGGTGTCGTCGTCCTGCAATAGCGCGTCGAGCTTGATCAGCGCTTCGTCGAGCATCGCCTGGTGTTTGCCTTGGCGGGTGAGCATTTCCA
Source organism: Pseudomonas sp. MTM4 (assembly GCF_019355055.1). Lineage (NCBI taxonomy): Bacteria > Pseudomonadati > Pseudomonadota > Gammaproteobacteria > Pseudomonadales > Pseudomonadaceae > Pseudomonas > Pseudomonas sp. MTM4. The sequence goes on from NZ_CP048411.1 coordinate 4,236,242, forward strand.
GCACCTGTCCGCATACCGGTGCGAGGTCGATCTTGCGCACACGGTTGATCAGCTTGGCCTGGACGAAGGCCTGCACACGCTCGTCATGTAGGGACTCGACGCCGAAACGTGCCATGCCGGTGAGCTGCCGGCCGACCGCAGCGGCGTTGTCTGGATGGCGCAGCCAATTGGCCAGGCGCCCGCCAAGATCCAGCGCTTCCAGCTTGGCCAGTACCAGTGGTGTGGACAGGAAATGGGTGGTGATGAAGGTCGACAGGTTCTGCCCGATGCGCGCCTTGCTGCGCGGGATGATCGCCGTGTGCGGGATCGGCAGACCGAGCGGGTGACGGAACAGGGCGGTGACGGCGAACCAGTCGGCAATGGCACCGACCATCGCGGCTTCGGCGAACGAGGCGAGGTAGCCCCAGGCCGGATGACGTGGCTCCATGGCGGTGGCGATGATGTAGAGCAGGGCGGCGAGCAGCAGGAGCAGGCCAGCGACCAGCTTCATGCGTGCAACCGGTGATTGCCAGCGGCTGTGCAGAGGGCTCATGCGATTCCTCTTGATGGCGGCGGATGATGAAACGAGGCGGTGTCGGCCGGCGGGCCGACGGGTCTGCCCATACAGCACAGACCCGTTTGGGCGGGAGCGGGTTCGATGAGCCCGCTTGTTGCGCGTGGTGAAAGGAGCGGCTTATTCCTCGTCGTCTTCTTCGCGTAGCAGTACGTAGGTGCCGTCAGCCAGGCGCTCGCAGATATAGAACATGGAAATCGTACCGTCCTGCTCGGTCACGGCGGCGTAATCATCCGCCTCGACGGTGAAGTAGCCCTTGGAGTCGGCGCCTGCTTCGCTGGCGAATACGGCGGTGAAGAACGCGTCTTCAGGCATGCCGTCGAAGTAGTCGGCGCGCTCCTTGGCATCCCACTCGGCCGGCGGCTCGAAGTTGCCGGTGATGATGACGCGGGCATCGCCCATGTCCTGCTCTTCGCCGTCCGGGTCCGATTCGTGGGCGCGGTAGATGGTGCAGCTCAGGGCATTCGCGTCGGCCAGAATGCTGTCGCGCGTGTATTGATGGGTGGCAGGCATGGAGCGGCTCCGGTGCAGGTGGGATTGCGAGGCAGTGTGGTGGAGTCCTTGGGCGGCTGCAATCGCAAGTTGAGCGGGGCGGCGGATTCTTTTTTGTCACGGCGTGATGAGCGACCGCCGGCAAGCACACGGATGAACGCCCTCCAGCTGGGACGGTTCCAATTGATAGAACCCATCGGGCCATATAACGAGGTCGCCATGAACCAGAACCATCAGGATCACTCCGAGCACGAGATGCCCGCCGAGGAATCGCCGGACGTCACCATGACCGATAGCGGCGAGAAGGAGCCGGGCGAGGATCCGGACTTCGACGACAGTGAAATCGACGGCGACGAAGATCGCGGCTGACCCGATCCTCCGAGCGCAGCTGAGTCTGCGCTCGCTACTAGGAGCGTTCCATGGACAAATATCACGTAAACCCCACCCCGATGGGATGGGAACTGACCGATCCGCAATCCCAGGAAACGTTGCTACGTACCCTGACCAAGGATGAAATGCTGAGCGAACTGGACCAGTTCATGGCAGGCAAGACGGCTTCGGTCGAGGTTTACAGGCGCGACGGAGGGCTCGAGGAAGAGCGGCCTTATCCCGGTAGCAGCCATCCGATATCGACCCGCTAGCAGACCGTTGAATAACTACTCCAACGGCCTGCTAGATAGTGATCGCAGCATCTTTTGCGCACGGCGAGCGAGCAAACCTGTCATACCATCACCGCTTCGCTTATCTGGAGAAACCCGTATGCGCTTGCTCCTTGTCCTCGTTCCTCTTCTGGCTCTGGCCGGCTGTTCGTCTTGGCAAGCTGACCCAGAAGACATTAAACCCGTGCCGCAAGAGCGCTTGCGCGGCTATCAGACACCTGTCGCCAATGGCGGTGAGCTGGTGGTGACGCGTGATTTCGGCCTGCGTGGGGGCGGGTGCTACGTGGCGCTGATGGTGGACCGCAAGCTCGCCGCGCGCGTGCATGTCGGCGAGCAGGTGCGGTTGCAGGTGCCGGCGGGGATGCGCATTGTCAGCATCGAGTCCGATCCGGAGGACGATACCCTGTGTGGCAAAGGCAATCTGCTGCGCGAAAAGGCGGCGCGGGTCGAGACTGGCGAGACGCTGCACTTTCGCATCAGTGCCGACAATCGTATTGGCTTCGACATCCAGCAGGTCGAGGTCAAATAGCGACTCCTCGCCAACGCGGTAAACGTCCAGGTTGCCGCGTTTCACATGGTGAAATAATCGCCCTGTATCCTCGACGAACCCTTACGCGGCTTCTGGACTCCCATCTAGTCAGAACCGTTGTGCTTGAGCCTTTGCTGGCCAGCTTTTGCTGTCGCCACGGCTCCCAGCGAATCCCAATGACCTCGCGGCACGTTGCCGCTACAAGGAGTCGATGCGTGAAGAAAGTCATGCCCTCGTTGATGTTTGCCGCCGGCCTCGCGCTGGTCCCCTCGCTGCATGCCGAGCAGCGGCCGGTCTATGGACCGCAGATGGAAGGCTTCAGCTATCCGCATCCCATCGAGCGCTACGAGTTCTCATCGCAGGAGAAGGCGCTGTCCATGGCTTATATGGATGTCGAGCCCGAGGGAAAGGCCAATGGCCGCACCGTTGTGCTGCTACACGGCAAGAATTTCTGCGCCGCGACTTGGCAAGAAACCATCGCGGTGCTTTCCCAAAATGGCTACCGGGTGATTGCGCCGGACCAGATCGGCTTTTGCAGCTCCAGCAAACCGCAGGGCTATCAGTTCAGCTTCTCTCAGCTGGCGCATAACACCCAGGCGCTGCTGCAATCACTGGACGTGGATCGGGCCACCGTTATCGGCCACTCAATGGGCGGCATGCTGGCGGCGCGGTTTGCGCTGAACTATCCGAACATGGTCGAGCAGTTGGTGCTGGTCAATCCGATCGGCCTGGAAGACTGGCAGGCCGAAGGCGTGCCTTACGCGCCGATCGATCAGCTGTACCAGGGCGAACTGAAAACCGACTTCGACAAGATCAAGGCCTATCAAAAGAAGTTCTACTACAACGGCAACTGGAAGCCCGAGTACGACCGTTGGGTGAACATGCTGGCGGGCATGTATGCCGGGGAGGGCAAGGAGATCGTTGCCTGGAACCAGGCGCAGACGTCAGAAATGCTATTTACCCAGCCGGTCATCCATGAGTTCGAGAAGATTAGCATGCCGACGCTGTTGCTCATTGGTGGCAAGGACCGCACCGCACCCGGCGCCAACCGCGCGCCCGAGGAAGTGGCGCAACGCCTTGGCAACTACCCGGAGCTGGGCCGGCAGGCCGCCGCACTGATTCCCGATGCCACGCTGGTCCCATTCCCCGAGCTTGGCCATTCACCGCAGGTCGAGGCGCCGCAGGTGTTTCACAAGGCGTTGCTGAATGGGCTCCGGGCGCGCTGATGATTGTTGCGCTGGCAGCGCGTCGTGCTGCCAGCACTGGCGAACGTTGCGGCCATCGCAACTGTGCCTGGGTCAACTGCCTTAATGAGTAACCGCTACGCTGTCGTCCCGCGCCCGGCGCTCAGTAGGGAAAGCTGATGGTGACCTGCGCGCCGTTCTGGTTGCGCCGTATGACGGTCGCCTTGAAGCTTCGCGCCAGCGCCCCGATCAGCTCCATGCCCTTGGCTCCGCCGCGTGGGACGTCGTCGGCGAGGGCTTCTTCGCTGAAACCACGGCCTTGATCGGCGACGCAGATTTCAGCCATTCCCGGCCCGGTCTGCTTGACGGTGAGAAACACGCGATCCACTCCGCCGTGCTTGATGGCATTGATCATCAGCTCATTGACGATCAAACCGAGGTTGGAAGCGGTCTGGAACGGGACCTTAACGCTCTGCGCCTCGGTCACCAGGGTGGCGCTTTCGCCGCTCTCGATGCTCAAAACATTGCGTGCCAGATTGGGCAGGTATTCGGCGAGGTCCACCGTACCGCTGCTGTATTTGTGCAACTCGTTCTGCACCGCGCCGACACCGTGAATGCGGCTGATCGCACCCTGTAGCAGGGTCTTCGCTTCATCCCCGCGGGCGCGGTTCTTGGATAACTGCAGGAAGGAAATGATCAGCTGCAGGTTGTTTTTGACCCGATGGTTGAGCTCTGCCAGCAATACCCGCTGGTGCTCCTCAAGGTCGCGCTGCTCGGTGATATCGATGCAGCTGCCGAAATAACCAGCGAATTCGCCATTGCGAAAGAAGGGCGCGCCGTTGTCCAGAAACCAGCGGTAAACGCCATCGCTACGGCGCAGCCGGTAGGGCATGGTGAAGGACTCACGGGCATCGAAGGCATTCGTATAGGTTGCCACGCAGCGGTCGAAATCCTCTGGATGGACGTCGTCCGTCCAGCCATAGCCGAACAGTTGTTCTTGAGTCTTGCCGGAAAAATCCTGCCAGGGTTTGTTGAACCAGTCGCAGAGCTTGTCTGTGCGTGATCGCCAGATCATCACAGGGGCGTTGTCCGCCAGTTCGCGAAACTCGCGCTCACCCATGCCATCGATCTGCCCGCTCGCAATGCTGTCCGTTTGGTTCATGTTCCGGGTCCTTAACAATCGCTGGCGCGGCCAGGGGAAAAGATTTCCAGTGAAGCCGGCACGCGTATCGGCAACACCGGGCCGCCATTGAGCATCGCCTGCGCGATGCTTACGCTGAGCGCCAGGTCGCCTGGCTCGTACGGCTTACGCAACAAGCCTAGCGCGGCATCGGCGTTACTGCGCGCCGCCTCGAGCTGACCGCTGACGAACACCGAGGCGATACCGTGCAGCTTCAGCAGGCTACGGGCGAGCGATATGCCTTCATCATGTCCTGCAAGGTTGATATCGACGAGTGCAATGTCGGCGCTCTGGGTTTCGGCGAGGGCCATGGCTTGCTCGTCGTCATAGGCAGGACCGACGATCTGGTGACCCTCGTCCTCCAACGCTGAGGCGGCTATCAGCGCGAGAATGGGATCGTCTTCAACCAACAGGATACGCATGGCTTCCTTTTCGATATCGAAGGAGAGTGGCAACCGTCCTGTGGCCTCATGTACTGGCAGACGGCAGGGCGCGAAGTGTAGCAACGACAGCGCGCCGGACGTGACCGCTGGCTGTGCGATGGTGGCCACTTAGAGGGCGAATGATGGCACCAGTTCCGTGAAGGTTCGCTAGCTGGTGATGTTTGCCGTGTGCGCGGATTTGGAAGTTCGTCGGCGTCCTTCGACAGCCTTTTATAGCCGCGTTCTGTGCCTGAGGCCCAGGCCATGCTTTGCTTGCTATGGTGGGCCGGGCAGCGCCTTGCTTAGCCCACCAGAATCTCTATCTCGCCATCTTGTAGCGGCCGGTGCGGTGAGAGGCGGCTGTCGTCCCAACAGGTTCTACGGCTGTGCTGGCCAAAATCCGTCCGAGCGGGCAAGGTTGCATGAGGCCCACGGAGCGACGATCAGCTATGCCCAAGCACATCCTTCTGCCGTGCCGCGATGGTTATCAGCTCGCCGCGCAACTCTGGCTACCGCCGGGCGAGGCGCGCGGCTCGGTGATCGTCAGTAGCGCGACCGGCGTGCTGGCGCGCTACTACGCCCGGTACGCCGGCTTCCTGCGCGAGCAGGGCTACACAGTGCTGACCTATGACTACCGCGGCATCGGTGGTTCTCGGCCGGCGAATTTGCGTGGCGCAGGCATCCGCTGGCGCGACTGGGGCGATTACGATTTCGATGCGGCCGTGCGCTGGATGCGCCAGCGCGACCCGGACGGGTTGCTGGTTGCGGTGGGGCACAGTATTGGCGGCTTCATGCCGGGTTTTGCCAGGGCCGCGACCGAGGTCGATCGCTTTCTCAGCGTCGGTGCGCAATATGCTTACTGGCGTGATTATGCTCCCGCGCAGCGCTGGCAGATGTTCGCCAGATGGCATCTGTTCATGCCAGCTGTGACCGCGCTGTACGGTTATTTTCCCGGACGGCGGCTGGGCTGGCTGGAAGACCTGCCCGCGGGTGTCGCCCACGAATGGGCGTTTCGCCGGGCCCGGTTGGAGGCCAGCTATCCATTAAACGAGCGCGACGAAGTACTGCAGCGCTTTGCGGCGATTCGTGCGCCGATATTGGCGGTCAGCGTGACTGACGACGAGTACGGAACCCCTCCGGCCCTTCGCCGTGGCCTTGATTACTACCGCAACAGCCACAGGCAGCACGTCCAGCTCAGCCCGGAGGCGTTGGGCATGCAGAAGGTCGGGCACTTCGATCTGTTCCGTGAGCGGCACCGCGACGGCTTCTGGCAATCGACGCTGGAGTGGATCGGTAAGGGCCACAATCCCTGGCCACTGTTCGAAGCCCTTGCGCCTGAAGCGCCGGCCATCGTCGAGCTTGTTACCGACCCCGCTGCCGATCCGGGTTGATGCCGGGGATATTAATTCCACGCAACCTCTTGGCGCTCCATGGGTTATGCACGTGAACGCGCAGTTTTCGCTCAGTCCGTGGCGTTCAGATAGCAAGCCGACCAAGCAGGTACCTATTGGGTGCTTGCCATCGGTAGATTCGGATGAATGAAACGGTTCAGGGAAACCCTCGCAAGAACCTAGGGTCGCTAGACAGACGCCCTTCCTTTTGGCGGCTGTCTATCAACGCTACGGAGGTTTCGCATGTACCGTCGCTCCTTTATCTCGACCGCTGCGCTAGGCGGAATTGGGCTCGCCTTGTCGCCTATGCTGGCGTATGCCCAAGCGCGGACCGACAGCACACAGGCAAGCCAGTCGCCCAATAGCCTGCCGATGAACAGCGGCAATCATGAGCGGTACCGGCCGTTGTATCGCTTCGGTCTCGGTGGTGCGATCGGGCTGGGTGATATGCGCCGTGAGATGTCCGAGCAGCAGGCGCTGATGTTGTTGCAGGAGGCCTGGAAACTCGGGGTTCGCTACTACGACACTTCACCCTGGTATGGTCTCGGGCTCAGCGAGCGACGGCACGCCATGCTGCTCTCTGCTCGAGAGCATGACGCCTACATACTGTCGACCAAGGTAGGCCGTCTGCTGAAGCCTGAACCCGGCTATTCGCACGACGACTGGAAGGGCGTCAGCAATTTCAACTACGAGTATGACTACACCGCAGCCGGTACCCGCCGCTCCATTGAAGACAGCCTGCAGCGCATGGGCGTGCCCAGCCTGGATGTGGTGTTCATACACGACCTGTCGCCAGACAATGTCGACATGGGCGAAGGCTGGAAAGAACACTTTGAAGTGGCGGTCAAAGGTGCAATGCCAGAGCTGGTAAAAATGCGCGAAGAGGGACTGATCAAGGCGTGGGGCATGGGGGTCAACACGTTGCCGCCTGCGCTTGGTGCCATTGAACGGTCAGATCCGGACATCATTCTTTCCGCTACCCAGTATTCACTGCTCAAGCACAAGGATACGCTGAATCAGTTATTTCCCGCGGCGGAAAAACAAGGCGTCTCGATAGTCGTCGGAGCGCCGCTCAATTCCGGGTATCTGGCTGGTAATGACTATTTCAATTACAGCCAGGACGTACCGCCCGAGATTCAGCACAAGCGTGAACGCTATCGTCAGTTGGCCCGCGAGCACCAAGTGGATCTGCGTACTGCGGCGTTACAATTTGCCAACGCACCCTCGGTGGTATCGGCGATCATTCCCGGCGCAAGTAAGCCCGAGCATGTGCGTGAGAACGTAGCATCGATGTCCGACCAGGTGACGGGCGAGTTCTGGTCGGCAGCCAAACAAGCCGGATTGATCGAAGAGAACGCACCGACTCCCAGTTGACGATGCTGCGGCGCTTTAGCCCGCCGCGCCTGGTGCGCGCGTCGCCGTATCGCCTGGCTTATTGCCGCTGCCACTGAGCAACTCGTCCAGAGCCCTGCGATAGGACTGCCGGCCAAGCCGCATGCTGTTGTTGTGGGTGCCGCCCTCGATCAGCAGCAGGCGTTTTGGTTGCTGAGCGGCGTCATAGAGTTCTTTGCTGAAGCGTGCCGGCACGTATTGATCGGCCGTGCCGTGCACCACCAGCAGAGGCATGCCGACTTGGTCGATTTTGTCGATGGAATCGAACTTCTGCGAGAGAAGCCAACGGATTGGCCAGGACGTGTCGGCCACTTCGGTGGCGATGTCGGCCAGGTTGGTAAAGGTGGACTCGATGATCAGTGCGCGCGCGGCCGGTGCCTCGTCGCGACGTTCGGCCTCGCGGCCAAGCTCGGCGGCTAGGTCCACGGCTACCGCTCCGCCCAATGAATGGCCGTAGATCAGGCGCTTGTCAGCGTCGGGCTGAAGCGTTTTCAAGTGATCCCAGGCGATGCGCGCATCCTGATAAACGCTGGCCTCGGACGGTAGCTCGCCAAGGCTTTGGCCGAAGCCGCGGTAATCGATGGCCAGTATCGAAAAGCCTAGCGAACGAAGCTGCTCGAGGCGAAACAGATGGCCGGTGAGATTCCAGCGCGAGCCATGCAGATAGAGCACGGCAGGCGCGTCGACCTGCTCGGCCGGCCACCACCAAGCATGGATGTTCTGGCTGTCGCCGAACGCCGGCGTGGTCAGTTCCAGCTCCTCGACGCTGTCCGGCAGCCCGCGGTACCAACTGGCGGTGCCGGGCTCGATGCGGAACACCAGCTCGCGCTCCTTCTGTTCGAGCATGGAACAGCCGACTGGCAGCAGGGCCAGCAGTGCTGCCATGACCAACGAGGCGAACATTCGGGTTCGGGTGCGAAACAACGGGAATTGCGACATGACGGCTCAGGTTCCTCCTGCTGAGCCGGCATTGAGCGTGCGGTCTGCCAGCTGCGCAAGCGGCGGGCGACGAGAAGTCTTTACCGCAGATTACGGCGCCGTTCGGGTTGATCGCCTTGTCAGTGACTTGGCCGCTCAGTCACAGGCCGCTGCCACGCTAGCGCCATGCGCCGGTTCGTTCCGTGCCGTCCAGGCCCACCAGAACACCAGCAAACCAGCCGCTCCGGTCGCCGCGCCGATGTAGCCGGTCGAGGTCCAGCCGAGCCCGGCGCTGATGGCCAGCCCGCCAAGCCAGGGACCGAGCGCGTTGGCGATGTTGAATGCGGCGTGGTTGGAGGCCGCTGCGAGCGTCTGGGCATCGGCGGCGACGTCCATCAGATGCGTCTGCAGCGCTGGCGACAGAGAAACCATCGTGCCCACCGCGAAGGCCGCCGGCAGGATAGTCCACAGCGAGTGCGCGGCGAAGGGGAACACCAGCAGCACCGCGATACTCCAGAGCAGCAACAAGGGAATCGCCTTGAAGCGCAACCGATCGAACAGCCAACCGCCGAACAGATTGCCGATAATGCCGCCCAGGCCAAAGGCAGCCAGGCCCACGGGGATCCAGCGCTCGCTGACTCCGGTGACCTCCAGCAGCGTTGGCGCCAGATAGGCGAATACGCAGAACATCCCGGCAAACCCGACGGAGCTGATCGCCAGCGCCAGCCAGACCTGCTTGCGGTTGAAGTCACGCAGCTCGCGCATCGGGTTGGTGCGTGGCTCGTCGCGGTCGAGCGGCAGGAAGATTGCCACCAGCAACACTGTCAGCAGCGCGATCAGCCCCACTAGCCCGAATGCCCAGCGCCAGCTGAGCCATTGTCCGAGCCAGGTTGCGATGGGGTTGCCGATCAGCATGGCGATGGTCAGCCCGGCCAGTACACGGCTGACCGCCTTGGCGCGCTGATCCGGCGCCACCATCGAGGCGGCCACCAGCATTGCCACGCCGAAATAGGCTCCGTGGGGCAGGCCGGCGATGAAGCGGAACAGCATCAGTGAGTGATAGTCCGGCGCCATGGCGCTGGCGAAGTTGCCCAGCGCGAAGAAGCCCATCAGCAATAGCAGCAAATGCCGGCGAAACAGCCGCGCGCCGAGAATCGCCAATAGCGGCGCTCCGACCACGACGCCCAGCGCATAGGTGCTGATCACGTGGCCGACCTGCGGCTCGCTGATGCCTAGGCCCTGCGCGACGTTGGGCATCAACCCCATGATGGCGAACTCGCCGGTGCCGATAGCGAATCCGCCCATGGCCAGCGCCAGTTCGATCAACAGGATGGCGCGCGGCGAAAAGCGCTGCGTCGACGGATTGGCGTGCGCCGTCATGGTTGGCCTCGGATGGTATTGGAAAAGCGCGGATTATCCCGATAAGGCGCCCGGAAGGGGAGGGCCGCCGGTGATCGATTCAGAACACAGAGATCGAACGGCGGCGCGATGGTTCAACGGCGCGCCACGGACCGTTGTACCCGGCGACCCGTAGAGAGCAGAAATGCAGTTGTCGTTAGCTGCCGATCTTGCTCAACAGCGCGTGGGTATCGGCGGCACCCATCAGCGCCGCGGCAGCGAGTGGCGTGGCGCCATTATTGTCGGCAGCCTGAGGGTTCGCGCCCTGAGCAATCAGGTACTCGACGATCTCGGTGCGGTTGAACATCGCGGCCATCATCAGGGCGGTCTTGCCATCGGGCGATGCGCCCTCGACGTCGGCGCCATGTTCGAGCAGCAGCTTGATCATCGCCAAATCGCCCTTGAAGGCCGCGCCTGCCAGGGGTGTCTGGCCCTTGTCGTTGCGCAATTGAGGGTCGGCTCCGTTTTCCAGCAGTACGCGCGCTGCATCACGATGGCCATGATAGGCCGCGAGCATCAACAGACTGTCGCCATTGTGGTTGCGGATATTCGGTGGCAGGCCCCGGCCGAGGAGGTCGGCGAGACGCGCGGCGTCTCCTTGACGGGTGCTGTCGAACACCTGCTCGGCAAAGGCGAGGGCGGCGTCGTCCAGTTGGGGCTTGGGTTTGTCGGCTTGGCTCATGCTGGCTCCTCGAATATGCGCAACCGCTGGCCTCGATTGGCCAGCGGTCGCCATTGTGCCAAGCGCTGCGCCGGTTGGCGTGCTTGCATAGGCTATCCGGCGCATAGACCGGTTTTATCGGTTGGTGTTCAAAGGGTGCGCAGGAAGGCCACCAGATCGGCCTTCTCGTCCTGATTCAGACCGCGCTGCAGCACCAGGTTGAAGAACTCCACCGTATCGTCCAGCGTCAGCAGGCGCCCATCGTGCAGGTACGGCGGCGAATCCTTGATGCCGCGTAGCGGGAAGGTCTTGATCGGTCCGTCGCCCACCGCCATCACTCCGTTGTATTCCTGCGGTTCGTAAAAGCGCTCGGTCTGCAGGTTATGCATCAGATGGTCGGTGTAGTAGGGCGGCGCGTGGCAGCTGGCGCAGGCGCCTTTGCCGTGGAATATCTGCTCGCCACGCAGTTCCTGCTCGCTGGCCTTGGCCGGATCGAGACGGCCTTCGACGTTGAGCTTCGGGGCCGGCGGGAAGTCGAGCAGGGCCTGGAACTCACCCATGAAATGCACCTGGCTGCCTCGATCGAGCACGTTCACGCCTTTCTTTGCGGCCATGACGATATCGCCGTCGAAGTAGGCTGCGCGCTGCTCGAATTCGGTGAAGTCCTCAACCGTCTTCAGCGCCCGCTGCGAGCCGAATATCTGCTGGACGTTCACACCGCGCAGGGTCGGGGTGTCGATGCGGTGGCGGAATTCCTGTGGCCGAACATCGCCCGCCAGGTGGGTGGAGGCGTTGGTGTGACCATTGGCGTGGCAATCGAAGCAGGCGACGCCCGTATGCGGATGCTCGCTGCGACGGTCGTCGGTGGCGTTGAATTGCTGTTGCGGAAAAGTCGTGACCAGCAGCCGCAGGCCTTCCAGTTGCTTGGGATTGAGAATGCCGTTGAACATCTCGAAGTAGTTGCGGATGTTCACCAGTTTGCCCTGGGACACATCGCCCAGATCCGGTCGGGTGGTGAGATAGATCGGTGCCGGGAATTCCGGCAGGAAATGATCGGGCAGATCGAAATCCAGATCGAAACGGGTGAGGTCTCGGCCCTCGATTTCGTTGACCTCATCGATCTGGAACTGCGGAAAAACCATGCCGCCTTCGGGATGGTTGGGATGCGGCAGAGGCATGAAGCCGGCCGGAAAGCGTTTCTGCTGGCGAATCTGCTCGGGGCTGAGCTTGGCCAGTTCCTCCCAGCTGCCGTCCGCCAGCTTGACCCGCACGCCAGTCTGGATCGGCTTGCCGCGAGCCATGGTGACCTCATCATCGGGCGTGTCGCTGAGGTCGTAGCGCTGCTCCAGCAAGCTCATGTGGGTTTCGCGGATTGCCGGTTTTTCCGCTTTCATGCGCTGCATGATCGAGTCGAAGTGCTCGGTGATTCTCACCGGATGGTAGCTGGACGGCTTTTCGCCCTCGGCCCCATGTACTACGCAAGGCAGAACGAGGGTGGCGCCGAGCGCAATGGCCAGGCGCAAGGGAGCGCTGCAGGTCTTCATTATTGTTTTCCTCACGGGCTGGTAGGTATTGAAGGCCTAGAAGCGAATCGCAGCGTGGGAAAATAGGCTCAGGCTATTGGGGCGATAGACTCTTCACTATGTAGCGGCAATGTATGCGCGCAGCGCACGGCTGCCGTGAGCTAAGTGTGTTTGATAGCGCATTGCCTTATAGCCGGATTAGGGAACATTGCATCTTTTATGCAGAAATGATCCAAGCCAAAGGTGCCGTAACGGATCTGTCGAAGCCGGGTGGCTGTGGCAATATCCCGCTCCCGCCGAAGCGAATGCCGTACATGAAACCCGAAGATCTCGAACGTCTGGTGACCCAGACCATGCCCTACGGCAAGTACAAGGGGCGACTGATCGCCGACCTGCCGGGCAACTACCTCAACTGGTTCGCCAGGGTGGGTTTCCCGCCGGGGGAAATCGGCCAGTTGCTGGCGCTGATGCAGGAGATCGATCACAACGGCCTGTCGCCCCTGCTCGAACCGCTACGCCGACGCTAAACCTGTAGAGCCGAATTTATTCGGCCGGTTCTGCTGAGGGCCGATAGATAGAAAGCGGCATCCCGTTCCACCGAGGCCGAACAAGATCGGCCCTACGGTGTTGTGAGTTATTCGCCGAGTTCCGCCTGCAGTGCGGCCAACGCAGGCGCGGCGTAAATGCCGACTTCTACGGCCAGCGCCATCACTCGCTCGACGTCGCAGGTGTAGACCAGCACCGCCTGAAGTTCGTTATCCAGCGGTTCGCTGAAGTCCACCAGTACGTAGCCGCCCTTCTCGGGGTAGAGCGCGCCGAGTTGCGTCTGGATCCGGTTGAGCGCCTTCAAGGGCTCGGTCTTGGCCAGCTGTTTGGGTTGCAGCACGAAGTTGACGCTCTCGCCAAACGAGGCGCGGATCTGCTCGAACAATGCCTGATAGTCGTCGGCCTGGAACAGCACCGTGTCCGGCAGGCTGCCGACGACCACCCATTCGCCCAGTGGAATGGGGAAGTCATCGTCGTAATTGATATCCGGATTGGCCTGCAGAAAGCCCTGGGGATCGGCATAGGCCTGCGCGGCTTCGTCGGCGACGCGGTTGATTTCCTCATCGCTCATGCAGCCGGAGCTGATGAGGCGGATCAATTCGGCGAGTGAATCTTTCATCGGGCGGTCCTGGCTTGTTGGGCGCGCAAGAATAACGTAAGCCGGTTGCGGCCGGCAGTAACTGCCCTGATGAGCAATATGGGGCGGTACCGGGGCCGACAGCGTGGCCGGCGCTACGATTGCCGACCTGTGATCTGCTTGTCCGCTTTTCAACGCGCGGCTGCAGCTTCTGTCAGGTTTTCGTGCACAATAGCCGCCATATAAAACAGATGCGGGATGAGGCTAGCGATCGGCGCTGCCGGCATCGCTCTGTTCCGACGCCAGACAACGATCAGCCAATATTCAAGAGGAACGACTGTGCATAACGTCGTCATCAGCGGTACCGGCCTTTATACCCCTGCCCAGAGCATTTCCAACGACGAGCTGGTGGAGTCCTTCAACACTTACTCGCTCCGCTTCAATACCGAGCATGCCGCTGCCATCGAAGCTGGTGAAGTGCAGCCGATGCCCGAGTCCAGCTCAGCCTTCATCGAGAAGGCGTCCGGTATCAAGAGCCGCTTCGTGACCGACAAGGCCGGCATCCTCGATCCCGACCGCATGGTTCCGCGCATTCCCGAGCGCAGCAATGACGAGTGGTCGATTCTTTGCGAAATGTCGGTGAAAGCCGCCGAAGAGGCACTGGCCAGAGCGGGCAAAACCGCCGCGGACATCGACGGGGTGATCGTGGCGTGCTCCAACCTGCAGCGTGCCTACCCGGCGGTAGCCATCGAAGTGCAGGCGGCACTGGGCATCAAGGGCTTCGGCTTCGACATGAACGTCGCCTGTTCCTCGGCCACCTTCGGTATCCAGAACGCTGCCAACGCGGTGCAACTGGGCCAGGCGCGGGCAGTGTTGATGGTCAATCCGGAAATCTGCACCGGCCACATGAACTTCCGCGATCGCGACAGCCACTTCATCTTTGGCGACGCCTGCACCGCAGTGATCGTCGAGCGCGCCGACCTGGCGACCTCCAAGCATCAGTGGGATGTCATCAGCACCAAACTGGTGACCGAATTCTCCAACAACATCCGCAACAACTTCGGCTTCCTCAACCGCACCGCCGAGGAATACATGACCAACCCGGACAAGCTATTCGTCCAGGAAGGCCGCAAGGTGTTCAAGGAAGTCTGCCCGATGGTGGCCGAGTTGATCGGCGAGCACCTGAAGGAAAACGATATTGAGGTCGGCTCGGTCAAGCGCTTCTGGCTGCATCAGGCCAACCTCAACATGAACCACCTGATCGTGCGCAAGCTGCTGGGTCGCGACGCCAGCGCCGAAGAGGCGCCTGTGATTCTCGACACCTACGCCAACACCAGTTCGGCCGGCTCGGTGATTGCCTTTCACAAGCACCAGGACGACCTGCCGGCTGGGAGCCTTGGTGTGCTCAGCTCTTTCGGTGCCGGTTACTCGATTGGCAGCGTGATCCTGCGCAAGCGCTGATCCCCGCGTCCGCTGCCTCTCGAACCGGGAGGCAGCGCGCAGTATTTCCCACCTTCTCGCCTGCTTCCAGCGGTCCGCTTGGACCGCTCTGCAATGCCCATTGCAGAAAGTTCCCACAACTTTGAACTGTCATATTGCGGCAAATCTTCTGTCACATCGGCTTCCCATAATCGCCTCCGTCGAACAAGACGACGTCATGTCACTCGCAGGACGACGTTTCATAACCGAAGGAGCTTTTCCGATGAAGAAGAAGTTGATTGCGATTGCTGTTGGTGCTGCGATGGCGGTGCCGGCTGTGGCAATGGCCGATATAAGCATCTACGGCCGTGCGCACGTGTCGGTGGATTTTCTGGATGACGGTGCCGACTATTCCGAAACCAACCTGTCGAGCAACTCTTCGCGCCTGGGTTTCAAGGGTGACCACCAGATCAACCCGAATCTGAACGCATTCTTCCAGATCGAGCAGGAAGTTCTGTTTGGCTCCGATAACGGCAGCAGCTTCAACACCCGTGACACCTTCGTTGGCTTGAGTGGCAACTTCGGTGCGGCGCAGATTGGTCGCTTCGACAGCCCGTTCAAGGTCGCCCGTGGTCCGGCCAACCTGTTCGGTGATCAGGTCGGTGACATGCGTAACCTGACGCGTGTCGGCGATGCCCGTTTCGATGAGCGCTACGACAACACCATCCAGTACACCACGCCTGACTTCGGTGGCTTCAACGCCAAGCTGGCCTACTCGGTCCATGAAGGTCAGTCGGTACAGCTGGATGACGAAGGTGATGCGCTCGACAGTGACTCCATGAGCATGTCGCTGAACTACGCCGGTGGCCCGCTCGAGGCATCTCTGGCATACGAGCAGGCTGAAGAGGACACCAGTCGTGGCGAGCGTGATGGGATTCGTGCCGCTGCAGCCTACAAGCTGACCGACGCGTTCAAGCTGGTTGGCTTCTATCAGACCATCGAGTATGACGATGCTGATGCCTCGGATCTGGAGCGCGACCTGTGGACGTCGGACGTTTATGGCGTGGGTGGCGAATACAAGATCGCTTCCAATACCGCGCTTAAGGCCATGTGGATGACCCGCGACGCCGACGCGGATGATGCTGACGCCGATATGTGGGTCGTGGGTGTCGAGCACAAGCTGGACAAGGCAGTCCGTGTCTATGCCAACTACGCAGTGCTGGACAACGATGACGCGATTCGCATGAACCCGTGGAGCCAAGGCCGCTCCGCCAACCCATCCAGCTCCGATGACGCTTTCGGTGAGCAAGCCTCTGCCTTCACCGTGGGGCTGCGCTACGACTTCTGATCCTGCTTGGCGGGATGGGTAAACAAACCGGGCTGTTCCCATAGGGGCAGCCCGGTTTGTCATTTGGCTGACATTTTTCAGTCTTATTCTTGTTTTCCGATTGTCATCGAATCCAGACCGCCGACGTCGGCGGGCCTTTGCACTTAGGAGCTTTCATGCGCAGTTTGTTCGTTATCGCCATGGCCTGCCTGCTGGCAGCCTGTGCCCAACAGCCCCACGTCAAGTTGTACGCCGGTGAGTCTTTGCCGGAGAGCCAAGTACTGACGCTGGTCGTTCCCAGCGAGTTGGAAATTCGCAGCATCAACGGCAAACCTCACTCTGCCGCCAACTCAATGTTCGGTGCGGCGGATAAGCAGCTGCAGCTGCAGCCGGGCGCCTACCGGGTTCATGCCTTTTACAAGAACGGGTTCGATATCAACGGCGGCATGAGCCACGAAGTAGTGCGCGGACGCACGGCCATTTTCAACTTCGAGGGGCAAGCCGGTGAGGTATGGCGCCTGGAGTTCGATCGCCCGCAGAACCTGGCCGAAGCCCAGGCATTCGAGACCGCATTCCCCGCCTGGGCCCTGAACACCCGCACGGGCGAGCGTCATGAGGCGCAGGCCGGTAATCGCAATACCTCGGTATTCAACGCGATGCTGGTCTCCAGTGAAGTCGCGCCGGAGGCAACCAGCGTTGCGCCGCTAGGTGCCGCAACCGAGCCCGCTGCTCAGGCGGTGACGCTGCGCCAGTCGCCCGCTGCGACAGCTACCCTGCCACACACCGACGCCACTCTGACCACCCTGCAGCAGATGTGGAATCTGCTGACGCCGGAAAGCCGCACGGCCTTCCTCAAATGGGCTCAGCAGTAAGCGTTTGGTGAAAGGCTGAGCCTCGACCGTAGGGGCCAGCTTGCTGGCGAAGCTTCGGTCCGGTTACGGATCGCCAGCAAGCGGGCTCCTGGTTGCATCACTCGCTTTAAGAACCTTTTATTCCTGCGCGCGACGGGCCAGACTGCGCGGCATGCCTATCCAGACCCTTTCCCGCCTTGCCGAGATTGCGCCGCAACAGTGGGATGCACTGCTGACGGAGCCCCAGCCGTTCCTGCGTCACGCCTTTCTTTCCAGCCTCGAAGACAGCGCCAGCATTGGCGGGCGTACGGGCTGGCAGCCGGAACACCGGTTGCTGCTCGATGCGACGGGTGCCGTGCAGGCTGCGTTGCCGCTGTATCGCAAGAGCCATTCATACGGCGAATATGTTTTCGACTGGGCGTGGGCCGATGCCTGTCATCGCGCGGGTATCGAGTATTACCCCAAGCTGCTCTGTGCCGTGCCGTTCTCTCCGGTGACGGGCACGCGCCTGCTGGGCGATCGCGAGGCGGCGGCCCGGTTACTTGATCAGCTCATCTCCGGACTGGCTGAACGAGGGCAATCGAGCCTGCATGTCAACTTCACCGAGCCCGATGCCGATGCGCTGTTGCAGGGGCGAGACGGCTGGCTGGAACGCATCGGCTGCCAGTTCCACTGGCACAACCGCGGCTATCGGGATTTTCAGGATTTTCTCGACGGCCTCACCTCGCGCAAGCGCAAGCAGTTGCGCAAGGAGCGTGAGCAAGTGGCGGGGCAGGGGATCGAATTCGACTGGCGAGAAGGGCATCAGCTTGACGAGGCGGAATGGGATTTCGTCTACGCCTGCTACGCCAACACCTACCATGTGCGCGGTCAGGCGCCCTACCTGACGCGCAGCTTTTTCAGCCTGGTGGCTGAGCGCATGCCGGAGGCGATCCGCGTGGTGTTGGCCAGGCAGGGTACGCGCCCGGTGGCCATGGCCTTCAGCCTGATCGACGCGGGTGGGCTCTATGGCCGTTACTGGGGCAGCCTGGCCGAATTCGATCGGCTGCACTTCGAGACCTGTTTCTATCAGGGCATCGATCAGGCGATCGCCGCCGGGCTGTCTCGTTTCGATGCCGGTGCGCAGGGTGAGCACAAGCTCATTCGTGGTTTCGAGCCGGTGATCACCCGGTCCTGGCATTACCTGGCGCATCCCGGCCTGCGCGCGGCGGTGGGTGATTTTCTCGCTCAGGAGCGCCTGGGCGTTTTGCGCTATGCCGAGGCGGCACGTGATGCTCTGCCCTATCGACAAGATACGGCGTAGTCGTAGCCTGGATTAGCCGAAGGCGTAATCCGGGTGTCAGAGGTGGTAGTCCGGGTGCCCGAAGGCGCAAGTCTTCGCCATGAATTCGCGGCAAGCGACGAAAGCGCCTTCGGCGATTCCTTCCTCCGGGAGCTATCGGCACGTCACGGCGGGGGCTATTTCGCCTTCGGCGCGGCGCTGACGCCTTCGAGCGTGGCGAAGGAAGTGTCCTTGGCCGTGAGCAGGAAATCACGCATGAACGGCGAATCCAGCATGTCGGCGCGGATACCGGCGTAGAGCGTGGCAAACAGGCCTTTCTCGCCCAGGCGCTTGGCGGTGACGTAGCCGCGTGTGCTGTATTCGTGCAATGCCCAGTTCGGCACGCTGCAGACGCCACGCCCAGAGGCGACCAGCTGCATCATCATTACCGTCAGTTCGGAAGTACGGACTTGGGCCGGCTCGATATCGGCTGGCTCCAGAAAGCGCGTGAAGATATCCAGCCGGTCGCGTTCTACCGGGTAGGTAATGAGGGTTTCGCTGCTCAGATCTTCGGCACGCACATAAGGCCGTGTCGCCAGTGGATGCTGGTTGGCGACCGCCAGCAGGGCTTCGTAGGTGAACAGCGGGACATAGCTGATGCCGGGCAGCTCGACCGGGTCCGACGTCACCACCAAGTCCAGATCGCCCCGGGCCAGCGCTGGCAGCGGCGCGAAGGAAAACCCCGAAGCCAGATCCAGTTCCACTTCCGGCCAGGCATCACGGAACTGGTCGATGGTCGGCATCAACCACTGGAAACAGCTGTGGCATTCGATGGCCATATGCAGACGACCGGCGGTGCCGCCGGCCAGGCGCGCCAGATCGCGTTCGGCGCTGCGCAGCTGCGGCAGCAGGCTGTCGGCCAGCTGCAGCAGGCGCAAACCGGCGCTGGTGAAACGCACGGGGCGGGTCTTGCGCACGAAGAGCTGCAGGCCCAGGCGCTCTTCCAGCTCTTTGAACTGATGCGACAGAGCCGATTGGGTCAGGTGCAGGCGCTCGGCTGCTTCGACGAGGCTGTCCGTCTCGCGCAATGCATGAAGCGTTTTCAGGTGGCGGATTTCCAGCATGTCGCGAGTTCCTTGCTGTTTGCAGCACACGCCGGCGCTCGTGATGTGGGCGAGCATATGACGTGAGCATTGCTCATCGTGAGGGCGAAGTGTGTATCAGCATGAAAACACTGTCGAGCCGGAGTTAGCGAAGCGAGCCGCAGTAGTTTTGTCAGTTTATAGGTGAATTATCCTAATCTTTAACTTTAAATGCTTGAGTTTGTTTCATGCGTTCAGCATGGCCACAATCTCCTCATCGAAAAACGAGACGGATTGGAGATTGTTATGGCTGTGGCGCATTCCCTGGGCTTTCCCCGCATCGGCGCGGACCGCGAACTGAAAAAGGCCCTTGAAGCCTATTGGAAAGGCGATTTGGATGAGGGCGAGCTGCGCCGAGTGGGCCGCGAGATGCGCGCCGCGCACTGGCGGCTGCAGGCGGAGGCCGGCATCGACTTGTTACCGGTCGGCGATTTCGCCTGGTACGACCAAGTGCTGACGCATTCGCTGATGTTTGGCGTGGTGCCGGAGCGGTTTCGTCCGGCTGATGGCGCGCCGACGCTGGATACGCTATTCGCCATGGCGAGGGGCGTCACCAAATCTTGCTGCGGCGCGGGACAGGCGCAGGAAATGACCAAGTGGTTCGATACCAACTACCACTACCTGGTGCCTGAATTCACTGCGGATCAACAGTTCAGCCTGTCCTGGACGCAGTTGCTCGAGGAAGTCGAAGAAGCTAAAGCGCTGGGGCATGCGATCAAGCCGGTGCTGATCGGTCCGTTGACCTATCTCTGGTTGGGCAAGGCCAAGGGCGAGGCGTTCGACAAGCTGGACCTGCTGGAACGCCTACTGCCGGTGTATGGCGAAGTGCTCGATCGGCTGGCCGAGCAGGGCGCCGAGTGGGTGCAGATCGACGAGCCGATTCTGGTGCTGGACCTGCCGCAGGACTGGAAGAATGCGTTCGAGCGCGCTTATAACCTGTTGCAGCGGGCTCCGCTGAAAAAGCTGGTCGCCACCTATTTTGGTGGTTTGGAAGACAATCTGGGCCTAGCCGCTGCGCTGCCGGTGGACGGTCTGCATATCGATCTGGTGCGCGCACCGGATCAGTACCCGGTGATCCTTGATCGGCTGCCGGCCTACAAGGTTCTTTCCCTCGGGCTGGTCAATGGGCGCAACGTTTGGCGCTGCGATCTGGACAAGGCGCTGAGTGTGTTGCAGCACGCCGCCGAGCGGCTCGGCGAGCGCTTGTGGGTTGCTCCGTCCTGCTCGCTGCTGCACGCGCCGGTCGATCTGGCGCGAGAGGATCAGTTGGACGCCGAGCTAAAAAGCTGGCTCGCCTTCGCCGTGCAGAAATGCGCCGAAGTGGCGGTCTTGGCATGTGCGGTGAGCGCTCCTGAAGATGCTCAGGTACAGGCCGCGCTGCAACATAGCCGCGCGGTCCAGGCCAGCCGCGCACTATCGCCGCGTATTCACAAGCCAGAGGTGCAGGCGCGCCTGGCTGCAATCGAACCACAGGATAGCCAGCGCTCGGCGCCGTTTGCCGAGCGGATCGAAAAGCAGCGTGCACGACTGAATCTACCGACGTTTCCGACCACTACCATCGGCTCGTTTCCGCAAACGCCAGCCATCCGTCTTGCGCGTCAGGCGTTCAAGCAGGGCAAATTGGCACTGACTGACTATACCGAGGCGATGCAGGCCGAAATTCGTCATGCAGTAGCGGTGCAGGAGCAGCTGGGCCTGGACGTGCTGGTGCATGGCGAGGCCGAGCGTAACGACATGGTCGAGTACTTTGCCGAGCAGCTCGACGGCTACGCCTTTACCCGTTTCGGCTGGGTGCAAAGCTATGGCTCGCGTTGCGTCAAACCGGCGGTGATCTATGGCGATCTGAGCCGTCTGGCGCCAATGACGGTGGAGTGGATTCGCTACGCGCAACAGCAGACCAGCAAGATCATGAAAGGCATGTTGACCGGCCCCGTGACGATGCTGATGTGGTCCTTCACTCGCGACGATATCAGTCGCGAACAACAGGCACGGCAGCTTGCGTTGGCGATTCGCGATGAAGTCTGCGACCTGGAGGCGGCGGGTATCAGGATCGTGCAGATCGACGAGGCCGCGTTTCGCGAGGGCCTGCCGTTGCGCCGTGCGCAGTGGCAAGGGTATCTGGACTGGGCGGTGGAGGCCTTCCGCCTGTGCGCCAGCGGCGTACGCGATGAAACGCAGATCCATACGCACATGTGCTACAGCGAATTCAACGATGTGATCGAGTCGATCGCCGCGATGGATGCCGACGTCATCACCATCGAGACCTCGCGCTCGCACATGGAACTGCTCGAAGCCTTCCGCGCCTTCGACTATCCCAACGACATCGGTCCAGGCGTCTATGACATTCACTCGCCACGGGTGCCGGATACCCAGGAAATGGTGCAGTTGCTCCAGAAGGCCAGTGAGCGGATTCCGGTCGAGCGGCTCTGGGTCAATCCT
Organism: Pseudomonas sp. MTM4; assembly: GCF_019355055.1. Classification (NCBI taxonomy): domain Bacteria; kingdom Pseudomonadati; phylum Pseudomonadota; class Gammaproteobacteria; order Pseudomonadales; family Pseudomonadaceae; genus Pseudomonas; species Pseudomonas sp. MTM4. Next base: position 4,258,106 of record NZ_CP048411.1, read on the forward strand.
GATTGCGGCCTGAAGACCCGCGGCTGGCCTGAAACCGAGGCGGCGTTGGTGAATATGGTCGCGGCGGCGCGGCAATTACGCGCCGCCCAGCAGGGCAGGGTGGCCTAAGACCGTCTCCGCGGCACGTGCGGGCCGTTGCGTTTTTCGGCTAAGGTAGCGGCTTCCATCCGACTCGCTCGCCATCATGACTCCCGCCATCGATATGCTGAAAAAGGCCAAAGCCGAATACTGTGTTCACAGCTATGAACACGATCCTAAGTCCGCGTCCTATGGGCTCGAAGCGGCCGAGAAGCTCGGCCTCGAGCCCGCACGCGTGTTCAAGACGCTGCTGGCCTGCAGCGAGAAGAACGAACTGCTGGTCGCGGTGGTGCCGGTCGCCGGTACGCTTGATCTGAAAGCGCTGGCGCAAGCGGCTAAAGTGAAGAAGGTCGAGATGGCTGATCCCATGGCTGCGCAACGTGCGACGGGTTATCTGATCGGAGGGATCAGTCCGCTGGGTCAGAAGAAGCGGTTGCGCACCTTTATTGACGGTTCGGCTCAGACGCAGCCAAGCATCTACGTCAGCGCCGGGCGTCGGGGATTAGAGGTCGAGCTGACGGCGCAGGTGTTGGCCGATCACACCGCCGGCAGCTTCGCGCCGATCGGCCGAGCCTAAGTCGGGTTACAGCGGCGGCAGAATCTCGCCGAACTCGGTGGCATTGATGCCGGGGATGTGAATCTCGTTCTGCACCAGTTGCTGGCCTTCCATCTGCGGCTGGGTCACCCAGGTCAGGATGTCGTAATAGCGGCGGATGTTGGCGACGAAATGCACGGGCTCGCCTCCGCGCGCATAACCGTAGCGCGTCTTGGTGTACCACTGTTTCTGAGATAGGCGTGGCAGCATCTGCTTCACGTCCAGCCATTTGTTCGGGTCCAGCCCTTCGCCCTCGGCCAGCTTTCGAGCGTCTTCCAGATGGCCGCCGCCGACGTTGTAGGCGGCGAGGGCGAACCAGGTGCGGTCCGGCTCCTTGATGCTGTCAGGCAGATTGGCATGGACCAGCGCGATGTATTTGCCGCCGCCCTGAATGCTCTGTACCGGGTCGAGGCGATTGGTAACGCCCATGGCTTTTGCGGTATTGAGCGTCAGCATCATCAGGCCGCGCACGCCGGTTTTCGACGTGGCTTCCGGTTGCCAATGGGATTCCTGATAGCCAATCGCGGCGAGCAGACGCCAGTCGACGCCATGCGTCTTGGCCGTTTCGCGGAAGTGCTTTTCATAGCGCGGCAGGCGCTGTTGGAGATGTTTGGCGAAGGCATAGGCACCGACATAACCGAGCACGTCGACATGGCCGTAATAACGTTCGCGCAGCCGCTGCAGCGTGCCGTTCTCCTTGGCCTGGTCGAGAAATTGGTTGGCCGCTACGAGCAGGCTGTCGTCTTCGCCTTTGCCGACGATCCACGACAGGCTGTTCTGCTCGCCCAGATCGAACGCAACGCGAGCATTGGTGAAATACACCTGGTTGAGCGCTAGTTCGTTCGATTCCACCAGCGTCAGATCGACCTGGCCTTCATCCACCATGCGCAGCAAATCGACGACTTCCACCGCGTCGGATTCCTCGTAGCGCAGCTCGGGCAACTCGGTCTGCAGCGCCTTGAGTTTTTCCGCCTGGCTGCTGCCCTTGAGTACCAGGATGCGCTTGCCGATCAGGTCTTCGGGTTGCGTCGGGCGGCGTTGCCCTCTGCGATAGACCACCTGAGTCGTGACGTCCAGGTAGGCGTTGGTGAAGCGCGCCAGGTTCTGGCGTCCTTCGCTGGCAACCAGCCCGGCTGCGGCGAGGTCAGGGCCGCCGGGACGATTCAGACGGGTGAAAATCTCATCGATGCTGTCGGCGGTTTCAAGCTGAAGCTCGACGCCCAAGTGGCTGGCGAAGCGTTTGACCAGTTCGTATTCGAAGCCAGCTTCGCCGTTGCGATCCTGAAAATACGTGGACGGGCTGTTGCGGGTGATCACGCGCAGTACACCTTCCTCCTTAATACGCTCAAGTGCGCTGGGCGGTTCAGCGCAGCTGCTGAGCATCAGGAAGAGTCCGGTCGCCAGCAACCAGGCGGTGCAGCGCTTGCGGAACGCGGTTTGGGCAAACATCGGCGCAGTATACGCAAAGGCGAACCGCCACCATATCTCGACAGGATCGACGGACTTTGCTAAGCGAAGCGGCTAGCGCATGGCTTACCGGGATGCCTTGGTTCTGTCCGATCAAGCGCGGGAGGCCATCATTATCTCGACGCAGGGCCGTGCGAGCTTGCCCTGATGATGGCTGACCGGGACAATCCGACGCTTATTTTCGGGCGCGTTTCTGCATGCCACATTCCATCTTGCCGCGAGATTTGGTCGCATGAGCACCGCTGCTTCAAAGCCCTGGTTCGTCTATCTGGTAAGGGCAGCGAACGGCTCGCTGTATTGCGGAATCAGTGACGATGCGCAGCGCCGCTTTGCTGCGCACCAGAGCGGGCGAGGGGCGCGCTTCTTTCATTCGAGCCCGGCGGTGGCGCTGGTTTATGTCGAAGCCTGCGAGAGCAAGGGGGACGCATTGCGCCGCGAGCGTGCCATCAAATCGCTGAAAAAGCCGGCCAAGGAGGCGCTGGTCGCCACGTACCAATCAGTGACCCGGTGAATGCCTCGGCAATCAGCTGAACGGGTAGGCTGCCTTCTCCGTCGCGAGTAAGCTGCCGGTCTACCTACAAGACTGGCGGAGCCTGCAATGCACGAGATCATCCTGCACCACTATCCCACCTCGCCGTTTGCCGAAAAGGCGCGGCTGATGCTGGGTTTCAAGCAGCTTTCCTGGCGCTCGGTGACGATTCCGCCGGTGATGCCCAAGCCGGATCTCACCGCGCTGACCGGTGGCTATCGGCGTACGCCGGTGCTGCAGATCGGCGCCGATGTGTATTGCGATACCGCATTGATGGCCCGCCGCCTGGACGCCGAGAAAAACACGCCGGCGCTGTTTCCGGAAGGGCGGGAGTTCGTGGCGGCGACCTTGGCGCAGTGGGCCGATTCGGTGCTGTTCCTGCATGCGGTGAGCCTGGTGTTCCAACCCGAGTCCATGGCGCTGCGTTTCGCTCAGGTGCCCAAGGAATTCGTGCAGATTTTCAGCAAGGATCGCGCCGAGCTGTTCAGTAGCGGCTCCGTGACACGTATTCCGCTAGAACAGGCCAAGAGCCACTGGCCGGTGTTGATGGCGCGTCTGCAGCAACAATTGTCGCGCGAAAGCGGCGGGTTTCTGCTGGGCAGCGTGCCTTGCGTGGCCGACATTGCGGTTGCGCATTGTCTGTGGTTTCTCAAGGGCACGCCTGTCACTGCGCCACTGGTGGACGATTATCCTGATGTTGCCGCCTGGCTTGGTAGGGTACTGGCTGTCGGTCATGGCTCGCTTTCCGAGCTATCTGCCGAAGAGGCCGTATCCATCGCCCGCAGCTCCACTCCGGCTGCGTTGCCAGACGAGGCCTTCTTCGAGCCTAACGGCTTCCAGGCCGGCCAGTCGGTGACCATTTCCGCGGTGGACTACGGAACGGATCCGGTTGCTGGCGAGCTGGTATTCGTCGGTGTCGAGGAGTTGATTCTGCGCCGTGAAGATGAGCGCGCCGGCGTGGTCCATGTGCATTTCCCGCGCATCGGCTACCGCATCGACGCCCGTTGATGCCTCAGGCCCGCGAACTGCGCAACGCCGTTCCGCGGGCCTTTCGTGTTCCGAGCGTCAGAGCGCGATGAACAGCAGCGCGACGCCCAACAGCAAGCGATAGATCACGAAGGGCAACATGCCCAGCGCATCCAGGGCCTTGAGGAACAGCTTGATGCAGAGGAATGCGGCGACGAAGGACAGGGCCGCGCCGATGAAAATGTCGTTCCATTGCGCAGCTTCGCCGGATTGGGCCAGTTCGACCGCTTTCAGCCCACCAGCGGCAAGGATCAGCGGTATCGACAGCAGGAAGGAGAAGCGCGCGGCGGTCTGCCGGGTAAAACCGAGCAGCAGGGCGGCGGTCATGGTAATGCCCGAGCGGGATGTGCCTGGAATCAACGCCAGCGCCTGGGCGAATCCGATAATCAGCGCGCTTTTCCAGGTCAGGTGATCGATTTCAGCGACCCGCCGGCCCTTGATGTCGGCGTACCACAGCAGCAAACCGAAGATGATGGTGGTGGCGGCAATCAACAGCATTGAACGGGTGTACTGCTCGATGAAGTCCTCCAGCAATAGCCCGATGACTGCCGCTGGCAGAGTACCAACGATGATTGCCCAGCCCAGACGGCTCTCAGCGCTGACCTGCCGTCTGAATACGTGAGCCAGCCAGCCGCGGCTGGTAGCAATCACTTCGTGACGGAAACAGATCAATACGGCTAGCAGCGTGCCGACATGCACCGCGACGTCGAACGCCTGGCCCTGGTCCGGCCAGCCGAGCACCTGGGACGGTAGGATCAAGTGAGCGGACGAGGAAATCGGGAGAAATTCGGTGATGCCTTGCACCAGGGACAGAATAATCAGGTGAAACCAATCCATTGCGAATCCTTACCAGAACGGGTCGTACAAAGTTGCGGCTCCAATCGAGCAGCCCATGTGACTGACAAACGGGAATTTCATTCAGCGACAGTCGGATTCGTTCCGCTCATGACCAGCGGGCGACCTCAGCCGGGCGGAGCAAGCCGCCCGGATCGAGCATGCGCTGAGTTGATGAACGCCAATACCGCCAGCGCAGCGCTACGATCCGCTAAGGCGCAGACGCTGTCGTTAGCTGCTGCGGGCCAGCCGGTGATCAATCCTTGCGGCGCTTGAGCTGATCGGTCAGCTGTGTCGGGAGTTGGCGGATGATCAGCATGTTGCGGGCTTCGTCATATTCGATCTTCGAGCCCAGCAGGTGCGATTCGAAGCTGATCGACAGCCCTTCGGCGCGGCCGGTGAAGCGCTGAAACTGGTTGAGGGTGCGCTTGTCCGCCGGGATCTCCGGCGAAAGGCCGTAATCCTTGTTGCGGATGTGCTCGTAGAAGGCCCGTGGGTGCTCCTCGTCGATCACGCCGGACAGCTCTTCCAGCGACATGGGTTCGCCGATCTTCGCCTGGCTGCTGGCGTAACCGACCAGCGCACTGGTTTTCTCGCGGGCCTTTTCTTCTGGCAGGTCTTCACTTTCGACGTAGTCGCTGAACGCTTTGAGCAACGTACGGGTTTCGCCGGGCCCGTCGACGCCTTCCTGGCAGCCGATGAAGTCGCGGAAATACTCCGAGACCTTCTTGCCGTTCTTGCCCTTGATGAAGGAAATGTACTGTTTCGACTGCCGGTTATTCTTCCATTCGGACAGATTGATCCGGGTGGCCAGGTGCAGTTGGCCGAGGTCCAAGTGTTTGGCTGGCGCGACGTCCAGCGAGTCGGTGACGGTCACGCCGTTGCTGTGGTGGAGCAGGGCAATCGCCAGGTAGTCGGTCATGCCTTGTTGGTAATGAGCGAAGAGCACATGGCCACCGGTGGAGAGATTGGATTCCTCCATCAACTTCTGCAAATGCTCGACGGCTTGGCGGCTGAAGGAGGTGAAATCCTGGTTGCCTTCCATGTACTGACCCAGCCAGCCACTGAAAGGGTAGGCCCCCGACTCTTCGTGGAAATAGCCCCAGGCCTTGCCCTGCTTGGCGTTGTAGCTTTCGTTGAGATCGGCCAGCAGATTCTCGATGGCCTGCGATTCGCCAAGCTCCGAATCGCGGGCGTGAAGCACGGCAGGCGTGCCGTCGGGCTTTTTCTCAATCAGATGAACGATGCAGTGGCGAATCGGCATGGGTTACTCGCGGGCGGGTGAGGCGGACAGACGGCAGTTTACCCGAGCAACCGTGCCCGTCGCAGGGCAAAAAAGTGGATGCGGTTAAAAGGGGGTATGCGGGTAAGATGGCTTCCCCTTGTTTTACTAAGTGTGTCGGCGATGAATGCGATATGGCGCAACAGTACCTGGATCCTGCTGGGTGGTTCCCTGATCTTGGCCGTTTCCCTGGGCGTGCGGCACGGCTTCGGCCTGTTCCTGCCGCCGATGAGCGCGGAGTTCGGCTGGGGACGTGAGGTCTTCGCCTTCGCCATTGCTTTGCAGAATCTGATCTGGGGGTTGGCGCAGCCGATCACTGGCGCGCTGGCGGATCGCTTTGGCGTTGCCCGAGCGGTATTGCTTGGCGGGGTGCTCTACGCGGTCGGCCTATTATTCATGGCTGGCGCGGATTCACCGGTCTCGCTGTCGCTGAGCGCCGGCCTGCTGATCGGGTTAGGACTGTCCGGTACCTCGTTTTCGGTGATTTTGGGCGCGGTCGGTCGCGCCGTGCCGGCTGAGAAGCGCAGCATGGCCATGGGCATCGCCAGCGCGGCGGGCTCCTTCGGTCAGTTTGCGATGCTGCCCGGCACGCTCGGTCTGATTGGCTGGCTGGGTTGGTCGTCGGCGTTGCTGGCGCTGGGGCTACTGGTCGCGCTGATCATGCCGCTGGCGTTGATGTTGCGCAGCGGACCGCCGGCTCCCGTGTCCGGCCCGCAGCAGTCGCTGGTCGAGGCGCTGCGTGAGGCGGTCAGTCACTCCGGCTTCCGCCTGTTAGCGCTGGGCTTCTTCGTCTGCGGGTTCCAGGTGGTATTCATTGGCGTGCATCTGCCGGCGTATCTGGTGGATCAGCAACTGCCGGCGATGGCGGGCACCACGGTGCTGGCGCTGGTCGGGCTGTTCAATGTGGTGGGTACTTATACCGCCGGTTGGTTGGGCGGCTGTTACTCGAAACCCAAGTTGCTGACGGCGCTCTATCTGCTTCGGGCTGTTGTAATCAGCGCGTTCTTTTTCGCCCCGCTGACGCTCTGGACAGCCTATGCCTTCGGCATCGCGATGGGCCTGCTATGGCTATCCACTGTGCCGCTGACCAACGGAACGGTGGCGACGCTGTTCGGTGTGCGCAACCTGTCGATGCTTGGCGGCATCGTCTTTCTGTTTCATCAGATCGGCTCATTCTTCGGCGGCTGGCTGGGCGGGTGGGTTTACGACCAGACCGGCAGCTATGACCTGGTCTGGCAAATATCCATCGCTCTCAGTCTGATGGCCGCCGCGCTGAACTGGCCAATTCGCGAACAACCGGTCGAGCGGGTGCGTCTGGCCGGGGGCGTTGCGTAATGCGCAGGGGCTTGTTGTGGGCAGGCAGCGTTGTTCTGGCGCTGCTTCTGGCTATGGCTTGGTGGGGCTGGCAGCAGGGCGGGCTGGCCCTGCTGCAACTGGGCGTTGGCATTTGCTGATCGAGCGTTCTGGTAGTTTTTACGGGTGTTACGGAATCAATTCGCAGTAGATGGCTCCAACAAGCGAGACGATTGAAAGCTGTCGCAGAACCGTAACCAAAGCCCTGTAAAAAGCTGCGGCATGCAGTTATTGGAGCTACCGAACATGTCCACTCTTACCGAACTCGCCCAACAGATCGCCCAACTCTATCCTTTGCAGGACAAGCGCGTCGGCAAGCGCTACCGCGTAGTCGGCGAGCTCGCTGGCATGACTGAGCTGGAAGAGATCAATGGCGAGCCGCGTTACATTCAGACCATGGTCTTGAAAAACAAGCAGCTGTGGGACGTGGCGGTCTGAGCCATGCCTTGCGTGCGCAAGGCGCGCCGCGACGACGCTGTAACGATAGCTCGCCTGCTGGGCCAGCTTGGCTACCCGGCAAGCGATGAGCTCATCGACAGTCGTCTTCAGCAACAAATCGATCATGACGATGCCTGTCTGCTCGTGGCCGAGGGGGATGATGGCCAACTGCTCGGCTTCATCTCCCTGCATTTCATCGCGCAGTTAGCCCTTGAGGGCGACTTCTGCCGGATCAGCTATCTCTGCGTCGACTCGACGGCACGCAGCCGGGGGATCGGTGAGCTGCTGGTGCAGGCTGCCGAGCTGCGTGCCCGAGGTCGCGGTTGTGATCGCATGGAACTTCATTGCGATGTTCGACGCGACGCGGCGCACCGTTTCTATGCACGACTGGGTTATGAGGATGCGCCCAAGTACTTCCGTCGTTCGCTGAATTGACTCAGCCTGGCTGGCGCTTCCAACGTGTCGAGCGCCACTCGTTCTGCTGCGCTTCGTTCAGGAAGGTCCAGGCGACAAAGCGGCTGCGCTTCTGCCCTTGAGACATGTCCGAGACCTGTATCTGATGGGCGCCGAGTTTTTTCAGCCGTGCCTGCAGCGGTTGCACATTGCCCGCCTTGGATACCAGCGTACTGAACCAGCAGACTTGCTCCGCCACGCCACGGCTTTCGTCCGCCAATCGAGCGATGAATGCCGCTTCCCCGCCTTCACACCAGAGTTCCGCCGCCTGGCCGCCAAAGTTCAGTGCCGGAAGCTTGCGTTTCGGGTCGAGCTTGCCGAGGTTGCGCCATTTGCGCTGGCTGCCGCTGTTGGCTTCCGCCTGGGAGGCATGGAAAGGCGGGTTGCAGAGGGTGATGTCGAATCGGTCGTCAGGCTGCACGATCTTTTCGAAGATGTGTCGCGAGTCCGTCTGTTGGCGCAACGTGATGTTCTTGCCGAGCCCGTTCGCCGCGACGATGGTGCGCGCCGAAGCCAGGGCGATCGCGTCGATATCCGAGCCGGTGAAGCGCCAGCCGTATTCGCGTAGACCGATCAGCGGATAGATGCAGTTGGCGCCGGTGCCGATGTCCAGTGCGTGGATCCTGGCGCCGCGGGGGATTTCATCGGCGTTCTGGGTGGCCAGAAGATCGGCCAGGCCATGCAGGTAGTCGGCCCGCCCGGGAATCGGCGGGCACAGGTAGCCCGCTGGAATGTCCCAGTGGGCGATGCCGTAGAACTGCTTGAGCAATGCCCGGTTGAACACGCGCACCGCATCCGGGTTGGCGAAGTCGATGCTCTCCTTGCCGTATGGGTTGAGAATCACATACTCGGCCAGCTCCGGACTGGCGGCAATCAGCGCAGGGAAATCGTAGCGCCCGGTGTGGCGATTGCGCGGATGCAGTGTGGCCGTGCCGCTGGCCGGCTTGGCGGCGCGTGATTGGCTATTGGCTTTTGGGACGTTCATGTTCGGCTGCTGTAACGATGAAGTCGGCATTGTCCCACAGCTTTCAAGCGCGGCGTGGGACCAGCAGCATCCAGATCAGCCCCCATAGCAGCGCGCCGGCGCCAAGCCAAAAGGCGCTGTGCAGGCTGCCGCCCATGCCCATCCAGACGCTGGTCAGCCAGGGAGCGGCGAGTTGCGTCAGGCCGTAAAAGGCGATCAGCGCGGCTGACAGGCGCGGCCCCTGATGCGGATGCAGCGTGCGCGCCAGCCGCTGGGTCAGCAGCACCGTGCCGAGGAAGGTACTGCCGACCAGCACGGCGCAGAGCAGGATGCCCGGCGCACCCGGCAGCAACAGGGCAGCCAGCACGCCGATCAGTTGAGTGACATAGCTCAAACGCAGTGCCCGGACATCGCCAAGCAGGGCGCCCAATCGATTCCACAGCCAAGGCGAGGGAAGCGTCGCGAGCGCCACTACCAGCCAACTGCTTTCGATCAGGAAATCACCGGGCTCCACCTGCAGCCGCGCTACCATCGGCAGAAAGGTCATCGGCAGGATGTAGCCCATGCCCGCGCCGGCATAGGCCAGAAACAGCGGTGTGCTGGCGCGATCCAGCAGTCGTCCGCTGCGGATATGCTCGGCGTCTTCCGTCGTTGTGTCGTCGGGTATGTCCAGCCGCGCCAGTTGGCGCCAGCCCCACCAAGCCAGCGGGATTGAAAGCAACGCCGCCGGCCACCAACGATCGGCGCCTGCCAGCACGCCGTTGCTCAGGCTCACCAGGAGGCTGGAGAGGATCAGCCCAACGCAAACGCCCAGGTAAACCAGACCGCTGGATGACACGCGCCGATGCCGCGCAAGCCATTCCAGAACCAGCGAAGGGGCCTGAACGAACACCAACCCGTTGCTGATGCCATTGAGCAGACGCAGCGCCGAAAGCGACTCCGCAGACTCGGCCTGGGTCTGTGCCAGGGTGGTCAACACGTGCACTATCAGCGCCCAAGGCAGGCTTCGGCGGATCTGCGAGACCCGATGCCAGCGCAACGCCAGCAGCGCGCCGATCAGGTAGCCGAGGTAGTTCCAACTGGCGATGCTCGCGCCTTGTTGCACGGTTAACTGCCCGTCTTCCACTAGCCAGGGCAGTAATGGCGTATAGACGAAACGACCGAGCCCGTGAACGACGAGCAGCAGCGTGGCTCCGGCCAGCAGGACAGGGAACAGGGCGGGGCGTTGGGTCATTGGTTCGGACCAGGCGAGCGTGGAGGGCGTCAGCTTAACGGCAGCAATGGTCAGGCGACCACGCTACGGATGGCTGATAGAAATTTCAAAGCGGGAAGAGCAGCGGCACCATTAACACCGATGTCAGCATGACCAACAAGGTGAAGGGCACACCGATGCGCACGAAATCCGCGAAACGATAGTTGCCTGGCCCAATCACCAAGGTATTCACGGGCGAAGAAATCGGCGTCATGAACGCGGCTGAGGCGGCCAGCGCGATGATCATGGCGAAGGGATAGGGCGATGCGCCAATTTGCTCGGCTGTGGAAATCGCCACCGGCGCCATCAATACCGCGGTTGCGGTGTTGGAGATGAACAGGCCGATGATGGCCGTGAGCAGAAACAGGCAGGCCAGCAACGCCTGCGGGCCGGAGTCGCCAAACAGGCCGATCAGCGCCGATACCGCCAGTGCTATCCCGCCGGTCTTTTCCAGCGCCAGGGCGAACGGCAGCATGCCGACGATCAGCACCAGGCTTTGCCAGTGGATGGCTCTGTAGGCACTGTCCATGTCGATGCAGCGGAACAGCCCCATGACCAGGCAGCCGATCAGCGCGGCGAGCACGTTAGGGACCACGCCGCTGACCATCAGCACCACCATCACGGCCAGCCCGAACAACGCGAAGGGCGCCTGATTAGCGGCGGGCGCTACGTCATCAATCTCGGCGGGCAGGCTCAAGACCAGGAAATCTCGGCGCATGCCTTGCAGGCGATGTATGTGTTTCCAGCCGCCGGCTACCAGCAGGGTGTCGGCGGGTTTGAGTTTTTCATCGACCAGCAAGCCTTGCAGCGCCTCGTGGTTGCGCCGCAGGCCGACGACGTTGAGCTTGTGATTGGAGCGAAAGCCCAGATCCTGAATGGTCTTGCCGGGAAGACGCGAGTCCGGTGGCAGCGCCACCTCTGCCAGGCCCAGCTCGCGGGAGTGATCGCCATAGTAGGAAGTGTCGAGCTGCAGCGGCTCGAGCCCCAGTTCGTCGTACGCGCCAAGCAGCCCGATCGCCGGGCTCGCCAGGTCGACCAGCAATACGTCTCCCGCAAGCAATTGCGTATTGCCGGTGGCGATCAATAACAGACGGCGGAAACGCCGTTGGCGCTCGATGCCGATGACATTGATGCCGTATTGAGTACGAAGCCGCAGCTCGTCGAGCGCTTGGTTGGCCAGCGGCGATGCGGGCAGTACGCGAAGACGGCGTTCGCGCTCGGGCAGTCGGTAGCGTTGGGCCAAGGCCGCGAGCGTGTCGCGGGGTTCTGCGGTGCTGTCCGGATCGCTCGACTGCCCAAGCCAGCGCCGCGCCAGCAGCATGTAGGCGATACCTAGCAGCAGGATGGTCAGCCCGATGGGCGCAAAACTGAAGAAGGCGAAGCCGACCAGGCCGGCGCGTCGTAGCTCGCTGTGTACCACCATGTTCGGCGGTGTGGCGACCAGTGTGAGCATGCCGCTCATCAAGCCGGCGAACGCCAGCGGCATCATCAGGCGGCGCGGCGATACATTCATCTTTGCGGCGATGCTCAGCACCACCGGAATGAAGATGGCGACCACGCCGGTCGAGCTCATCACCGAGCCCAGTCCGGCAACGGCAAGCATCAGCAGTACCAGCAGGCGTGTCTCGCTGCTGCCGGCCGAGCGCATCAACCACTCGCCCATGCGATAAGCGATGCCGGTACGCACCAGGCCGTTGCCGATCACGAAAAGCGCGGCGATCAGTACGACGCTGGGATCGCTGAAACCGGCCAGTGCTTCGGCAACGCTAAGGACCCCAGTCAGCGGAAGGGCGACCATGGCCAGCAGCGCGACGACATCCATCCGCGGCCGGTTGAGGATGAACAACCCGACGCAGGTGGCCAGCAATGCCAAGACCAGCAACAGATCGACGTTCATGCTGAACGGCGCTCAGGGGTAGCCGAGAACGGATTTGAGCTGGGGCAGGTTGCGCTCGATCCAATGGCGGTCGATCGCGCCCCAGTCGTGGATGCGGTATTGACCGGCGTTATGCCGCTCGCCGTCCTCCTGGGCGAAGCGGCAGTCGATATCGAGATCGGCCAGTGCGGTCAGGGTGTCTTGGGCTGTGCGCCTTGGCATCCCGGTCGCGGCGACCAGCGCGGGCACGCTGGTGGCTGCACCGCTGTCGATCAGCCAGGCGACGTAGAGTCGACGGTAGAAACTGCTTCTGGTTTTGCTGACAGTCATCACGGTTCCATGACAGTGGTTCTGTGCCGTTGAGCCTATGCGAGGCTTCAACGGCACAGAACGAGGCGTATCGATTAACGCAGCGCGAGCATGCCGATGTAAGTGACCGCGCCGGCTGTGTAGCCGAGGAAAGCTAGCAGGCTGACCCGCTTGATATACCAAGTGAAGCTGATCTTCTCCATGCCCATTGCTGCAACGCCCGCCGCCGAGCCGATGATCAGCGTGCTACCGCCGGTGCCGGCGCAGTAGGCGAGCATTTCCCAGAAATTGCCATCGACGACAAATTGCGAGAGCCATACGGTTTCGTCAGCCGCGGCTTCGGCAAGCATAGCCGGGCTCACCAGCGGGTACATTTTCATCGAACCGGCAACCAGCGGCACGTTGTCGACTACAGCCGATAGCAGGCCGATGGCGTAGTTGATGGGATAGATGTGGCCCATCGTCTCGCGTAGCGCCGTAGCGACCTGCGTCAGGTGACCGGCAGTGGCCAGTGCCGCGACGGCCAGCAGGATGCCGAGAAAGAACAGCACGCTGGGGGTATCGACCTTGCGCAGCACGCCGACGACCGAAAGCGGATGTTTGTCCTCGTCATTCTTATGGCGGTGGATGAATTCAGTGGTGATCCAAAGCACTCCGAGGCCGAAGAGGATGCCCATGTAAGGCGGCAGGTGTGTCACGGTTTTAAAGATCGGCACGAACAGCAGGGCCCCGAGACCGAGCGCCAGAACCAGGTTGCGCTCGAACGGAGTGGTAGCCGATGAGCTGTGTTCGGCAAGGTGCGCCCGCACACGTGGCCGCGGCGCCTCGCCACGCAAGCGGAAGCTGAGGATGATCAATGGCACCAACAGGCAGACCAGGCTCGGCAGGAACAGGCCAGTGATAACGCCGGAGGCGGTGATCTGGCCACCGATCCAGAGCATGGTAGTGGTCACGTCGCCAATCGGCGACCAGGCACCACCGGCGTTGGCGGCGATCACCACGATGCCCACGTACAGCCAGCGTTCCGGACGCCCGCGGATCAGTTTGCGTAGCAGCGAAACCATAACGATCGTAGTGGTCAGGTTGTCCAGCGCGGCTGACAGGAAGAAGGTCAGGAAGCCGATGATCCATAGCAGATGAACGCGCTTGCGTGTCTGAATTCGGTCGGTGATGGCCTTGAAGCCCTCGTGGGAGTCGATCAGCTCGACGATGGTCATCGCGCCAAGCAGAAAGAACAGGATTTCCGATATCTCGCCGAGGTGGTGGCGCAACGATTCGACCACTACGGCCGATGAGTCGCCTGGATCATGACTGCCTGGTTGCAGCAGCGGCAGAATGCTGTCCGCACCTAATATCAGTACGGTCCAGGTCAGCACTGCGGTGAGCAGCGCGGCGGCGGCTTTGTCGATCTTGAGTGGGTGTTCGAAGGCTATACAGAGATAGCCCAGAACAAACACAACAGCCATGAGTGCATACATCGGAGGGGCTCCATCTTGAGAAACCGGACCGGCGGTTCGGAATGCCGAACGGCTCGGTCGTTGGCAGGCTCAAAATGGCGATGGGCTTTAGCGAGTGAAGTAAGTTAGAAAACCGTATACGGAAAGGTAGCTACCTGCGTGTGACGGTCGCGTACGGCTGCCCGGTCGGGCTCGCTGTGCTGCGGGCTTAGTTCATGTCGTAGAGCTTCTGCGTTGGCTCGGCCTGCCAGTTGTTATTCGGGATTTTGTTGTGAGTCATATTGTACCGGCGGTGCCGGTTATAACTTGTCACTGATCAAGCGCGATTCAAACAGGCTGGCGTTCGGTTTAAGGTAAGGCTGGAAATGACCGTGGGCGCTCAAGACGAAGAGCGCCAGCCGGTGCCAGCGCACTCCGTTTTGCTACTGATCGCAACGGCGAGCCGCTGCGATCAGCTAACCATCACAGCCCGGCGATGCGCTCGCGCTGTTCCACCAGTCGGGCTTTTGCCTGTTCGGCTTCGGCCAGTTTGGCGCGTTCCTTGTCGATCACCTCGGCCGGCGCCTTGTCGACGAAGCCGGCGTTGGAGAGCTTGCCGCCGACGCGCTTGACCTCGCCATCGAGACGGCCGATTTCCTTGTCCAGGCGCGCCAGTTCGGCGTCCTTGTCGATCAGGCCAGCCATGGGCACCAGTACCTGCAGGTCGCCGACCAGGGCGGTGGCGGACAGCGGTGCCTCTTCGCCTTCGCTAAGCACACGGACGCTTTCGAGCTTGGCCAGCTTCTTCAACAGCGGCTCGTTCTCACCGAGGCGGCGCAGGTCCGTTTCCGAGGCATTGCCTAGCACCACGTCGATGCGCTTGGCCATGGAGATATTCATCTCGCCACGGATCTGGCGAATGCCCAGCATGAACGCCTTGACCCACTCGATATCGCCTTCTGCTGCCTCGTCGAGGCGCTCGGGGTTGTATTCCGGCCAGGGTTGCAGCATCAGGGTCGGACCGGTCTTGCCCGCCAGCGGCGCGACGCGCTGCCAGATTTCCTCGGTGATGAAGGGCATGAACGGATGCGCCAGGCGCAGCGCGGTTTCCAGTACGCGCACCAGGGTGCGGCGGGTGCCGCGCTGGCGGTCGGCGCTTGCGGTTTCGTCCCAGAGCACTGGTTTGACCAGCTCCAGATACCAGGCGCAGTACTCGTCCCAGACGAATTCGTATAGGGCTTGCGCGGCCAGGTCGAAGCGGAAGTTTTCCAACTGGCGGGTCACTTCGGCTTCGGTGCGTTGCAGCGCGGAGATGATCCAGCGATCCACGGAGGACAGTTCAACGGGCTCACCATTGATTCCCGTGTCCTTGCCTTCGGTGTTCTCGAAGACGAAGTTGGCGGCGTTCCACAGCTTGTTGCAGAAGTTGCGGTAGCCCTCGACGCGGCCCATGTCGAACTTCACATCGCGACCGGTGGAGGCCAGCGAGCAGAACGTGAAGCGCAGCGCGTCGGTACCGTAGCTGGCGATGCCTTCGGGGAACTCGGCGCGGGTCTGCTTGGCGATCTTCTCGGCGAGCTTGGGTTGCATCATGCCGCTGGTGCGTTTTTGCAGCAGTTCGTCCAGGGTGATGCCGTCGACGATGTCCAGCGGATCGAGCACGTTGCCCTTTGACTTGGACATCTTCTGGCCCTGGCCATCGCGCACCAGACCGTGGACGTAGACGGTCTTGAACGGGATCTGCCCGGTCAGGTGGGTCGAGAGCATGATCATTCGGGCGACCCAGAAGAAGATGATGTCGAAGCCGGTGACCAGCACATCGGTGGGGTGGAAGGTCTTGAGGAAATCGGTCTGCTCGGGCCAGCCGAGGGTGGAGAAGGTCCACAGGCCGGAGCTGAACCAGGTGTCCAGCACGTCCTCGTCCTGGCGCAGCTCCACTTCATTGCCGAGGTTGTACTTGCGGCGGATTTCCATCTCGTCGCGGCCGACGTAGACGTGGCCGGCTTCGTCGTACCAGGCCGGAATGCGGTGGCCCCACCACAGCTGGCGGCTGATGCACCAGTCCTGGATGTCGCGCATCCAGCTGAAGTACATGTTCTCGTACTGCTTGGGAACGAACTGGATCTCGCCGCTTTCCACCGCAGCGATGGCTTTTTCCGCCAGCGGCTTGGTGGAGACGTACCACTGGTCGGTCAGCCAGGGCTCGATGATGGTGCCGGAGCGATCGCCACGCGGGACTTTCAGTGCGTGGTCGTCGATCTTCTCCAACAGGCTCATGGCCTCGAATTCGGCGACGATGGCCTTGCGCGCGTCGAAGCGGTCCATGCGCGCATAGCCGTCGGGCAGGCTCGGGTCGACCTTGTCGTTCAGCGTGCCGTCGATATGGAACACCTGGGCGCGGGCCAGGATCGCTGCGTTCTGATCGAAGATATTGATCAACGGCAGCCTGTGGCGCTTGCCAACTTCATAGTCGTTGAAGTCGTGCGCCGGAGTGATCTTCACGCAGCCGGTACCGAACTCGAGGTCGACGTAATCGTCGGCGACGATGGGAATCAGGCGATTGACCAGCGGCAGCATGATGTGGCGACCGATCAGGTCCTTGTAGCGCTCGTCCTCGGGATGCACGGCGACGGCGGCGTCACCGAGCATGGTTTCCGGGCGGGTGGTGGCGACCACCAAATAATCCTTGCCATCGGCGGTGCGCGCACCGTCAGCCAGCGGATAGCGCAGATGCCAGAGATGGCCCTTCTCGTCGTGGTTTTCCACTTCCAGGTCGGAAATAGCGGTGTGCAGCTTGGTGTCCCAGTTGACCAGGCGCTTGCCGCGATAGATCAGGCCGTCCTCGTGCAGGCGCACGAAGGCTTCCTTGACCGCTTCGGACAGGCCCTCGTCCATGGTGAAGCGCTCGCGCGACCAGTCCACCGAGGAGCCCAGGCGGCGAATCTGCCGGGTGATGTTGCCACCAGACTCGTGCTTCCACTCCCAGACCTTCTCGAGAAACTTGGCACGGCCCAGATCGTGGCGATTGACGCCTTGGGCGCCCAGCTGGCGCTCGACTACCATCTGCGTGGCGATGCCCGCGTGGTCGGTGCCCGGCTGCCACAGGGTGTTGCGGCCCTGCATGCGGCGGAAGCGGATCAGCGCGTCCATGATGGCGTTGTTGAAGCCATGACCCATGTGCAGGCTGCCGGTAACGTTCGGCGGCGGGATCATGATGGTGTAGGGCTCGCCCGAACCCTGGGGTGCGAAATAGTTGTTCGATTCCCAGGTCTGGTACCAGGAAGTCTCGATGGCGTGCGGCTGGTAGGTCTTGTCCATTCGGCGGGACCCTTAGAACGGCTGGTCGGAAAAACCGGAGAGTATAAAGGTAAGTACGCGGGTGGCAGAACCGCAATGGCGCTTTTATCGCGCCGCGATCGAGGCGACAGCTGGTCTGGACTGGGTTGGAAGGGGTGTTATCGAAAAGCGGCTGAGTTGCCGTATCGGCAGCTCAGGTGCGATGGGTCTTGATCAGTTGCTCGGCTCGGGCTTCCAGTCGATGCCGCAGCTCGGCTTCGATCTGCGGAACGAAGTCGTCGATCACTTCTTGCAGGATCAATTGCGCGGCGGTGCGCAATTCGAGATCGAGATGGCGCTCGGCCAAGGTACGAAAAGCCGTACGGACGGCGGGTTCGCGGGGCTCCGGCTCTGGCTGGCTTGTTGCGGAAGGTGCGGGTTGGACGATTTCCGAGAGCACAGGGATGCTGTCCGGATCCAGCGTCTCGCTCAACACGGGCGGGTCCTGATCTCCTAGCAGCGCACGGATGGACTCCAGGTCGTCGAGTAGATGGGTGGGTTTTGGCGTTTGCGTCATGTACGGTGGTTTCCGGAGATTAAGCGTCCAGGTGGTCGTGGCGCTCGTTAAACGGGATGAGCCCGATGCCTATCGTTGTTGACTCGTCGATAAGGCGATGAGTTCGCCGAACCCAGCGGCACTGGCGCTACAGTTCGACTCGCTTCGGTTCATAGCCACGTTGCCGATAGAGGCGGAAATTGTCTCGGCAAAGGCTTAGTAGCTCCGGTTGTTGGTTGACGATCTCGATCACGCGGCTGAACTGATCGGTATGTGGCGATAGCGTTGGCGCCAGATTGATCAGCAGACCTTGGGCAGTGGCGGGTGGTTGCTCCGTGCCGATCACCACCGGCGCATGCGGATCGTCGTCGTGCAGTTCGTGCGGTATGAAGCGTTCGGCGCGAAAGCTCCACAGCAGCTCGTCCAGCTGACCGCACTGTTGGCTGTCGTCGCAGCGAATGAACACCGGCATCCCGTGCTGCCAGCCCTTGCTCGCCAGCAGGCAGGCCGCTTTGGCTCGGCCTGCCGGTTCGCTATCGGGCAACACATAGAACTCGACCCGTGTCATGTCCGGTTCCCGCTCGCCTGTCTCATGCCTGCTCGGCTCGATCCAGCAGGTACTGGGTCAGCAGGGGCACAGGACGGCCGCTGGCGCCTTTTTCCTTGCCGCCACTGATCCAGGCGGTGCCGGCGACGTCCAGGTGAGCCCAGGGATAGGCCTTGGTGAAGCGCGAGAGGAAGCACGCGGCGGTGATCGTGCCGGCCTTGGGTCCGCCGATGTTGGCGATGTCAGCGAAGGGGCTGTCCAGTTGCTCCTGGTATTCGTCGAAGAGGGGCAGTTGCCAGGCGCGGTCATCGGCTTTCTGGCCGGCGCCCAGCACCTGCTGCAGCAGCGCATCGTCATTGCCCAGCAGGCCCGAGGTGTTGCTGCCCAGGGCAACGATGCAGGCGCCGGTCAGCGTGGCGACGTCGATCACGGCGCGCGGCTTGAAGCGCTCGGCATACGTCAGGGTGTCGCAAAGGACCAGACGGCCTTCGGCATCGGTGTTGAGGATCTCGACCGTCTGGCCGCTCATGGTGGTGACGATGTCGCCCGGGCGCGTGGCCTTGCCGCTGGGCATGTTCTCCGCGCATGCCAGCAGGCCGACCAAGTTGATAGGCAACTGCAGTTCCAATGCCGCGCGGAAGGTGCCGAGCACGCTGGCCGCGCCGCACATGTCGTATTTCATTTCGTCCATGCCCAGGCCGGGCTTGAGGCTGATGCCGCCTGTGTCAAAGGTGATGCCTTTGCCGACGAGCGCGTAAGGCTGCTCGCCTTTCTTGCCACCGTTGTACTGCATGATCACGATGCAGCCTGGCTGGTCGCTGCCCTGGGAGACGGCGAGGAAGGCGCCGGCGCCGAGTTCGCGCAGCTTGTTCTCATCCAGCACCTCGACTTTAAGCCCCTTGAATGCCTTGCCGAGCTGCCTGGCCTGTTCGGCCATATAGCTGGGGTGGCATATGTTCGGCGGCAGGTTGCCCAGGTCGCGGGCGAAGCTCATTCCGGCGGCGATTGCGGTGGCGTGGTGTGCGGCTTGCTCGGCCTGAGTCTGGTTTGCCTTGTCGACGAGCAGAGTGATCTTGTCGAGCGCCGATGCGTCGCTCTTCTTGCTCTTGAATTGATCGAACCGGTACTGACCATCAGCCAGCACTTCGACCAGCATGCGAGTGCGCGCGTAGAGGTCGCGATCCTTCACTTGAACGTCTTGCAGGGCGAAGGTCGCGTCGTTGCCACCGAGGCCCTTGAGAACGCCGAATGCGGCGCCGGCGGCTTTGCGCCACTGACGAGCGTCGAGTTCGTCCCCCTTGCCGATGCCAACCAGCAGCACGCGGTCGGCCTTGAGGCCCGGCATGCTGTGCAGCAGTAGGGTCTGGCCCGGCTTGCCTTGTAGGTCGCCGCGCTTCAGTACGGTGCTGATGGCTCCGCCGCTGGCCTGGTCCACGCTCTGCGCAGTAGCCCCGAGCAGTTGCCCCTCGGCAACTGGCAGAACCAGGGTGGCTGTTTTGGCTGCAGCGGCTTTGGTTGTTTTTACAACGAATTCCATGGCGTCGAGTCCCCAAGACAAAGAGTCGGGTTTGCAGGATAATGCCGGGCCTATTTTCCGGTGGTTCGTCCACCGGGGCGTTGAGAGTGCTGCGTGAATTCAACGTCCTGTTGCGGGCGGACCGGCTATTGGCGGCTAGTTTGAGCGTAGCCGCCGGAGCCTGACAACCCTGGAGTGTCCGGTTTGATCGTCTTTCGTTACCTGTCCCGTGAGCTTCTGGTCACCTTGAGCGCCGTCAGCGCCGTGCTGTTGGTGATCATCATGAGTGGACGTTTCATCAAATACCTGGCGCAGGCTGCGCAGGGGCTTCTCGATCCGGGCGTGCTTCTGATGATCATGGGCTTCCGCCTGCCCGGGTTCCTGCAGCTGATTCTACCGCTGGGCCTGTTTCTCGGCATCCTGCTTGCCTACGGCCGGCTCTACCTCGACAGCGAGATGACCGTCCTTTCGGCCACCGGCATGAGCCAGCGACGCCTGCTGGTCTACAGTCTGGCGCCGGCCGCGCTGATCGCTGCGCTGGTTGGCTGGCTGAGTCTCGGCCTGGCGCCGCAAGGTGTTGCCGAAGTCGATCGAATCCTCAATGAGCAAGACTCGCTGACCGAGTTCGATACGCTGGTGCCCGGACGCTTCCAAACCCTGCGCGACGGAACTCGGGTGACTTATACCCGTGAGCTGACCGACGACCGCACGGAGCTGGCAGGCGTATTCATCTCCGAAACCAACTTGTCCGAGGCGACCGGAGAGAAGCGTGGTCTATCCGTGCTGGTGGCCGAAAGCGGTCGGCAGGAGATTCAGCCCGATGGAAGCCGCTACCTGATTCTGGAAAACGGTTACCGCTACGACGGCAATCCGGGGCAGGCCAATTACCGCGCGATCCAGTACGACACCTACGGCGTACTGTTACCAAAGCCTGAGGTCAGTGTCGAACTGAGCGAGCGCGAGGCGATGCCTACCAGTGAGCTGTTCGGCAGTGACGACATTCGCTTGCAGTCCGAACTGCAATGGCGCCTGTCGCTGCCGTTACTGGTCTTCATCGTGACCCTGCTTGCGGTGCCGCTGTCGAAGGTCAATCCGCGTCAGGGGCGTTTCCTCAAGCTGTTGCCTGCGATTCTTCTGTACATGACCTACCTGGCGCTGCTGATCGCTGCGCGTGGTTCCCTTGATAAGGGGCGGATCCCCGCTGCATTGGGGCTCTGGTGGGTGCATGCAATCTTCTTTGCGATAGGAATGTTGATGCTTTACTGGGAACCGCTGAGGCTCGCCATCAGCAAGCGTCGGAGCAGGTCGGGGGTCGCTCATGCGTAAGCTCGATCGCTATATCGGCAGCCATGTATTGCTGGCGATTCTCACTGTGCTCGGGATCATCGTCGGGCTGGCGTTGCTGTTCGCTTTCATCGACGAGCTGGGCGATGTGAAGGGGAGTTACGGCACGCTGAATGCCGCTGTTTACGTCCTGCTCACAACGCCGTCGCGAATCTACGAAATGCTGCCGATGGCGGCACTGATCGGTTGTCTCATCGGCCTCGGCACGCTTGCCAGCAGCAGCGAGCTGACCATCATGCGTGCCGCTGGCGTATCGCTCGGGCGTATCGTAGTCGCCGTGATGAAGCCGATGCTGCTGCTGATGCTGGTAGGCATTCTGATTGGCGAATATCTGGCGCCTTGGAGCGAGAATATTGCTCAGGCCAACCGGGCATCGGCGCAGGGGGCGGGTGAGGCGCAAAGCAGCAAACGTGGCCTCTGGCATCGACAGGGCGAAGAATTCGTACACATCAATGCGGTGCAGCCAAGCGGTCTGCTGCTGGGTGTCACTCGCTACCGTTTCGATGAGCAGCGGCAGCTTCTGTCGGCAAGTTTTGCCCGCCGGGCGCGCTACGATGGCGATCATTGGCAGCTCAGCGACGTCGCTACCACGCATTTTCGCGGCGATCATACCGAAGTGGTCAAGGCCGCCGAGGAGCATTGGGACGTGCTATTGACGCCGCAGCTGGTCGGTACCGTCGTCATGGAGCCTGATGCCCTGTCCGTCACCGGCTTGTGGCGCTATATCCACTACCTCGGCGACCAAGGGCTGAATAACGGGCGCTACTGGTTGGCGTTCTGGACCAAGGTGCTGCAGCCGGTGGTGACGGTGGCGCTGATGCTGCTGGCCATCTCGTTCATCTTCGGGCCGTTGCGCTCGGTGACCCTCGGGCAGCGCATCTTCACCGGTGTGATCGTCGGCTTCGTGTTCCGCATTCTGCAAGACCTGCTAGGTCCGGCGAGCCAGGTGTTCGGCTTCTCGCCGCTGCTGGCGGTGGCGGTGCCCGCAGGCATCTGTGCGCTAGCGGGCGTTTGGTTGTTGCGGCGGGCGGGCTAGTAATGCAAGAGCGCTCGACTAGGCGGCGAGCAGTGCCGAGCCTGAAGCTATTTCTTATGAATATTCTTCGGTAGCTGAACGACCTGGCTTTCCGAATAGATGTCATGCCAGGTGCGGTGCTGCTTGTCCCAAAGCATCCACCAATAGCCCAGCCCCAGCGCCAGCAAGGACATGATTGCAATCAGAAAGCGCAGCAGCGCCTGCCACAGGTCGATGGCGCTGCCGTCGGCGTTCTGAATGCGCACGCCCCAGACCTGCATGCCAAGCGTCTGGCCATTGTGGGTCCAGAACTTGGCGAAAAAGCCGAACAGGCTGAACAGCAACAGCGTGGACAGGATCGGATCGATGTCCAGCCCGCCAGCTTCTGCCAATGCCTGCAGGCCTTCGCTGCCGTAAATCAGGCGCAGCACGCCCTGCTGGTAGAGCAGCGTGACCACCATCATCAGTGCGATGGAAAGAAACGAATCGTAGAAGATTGCGGCGAGCCGGCGAAATAGGCCGGCTGCAGGAAACTGGCCCTGCGGGCTGAGCAGATGGTTGCGCATGGGTGTCTCGCTAAAAATGGCAGTGCGCATTCTACGGAATCACGCGCATAAAAAAGCCCCTGATGTTGCCATCAGGGGCTTTTCGGAGTGAGGGCTTATTCCTGGATTTGCACCTGGTCAGCCTGCATGCCCTTTTGACCTTGCACAGCGACGAAGCTGACTTTCTGGCCTTCTTTCAGGCTCTTGAAGCCGTTGCCTTCGATCGCGCGGAAGTGCACGAACAGATCCGGACCGCTCTCGGGAGTGATGAAACCAAAACCTTTCTCGTCGTTAAACCACTTGACGGTACCGTTCTGACGATTCGACATGTCTTTGTATCCTTGAAACTCAATAGTAGAAGCGCCCCTGCATGGGGCAGGAAGCGGAGACTGGTTGCAAGGAGTAAAGAGTCGAACGGGATGTAGCGGATCTGAAGATCTACTGCACCAGGTCACGATTCAACAGCGACCCATGCAAACACAGTGGGCACACTCTACGATAACTCGCCGGCCGATGCCAAGCCCTCGGAGTCATAGAGTTTGCCCACTGCAGGGGCGCCATTTCGGCGCGCTTTAGCGTTGCTTGCGTTCTTTATGATGTCGCCATGGAGCGAGATGCGCTGCGCCGTTACGAAGCTGTCGCTCGATGAGCGCTTCCAGAGCGTGCTGCGATATAGCCCGATGAAGCATGTCGCGCTTGCTGATGCGCGTGGCGCATCGATACTGCTGGGGTGATGCCGCTACTGCTGCGCGGTTCCCCTGTTCCAAAGGCAATCGGTTGCCTGTGGCTTCTGATTCATGGTGCCTCGAGAGAGACTCGAACTCTCACGTTGTTACCAACGGCGGATTTTGAATCCGCTGCGTCTACCGATTCCGCCATCGAGGCACAGTGGCGGCGCAGTATAGGGATGCAATGCGAGTCGGTCAATCGTCTGGCGTGGTCAGATTGAGGCGTTTCCGCTAAGCTTTGCGCCCCCAAGCCTCGTGCTGATCATTTTCAATGCAAGTTTCCGATTTCTCCTTTCAGCTCCCCGATTCGCTGATCGCTCGCCACCCGCTGGCCGAGCGCCGGGCCAGCCGGCTGCTGGTGCTCGATGGAATGACCGGGCGGCTGGAACATCGTGGGTTCGCCGAGCTGCTCGACTACCTGTTGCCTGGCGATCTGATGGTTTTCAACGACACGCGGGTGATTCCGGCGCGTCTGTTCGGCCAGAAGGAAACGGGCGGCAAAGTCGAGGTGCTTGTCGAGCGCGTGCTCGATGGTCGTCGCGTGCTAGCACATATCCGCTCCAGCAAGTCACCGAAGCCGGGAACAAAAATTCATATTGAGGGCGGTGGTGAGGCGCTGATGCTGGCGCGCCATGACGCCCTGTTCGAACTGGAATTTGCGGAAGACGTGCTGCCCTTGCTCGATCGCGTCGGGCACATGCCGCTGCCTCCTTATATAGATCGACCGGACGAAACCGCTGATCGCGAACGCTATCAGACGGTTTATGCGCAGCGGGCCGGCGCTGTCGCCGCGCCAACGGCGGGGTTGCACTTCGATACGCCGCTACTGGCGGCACTGCAAGAGAAAGGCGTAGAGCGCGCTTTCGTCACGCTGCACGTGGGCGCTGGCACCTTTCAACCGGTGCGCGTCGAGCACATCGAAGATCATCATATGCATCGCGAGTGGCTCGAGGTCGGCCAGGATGTGGTCGATGCCGTTGCAGCCTGTCGTCAGCGCGGTGGACGTGTCATCGCGGTAGGTACCACCAGCGTGCGTTCGCTGGAGAGCGCGGCGCGCGACGGCACGCTTAAGGCTTTCAGTGGCGATACCGACATTTTCATCTATCCAGGCCGGCCCTTTCATGTGGTGGATGCCCTGGTGACCAACTTCCATCTGCCTGAATCGACCCTACTGATGCTGGTCTCGGCGTTTGCGGGCTACCCGGAAACCATGGCTGCCTACGCTGAAGCCGTCGCCGAGGGTTATCGCTTCTTCAGTTACGGCGATGCCATGTTCATCACGCGCAACCCGGCCCCGCGCGGCCCCGAGGAAACCCCATGAGTCGTACCTGCCATATGTCCTTCGAACTGCTTGCTACCGACGGCAGGGCGCGCCGCGGACGCCTGACCTTTCCGCGCGGCACGGTGGAGACGCCGGCGTTCATGCCGGTGGGTACTTACGGCACGGTCAAGGGCATGTTGCCGCGTGATGTCGAGGAAATCGGTGCCGAGATCATTCTCGGTAATACCTTCCACCTGTGGCTGCGTCCCGGCACCGAAGTGATCAAGGCCCACGGTGATCTGCATGATTTCATGCAATGGAAGGGGCCGATCCTGACCGATTCAGGTGGTTTCCAGGTGTTCAGCCTGGGCGCGATGCGCAAGATCAAGGAGGAGGGTGTCTACTTCGCTTCTCCGGTCGATGGCGCAAAAGTATTCATGGGGCCGGAAGAGTCGATGCAGGTCCAGCGCGACCTAGGCTCCGATATCGTGATGATCTTCGATGAATGCACGCCCTATCCGGCCGACGAGGAGGTGGCGCGGCGTTCCATGGAGTTGTCGCTGCGCTGGGCCAAGCGCTCCAAGGAGGCGCACGGCGATAGCGTCGCGGCGCTGTTCGGCATCGTCCAGGGCGGTATGCACGAATCGCTGCGCATGCGCTCGCTGGAAGGGCTGTGCGAGATTGGCTTCGACGGTCTGGCGATCGGCGGGCTGTCGGTGGGAGAGCCGAAGGAAGAGATGATCCGGGTGCTGGATTTCCTGCCGTCGCGGATGCCGGCCGACAAGCCCCGCTATCTCATGGGGGTCGGCAAGCCCGAGGACTTAGTTGAGGGTGTGCGTCGCGGCGTGGACATGTTCGACTGCGTAATGCCGACCCGCAATGCCCGCAACGGCCATCTGTTTACCGACACTGGCGTGATCAAGATTCGCAATGCGGTGCATCGGCACGATGATTCACCGCTGGATGCCGGCTGCGATTGTTACACCTGCAAACACTTCTCCCGCGCCTATCTGCACCATTTGGACAAGTGCGGCGAAATGCTGGGCAGCATGTTGAATACAATCCACAACCTGCGTCACTACCAGCGTCTGATGGCCGGTTTACGCGATGCTATCCAGCAGGGTACATTGGCGACCTTTGTCGACGCCTTCTATGCCAAGCGCGGTCTGCCAACCCCGCCGCTTGCGTGACGAATTCATACCAACTATCTCTGCAACAGGAGTGCTACATGAGCTTTCTGATTCCCGCCGCCTACGCACAAGAGGCTGCCGCTGGTCCCGCTGGTAGTGGTTTCGAGTGGTTGTTCCTGGTCGGCTTCCTGGTCATCTTCTACCTGATGATCTGGCGTCCCCAGGCCAAGCGCGCCAAGGACCACAAGAACCTGATCGGTGGCCTGCAGAAGGGCGATGAAGTGGTTACTTCCGGTGGCATTGCCGGCAAGGTCACCAAGGTGGCTGACGATTTTGTCGTTATCGAGGTTTCCGACAACGTTGAGCTGAAGTTCCAGAAGGTCGCGATTGCCGCGACGCTGCCCAAGGGCACTCTGAAAGCCATCTGAGCCGAGTTCAATTCAATACCACGACGGGGCGCGCAAGGCGCCCCGCGTCATTAGACGGGCTGCGTCATGCTCAATAGATTCCCCCTCTGGAAATACCTGCTGATACTGGTGGTGCTGGCGGTTGCTTGCATTTATTCGGCCCCCAATCTTTATCCCGACGATCCAGCTGTACAGATCACCGGCGCAACCACTTCGCTGAACGTGACCGAGGCTGATCTTAGCCGAGCCAGTACAGCGCTCGAAGAGGCTGGAATTGAAGTCAAGGACGTCTCGCTGGACGAACAGGGTCGCGGTGGTCTGCTGCGTCTGCTGCACCAGGACGATCAGCTGCCGGCCAAAGACGTGATCCGCCGCGCTCTAGGTGATGCCTATGTTGTTGCTCTCAACCTGGCACCGACCACGCCCGACTGGTTGCGCAGTCTCGGCGCGAGCCCGATGAAGCTCGGCCTGGACCTGTCCGGTGGCGTGCACTTCCTGCTCGAAGTGGATATGGACAAGGCTATCGAGACTCGCTTGAACGTCTATGAGGGGGAGGTCAAGAGCCTGCTACGCAAGGAGCGTGTCCGCTATCGTAGCCTGCCCATGCAGGACAACGCGGTGCAGCTGGGCTTTGCAGACCAGGCGACGCTATCCACCGCTCAGGCTCTGATCCGCAAGAACTTCAACGATTTTGAGATTACTTCCAGCGAACGCAACGGCCATCAGGTGCTGCGTCTGGCTATTACCGAGGCGAAGCTGGCGGAGATCCGCGAGTACTCCATCAAGCAGAACCTCACAACGGTTCGCAACCGGGTCAACGAACTGGGCGTTTCCGAGCCGCTGGTACAGCGCCAGGGCGCCAACCGCATCGTGGTCGAATTGCCGGGCGTACAGGACACTGCGGAAGCCAAGCGAATCCTTGGCAAGACTGCCAATCTGGAATTCCGCCTGGCAGCCGAGATGGATGCCCCGCGTGCGACCACCGAGACCTTCGAGTTCCGCCAGGAGGGCCGTCCGCCGGCACAGCTGGAGCGCTCGCTGATCATCACCGGCGATCAGGTGACCGATGCCCAGGCCAGCTACGACGAGAATGGTCGTCCGCAGGTCAATATCCGTCTGGATGGGCATGGTGGTGAGTTGATGAACCGGGCCACGCGCAACAGCGTCGGGCGCAGCATGGCGGTGATCTTCATCGAGCAGCGGCCGCAGACCCGTTATGTGAAGCAAATGGTCGATGGCGTCGAGCAGGAAGTGCGCGTCGAAACCTTCCAGGAAGAGAAAAGAATCATCAGCCTGGCGACCATCCAGTCGCCGCTGGGTAGCCAGTTCCGCATCACCGGCCTCGATGGGCAGGGTGAGTCTTCGGAACTCGCGCTGCTACTGCGCGCAGGTGGTCTGGCGGCACCGATGTACTTCGCCGAAGAACGTACCATCGGCCCAAGCCTGGGTGCCGAGAATATCAAGCTGGGCGTCGAGGCGGCTCTGTGGGGCTTCCTGTTCGTCGCGATCTTCATGGTGTTGATCTACAAGTTCTTCGGTGTGCTGGCAACCGTCGCGCTGCTATTCAACATGGTGCTGCTGACCGCGCTGATGTCGATGCTGGGTGCGACCCTGACGCTGCCGGGTATCGCCGGTATCGTGCTGACCATGGGTATGGCGGTGGATGCCAACGTGCTGATTTTCTCGCGGATTCGCGAGGAGATTCAGAACGGGATGTCAGTGCAGCGCGCCATCCACGAAGGTTTCGATCGGGCTTTTTCGGCGATCATCGACGGCAACCTGACTACATTGCTGGTTGGCGGCATCCTGTTTGCGATGGGGACTGGTCCGATCAAGGGCTTCGCCGTCACGCTCTCGCTCGGAATCCTGACGTCAATGTTCACGGCAATACTCGTGACCCGCGCCATGGTCAACGTGATCTACGGCGGCCGCGATCTCAAGAAGTTGTGGATTTAAGGGGCTAGCACGATGAAACGCGTAATCAATTTCATGGGTGTGCGTCATGTGGCTTTCGCCCTGACGGTAATACTCACGCTTGCTTCCCTCGGCAGTCTGGCGGTGAAGGGGCTGAACTTCGGCCTGGACTTTACCGGTGGCACGTTGATCGAGCTGTCTTACGAGCAACCGGTCGCGCTGGATGAAGTGCGGGCGCAGCTGTCCCGCTCCGATTTCGGTGAGGCCGTGGTTCAGAGTTTTGGTGCCACGACCGACGTGCTGGTGAGAATGCCGGGCGACGATCCTATGCTGGGCGAGCGTATCGCCGAGGCGCTGCGTGGCCATGAGGCTGCCAGCGCCGTCACCGTCAAACGCGTCGAGTTCGTTGGGCCGGCGGTAGGTGAGGAGCTGCGCGACCAGGGTGGGTTGGGCATGCTGCTTGCCCTTGGTGGCATCCTGGTCTACGTCGCGTTCCGCTTTCAATGGAAGTTCGGTTTGGGTGCGGTGCTGTCACTTTTCCACGACGTGATTGTGGTGCTGGGTGTCTTTTCATTCTTTCAGATTTCGTTCGACCTGACCGTGTTGGCTGCGGTGCTCGCGGTGATCGGCTATTCGCTCAACGATACCATCGTGATCTTCGATAGGATCCGCGAGAACTTTCGCATGTTGCGCAAGGCGGAGCTGCTCGAGAACATCAATATATCTACCACCCAAACGCTGCTGCGGACCTTGGCCACCTCGGTGTCCACCCTGCTTGCGGTAGGCGCGTTGATGTTCTTCGGTGGGGAAAACCTCTGGGGCTTCTCGCTGGCGTTGCTCATCGGGGTTGGTGCCGGAACCTATTCGTCCGTCTACATTGCCGGTGTCTTCCTTATCGCGTTGAAGTTGACCCGCGATGATCTGATTCCGCCAGTGGTGGAAGAGGTCGACGAGCGACCCTGAGGCGAACTTCTGACGGGCTCGGCTGCCTAAGCCGCCGCAACGGGGCCTTGCCCGTCGGAAGAAGGAAAACGCAGTGAATAAATCGATGCTGGTGGGTGCGGTACTAGGAGCGGTAGTGGTGACCGCGGGTGGCGCATTTGCCACTTACACGCTGGTTGACCGCGGGCCGAAGTTCGCTGAGGTCCTTAAGGTGGAGCCTGTCACGGAAACGATCAAGACGCCTCGGGAAGTCTGCAAGGAAGTGACGGTTACACGGCAGAAGCCGGTACAGGACCAGCATCGCATCGCTGGCACAGCGGTAGGAGCTGTGGTCGGCGGGTTGCTCGGCAATCAGGTCGGTGGTGGCACCGGCAAGAAGATCGCGACGGTCGCCGGGGCGGTGGGCGGTGGTTACGCCGGTAATCAGGTGCAAGAGCGGATGCAGGCCAACGATACTTACACCGCCACCGAGACCCGCTGCAATACGGTCACCGACACTCATGACAAGGTGGTTGGCTATGAGGTCCAGTACGATCTGGATGGGAAGGTCGGTACGGTGCGGATGGATCGCGATCCCGGTAATCGCATCCCCGTGCAGGACGGTCAGCTCATGCTGACGCAGCAGTGAGTAGTTTTTGGTCTGAATAAAAAAACGCCCCGCGGGGCGTTTTTTTGTGCTGCCGCTAGCTCAGCGTTTCAGTGACGGCGTGAGGTGCGGCTGGATAGCAGTCAGTACCGCTTTGAAGCATTTGGTGTTGCCCGCGACGATCTGGCCCTTCTCAAGGAAATCGTGACTACCACTGAAATCACTGACAAGGCCGCCAGCTTCCTGGATTAGTAGTGCGCCGGCGGCCATATCCCATTCGGAAAGCCCGAACTCCCAGAAGGCGTCATAGCGGCCGGCGGCGACATAGGCCAGGTCCAGACTGGCGGCGCCGGCGCGACGTAGCCCGGCGGTTTGTCCTACTAGGCTGCGGAACATGTTCAGGTAACTGTCCATGTTGTCCATTTGCCCGTCGCGGAACGGAAATCCGGTACCCAGCAGGGCGCCGTCCAGGCTCTTGCGCGTACTGACGCGCAATCGGCGGCCGTTGAGCGCGGCGCCACGACCGCGGCTCGCGGTGAATTCTTCCTGGCGAACCGGATCGAGAACGACGGCATGCTCAAGACGGCCACGGTATTTGCAGGCGATGCTGACGGCATAGTGTGGGACGCCCCGCAGAAAGTTTGTCGTGCCATCCAGCGGGTCGATCACCCAGAGATAATCCTTGCCGTCACCGCTGCCTTCCAGCAGTCCGCCTTCCTCGCCCAGAATGCCGTGATTCGGATAAGCCTTGCGCAGCGCGGCAACGATCAGCTGTTCGGCTGTTCGGTCGATCTCCGAGACGTAATCGCGCGCGTCCTTTTCGCTAACCGAGATCACGTCCAGGCGCTCGGTGGAACGAACAATCATTTCGCCGGCGCTACGGGCGGCGCGCAGCGCGATATTCAGCATGGGCTGCATCGATCAAATACCTGGTCGTTTAAAGAAAGCCGGCAATTCTATCAGAAAGCTGGCTCGGGTGTATGAGGATGGAGACCGTCGGGACGGTAATGGCGAAGGCGTAATCCCTTCCTGTAAGCTTTCGGTCCGCTTTTTGGTCGAGAATAACTGTGTCGCTTCAGAACATTCGTGTGGTGCTGGTCAATACGAGTCATGCCGGCAATATCGGTGGCGCGGCCAGGGCTATGAAAAATATGGGTTTGTCCCGTCTGGTTCTGGTGGATCCGGAGGATTTTCCCAGTCCGAACGCTATTGCCCGGGCGTCGGGTGCAACGGATATTCTCGATTCGGCGCAGGTCGTGGCGACGCTCGAAGAGGCGTTGGTGGGCTGCAGCCTGGTGCTGGGGACCAGTGCGCGTGATCGCCGAATACCCTGGCCGCTGTTGGATCCGCGCGAGACCGGTTCAGTTTGCCTGGAGCAAATCGAGCGCGGCGGTGAGGTCGCATTGGTATTCGGCCGCGAATATGCCGGTCTCACCAACGAAGAGCTTCAGCGCTGTCAGTACCATGTGCATATCCCGTCCGATCCTGATTTCAGTTCGCTGAACTTGGCCGCGGCGGTGCAGGTGCTGGCTTACGAGGTGCGTATGGCCTGGCTTGCGGCGAACGGCCAGCCAAGCAAGCAGGAGAAGCTCGAAACCACATCGATGCTCAATGCGCAGCCCGTGACCGCTGACGAGCTTGAGCACTATTACGGGCATCTCGAGCAGACCTTGATCGATATCGGCTTTCTCGACCCGGAGAAGCCTCGTCACCTTATGCCGCGTTTGCGCAGGCTTTACGGGCGTAGCGGCATCAGCAAACTCGAAATGAACATCCTGCGCGGGATTCTGACCGAAACCCAGAAGGCTGTCCGCGGCGAACCCCACAAGCGGAGATCTGATTGATGTTCGAACGCATGCGCGAAGATATCCAGAGCGTTTTTCATCGCGATCCGGCGGCGCGTAACGCATTCGAGGTCATCACTTGTTATCCGGGGCTGCACGCTGTCTGGTTTCATCGGGTTTCGCATTGGTTGTGGATGAAGGATTGCAAGTGGCTGGCGCGAGTGAACTCAAACCTGGCGCGGTGGCTGACGGGTATCGAGATCCATCCGGGGGCGCATATCGGTCGGCGTTTTTTTATCGATCATGGGATGGGTATCGTGATTGGCGAGACTGCGCAGATCGGTAATGACGTGACGCTCTATCATGGTGTCACGTTGGGTGGGACTAGCTGGAACAAGGGCAAGCGCCACCCTACGCTCGAAGACGGTGTGATTGTTGGAGCAGGGGCGAAGATTCTCGGCCCGTTTACAGTAGGTGCTGGCGCCAAGGTCGGCTCCAACGCGGTGGTCACCCGCGCGGTTCCGGCGGGTGCTACCGCGGTCGGCATTCCGGGGCGCGTGATCGTCAAGTCGGATGAAGAGCAAGAAGCCAAGCGCAAGGCGATTGCCGAGAAGATCGGCTTCGATGCTTACGGGGTGACAGAAGATATGCCAGACCCCGTGGCGCGCGCCATTGGCCAGTTGCTCGATCACGTCCAGGCTGTCGAAGAGCGCATGGAAGGTATGTGTCAGGCGCTGACTGCGCTAGGCAGCGACTATTGCGCCAAGCAGATGCCCGAGCTGCGTGAAGAGGATTTCGCTGAGGTTAAGGATGCTGGCGATGAGGCTCGCCCCTGAGGGTTGGGTGCGATAGACGGGGCGCGCTGTTATAATGGGCGCCTTTGCTGATGGGGTGCTGCGTTCCGGCCGCCGCTTCTGCTCAGCAGCTAAAGTCCGAGTGGTTTAATAGGTCTTATAGTTGATCTAAATAGTCGGGTATTGCATACTTGCGCCAAACCATGATGCTTGGTGCAAACCGATGCGATTGACTACCAAAGGCCGTTACGCCGTCACTGCGATGCTCGATCTGGCGCTGCATGCGCAGCATGGGCCGGTGTCTCTTGCCGATATATCCGAGCGGCAGGGCATCTCGCTCTCCTACCTTGAACAGCTATTCGCCAAACTGCGCCGTGGCAGTCTAGTTACCAGCGTTCGGGGGCCGGGTGGCGGTTATCAACTTTCCCGTGAAATGGCCGGTATTCAGGTTGCGCAAGTCATCGACGCAGTCAACGAGTCGGTCGATGCCACGCGCTGCCAGGGGCTGGGTGACTGTCATTCGGGTGATACCTGTCTGACCCACCATCTGTGGTGCGATTTGAGTCAGCAGATCCACGAGTTTCTAAGCGGCATCAGTCTGGCGGATCTGGTAATGCGTCGCGAGGTTCAGGAAGTGGCTCTGCGCCAGGATATGCGGCGCGCCAAAGGCCAGATTTCGCAACTGGATAAGATTGAAGCGTCCGCCGTCGATTGAGCAGGACGACTGCCTGATAGGAGATACCTGATGAAGTTGCCGATTTACCTTGATTATTCCGCTACCACACCGGTCGATCCTCGCGTTGCCGAGAAAATGGTCGAGTGCCTCACTGCTGAAGGTAACTTCGGCAACCCGGCGTCACGCTCCCATGCCTTTGGCTGGAAAGCCGAGGAGGCTGTGGAGAACGCTCGCCGCCAAGTCGCCGAGCTAGTCAATGCGGACCCTCGCGAAATCGTCTGGACTTCGGGTGCCACCGAATCTGACAACCTGGCGATCAAAGGCGTCGCGCATTTCTATGCCTCCAAAGGCAAGCACATCATCACCAGCAAGATCGAGCACAAGGCCGTTTTGGATACGACCCGCCAGCTTGAGCGTGAAGGCTTCGAAGTGACCTACATCGAGCCAGGCGAAGACGGTGTGATCACCCCGACAATGGTCGAGGCAGCCCTGCGTGATGACACCGTGTTGGTTTCCATCATGCACGTGAACAACGAGATCGGAACGATCAACGACATTGCTGCGATCGGTGAACTCACCCGCTCGCGCGGTGTGCTGTTCCATGTCGACGCCGCTCAGTCCACCGGCAAGGTGGAAATCGACCTAGAGAAGATGAAGGTCGACCTGATGTCCTTCTCCGCACACAAGACCTACGGCCCCAAAGGTGTCGGTGCGCTCTATGTTCGCCGCAAGCCACGTGTGCGCCTCGAAGCGCAGATGCATGGTGGTGGCCATGAGCGCGGCATGCGCTCGGGCACGCTGGCAGCGCATCAGTCGGTGGGCATGGGCGAGGCGTTCCGCATTGCTAAAGAGGAAATGGCTGCCGAGAACGAGCGCATCACTCAGTTGCGTGACCGCTTCTTCAAGCAGGTCGAACACCTGGAAGAGCTGTATGTAAACGGCAGCATGACGGCGCGGGTTCCGCACAACCTGAATCTGAGTTTCAACTATGTCGAGGGCGAGTCGCTGATCATGGCGCTCAAGGATCTGGCGGTTTCCTCCGGCTCTGCCTGTACCTCTGCCTCACTGGAGCCGTCTTATGTGCTCCGCGCGCTGGGCCGCAACGACGAACTTGCGCACAGCTCGATCCGTTTTACTTTCGGCCGCTTCACTACTGAAGAAGAAGTCGACTACGCCGCGCGGAAAGTCAGCGAGGCGGTTATCAAGTTGCGTGAGCTTTCGCCCCTGTGGGACATGTTCAAAGACGGCGTCGATATCTCGAAAGTCGAGTGGGCTGCCCACTGATTCACCGAGCTCCGCATAGCCTGATCAAAGAGGATTGCACCATGGCATACAGTGACAAGGTCATCGACCATTATGAAAACCCTCGCAATGTCGGCAAATTCGACGCTGAGGATCCATCCATCGGTACCGGCATGGTCGGTGCGCCGGCATGCGGCGACGTGATGCGCCTGCAGATCAAGGTCAACGAGCAGGGCGTCATTGAAGATGCCAAGTTCAAGACCTATGGCTGTGGTTCGGCCATCGCTTCCAGCTCGCTGGCTACCGAGTGGATGAAGGGCAAAACCCTGGAAGAAGCTGAAACCATCAAGAACACTCAGCTGGCCGAAGAGCTGGCGCTGCCGCCGGTGAAAATCCACTGCTCGGTCCTGGCGGAAGATGCCATCAAGGCCGCCGTTCGCGACTATCGCGAGAAAAAAGGGTTGCCACAGGCCTAAGGAGGTATCGATGGCTATCAGCATGACAGCCGCTGCTGCCAATCACGTACGTCGCTCCCTCGAGGGGCGCGGCAAAGGGCTGGGCGTCCGATTGGGTGTGCGCACCACCGGGTGTTCCGGTCTGGCCTACGTGCTTGAGTTCGTTGACGAGGCGGCGGTAGAGGACTCGGTGTTCGACAGTCACGGCGTGAAGGTCATCATCGATCCGAAAAGCCTCGTGTACCTCGATGGCACTGAACTCGACTTCGTTCGGGAAGGCCTGAACGAGGGCTTCAAGTTCAATAACCCCAACGTGCGCGGCGAATGCGGCTGCGGCGAGAGCTTCAACATCTGAGGACGCTGTGGGAACTCCCTGTCACTACGCGCTGTTCGAGCTGCAGCCGGCTTTCGATATTGATATCGAGGCGCTCTCGTCCCGTTATCGCGAGCTTGCACGCAAGGTTCATCCGGATCGGTTCGCTGACGCTGGCGAGAGAGAGCAGCGTCACGCCATAGAGCGCTCGGCGAATCTCAACGAGGCTTTTCAAACGTTGAAAAGCCCGTCCCGGCGGGCCCGTTATCTGCTAACGCTGCAGGGGCGGGATATGCCGCTTGAGGCTACCGTCCAGGATCCTGCCTTTCTGATGCAGCAGATGCAGTGGCGTGAAGAGCTCGAAGAGTTGTATGACGATGGGAATCTCGACGGCGTCGTTTCCTTCAAGGCTCGCCTGAAAGCCGTTCAGC
The DNA here is from genome assembly GCF_019355055.1 of Pseudomonas sp. MTM4. Taxonomy (NCBI): domain Bacteria; kingdom Pseudomonadati; phylum Pseudomonadota; class Gammaproteobacteria; order Pseudomonadales; family Pseudomonadaceae; genus Pseudomonas; species Pseudomonas sp. MTM4. The sequence continues at coordinate 4,293,460 of NZ_CP048411.1, forward strand.
AGGATCTCAATGATTCGTTCGCCCATATATGGCGGGATGAATCGCAGCGCGAGGAGGCGGAACGGCTGGTGCGCCGAATGCAGTTTCTCGACAAGCTGGCACATGAAGTGCGCCAGTTGGAAGAGCGCCTCGACGATTAACCCCGCGTAGCGCCAGCGCTGCGCCCGATATCAGACAGACATGGCCTTACTTCAGATAGCTGAACCCGGACAAAGCCCGCAGCCTCACCAGCGCCGCCTGGCGGTTGGTATCGATCTCGGAACTACCAATTCACTCGTCGCGGCCCTGCGTAGTGGCGTTACGGCGCCGCTGGCCGATGCCGACGGTGAGGTGATTCTTCCGTCCGCGGTGCGTTATCACGCTGACCACGTTGAGGTGGGACGTGCTGCTAAGAGCGCAGCCGCCAGTGACCCATTGAATACCGTTGTGTCGGTCAAACGTCTGTTGGGTCGCGGTATCGGCGATGTAAAGCAGCTGGGTGAGCAACTGCCTTATCAGTTCAGCGAAGGGCAATCGCAAATGCCTTTTATCGAGACGGTACAGGGCGCCAAGAGTCCGGTTGAGGTATCTGCCGAAATTCTTCGCACCTTGCGCGAGCGCGCTGAGGCCGTGCTGGGTGGTGAGCTAGTTGGTGCTGTGGTCACTGTTCCTGCGTATTTCGATGATGCGCAACGGCAAGCCACCAAGGACGCCGCGCGGCTGGCCAATCTCAATGTGCTGCGTCTACTCAACGAGCCGACCGCCGCAGCCGTTGCTTATGGTCTTGATCGCGAGGCCGAGGGCGTCGTGGCTATCTATGATCTGGGTGGCGGAACCTTCGATATCTCAATTCTGCGCCTAACGAAAGGTGTGTTCGAGGTGCTGGCGACCGGGGGCGATACCGCACTTGGCGGTGATGACTTCGACCATGCGATCGCCGGCTGGATTCTCGCCCAGGCGGGGGCATCCGAGGATCTCGATCCAGGCGCGCAGCGCGCAGTATTGAAAATCGCCTGTGATACCAAGGAGCGGCTCAGCGATGCCGAGTCCGTCGAGGTGCGTTATGGCGGTTGGCAGGGCGTTCTGACGCGCGCGACCTTCAACGAGCTCATCGATCCGATGATTGCTCGCAGCCTCAAGTCCTGCCGGCGCGCGCTACGGGATTCGGCTGTCGAGTTGGAAGATGTTCATGCGGTGGTAATGGTCGGCGGCTCCACTCGGGTGCCGAGAGTTCGTGAACGGGTTGGCGAGATGTTCGGTCGAGATCCTCTGACCGATATCGATCCCGATCAGGTCGTTGCCATCGGCGCGGCGATCCAGGCCGAAACCCTTGCAGGCAACAATCGTGATGGAGAGGAGCTTCTGCTGCTCGACGTGATCCCGTTGTCTCTGGGGCTGGAGACCATGGGCGGTCTGATGGAGAAGATCATCCCGCGCAACACCACGATTCCGGTTGCACGTGCGCAGGAGTTCACCACCTACAAGGATGGTCAGTCGGCCATGATGATCCACGTGCTGCAAGGCGAGCGCGAGCTTATCGCCGACTGCCGCTCGCTGGCTCGCTTCGAGTTGCGTGGCATACCTTCGATGGTGGCGGGCGCGGCGAAGATTCGCGTTACCTTTCAGGTCGATGCCGACGGGTTGCTCAGCGTATCGGCTCGTGAATTGGCATCCGGCGTCGAGTCGAGCATTCAGGTGAAGCCCTCGTATGGGCTGACCGATGGCGAAATCACCCGCATGCTGGAAGATTCTTTTAACAAGGCCGGCGAAGACAAGGCTGCTCGGGCGCTACGTGAACAGCTGGTCGATGCGCAGCGGCTGCTCGAGGCGGTCGACTCTGCCTTGGCTGTAGATGGCGAGCGTTTGCTCAGCGATGAGGAACGCGTCGCGATCGAATCGCAGATGCATGCGCTGCGTGAGCTGCTTGATGGTCACGACGGCGTTGCCATCGAGCGTCAAATCAAGCGCCTGAGCCAGATTACCGATGCCTTTGCCGCGCGCAGGCTAGATTCCACCGTCAAGGCTGCACTGGCTGGACGGCGGCTTAACGATATCGAGGAATGACCCAGATGCCGCAGATTGTTTTCCTGCCCCATGCTGACCACTGTCCGGAAGGGGCTGTAGTGGATGCGCAGCCCGGTGAAACGGTGCTCGATGCCGCGCTGCGAAACGGTATCGATATTGAGCATGCCTGTGAAAAATCCTGTGCATGTACCACCTGCCACGTTGTGATCCGTGAAGGATTTGCCTCGCTGGAAGCTTCCGATGAGCTGGAAGACGACATGCTGGACAAGGCCTGGGGGCTCGAGCCCAACTCCCGGCTGTCCTGTCAGGCGGCCGTTACGGATGCCGATCTGGTGGTCGAGATTCCGAAGTACACCATCAATCAAGTTTCCGAAGGCCATTGAGGGCGAGGTGAACCATGGCGCTTAAATGGGCCGATGTGCTGAACATCGCAATCGAACTGGCCGAATGCAAACCGGATGTAGATCCTCGCTATGTGAATTTCGTCGAGCTGCATCGTTGGGTGGTTGAGCTGCCAGATTTCTCGGACGATCCGAATCGCGGTGGCGAGAAAGTGCTCGAAGCCATCCAGGCTGCCTGGATCGAAGAAATCTAGATCAGCGGCGAGCTGCAAGTTTTGGGTAAGGTAGGCTCCACCCGCCGGCATCGACGTCGAGAGGGCTCTGCTGGGCTGAAGCCCACCCTGCGGTGCTTAAGACGTCCGTTTGGCATTCAAACTTCCAGCGCTGTTATCGTCTTCAGCTCCCCGGCTGCTCTTATATTTTCCTTCCCGACCCGCGTATAATTCGCGGGTTTACTCGTTTGCTTTAACCTGTCGATTTCTGGAGTTTTCAAATGGCCCTGCAACGCACTTTTTCCATCATCAAGCCTGACGCTGTCGCGAAGAACGTAATCGGTGAAATCACCTCCCGTTTTGAGAAGGCTGGTCTGCGCGTCGTCGCTTCGAAGATGGTCCAACTGTCCGAGCGTGAAGCTGGCGGTTTCTATGCCGAGCACAGTGAGCGTGGCTTCTTCAAGGATCTGGTCGCTTTCATGGTTTCCGGTCCGGTCATCGTTCAGGTGCTGGAAGGTGAAGACGCCATCGCCAAGAACCGTGAGCTGATGGGTGCCACCAACCCGAAGGAAGCCGCTCCGGGCACTATTCGCGCCGATTTCGCTGTTTCCATCGACGAAAATGCTGTTCACGGTTCCGATTCCGAAGCCTCTGCTGCGCGCGAAATCGCTTACTTCTTCTCCGCCACCGAAGTGTGCGCCCGCATTCGCTGATCAGGCGAAGGTGAATTCAATGACTGTTACGACCGGTAAAGTAAACCTGCTGGGGCTGACCCAGCCTCAGTTGGAAAGCTTCTTCGATTCAATAGGGGAGAAGCGCTTTCGTGCCGGTCAGGTCATGAAGTGGATTCACCACTTTGGCGTCGATGATTTCGACGCCATGAGCAATATCGGCAAGGCCTTGCGCGAAAAGCTCAAGGCCTCTGCCGAGATACGCGGCCCGGAAATCGTCAGCGAGGATATTTCCAGCGATGGCACCCGCAAATGGGTGGTTCGCGTCGCCTCGGGCAGTTGTGTCGAAACCGTATACATTCCGCAGAACGGGCGGGGCACGCTGTGCGTTTCTTCGCAGGCTGGTTGCGCGCTGGACTGCAGTTTCTGCTCTACCGGCAAACAAGGTTTCAACAGCAACCTCACGGCAGCCGAGGTGATCGGTCAGGTGTGGATTGCTAACAAGTCGTTCGGCACCATACCGGCGAAAGTCGATCGCGCCATCACTAACGTGGTGATGATGGGCATGGGCGAGCCTTTGCTGAACTTCGACAACGTCGTCGCCGCCATGCAGATCATGATGGATGACCTGGGATATGGCATTTCCAAGCGCAAGGTGACGCTCTCGACATCCGGTGTCGTACCGATGATCGATGAACTCTCCAAAGTCATCGACGTGTCGCTGGCACTGTCGCTGCATGCGCCGAACGACGCGCTGCGTGACCAGTTGGTGCCTATCAACAAGAAGTACCCATTGGAGATGCTGCTTGCTGCTTGCCAGCGCTATATCTCGAATCTGGGCGAGAAGCGCGTGCTCACCATCGAGTACACGCTTTTGCAAGGTGTCAACGATCAGCCCGAGCATGCCGAGCAAATGATCGCGTTGCTGGCGAAAATCCCCTGCAAGATCAATTTGATCCCTTTCAACCCCTTCCCGCATTCCGGATATGAGAGGCCGAGCAACAACGCCATCCGCCGTTTCCAGGACATCCTGCATAAAGCTGGGCACAATGTAACGGTGCGTACCACTCGCGGCGAGGATATCGATGCAGCCTGCGGCCAGCTGGTGGGTCAGGTGATGGATCGGACGCGTCGTAGCGAGCGCTATATCGCGGTGCGTGAGTTGCAATCCGAGCCAGTGACGGCGTCCGTTGCTTCCAACCGTTCCTGAGGAGGGGATATTGCTGATGACCGTGCGCGTTGCGCTGCTGCTTGTCTTTGCCGGCTTCATGGCTGGCTGTGTATCTTCCGGGACGGGTAATCCGTTGCAAACCTCTGAAGGGCGTAACGAAGCGCGAGATGCCTATATTCAGCTTGGCATCGGCTATTTGCAGCAAGGTGAGGGCTCGCGTGCCAAGACGCCGCTGCGCAAGGCGCTCGAGCTGGATCCAGGTAGTGCGGACGCCCATGCGGCGCTGGCTCTCGTATTTCAGAACGAGATGGAATACCAGTTGGCCGACGAGCATTACCGTAAGGCACTATCCAGCCGCAACGATGCACGTATCTTGAACAACTACGGCAGTTTCCTGTTCGAGCAGAAACGTTATCAAGAAGCCATGGAGCGTTTTGCGAAAGCGTCCGAGGATAACCTCTATCCCGAGCGCTCGCATGTCTTCCAGAACATGGGCATGACTGCGCTGAAACTCGGCCAGCGCGAGCAGGCCGAAGCCTATTTCACCCGCGCTCTTCGCCTCGACAGCCGTCAGCCACGGGCTCTTCTCGAACTTGCACTATTGGCCTACGAGGCCCAGCAGTACGTGCCGGCAAAACGTTATTACGATGGATTCAGTAGTCTTTCCGAGCAGAACGCCCGCAGTTTGCTGCTGGGTATTCGTCTGGCAAGGATTCATCAGGACCGGGACCAAGCAGCAAGCCTCGGCCTGCAACTCAAGCGCCTGTACCCAGGTACGCCTGAATATCAACAGTTTCTTTCGGAGCAACGATGATAGCGCCACATTCAGAAGCCGCTGCCCCGACACTGGCCAACCCAGGCGAGACGCTCCGCGCCGCGCGGGAAAGCAAGGACTGGTCGATTTCTTCGGTGGCGAAACAGCTCAATCTGTCGGAGCGCTCGCTCATCCAGATCGAGGCCGGTGATTTCAGTCAGCTGCCTGGCCATACTTTTGCGCGCGGCTACGTTCGGGCATATGCCAAGCTCCTGGGGCTGGATCAGGCTCTGTTAGTGCAGCAGTTCGATCAGCATACTGGTACGGATGCGAGTGGTAGCAGCGTCAACAGCCTGGGTCATATTGATCAGCCCGTGCGCTTGTCGCGCAGCATGGTGCGCTTCTTCACGTTTCTTCTGACGCTTGTTATTGGCGCTGGCGCTTTTTTTTGGTGGCAGGACCGATCGGCTCGTAACGAGTCGGGCCCATCGGTCACGGCACTGGAGCGGATCGAGGTCGAGGCGGCCGACGGTACCACTGAGATTCATTTGCTGGATCGAGCCGAGGATCCGGCTGAGCTTGCTATCGACGAGCCGACTGATTCAGTGCCGCCTACGGTGAGTGACCAAGGGCAGAGCTCTGAAACTGTAACCCTGTCGTCGGACGAACAGCCGGCAGCCGAGATGCCTATTGAAGCGCCTGCGGAGCAGGGCGAGCCGGTTTCTTCCGCTGAGGTATCCGCCGCGCCCGCCCCACCAGCCGATGTTGCAGTGGCTCCAGTGGCCGAAGCGGAGCCGATCGTGCCGGGAGAAGGTCGCCTGACGCTTGAGTACACCGCTGACTGCTGGACCCGAGTAACCGATGCGAACGGCAAGGTGCTTTACAGCGGGTTGGAAAAGGCTGGCAGCAGTCGCACTTTGGTTGGCGAGACCCCGCTGGACCTGCACCTGGGCTTTGCCTCCGGTGTGCAAGTCAGCTTCAACGGGGAAGCCGTCAATCTTTCTGGCAAAACGCGTGGCGAGACCGCGCGACTCAAGCTCGGACAGTAATTATGCACAGTGAATCCCCCATCAAGCGCCGCCACACCCGAAAGATTTGGGTTGGCAGCGTACCGGTCGGTGGCGATGCGCCTATCGCCGTGCAGAGCATGACCAATACCGAAACCTGCGACGTCGACGCGACTGTCGCGCAGATCCAGCGGCTGCAGGATGCAGGTGCGGACATCGTTCGGGTCTCGGTGCCCTCGATGGATGCGGCTGAGGCGTTCGGCAAGATCAAGCTGCGCGTCGGTTTGCCGCTGGTGGCCGACATCCATTTCGACTATCAGATTGCCCTGCGTGTGGCTGAGCTTGGCGTCGATTGTCTGCGCATCAACCCCGGCAACATCGGTCGGGAAGATCGTGTGCGGGCCGTGGTCGAAGCCGCACGCGACCGCGGAATCCCGATCCGCATTGGCGTTAATGCCGGGTCGCTGGAAAAAGATCTGCAGAAAAAATACGGCGAGCCGACACCCGAGGCGTTGGTGGAATCGGCTTTGCGCCATGTCGAGCACCTCGACCGGCTGAACTTCCCAGACTTCAAGGTCAGCGTAAAGGCTTCCGATGTGTTCATGGCCGTTGCCGCGTACCGGCTGCTGGCAGACAAGATCGAGCAGCCGCTGCATCTGGGCATCACCGAAGCTGGTGGCTTGCGCTCCGGGACGGTGAAGTCTGCGGTAGGGCTGGGCATGCTGCTGGCCGAGGGCATCGGCGACACCATCCGTATTTCGCTTGCGGCCGACCCGGTGGAAGAAATCAAGGTCGGTTTCGATATCCTCAAATCGTTACGTCTGCGCTCGCGTGGCATCAACTTCATCGCCTGCCCGAGCTGCTCGCGGCAGAACTTCGATGTGGTCAAGACCATGAACGAACTCGAAGGGCGGTTGGACGATTTACTGGTGCCGATGGATGTGGCGGTGATCGGTTGCGTCGTGAACGGTCCCGGAGAAGCCAAGGAAGCGCATATCGGTCTGACCGGCGGCACGCCCAATAACCTCATCTACATCGACGGCAAGCCGGCGCAGAAGCTGAACAACGAAAATCTGGTCGACGAGTTGGAACAGCTGATTCGTCGCAAGGCCAGCGAGAAGGCCGAGGCTGACGCCGCGCTGATTGTTCGTGGCTGATTAAGGAACCGAATTGAGCAAGTCCCTGCAAGCCATTCGTGGCATGAACGATATTCTGCCGGCGCAGACGCCGGTGTGGCGCTATCTGGAATCGACTTTTGCGCGTCTGCTGGACAGCTATGGTTACAGCGAGATCCGCCTGCCCATCCTCGAGTTCACCGACCTGTTCGCCCGTGGCATCGGTGAAGGAACCGATGTGGTCGATAAGGAGATGTACACCTTCCTCGATCGTAACGAAGAGTCGCTGACCCTGCGCCCCGAGGGCACGGCCGGCTGCGTCCGCGCCGTGCTCGAACATGGCATGACCGGTGGCGGTCAGGTGCAGAAACTCTGGTATGCCGGTCCGATGTTCCGTTATGAGAAGCCGCAGAAGGGCCGCTATCGTCAGTTCCACCAGATTGGCGTGGAGGTATTCAATCAGCCCGGCCCCGACGTCGATGCCGAATTGATCGTACTCACGGCCCGACTGTGGAAGAAGCTCGGCATGTCCGACGCGGTCACGCTGCAGCTGAACAGCCTAGGCTCCAGCGAGGCGCGCGCGACCTATCGTGATGCTTTGGTCGCCTACCTGCAGCAGCATTTCGAACAGCTTGACGAAGATAGCCAGCGCCGCTTGACCAGTAATCCCTTGCGCATTCTGGATAGCAAGAATGCTCAGACTCAGGCTTTGCTGGCTGATGCGCCGACATTGCATGACTACCTGGACGATGAGTCTCGTGTTCATTTCGAAGGGCTCAAGGCCCGTCTCGAAGCAGCAGGCATCGCTTATCAGATCAACCCAAAGCTTGTGCGTGGCCTGGATTACTACGGCCGCACCGTATTCGAGTGGGTAACCGACAAACTGGGGTCGCAAGGCACGGTGTGTGCGGGTGGCCGTTACGACGGCCTGGTCAGCCAGTTTGGCGGTAAACCAACGCCGGGCGTGGGCTTTGCAATGGGCATCGAACGCCTGGTGCTGCTGCTGGAAACGCTTGAGCTGGTCCCGGAAGAGCTCAACCAGCCAGCGCACGCATTCATCTGCGCGTTCGGCGAGCCTGCTGAGCTTGCCGCGCTGGCTCTGGCCGAGCGCCTTCGTGACGCCTTGCCTGGTCTTCGCCTGCTGGTCAACGCCGGCGGCGGCAGCTTCAAAAGTCAGTTCAAGAAGGCTGACAAGAGCGGGGCACGTTTCGCGCTGATTCTGGGTGACGACGAACTGGCCGCGCGCGTGGTAGGTTGCAAGCCGCTGCGCGACGACAGCGAACAACAAAGCATTGCCTGGGATGCTCTACCCGAGCGTCTGGCTGCCTGTCTGGATTGATCGGACAGGTCTGAATTCAGCGATTGAAAGGAGTGACGGTGTGACCTCGGGTACCGAAGAAGAACAGCTGGCGCAAATCAAGGACTGGTGGCAGCGTAACGGCAAGCCTTTGCTACTGGGAGGCATACTCGCGCTGGTGCTGGTGTTTGGTTGGCAGTTCTGGCAAAAGCATCAACTCAATCAGGCGCATAACGCCTCGGCCGTCTATCAACAGCTGCTCAATGCCGCGCTGAATGAGGGGGCGGTGGATACCGCCGAAGTTTCGCGCCTGGGCAATCTGCTGCAGAAAGAATTTGCCGGCACGCAGTACGCGCAGTACGGCAGCCTCTTCGTAGCCAAAGTGGCGGTAGAGTCCGGCCGTCTCGATGAAGCCGCAACAGAGTTGCGGAGTGTGTTAGACAAGCCCGCCGACAAGACGCTCGAAGAACTGGCCCGCCAGCGCCTCGCTCGCATTCTGGCCGCACAGGATAAGGCCGAAGAGGGGCTCGCGTTGCTGCAAGGCGAGGCTCTGAAAGCATTTGCTGCCAGTCGTGAAGAGTTGCGAGGCGATCTGCTGGTCAGGCTGGGGCGATATGACGAAGCCCATGCTGCCTATACCAAGGCCAAAGAAGTGCTGTCACAAGATGCCGCAATCGGCGGTCTGCAGCTGAAACTGGACGACCTGGCTCGTGGAGAGGCATGAATTGATGCGTTGGAAAACTGCCGCACTGCTGACCTTGGCCGTCCTGGCTGCTGGTTGCAGCAGCAATGACAAGAAAGAACCCGAACCCGCCGAGCTGGTCAAGTTCGATGCCGAGATCGAGCTGAGCAAGCAGTGGGATCGTTCGATCGGTGAAGGCCAGGGTGAGACCTACAATCTGCTAACACCTGTCGTCTACGGTGACGAGATATTCGCCGCTGACGTCGAAGGGCTCGTCGTAGCGATGGATCGCATGACCGGCAAGGTCAACTGGAAAAGTGATCTGGAGATGCCGATCTCCGGCGCGGTGGGTGCTGGTTACGGCTTGGTGCTGGTAGGCACCCTGCGCGGCGAAGTCCTGGCGCTCGATGTCTCGACCGGTGAAGAGCGTTGGCGCAGTCGGGTTAGCAGCGAGATTCTCGCCGCACCTGCAGTCAATGGAGACGTGGTGGTCGTTCAGACTCAGGATGACCGCGTCATCGCGTTGGATATAGACACCGGTGAGCAGCGTTGGAGTTACGAAAGCACCCCGGCGGTGCTGACTCTTCGCGGTACCGGCGCTCCGCTACTGACCAATCAACTGGCCATCGCCGGGCTTTCCAGCGGCAAAGTCGTGGCGCTGGATACTCGTCGTGGTCTGCCGGTCTGGGAACAGCGTGTAGCTATTCCGCAAGGCCGTTCCGAACTCGAACGCGTCGTCGATATCGACGGCGGCCTCCTGCTTTCAGGCGAAACCTTGTATGTCGCCTCCTTCCAAGGGCGCGTCGCTGCGCTGGATCTGCAAAGCGGCCGCATACTCTGGCAGCGGGATACCTCCACCTCGTCCGGTGTGGCGATGGGCTACGGTAGCGTCTATCTCAGTCAGGCTGATGGCTCGGTTATCGGAATCGATGAACGTTCGACTACGGTGCTCTGGACGAACGACGAGCTCGCTCGCCGCCAGCTATCCGCGCCAGCCGTATTTTCCAGCTATGTGGCGGTCGGCGACAAGGAAGGTTATTTGCATTTCCTGAGTCAGGTCGATGGTCGCTTCGTGGCGCGTACTCGCATCGATAGCGATGGTGTGCGTGCGCGGCCTGTTGTCGAGGGTGACTGGCTGTATGCCTACGGCAATGGCGGGAAGCTGGTCGCGTTGACCATTCGCCAGGCGGATTGACCGCCCCGTCATAGCCTGCTGTTCCGCCTGGGCGGAACGCTTAATATTCGGCCGCTGCCTTGCAGCGGCCTTCGTGTTTTCTGAAATATCGCAGTGGAGAGCCGTATGGTTCCCGTAATCGCCCTGGTGGGCCGCCCGAACGTCGGTAAATCCACCCTTTTCAATCGCCTGACCAAAAGCCGTGACGCCATCGTCGCGGAGTACGCCGGTCTGACCCGGGATCGCCAGTACGGCGAGGCCAAATGGCAGGGCCGCACCTATATCGTTATCGATACCGGTGGTCTGACCGGGGACGAAGAAGGCATCGATGCCAAGATGGCCGAGCAGTCGTTGCAAGCCATGGAGGAAGCCGATGCGGTGATGTTCATGGTCGACGCGCGCGCCGGCATGACGCCGGGCGACCAGATGATCGCTGAGCATCTGCGCCGGATGAACAAGCGCCACTTCCTGGTGGTGAACAAGGTCGACAGCATCGATCCCGACATCGCACGGGCCGAGTTCAGCCCGCTGGGTCTCGGCGATGCGCTGCCGATCGCAGCAGCCCATGGCCGCGGTATCAGTCATATGCTGGAACAGGCACTCGGCGCGTTTCCGAAGGACAACGCAGAAGAAACCGAGGGCGACGAGGGTGAGGGCGAGACGGTTGCCGAGGGCGAGGAGCTCAAGCGTATTCCCGGGCCGAGCGAAAAGGACGGCATCAAGATCGCCATCATCGGGCGCCCCAATGTCGGCAAATCAACGCTGGTCAACCGCATGCTTGGCGAAGAGCGGGTCATCGTCTATGACCAGGCCGGCACCACCCGCGACAGCATCTACATTCCCTTCGAGCGTGGCGAGGAGAAGTACACCCTGATCGACACCGCAGGCGTGCGGCGTCGTGGCAAGATCTTCGAGGCGGTGGAAAAATTCTCCGTGGTCAAGACACTGCAGGCGATCCAGGATGCCAACGTGGTGATCTTCGTCATGGATGCGCGCGAAGGCGTGGTCGAGCATGACCTCAACCTGCTCGGCTTCGTGCTGGACAGCGGGCGTGCCCTGGTCATCGCGCTGAACAAGTGGGACGGCATGGAGCTCGGTGAAAAGGATTACGTGAAGAAGGAGTTGGAGCGCCGGCTATTTTTCGTCGAATTCGCCGACATCCACTTCATTTCAGCCAAGCACGGCACCGGCGTTGGCAATCTATATAAGTCTGTGCAGGCCTCGTTCACCTCGGCCGTTACTCGCTGGCCCACCAGCCGTCTGACCCAGATCCTTGAGGATGCCGTGCGCGAGCATGCGCCGCCCATGGTCGCTGGCCGTCGAATCAAGCTGCGCTATGCACACTTGGGGGGCGCCAACCCGCCGCTGATCGTTATTCACGGCAACCAGGTCGACGCGATTCCCAAGTCTTACACGCGCTACCTGGAAAATACCTACAGGCGCGTTCTGAAGCTGGTCGGCACGCCGATCCGCATCGAATACAAGGGCGGTGAAAACCCGTTCGAGGGCAAGAAAAACACCCTCACCGATCGTCAGGTAAACAAGAAGCGCCGCCTCATGTCGCACCACAAGAAGGCCGAGAAGAAGCGTCGGGACAAGAAGCGCTGATTCCATAGGCTCCGGCGCGGTCGCGCACGAAATGGCAACAGACCCTAGCTCTCGTCGAACGTCTGGTCCATATCCAGGGCTGGTCGTGCGTGCCTCGGCTTGCCAACCTGGCGAGCCGGGTTGCCCACCACGGTTATGTGGGGCGCAACGGGGTGCAGCACGATGCTGCCCGCACCGATCTTGGCGCCTTCGCCAATTTCTATATTGCCCAGGATCTTAGCGCCCGCGCCGATCAGCACTCCGCTGCGCACCTTCGGATGACGGTCGCCGCTTTCCTTGCCGGTACCGCCCAGCGTCACGCCTTGCAGGATTGAAACGTCGTCGCCCACCTCGGCCGTTTCGCCGATGACGATTCCCGTACCGTGGTCGAGCATGATTCCGCTGCCCAGCCGGCTGGCCGGATTGATGTCGATGCCCAGACGTTCATTGCAGCGTGCCTGGATGAACATCGCCAGCATTCGCTCATCCTGTTGATGCAGCCGATGCCCGATACGGTAGGCCTGTAGGGAAAGGAACCCCTTGGAAAACAGGAGCACTTCCAGCGCGGTGTCGAAAGCAGGATCGCGACTGACGATCGCCTGCAGGTCGCGCCAGGCCATTTCGCCTAGCAGCGGGGCCATTCGATGCTCGCTGGCGAAGCGGTCGAACAGCGCATTCGCTTGTTCCGACGTATCTGCCAGCGTGCGGCTGACGCGATAGGCGAGTGCGCAGCCGAAATCCGGATGATTGAGCACGACCTGCTGAACAATGCTTTCCAGGATCGGCTCCTTCCTAAGCGCCCGTTCGGCCTGGTCGCGCAGGTCGTTCCAGGAATGGCTGGCAGGTTGGATAGGCATAGCGAACTCCTTGGTGAGTATCAGCAGGCAACGGGCTGTGGGGCTGGCGTTGCGCGCGGCCGCACCAACTGTACAGCCGAGGTTGTCATTCTGGACACCCTCGTCTCGAGCGGCCTTGATCGGCTATGCTGTTTGCCCCCTGTCGAAGCCCCGTACGGCAGGCCTGTTGGAAGCCCGTCATGCTCATCAGTAAATTGCCCAACGTCGGCACCACCATCTTCACCACCATGTCGCAGCTTGCGGCTCAGACCGGTGCGCTGAATCTGTCTCAAGGTTTCCCGGATTTCGATGGGCCCGATGCACTGCGCGAAGCGGTGGCTCGTCACGTTATGGCCGGACATAACCAGTACGCACCGATGACCGGTTTGCCGGCATTACGCGAGCAGGTGGCGTTGAAAGTCGCACGTCTGTATGGACGGCAGGTGTGCGCCGATAGCGAAGTCACCATTACGCCGGGCGCGACCCAGGCGATCTTTTGCGCCATTCACGCGGTGGTGCGCCCGGGCGACGAAGTCATCGTTTTCGATCCCTGCTACGACAGCTACGAGCCGGCTGTGGAACTGGCCGGTGGCATCTGCATTCATCAGCCGCTGAGCCTGCCGGAGTTCACCATCGATTGGCAGAAGTTGGCCGATACGATCACGCCACGTACCCGCATGATCGTGCTGAATACGCCGCACAATCCCAGCGGCGCGTTGATCGAGGCCGCAGATCTGGACCGTCTGGCCGAGTTGATGCGCGACAGGGATATCTATCTGCTCAGCGACGAGGTCTATGAGCATCTGGTATTCGACGGTCGCGAGCACGCCAGTGTGCTGCGCCATGAAGAGCTGTATCAGCGCGCATTCGTCGTCAGCTCCTTCGGCAAGACCTACCACGTCACCGGCTGGAAGACTGGTTACGTAGTGGCGCCAGCCGGATTGAGCGCCGAACTACGCAAAGTGCACCAGTACGTCAGCTTTACCGGCGTTACGCCGTTGCAATGGGCATTGGCGGATTTCATGGCCGCCCATCCCGAGCACCTGAGTGAGCTGCCAGCGTTTTATCAGGCAAAGCGCGATCTGTTCTGCGGTCTACTGGCCGGCTCGCGGTTCAGCTTCACTCGCGCGGCGGGCACTTATTTCCAGTTGGTCGACTACTCGGCGATTCGTCCGGATCTCGACGACGTCGCCATGGCCGAGTGGCTCACGCGTGAACACGGCGTGGCGAGCATCCCGATTTCGGTTTTTTATCAGACGCCTCCAGCCCAATCGCGGCTGGTCCGCTTCTGCTTCGCCAAACGAGAGGAGACGCTGCGCCAGGCAGCCGAACGACTATGCGCGATCTGAACGACTTGCCCGATCTCGAACTGGCGCTGATCCAGACCACACTCGTCTGGCAGGACGCCAGCGCCAATCATGCGCGCTTCGATGAGTTGCTGGAGCAGGCTCGCGGTGCCGATCTGATCGTGTTGCCGGAAATGTTCACCACGGCCTTCTCGATGAATTCGTCGGAGCTGGCCGAGCCGGAAGAAGGTCCGACCTACAGCTGGCTGCGAGAGCAGGCGGCACGTATGGACGCGGTGATCACCGGCAGTGTCATCATCGAGGCCGCGGACGGCAGTCACCGCAATCGTCTGCTCTGGGTGCGGCCGAACGGCGAGATATCGCACTACGACAAACGCCATCTGTTCCGCATGGCTGGCGAGCACAAGCACTACACCGCTGGCGACCAGCAGGCGCTATTCGAGCTCAAGGGTTGGCGTGTGCGGCCCTTGATCTGCTACGACCTGCGCTTCCCCGTGTGGAGCCGCGATCCTCGCGACACCGATCTGCTGCTGTACACGGCCAACTGGCCCGCCGCACGCCGCAATGCCTGGAATCGGCTGCTTCCGGCGCGCGCCATCGAAAACCTCTGCTACGTCGCGGCGGTGAATCGCGTTGGAAAAGACGGCAATGGCTATCCGTATAGCGGCGACAGCCAAGTGCTGGATTATCTAGGCGATCCGTTGTTGGAAGCGGGTGATTCCGATGGCGTATTCCGTACGACATTACGCGCCCGTGACCTGGCGGCGTTCCGAGAGAAATTCCCTGCATACCACGACGGCGACGTGTTCGAATTGAAGTTCTAGCAGCGCGGGCCCGGCGTATTCGTGGTGCTGCGCCGCCAGCGCGCCACCAACCAGCCATAGATCAGCACATTGGCCAGCAGTACCACGGCAGCCAGCAGGTATTGCACGGGTACGCTCAACCAATCCGGGTAGATCAACGGCAGCAAATAATGCTCTACGAAGCTCGCCTCATACCCGGCACTGCCCGCTAGCCGCCGCAGCAGATTCTCCCAATGGGTCAAAGGGCAGTGGCCGCCCGTCAGCTCTACGAAAATGCCCCATGCTACCGCCGGCAAATGCAGCACCAGGAAGCCGCGCCTCCAGGCTACCAGCAGGCCTCCTAACAACACGAAGATGATGAAGCCCAGGTGCAGAAGCAACACTGCATCGGCGCCGAATCGATAAAGCATGACGTTTATCCAGCCGTTTCCGGATGTTTGAGGCACGCAATCTCATGGTTGTAGAGGCGAGCACGGAACCGGTAGCAGCGCACCGAGCAGCGCCAGTCGAACAAGGCCAGAGAATGCAGTGCCCGCGTGGCGGCGCGCAATATGCGTGCTGTTCGCTCCAGCAAAACCTAACGCTTGCTTCCGAGCTTCCGAGCTTCCGAGCTTCCGGCTAACGCACGCCGCGCTGATCTAGCCTCGTTTGCCGCTTACCGTTGCCGAGCGAGAAATCGACTTCGCACAGCGACGTAGGTCGACGGTGCCGACATAGCGATTAGCATTGCCCTGTACACACGCGACGCTGTTGTTACGCCATCGCTCCCATTCGCTCACCGGGTACTGGCGATTCCATATGTCGAAGAGGCGCCGGTCTTGTTTCGACAGACGCAATCCGTAGCGTTCGCTCATATAGAGATAGGTCCTGGCGATGGTGCCACGGCTATAGTCCGGCGGCATCGCGGTGCGTTGCTTGAAATTAACCACGAACCGGCACGCGCCGTACTGGTTCGGCTTCTCGCTGAGCATGCCGAAGCCGTAGTTGCTGCGGTCTCCGTTGACCTCGCCGACCACCGGAACCAGATTGTGCAAATCGGCCTCGGCCTTGCTGAAAACCGGATCGGTCGAGGTGCAGCGCTTGCGACCGCCTTGTTGCCAGCATTGACGTTGATGGCCGATCACCCAAGCGGGAACGATGTGTTCCCATTCGACGCGTGCGGCGCGCTTAGGCTGCTTGCGAGGGATGTAGCCACAGCTCGCCAGGTCGATCTGCTTGCCTTTGAAGGCGCAGCGGCAATAGAAATCCACTGGTCGCTCAGCATAGATGGTCCAAGCGATCTTCTTCGCCGCGTAGAAGGTTCGCGGCGCTTCGGCATGAACGACAGTGGATAAAAGAAGGGCAAGCAGAAGCAGGCTGTAACGACGCATGGGAATCTCGACGACTGGCTGAGAGTCGCATCCATGCGGGGCGCGTCATATTACCTGCAATCTATGAAAAATCTATATAGAACAATAAGTTACATGATGGCATTAAGCCTGCGTCGACCCAGCCGATTGATCCACAGAGAGGCGAGGATGATTAGCCCACCGATGGCAAGTAGCAGCAGATTTGTGTCCGTACCCCAGATCAACAGATTCAGAATCAGCCCCACCGGTACCGCCAGATTGTTCACCACTGCCAACGTGCCGGCGTCCACCAGGGTTGCGCCCTTGTTCCAGCAGAATTGACCTAACGCCGTGGCCAGTACACCCATCCATACCAGTACGCCCCATTGGTTTGCCGTTCCAGGCAATTTGTCGGCATCGCCGAACAGCAGCCAGGCCGGCAGCACGATTACCAATGCACCGAGGAAGAAATAGCCAAAGCGCCGATAGAGCGGGACATCCGATGGATAGCGTTGCGCCAGGTGCTTATAGCCAACCTGCCCGGCGGCGAAGGTGAAATTGGCCAATTGCATCAATAGGAAACCGCCGAGAAAATCGCTGGAAATCCCGTCATAGCGGATCAGGCCCGCGCCGAGTACCGCGACCGCCGCGGCCAGCAGCGCCCAAGGATTGAAGCGTCGATTGAGCGCGTCGTCGATCAGCGTGACGTGCAGCGGTGTGAGGACCGTGAACAGCAATACCTCGGCTACCGTCAGGACGTTGAAGCTCAGATACAGGCACAGGTAGGTCACGCCGAACTGCAGCGCACCGACCAGCGTTACGCCTGCGATGAAGCCCGGCGCAACGCCGCGCCAACGGGTGAGCGGGAGAAACACGAGTCCGGCGATAACCACGCGGGTAAGCACCGCGAAATAGCTGTCCACCTGGCCGGCCAGATAAGCGCCGATCAGGTTGAAAGAAAACGCCCAGAGCAGGGTTACGAAGATCAGGTAAAGCATGCCGGCTCCTCAGCAGAAGGCCGGCGACCTTAGCGGCTCGGCTGCAAAGAGGGAAGACCCGGCGTGCGTTCGGTGGCGGTGGCTGGCGTGCTCGGGTCCGGCGCGCCAGCGGTAGGCTCAGGCGGACTTGAGCGAGGCCATGTCGATGACAAAGCGGTATTTCACATCGCTCTTGAGCATGCGCTCGTAGGCTTCGTTGATGTCCTGCATGCGGATCATCTCGATATCCGAAACGATGCTGTGCTCTGCGCAGAAATCCAGCATCTCCTGAGTCTCGGCGATACCGCCGATCAACGAGCCGGCCAGTCGGCGGCGCTTGAAGATCAGCCCGAAGACGTTTGGCGACGGGTGGGGAGAAGCCGGTGCACCCACCAGGGTCATGGTGGCATCGCGCTTGAGCAGCGCCATGAAGGCATCGAGGTTGTGCGGTGCGGCCACGGTGTTGAGGATGAAGTCGAAGCTGTTCAGATGCGCAGCCATCTCGTCCTTGTTTTTCGATACCACGACTTCCGAGGCACCCAGGCGCAGGGCGTCTTCCCGCTTGTCCGGCGATGTGGTGAACAGCACGACCTTTGCGCCCATGGCGTTAGCGATTTTCACCGCCATGTGGCCAAGGCCGCCGAGGCCGACCACGCCGACCTTCTGCCCCGGGCCGACTTTCCACTGGCGTAGCGGTGAATAGGTGGTGATGCCGGCACACAACAGCGGCGCGACGGCGGCAAGATTATCGGTGTGGCTAATGCGCAATACGAATTTTTCGTCCACCACGATGACGTCCGAATAACCACCGAGAGTGTTCTCGCTGCCGCCGAACGCCGACCCGTTGTAGGTGCCGGTGAAACCGTTCTCGCAGTACTGCTCCAGCCCTTCGGCGCAGGACGAGCAGCTACGGCAGCTGTCGACCAGGCAGCCGACGCCGGCCAGATCACCGGCTTTGAAATGCGATACGGCCGAGCCGACCGCGGCAACGCGGCCAATGATCTCGTGGCCTGGCACGGATGGATAAAGGGTGTTGTTCCATTCGTTGCGCGCGGTGTGCAGGTCGGAGTGGCAGACACCGCAGTAAAGGATGTCGATCTGTACGTCGTTCGGCCCGACAGCGCGGCGCGAAAACGAATGAGGGGCGAGCGGTGTGCTCGGGTCAAGGGCGGCGTAACCGATGGCGTTGCTCATGGCGGCTCCTGTGTTTGCATGTCCGGGCTAGAGGCCAAGCTTATACCGATGGCGGCGACGTCGTTTGCACGATTCTCGCGATGAATGACAGATTACTGTCGAAAGGATTGAAGCAACGAAGCGACACGTTTCATAGGGTGCGCTCTGCGCCCCCTACGAGCAGCTGGATACACGGAAGCGGGTTGCCGCACGGTTATGGTTCGTTGGAAGGCGGGGAGGTTCGGACGAAACCTTCTCGCATTTGATAGCGACGCCGGTCACCCATACCCCCGCGTCTCGTAGGGTGCGCTCTGCGCACCACTGGGCTCGGATAAATGCGGTGCGCGGAGCGCACTCTGTGGGCAGTGGCGAGCCCGTTGGGGCTCGCCGGGCTGGATCAGGCTGCCTTCGCCTCGGCCTCACGCACCGCGCGGTTCAATGCGCTGAACAGGGCGCGGATGCTCGCCGTGGTGATGTTCTCGTCGATGCCTATGCCATGCAACGGGCGCTCACCATCCAGGCGCACTTCGATATAGGCCGCGGCCTTGGCATTGCTGCCGGCACCTATGGCGTGCTCGTGGTAGTCCATGATTTCCAGCTTGACCGGCAGTGCCGCGACCAGTGCTTCCAGCGGGCCCTTGCCGATGCCGCGCAGGTTCAGGGTTGCGCCTTCGTTGATCACCTCCACTTCAAGCGCGCTGGTGCCATTCTCTTCCTGCAGGCGATGACCCTTGAGCGCGTAGGGCGTGACGGCTTGCAAGTATTCGGCTTCCAGCAGTGCATAGATCTGCGCGGCGCTCATCTCCAGGCCGAGGCGGTCGGTTTCCTTCTGCACCACCTGGCTGAACTCGATCTGCATGCGCCGTGGCAGGCTGATGCCGTATTCCTGCTCAAGCAGATAGGTAATGCCGCCCTTGCCGGACTGGCTGTTGACGCGGATCACCGCTTCGTAGCTGCGGCCGATGTCCGCCGGGTCGATCGGCAGGTAAGGCACTTCCCACAGCTCGTCGGCCTTCTGCACGGCGAAGCCCTTGCGGATCGCATCCTGGTGCGAGCCGGAGAAGGCGGTGTGTACCAGATCGCCGACGTAAGGATGGCGCGGGTGCACCGGCAACTGGTTGCATTCCTCGACCACCTTGCGCACGGCGTCGATGTCGGAGAAATCCAGCTGCGGATCGACACCCTGGGTGTACATGTTCAGCGCCACGGTCACCAGATCGACGTTGCCGGTGCGCTCGCCATTGCCGAACAGGCAGCCTTCGACGCGATCGGCGCCGGCCATCAGGCCCAGTTCGGTGGCCGCCACGCCGGTGCCGCGGTCGTTGTGGGTGTGCAGGCTGATCAGCACGCTGTCACGCTTGGCAATACGGCGACCGAAGTATTCGATCTGATCGGCATAGATATTCGGGGTGGCCGCCTCGATGGTGGCCGGCAGGTTGAGGATCAGCTTCTGCGCGGGCGTCGGCTGGAAGACCTCGATCACCGCGTTACACACCTCGATGGCGAAATCGGTCTCGGTGGAACTGAATACCTCCGGCGAATACTCGAAGCGCCAGTTGGTCTCTGGCACCGCGGCGGCCAGGCGCTTGATGACTTGCGCCGCACTGACCGCGATGTTCACCACGCCGGCCTTGTCCTGATTGAAGACGATGCGGCGGAAGCTCGGTGCGGTGGCGTTGTAGTAGTGGACGATGGCCTGCTTGGCGCCCTTGAGCGATTCGAAGGTGCGGGTGATCAGGTCTTCGCGTGCCTGGGTCAGCACCTGAATGGTCACGTCATTGGGAATGTGGCCGCCTTCGATCAGTTCACGCACAAAATCAAAATCGGTTTGCGAGGCGGAGGGGAAGCCCACCTCGATTTCCTTGACCCCCACGGCGACCAGCGTCTTGAAAAAACGCATCTTCTTCGCCGCATCCATCGGCTCGATCAGTGACTGATTGCCGTCGCGCAAGTCGGAGCTGAGCCAGATCGGCGCCTGGGTGATGGTCTTCGACGGCCAGGTGCGATCAGGGATATCAATAGGGGCGAAGGCGCGATATTTTTTCGACGGATCTTTGAGCATGGTCATGGCGTTTCCTTGGGGCTCGCTCGTGGCGACAGCAATCGGGACCGGTTTTGCCGGCTGGTTATGGTGAAAACTTAGTCCTTTCTGGTTGAGTCGTGCAACAGTTGCCAAAAAATTGGTATGAACTGCTCTGATAGATAAGTTGTGCGAGATTTACTGCCGATAATTTCGTTCTTGCTTGCGCTTGCTTGCTCGAAACTTTTGCGGCTTCATGTCGCAGCCGCTTCGGCAAACCGAGCGTGCGATCATCAGGTACCGGTTCAGCAGAGCCAGGGCACTGTTAACCAAGGATTTGCCGGTGACACGCAAACGGCTTTCGACATCAAGTATCTGGCTTGGCCTGTTCGCCATGCTGATGATTCATGTCGGCCCGTTGTACTCGGCGATACAGACGGCGCAAACCGCCGCTGCGCCGATCGGCGAGCACCATCAGCATGCCGGCCATGAGTCCTCGCCGGCACACGGTCATCACCGGCAGGCATTGGGCACTGAACCCGCCTGGTTGGCGGCGCTGGAGCTCTGCGGTTATTGCGAACTGCTGACGCTCAACCCGCCGCTGACGCTTGCCCTCGATCTGGCCTTGCCTCGGCATGAGCCCGAGCATTTCCTCTCCCTGCCCGACGCGCCGCTGATCCCGGCGTTGCGTCGCAGCAGCGGCTACGCACGCGCTCCCCCGTTTTTCCACAGCTGATGCCTGGAGCCGTGTCGCCACGGCTATACCCAAACATTGAAGTGGGAATTCACATGACCCGTAATACTCGTGGCCGTCAGGCCCGTGCCTGCCTGTCCAATAGCTTTTCGATCCGATCATCCCGCCTACGTTGGCAGGCCGTCCATGCCGCTCTGCTGGGAGTGCTGGCCAATGCTGCGCTGGCGGCCGAGCAGGGCGATCACGCTCATCATCATAGCTCCGTCGAACTCGCGCCGATGGTCATCACAGGCGTCGGTCAGCAATCGCCTCTGACCGTGGTCACCGATCCGAAAATCCCGCGCCAGCCCGTTCCGGCCAGTGATGCCGGCGATTACCTACAGACCATCCCCGGCTTCTCCGCCGTGCGTGGCGGCGGCTCCAACAGCGATCCGGTGTTTCGCGGCATGTTCGGCTCGCGCCTGAAGCTGCTGGCCAATGGTGCCGAGATGCTCGGTGCCTGTCCGAGCCGGATGGACTCGCCCAGCTCCTACATCACCCCGGAGAACTACGATTCGCTGACTGTCATCAAGGGGCCGCAGACCGTGCTCTGGGGCGCTGGCAACTCGGCGGCGACGATTCTCTTCGAGCGCGAACCTGAAAGCTTCAGCGAGTTGGGCGGGCGCATCGATGCCAGCTTTCTAGTGGGCTCCGATGGTCGTTTCGATCGCACTATCGATGCCGCCACGGGCAGCGAGCGGGGCTATATCCGCCTACTGGCCAATCGTTCGGATTCGGACGATTACCAGGACGGTAATGGCGACCGGGTTCATTCGCGCTGGGACAAGTGGAGTACCGACCTGGTGCTTGGCTGGACGCCGGACGAAGACACGTTGCTGGAGCTGACGGTCGGTCGCGGCGACGGCGAAGCTCGCTACGCGGGGCGCGGTATGGATGGCAGCCAGTTCGAGCGCGAGAGCATCGCCCTGCGTTTCGAGCGGGACAACCTCGGCGAGGTGCTGCAGAAGATCGAGGCACGGGTCTACTATAACTACGCCGATCACGTGATGGACAACTACAGCCTGCGCACGCCTTCAGGCATGGGCATGATGGCCAATCCCATGGCCAGCAATGTCGACCGGCGCACCTTGGGCGGGCGGTTTGCCGCAACCTGGCAGTGGGGCGCCTACGAGCTGGTGGCCGGTGTCGATGCGCAGCGCAACGAGCACCGCAAGCGCAACTCCAGCTACGACATGATGACCGGCACGCTGACCGAGCATGACCGCTTCGCCTGGGACCAGGATGCCGATTTCCACAACTACGGCTTGTTCGGTGAACTCACCCGTGAGCTGGGTGACGACCGCCGGGTGATCGGCGGCGCACGCCTGGATCATGCCGCCGCCAAGGATTACCGCAGCACAGGCCCGTCGGCAGGCGACAGCCGTAGTGACAACCTGCCGAGCGGCTTCCTGCGTTACGAGCATGATCTGCAATCGCTTCCCGCAACGGCCTATGTGGGCCTTGGTCATACCCAGCGCTTCCCTGATTACTGGGAACTGTTCTCGGGCGGTGCCGATGCCTTCGCCAATGTGCAGCCCGAAAAGACCACCCAGCTGGATTTCGGTCTGCAGTACAGCCAGGGCCCGCTCGATGCTTGGGCGTCGGCCTATGTCGGCCAGGTTCGCGACTACATCCTGTTCAGCTACCAGACCAACATGATGGGCATGTCCACATCGAGCGCCGACAACATCGACGCGCGCATCATGGGCGGCGAACTGGGCGCCAGCTATCGCCTGAATTCCAATTGGAAAACCGATGCCAGCCTGGCCTACGCCTGGGGCAAGAACAGCTCCGATGGCGAGGCGTTACCACAGATGCCGCCACTGGAGGGGCGGCTGGGCCTGACCTACGAGCAGGGCGACTGGAGCGCGGCCGGTCTCTGGCGTGTGGTGGCGGCGCAGAATCGCGTGGCCGAGAACAAGGGTAACGTGACCAGCAAGGACTTCGACGAAAGCTCGGGCTTCGGCGTGTTCTCGCTCAACGGCGCCTATCGCCTGAACCAGAACTTCAAGCTCAGCACCGGTATCGACAACCTGTTCGACAAGGCCTACAGCGAGCACCTCAACCAGGCTGGCAATGCCGGTATCGGCCTGTCGGCGGATGAGCGCATCAACGAGCCGGGCCGCACCTGGTGGGCGCGGGCCGATATGAGCTTCTGATTGGTCGCTTGGAGGAAGGCGGGGCTTTTCCGCCTTGGACGTAGGCTGGGGTTGTGAAGCGGATTGTTGCCCATGTATCAGGGATGATGCATGGGCAGCGCCTGAGTCTTCGTGACGCTACAGCTAGCCGGCCGCTTCAGCCGAATGCCTTTCTGGCTGCGGCAGCGCCGGTGCGCCACCCTGCGTCAGCGACTCGCTCCAACCCATCATGTCCGCCCCGCTCGGGTGCTGGAACACCCGCAGGCCGAACTCCGGCAGGATCGATAGCAGGTGATCGAAAATATCCGACTGAATCGCCTCGTACGGCACCCAGCTCACGGTGTTGGTGAAGCAGTAGATCTCTAGCGGTAGCCCGTCGGCTGTGGGCGCCATCTGACGCACGATGAATGTCATGTTCTGATGAATGCCCGGGTGGCTGCGTACATAACGTTCGACGTAAGCGCGGAAGGTGCCGATATTGGTGATGCGCCGGGTATTCACCGGCTCTTGCCCACGCTCGGCCAGCCTGGCGTTCCAGGCGTCGATATCGCGCTGCTTCTCGCCCAGATAGTCTTCGAGCAAGCTGAAACGATGCAGGTGTTTGCATTCCTCCTCACTGAGAAAGTGCACGCTTTGCTGGTCAAGAAAGAGGCTGCGCTTGATCCGGCGGCCACCACTCTCCTGCATGCCTCGCCAGTTCTTGAACGAATCGGAAATGAAGCGCTTGGTCGGAATGCTGGTGATGGTCTTGTCCCAGTTCTGCACCTTGACCGTGTGCAGGGCAATGTCGATCACGTCGCCATCGGCGTTCAGCTGCGGCATTTCGATCCAGTCGCCGACGCGGATCAGGTCGTTGGAGGTGATCTGCACGCTGGCCACCAGCGACAGCAAGGTGTCCTGGAAGATCAACATCAGCACCGCAGCCATGGCACCGAGACCGGAAAGCAGGATCAGCGGCGAGCGGTCGATCAGGGTGGCGATGATCAGGATGGTGGCGATGGCGTAGAGCACGATCTTGACGACCTGCAGGTAGCCCTTGATCGGGTGCAGATGGGCGTCGGAGCGGCGCTGGTAGAGCAGGTTGATGATGTCCATCACCGCGCCCAGGGCGAGGGCGATGGTCAGCACGATAAAACCGCCACAGACGTTTTGCACCACGGTCACGGCGGCTTCCGGCAGGCCTGGAACGGCGCTCACGCCGATCGACAGCACCAGTGCCGGGACGATATTGGACAGCCGTTTGATGATGCCGAAATCCTGCAATTCGGCATCGCGCGCATGGCGCAGCAGGCCATAGAGCCCACGCACCAGGATCCGCTTGACGATCCAGTTGGACAGCCAGGCGGCAAAGATCAGCGCGGCGCAGGCGACCAGCGTTTGCAGTTCGGGGTGGGCTCTGAGCCAGTCCAGCCAGCCGGCAAACTCGTCAGTCATTCAATACTCCATCGGTACTTGATACAGCGGGACGTGCTGCAAGGAGGCGGACCTTAACAAAATCCGCCAGTGCAGTCCCGGCAGTGGACGGGTACGAGCTGCCGTTCGGCTCAGCGAATGAATTCACGGCTGATGGACTTGAACAGGTCGGTGCCGGCGCGCTCCATCCATTCGAAGGCAACCATCTCGCGCGAGACAATCTGCGCGCCGGCCTGACGCATGCGCTGCAACGCCAGCTCCTTGTCGGAGGCGCGGCGCGAGCTGACCGCTTCCTCGACCACGAACACCTGGCAGCCGTGCTCCAACAGGTCGAGCACGGTCTGCATGACGCAGACATGGGTCTCACAGCCGCAGACCACGAACTGCTTGCGATCCCCGCCGGGACGCTTGAACAGTTCGCCGTCTGCGGCGGAGGAGAACTCCATCTTTTCCAGGATGGACTCGGCCTCCACGCCTTCGCGAAGTACGGCTGCGGTCGGCCCCAACCCCTTGCTGTACTGCTCGGTGATCAGCACCGGCACCTCGACACGTCGGGCGATCTGCTGCAGCCAGGCGGTGTTCTCGATCATGGCGGCGCTGTCCAGGATGGCCGGCAGCAGGCGCTCTTGGATGTCGATGATCAGCAGGGTGGATTCCGTGGCTTTGATACGCATGTCGGTAGCTCCTTTTTGTTGCGGTTCAGAGTTTGAACGCGCCAATGAATATCGACGGATCGACACGTGTGTCGTTAAGGCTGACGTTCCAGTGTAGGTGCGGCCCGGTGGCGCGGCCGGTGGCGCCGACCTTGCCCAGTATTTCGCCGCGACCGAGCGGGTCGCCGACCTTCACCCCGATCTCGGACAGGTGGCAGAACATGCTGATCAGCCCCTGGCCATGGTCGACGAAGACCGTCTTGCCATTGAAGAAATAGTCACCAGTGAGGATGACTTTTCCGGCCGCCGGTGCCTTGATCGGTGTGCCGGCTTTGGCGGCGAAATCCAGACCTGAATGCGGGTTGCGTTCTTCTCCATTGAAGAAACGACGCAGACCGAAAGGCGAGGAAAGCGGGCCGTCGACGGGCTTGTCGAACAACAGGTTGCTGGGCTGGTTGGGGTTGAACTGACGATAGGCCTCGGTCTGCTCGGCCAATTCCCGCTCGATGCGTTTGAGGTCCTCGGGGTTCGGATTGACCTGGCGCTGGTTCTTCAATGTGATGTGCTGGGCGCGGTATTCGCGGTGCTCGACCTGAAAGCTGCGTGGGCTGCCATTGACGTCCACCTGCTGCGCTCCGGGTTTGATCGTGAGCGGGATGCCGAGAATGGCAATCCAGCGCTGGCCGTCCTCCCTGATCACCAATGCCGGCTTGCCCTGGTAGCGCACCTGCGGCGTGGCGACGCCGTCGCCCAGTTCGACCACTGCCACACCGCCTGGCACCGGCTTGTTCAACAGACGGGTGATGAAGCCCTCGGCGTGGGCGGGAAGAGTGAGCACGAGCATAAGCAGGAAAACGATGACGCGTGGCATGGGCGGATCCGCTGGGAGAAATGGCCATCCTCGCGTAAACGCCTGGCGGGGGGAAGGGTATACGGCGTAGGGCTCCACGGCGCGGTCGTCTGAAAACACTCGTAACCAATCGGTCGTGACGCGCTCCTCGCTGCTGACTATTCTCTCGGTCCCGTATCTACCCCAAGGGCTCCATGAACATTCCCTGTACCCAGCCGCGATCGTCGGCCATGACGATCGCGGCGCTCTCCAGCTGCTATTTTTCGATCATTCCAACCTCCGATGTCGCGTTATCCCACGCGTGCACCGCTTGCGCCGTAGTGCGCCACCTGTCCACCACAGGAGACCGCAAACATGGAATGGATCGCTGATCCTACGGCCTGGCTGGGCCTTCTCACGCTTATCGTCCTGGAAATCGTCCTGGGCATCGACAACCTGGTCTTCATCGCCATCCTCGCGGACAAGTTGCCGCCCGAGCAGCGCGACCGTGCGCGCGTCATCGGCTTGAGCCTGGCGCTGGTGATGCGCCTGGGCCTGCTGGCAAGCATCGCCTGGCTGGTGACGCTCACCGAGCCGTTGGTCGAACTCTTCGGCAAAAGTTTCTCCGGGCGCGACCTGATCATGCTCGGCGGTGGCCTGTTCCTGTTGTTCAAGGCGACTATGGAACTGCACGAGCGGCTGGAAGGCCGTATGCACCAGCACACTGGCAGCAAGGCCTACGCCCGCTTCTGGCCGGTGGTAGCGCAGATCATCGTGCTCGACGCGGTGTTCTCCCTCGATGCGGTGATCACCGCTGTGGGCATGGTCGAGCATCTGCAGGTGATGATGATCGCCGTGGTCATCTCCATGACGCTGATGCTGCTGGCGAGCAAGCCGCTGACCGCCTTCGTCAATGCGCGGCCGACGGTGATCATGCTCTGCTTGGGCTTTTTGATGATGATCGGCTTCAGCCTCACTGCCGAAGGCCTGGGCTATCACATTCCGAAGGGCTACCTGTACGCGGCCATCGGCTTCTCCATCGCCATCGAGTTCTTCAACCAGCTGGCCCGTTCGCGTCGCAAGCGCAGCCTGCAGGGCGCCCGCCCGCTACGCGAACGCACCGCCCACGCCGTGCTGCGTATGCTCGGCGGCAAACTGGAAGCCGACGAAGTGGATGACGAGATCGCCGACATGGTGGATCGGAGCGGCCAGGCGGAGACGGGTTCGCTGTTCAACCGACGCGAGCGGGTGATGATCAGCAGCGTGCTCAATCTTGCCGAGCAGTCCATTCGCACAGTGATGACCGATCGCATGGAGGTGGACCGCATCAACCTCGACGGCGAGCCCGCGACTATCCAGACGGCGCTGCTCAACTCGCCGCACTCGCGTCTTGTGGTGGCCCGTGGCGATTCGCCGGACGAGCCGCTGGGCTATGTGCACAAGAAGGAGCTGCTCAAGACGCTGCTCAATGGCGAGGCGCCAGAGATCGAGCCGCTGGTGCGTGCGCCCATCAACCTGCCAGACAGCTGTACGGTGCTTAGCGCCCTGGAACAAATGCGCCATGCCTCGACCCACATCGCCTTCGTGGTCAACGAATTCGGCGGCTTCGAAGGCCTGCTGACCTTGACCGATATTCTCGAAGCGATCGCCGGCGAGCTGCCGGATGCCAGCGAGGTGGAGGGACCGGATATCGAGCCGGTGGAGGGTGGCTACCGCATCAACGGCGCGGTCAATCTCGCCGTGCTGCGCGAGCGCCTCGGCTTTCGTGCGGTGGCGACCGACGACTACCAGACCCTGTCCGGGCTGGTGATGAGCCTGCTTGATCGCCTACCGGTGATCGGCGACCAGGTGGAGCACGCCGACTGGCGATTGCACGTCACCGAGGTCAAGGACCGGCGCGTCACGGGGCTATTGCTCAAGCGGATCGAGGAGCAAGGCGCGGCGAGGTAAGGGACTAAAGCCCGGCAGGTATTTCCCGCCGGGCTTGCTCGTTCAAAGCAGCGGCAGTGTCACCGGCTCGAGGTGGTTATCTTCCACTCGCACATCCAGCTCACCCTCACCGAGACGGGCCTTGAGGCGCTGGCCGGGCTGCGTCTGGCTGGCGCGGCGGACGGCATGGCCGTGTTCGTCCAGCAGAATGCTGTAACCGCGCGACAGGGTTGCTAGCGGGCTGACGATATTGAGCGTCTGCGCCAGGCCCTGCAGCTGCTGGCGGCGGGTCTTTAACCTTTCCTGCATGGCACGCGGCATGCGCTCGGACAGATGCTCAAGACGCTGGCGCAGCAGCTTCAAGGTGCGCCCCGGATGCTGTGCGCCCAGGCGGGTATCAAGGCGGGCAAAGCGCTCCTGGCCCGCGCAGAGGCGACGGTCAATACCGCGCAGCAGGCGTTGTTCGAGGTCGTCGATGCGCTGGGCTTGCTGTTGCAGACGTTCGCCGGGATGGCGCAGACGCTTGGTCAGGTTCTCGAGCCGAGAGCTGTCGCGATGAAGCCGGTCCTGCATGCGCAGCAACAGACGCTGGCGCAGGCTTGCCAGGCGCTGGGAAATATCCGTGCTGCTGGGTGCCAGCAATTCGGCCGCGGCAGAGGGTGTCGGTGCACGCACATCGGCGACGAAGTCGGCGATGGACACGTCGGTTTCGTGGCCCACGGCGCTGACGATCGGCGTCTGGCAGGCGGCTACGGCGCGGGCGATGACCTCTTCGTTGAAGCACCAGAGATCTTCCAGCGAGCCGCCACCGCGGGCCAGGATCAACGCATCGAAGCCGCCGCGATCAGCCAGCTCGATGGCGCGGACGATCTGTGTAGTCGCTTCGCGGCCCTGGACCGGTGTCGGCACCAGCGTCAGTGCCACATGGGGCGCGCGGCGGCGAAACACCGAAATGATGTCGCGGATCACCGCGCCGGTCGGCGAGCTGACGATGCCGATCCGCTGTGGGTGTGCGGGCAGGGCGCGCTTGCTGTCAGCATCGAACAGGCCCTCGGCACCGAGCTTTTCCTTCAGCGCTTCGAAGGCCAGACGCAGCGCGCCGTCGCCCGCCGGCTCGACATTGTCGAGGATCAACTGATAGTCACCACGACCCTCGAACAGCGACACCCGTCCGCGCACCTTCACGGCCAAGCCGTCGCGCAACGCTTGGCGCACTCGTAAGGCGTTCTGCCGGAACAGCGCGCAACGCACTTGGGCGTTTTTGTCCTTCAGCGTGAAATAGATGTGGCTGGAAGCCGGCTTGGCAAGGTTGGATATCTCGCCTTCGACCCAGACTTGGGCGAACACGTCCTCCAGCAGCAGCCGCGCGCGGCCGTTGAGCTGGCTGACGGTGAGGATCTCGCGGTCGAGATTCAAGCGTTGAAAGGGATCTTTGAGCATGGCGGCGATGATACGGGAAATGACCCCGAAGAGCGCTGGAGGCTGAAGGTGGACGGCGCGCGCGCTCGGCTCCGACCGGGCGCGATTGACCTGAGCGGGCAGCGTATTAAGCTGCGCGGCTTTCCTCCACCTTCGACCCAAGCCCATCATGAGCCACAGCCAAGCGATCATCGTGCCGCGTATTTCCACCTTTCCTGGCCATGAAGCCAGGGCGCGAAAGGTCCTTCGCTGGCTCGTCGAGCGGCGCATCGTCGAGGCGCTGCCGACCACCTGTGGTCGCGGTGCCAGCGGCATGGCCTATGCGATCGCGCCGGGCGCGCGCGCCGTGGTCCTGCATCCGGAACGGCTGCCGTTCGACCAGCCGATCAATGGTTTGGAGGTTGTGACCAAGCGCTGCATCTATACGCCGACTCACGATTTTGCCGAGGAGGCGGGTTGCCCTGAATGTCGCCGCGAGATCGGTGAGGCGTTGTTCGAGAGTCTCGACGAGTGGATGCCCGCGCAGACCGACACCTTTACCTGCCCGGAATGCGGTTATGAAGACGACATTAACGGCTTTCTTTTCATTCCGGCCTGCGGTTTCTCCAATCTCGGGTTCATCTTCAATGGTTGGGGTGAGGCCGGCTTCAGCCAGTCCTTCCTTGACGAGTTCGCCGCACGCCTTGGTTTTGGAGTGGCGCTAGTGGTCGAGCAGTTGTGACCGATCGGTCATTTTGCCAATGCAGCGAAGCGGAGTGCGCGCGGCGGACCTCACAACCGCATTGAGCGTGATGGTGTGGGTGGGTATAATGCCGCGCTTCCTTTTTCCCGCCTGGGAGCCCCCGCCATGCTGCGTATCAGCCAAGAAGCTCTGACGTTCGATGATGTTCTCCTAATCCCGGGATATTCCGAAGTTCTGCCGAAGGATGTCAGCCTCAAGACTCGCCTGACCCGCGAGATCGAGCTGAACATTCCCCTGGTTTCCGCAGCCATGGATACCGTCACCGAAGCCCGCCTGGCCATCGCCATGGCGCAGGAAGGCGGCATCGGCATCATCCATAAGAACATGAGCATCGAGCAGCAGGCTGCCGAAGTGCGCAAGGTCAAGCGTCACGAGACGGCCATCGTCCATGACCCGGCGACCGTCACGCCCGAGACCAAGATCAGCGAGCTGCTGCGCAAGGCGCGCGAGCTGGGCTTCTCCGGTTTTCCGGTGGTTTCCGGTAAGGAGCTGGTCGGCATCGTGACCGGCCGCGACCTGCGCTTCACGCCCAATACCGGCGACACCGTGGCAGCGATCATGACGCCCAAGGCGGACCTGATCACCGTCGAAGAAGGCACACCGCTGGAAGAAATCAAGGTCAAGCTCTACGAGCACCGCATCGAGAAGATGCTGGTGGTCGATGGCAACTTCCATCTGCGCGGCCTGGTGACCTTCCGCGATATCGAGAAGGCCAAGAGCTACCCGCTGGCCTCCAAGGACGAGCAGGGCCGCCTGCGTGTCGGCGCTGCCGTGGGGACTGGTGCGGATACTGCTGATCGTGTCGAGGCGCTGGCAGCTGCTGGCGTCGACGTGGTTGTGGTAGACACCGCCCACGGCCATTCCAAGGGCGTGATCGATCGCGTGCGTTGGGTGAAGCAGAACTTCCCACAAGTGCAGGTGATCGGCGGCAATATCGCCACTGCCGAAGCCGCGCTGGACCTGGTCAAGGCCGGTGCCGATGCGGTCAAGGTCGGCATCGGCCCGGGCTCGATCTGCACCACGCGCATCGTCGCCGGTGTCGGCGTGCCGCAGATTTCCGCCATTGCCAACGTTTCCGCCGCGCTGGAAGGCACCGGCGTACCGATGATCGCCGACGGTGGCATCCGCTTCTCCGGTGATCTGTCCAAGGCCATCGTTGCAGGCGCCAACGCGGTGATGATGGGCTCGATGTTCGCCGGTACCGAAGAGGCCCCGGGTGAAATCGAACTGTTCCAGGGCCGTTCCTACAAGGCCTACCGCGGCATGGGCTCGCTGGGCGCCATGTCCCAGGCTCAGGGCTCTTCGGACCGCTACTTCCAGGACTCTTCCGCCGGTGCCGAGAAACTGGTACCCGAAGGCATCGAAGGCCGCGTGCCTTACAAAGGCTCACTGTCGGCGATCATCCATCAACTGATGGGCGGCCTGCGCGCCTCCATGGGCTACACCGGCAGCGCCACCGTCGACGAGATGCGTTCGCGGCCGCAGTTCGTGCGTATCACCGGTGCCGGCATGGCCGAGTCCCATGTGCATGACGTGCAGATCACGAAAGAGGCGCCCAACTACCGGGTCGGTTGATCCAGCCTCGATTAACAGGCGCTGGGAGCTGGAAGCTGGAAACTTGAAGTCGCGACTTCGGGCCTCTGCTTCCAGCTTCTGGCTTTCAGCTTCAAGCTTTTTCCGAAGGAAAGCCCCATGTCTCATCCCGACATTCACGCCCACCGCATCCTGATCCTCGACTTCGGTTCCCAGTACACCCAACTGATCGCCCGCCGCGTGCGCGAGCTCGGGGTCTATTGCGAGCTGCATCCCTGGGACATGAGCGACGAGGACATCCGTGCCTTCGCCCCGCGCGGCATCATCCTCGCCGGCGGCCCCGAGTCGGTGCACGAGGAGGGCAGCCCTCGGGCGCGGCAGGCGGTGTTCGATCTGGGCGTGCCGCTGTTCGGCATCTGCTATGGCATGCAGACCATGTCCGAGCAGTTGGGCGGCAAGGTGCAGGGTTCGGATGTGCGTGAATTCGGCTATGCGCGGGTCGACCTGGTCGGCAAGTCGAAGCTGTTCGACGGCATCGAGGACCACATGGACGACGACGGCGTCTTCGGCCTCGACGTCTGGATGAGCCACGGCGACAAGGTCACCGATATCCCGGAAGGCTTCCATATCATCGCTAGCACGCCGAGCTGCCCGATCGCCGCGATCGGTGACGAGGCCCGCCGCTACTACGGCGTGCAGTTCCACCCGGAAGTGACCCATACCAAGCAGGGCGGCCGCATCCTGTCGCGCTTCCTGCTGGAAATTTGCGGTTGCGAGGCGCTGTGGACGCCGTCGAACATCGTCGAAGACCTGGTCGAGCAGGTCCGCGCCCAAGTGGGCAGCGCCAACGTACTGCTGGGCCTGTCCGGCGGCGTCGATTCCTCGGTGGTCGCCGCACTGCTGCACAAGGCCATCGGCGACCAGCTGACCTGCGTCTTCGTCGACAACGGCCTGCTGCGCCTGCACGAAGGCGACCAGGTGATGGCCATGTTCGCCCAGAACATGGGCGTCAAGGTGATCCGCGCCGATGCCGAAGCGCAGTTCCTGGAGAACCTCGCTGGCGAAGCCGACCCGGAGAAGAAGCGCAAGATCATCGGTCGCACCTTCATCGACGTCTTCGATGCCCAGGCCAGCAAGCTCGACAACATCCAGTTCCTCGCTCAGGGCACCATCTACCCGGACGTGATCGAGTCGGCTGGCGCCAAGAGCGGCAAGGCCCACGTGATCAAATCGCACCACAACGTCGGCGGCCTGCCCGAGGAAATGAACCTCAAGCTGGTCGAGCCGCTGCGCGAGCTGTTCAAGGACGAAGTGCGCAAGATCGGCCTCGAACTGGGCCTGCCTTACGACATGGTCTACCGCCATCCCTTCCCGGGCCCGGGCCTGGGCGTGCGCATCCTCGGCGAGGTGAAGAAGGAATACGCCGACCTGCTGCGCCGCGCCGACCATATCTTTATCGAAGAGCTGCGCAACTTCGACTGGTACCACAAAACCAGCCAGGCCTTCGTGGTGTTCCAGCCGGTCAAATCGGTCGGTGTAGTCGGTGATGGCCGCCGCTACGCCTGGGTCGTTGCATTGCGCGCCGTGGAAACCATCGACTTCATGACCGCACGCTGGGCGCACCTGCCCTACGAGCTGCTGGAGAAGGTCTCCAACCGCATCATCAACGAAATCGAAGGCATCTCCCGCGTCACCTACGACGTATCGAGCAAGCCGCCGGCGACGATTGAGTGGGAGTGATCGGCACTTGGCAAATACTAGCTGCCGAGTAGCATGAAATAACACTAAGCCCGCGTAAGCGGGCTTTTTTTATGCTTGGGCTCGGTGCTGATCGCTCTGTGAGCGTTATCCGGACTTGCCAGCGGCTACCCGGGAATGGTGGAGTCGCGCGCCGGCCACGTGGAGGGCGCTTGCTCGGCAACTGCCTCCAACGTCGCGGCTGAACCCAGCCTTTGATGGTGAAAACTACAACCGGCAATGGCAGGTCAATGTCATGGGGCCGGTCGTCATCTCCCGTGCGGCGGCGCCCGAACTGACTGATGGTGGTCGAATCATCTTCATCGGCTCTCGGCTCGGGACCAATGTGCCTTTCCCGGGGGCCGCCGACTATGCCGGGACCAAGGCAGCGCTCGTTGGATACGCGAAAGGGGCTGCATGGGATCTCGGTCCTCGCAATATCACGTGAACGTCGTTCAGCCGAGCATCATGCCCACGGATATGGCTGCGCAAGTCGTCGGTAACCCGACAATCCGGGACGCCCTCCTGGACATGCACCCGATCCGGCGCATTGCCACGCTGGAAGAGGTCGCTTAGACCGTCTGCTTCCTTGCCGGCCCATCTGGGGCTACATCACTGGTGAGACGATCAATGTCGCCGGTGGTGTGGCGATCTGAACAGTGGAATAAAACGAAAAGCCAATCGGGTAAAAATACTCCTGATCAAGTTTCATGGACTTCTCATCACCAATAGTTTCTGGTGGCGTGCAGAATTCATCTCACCGGACAACACCAGCCGGCCACCCAACTGAACAGGAACTACCACCATGTCCATCGATAAAATCCTTTACACCGCCACTGCTACTGCCACAGGTGGCCGCGAAGGCCGCGCCACTTCCTCCGACAGCGTGCTCGACGTGCAGCTGTCTACGCCGCGCGAGCTGGGCGGCGCAGGCGGCGCCGGAACTAACCCCGAGCAACTGTTCGCCGCCGGCTATTCGGCCTGCTTCCTCGGCGCGCTGAAGTTCGTCGCCAGCAAGCAGAAAGTCGCACTGCCCGCGAGCACTAACGTTACCGGCAAAGTCGGCATCGGCCAGATCCCCACTGGTTTCGGCATCGAGGCCGAACTGACCATCGCCGCATCCGGCATCGACCGCGAGGTGCTGCAAGCGCTGGTCGACCAGGCCCACATCGTCTGCCCGTACTCCAACGCGACGCGCGGAAACATCGACGTGACGCTGCTCATCGCCGACTGATTGCACAACCACTTCCATCCTTTCGATCGAACACTGGAGATATCGTCATGAACACCACCACCCGCACCTTTGCTGCCAGCATGCTCGCAATCACCTTGCAGGCCGGTGTCACCGCCAATGCCGCGCAGCCAGAAACACCGGCGCAGATCGCCGCCAGCGCCACCGTGGACGGCAACTACATCGTCACCGCCGACGGCGTGCGCCTGTACTACAAGGACTGGGGCCCGAAAGACGGCCCGGTCGTCACCTTCAGCCACGGCTGGCCGCTGAGCTCGGACAGCTGGGAATCGCAGATGATCTTCCTCGCCGACCAGGGCTACCGAGTGGTTGCTCACGACCGCCGCGGTCATGGCCGCTCCAGTCAGCCGTGGGACGGCAATGACATGGATCACTACGCCGACGACCTGGCGGCTGTGATCAACGCCCTTGACCTCAGGGACATCACCGCAGTCGGCTTCTCCACCGGCGGCGGCGAAGTGGCGCGCTACATCGGCCGCCATGGCACCGGCAAGGTCAAGAAGGCCGCGCTGATCAGTGCCGTACCGCCGCTGATGCTGCAGACTGCCGACAATCCGGGTGGCCTGCCGCTGGAAGTCTTCGACGGCATCCGCAAGGGCTCGCTGGAAAACCGCTCGCAGCTCTACCTCGACATCGCATCCGGCCCGTTCTACGGCTTCAATCGACCGGACGCCAAGGTTTCGCAAGGGCTGATCGACAGCTGGTGGGCGCAGGGCATGCAGGCTGGCCACAAGAATACCTACGACTCCATCGCCGCGTTCTCGGCCACGGACTTCCGCGAGGATCTGAAGAAATTCGACGTACCGACGTTGGTGATCCATGGTGACGACGACCAGATCGTGCCGCTCGATATCTCCGGAAAGGCGTCAGCCGCGCAGATCGAAGGAGCGAAGCTGATCGTCTATCCTGGCGCTCCCCATGGTCTGACCGATACCCACAAGGATCGCTTCAACCAGGATCTGCTGAGCTTTCTCAAAGATTGAATGAACGGCCTTACTGCGCCGACGGTGGACGAATATGGTTGATCGACTTGCAGCACTGATTACGCATTTTCCGGTGAGCGCGCAGGTGTTCAATGCGGGTGCACTGTGCGGCATCAACACGCTGCAAAGCGATGGCGTACATGGACAGTTGCACCTGGTGCGCAGCGGTGCGGTGGAAGTGTGGTACGGCAGGGAACAGCTGCAGGTCGAACGACCGAGCCTGTTGCTGTTCCCGCGGCCGTTGACGCATCGCTTCGTCACCGACCCCGAGCGCGGTGCGGACATGGTTTGCGCCAACCTGTCATTCGATAGCGGCGCAGGCAATCCCATTGCATTAGCACTGCCGGATGTCGTCTGCCTGCCGCTGGCAGCCATTGACGGCGCCGAACCGGTGCTGGGGTTACTGTTCGAAGAGGCCTTCCAGCAGCGCTGCGGGCGCGTCGCGTTGGTCGAGCGTCTGTTCGAGGTGGTGATGATTCAGGTGTTGCGCCAGCTGATGGAAAGCGGCGAAGTGCACGGAGGGCTGCTGTCCGGGTTGTCGCATCCGCGCTTGCGCAACGCGCTGGTGGCGATGCACGAAGCGCCGGCGCAGGAGTGGACGCTGGACGAGCTGGCGAACGTTGCCGGCATGTCGCGCAGCGTGTTCGCCACGGCGTTCCGCGAGACGGTCGGCACTACGCCTGGGCAGTATCTGCAAGGTTGGCGCGTGCGACTGGCCCAGAAGGCCTTGCGGCGCGGACGTTCCTTGAAGGTGATCGCGACCGAAGTTGGCTATGGCAGCGAAGCCGCACTCTCACGCGCGTTCAAGGCGCAATCGGGGCAATCACCCCGGCAGTGGAAAGCCAGTCATCCGCAGTGACCAAGGCCTGGAGGTACCAGCATCGGACGTGCCTCGCGTGCCTTTATCTGGCCTGCTCCGTCAGCGGGCCGTAATAACAAAGGAAGACTTCAATGCCAATGCATGTAGTGACGCCAACCATCTACTCAACCGCGCTCTCCCGAATGGCAGGGCTGGAGGTAATGCTCAAGATTGAAAGTGTGCAGCCAAGTGGCTCCTTCAAACTACGGGGTGTCGGGCACGCCTGCGAAACCTTGCTGCGCAGCGGCGCTACGCACTTTATTTCCTCTTCCGGCGGTAATGCAGGTTACGCAGTCGCCTATGCGGGGCGACAGCTGGGGGTAGGGGTCACGGTGGTGGTCCCCGAAACCACCACGCTGAAAGCCAAGGAGCTGATCCAAAGCGAGGACGCCAGGGTTATCGTTCACGGCAGCTCCTGGCAGGAGGCAAACGCCCATGCCCAGTCACTCCTTGGTACGGGCGCGGTGTTCATCCATCCGTTCGATCATCCACTTTTGTGGGAAGGGCATGCCTCGATGATCGATGAGCTCACGAAGCAGTGCGCCAAACCCGACGTGATCATTTGCTCTGTCGGGGGCGGCGGACTGCTGGCTGGAGTGGGCGAAGGGTTGCTGCGAGCGGGCTGGGATGACGTCAGCATCCTGGCAGCCGAGACCGAGGGTGCAGCCTCGTATGCGGCTGCGCTGAAGCATCGCTACCCGGTTGAGATTCCGGCCATTCACAGTCGTGCAACTTCCCTGGGCGCGAGAATGGTGTGTAAGCGCTCCGTTGAGTTGACCAGTGAACTATCCATCAAAAGCCTGGTTTTATCGGATAGCGAAGCGTTTCAAGGCAGCGCAGACCTGCTGGACGCACATCGCCTGCTGACGGAGCCCGCCTGTGGCGTGTCGATCGCCAGCTTGTCCAGGGTGAAGGATTGCTTTCCGCAGGCGCGCCGCGTCGTGGTGATTGTGTGTGGAGGTATCGGTACAAGCGCAGAGCAGTTGCGAGATAAGTTGCAAGTGAATCGCGAGGCCAGCGCTGGCTGAGCCCATCCCAAGCCGGAGTTCTTCGTTTTGTAGCTGGTCCATTCACGGGTTGAGTAAGTGTCTGCTCGCGCTGCGCTGGGCGAGTGAGCTTCGGGTACGCGGCCTATCGCCTGCCAGCGAACCTCAGCGGCGCTTCGATTCCGCAGCTCAGGTGATGCGCAACGCATCGACAACCAAGGAAAAAGCCGGCGATGGTTGCCTACGGCTTGGGTAGTAGAGGTAGTAGCCGTCGAACGGTTCGCACCAGTCTTCCAGTACCCGTATGAGCCGGCCCTCTTCGAGGTGTGGGATGAACTCCTCCTCCGGCAGAAAGGCAATGCCCAGCCCCGCCAGGGCGGCATCCACCATAATGGGTGAGGTGTTGAAAACCAGTTGTCCACCCACGCGCACATTCAGTTGTTGGCCGCGCCGCTCGAATTCCCAGACATACAGCCCGCCCGAAGACTGCCTGCGCATGTTGATGCAATTGTGATTCACCAGATCACGCGGGCTCTTGGGCCTGGGATGACTGGCGAGATAAGCCGGTGAAGCCACGGCAGCCATACGCAGCTTGGGTCCGATGGGGACGGCGATCATGTCCTTGTCGATGGCCTCACCCAGGCGCACGCCGGCATCGAAACGATCCGCCGCGATGTCACGGAAGCCATAGCTCACATCGAACTCCACCTTGATATCCGGATAGTCGAGCAGCAGGGGCGTGAGCTTGGGTAGCAGCGTGGTGCGCAGGACGTGATCGCCACAGGTGATGCGCACCGTGCCGGCGGGCTTGTCGCGCAGTTCCGTCAGGTCATCCAATTCCGCCTCGATCTCATCGAAACGATGACCGATGGCCTGCAGCAGGCGCTCGCCCGCCACCGTCGGTGAGACGCTGCGTGTGGTGCGGGTGAGCAGCCGTATCTCCAGTCGGGTTTCAAGACCGCTGATGGCCTGGCTCAGCGCTGACTGGGTGACGCCGAGCACCGCGGCGGCACGGGTGAAACTGCCTTCACGGGCCACGGTCACGAATGACAGCAGATCATTGAGGTTTCGTTTCATCATGGCGGCAGTACTCGCGGGGCATTGATTAGTGGCGCTTATATGCTCATTAAGAATCCATTAGATAGTAAGGGTGACTCATTTAGGTAAGAATTTGACACCTGAATCCTTCCAAACCTTCTGTACCTGACGCGTTCCCATACGCAGCAGGACAGCAAGAGAACTTCATGGCTTCCAATACATCCGACGCCTCTGCAGGCAACACGCAGCATCAGGGCGACTCAGAAAATCAACCGGCTTCCTGGGGTGGCGTATTCGCCATGACCTTGTGCGTGTTCGCGCTGATCGCCTCGGAGTTCATGCCCGTCAGCCTGCTGACGCCCATTGCCAGCGAGCTGCACATAACCGAGGGCATGGCCGGGCAGGGCATCGCGATTTCCGGTGCCTTCGCCGTGGTGACCAGCCTGTTCATTTCCGTGCTGGCCGGCAGCATGAACCGCAAGGCGTTGCTGCTGGTGCTGACTGGGGTGATGGGGCTATCCGGTGCGATCATCGGGCTGGCACCGAACTATTTCACCTATATGGTGGGCCGTGCGTTGATCGGCATCGTCGTCGGCGGGTTCTGGTCGATGTCGGCAGCCACCGCCATGCGGTTGGTGCCAGCCAGTGAGGTACCTCGTGCACTGGCTATATTCAACAGCGGTAACGCGCTGGCGATGGTCCTAGCCGCGCCGCTGGGTGCCTACCTGGGGTCGATCATCGGCTGGCGTGGCGCTTTTTTCTGCCTGGTGCCGGTGGCGCTGATTGCCCTGGTCTGGCAATGGTTCAGCCTGCCCTCCATGTCGGTCGAGGCGCGCCCAGCCGGTTCGACCCATGCTTTCAGCGCGCTTGCTCTGCTGCGCAGGCGGGTCGTGGTCATCGGCATGTTGGCGGTCGGCTGCTTCTTTATGGGGCAGTTCACCCTGTTCACCTATGTGAGACCGTTTCTGGAAACAGTGACGCAAGTGGACGTGGGTACGCTGTCGTTGATTCTGCTGGTGATGGGCATCGCGGGCTTTATCGGTACCACTCTCATCAGTGCGGTACTCAGGCGCGGTTTTTACCCGACGTTAATCGGCATACCGCTGTTGATGGCCGCCATTGCTATAGCCTTGGTCGTCTTTGGCAACTGGACAGCTGCCGCCGTGGCGCTGTTGGGGTTCTGGGGGCTGATCGCCACGGCAGCGCCGGTGGGTTGGTGGGCCTGGGTCCCCATGACCTTTCCCAAGGACGCCGAAGCCGGCGGTGGCCTCATGGTTGCGGTGATTCAACTGTCCATCGCGCTGGGTTCGACCGTGGGCGGCCTGCTGTTCGACATGAGCGGCTACCAGAGTACCTTCGTGGCGAGCGCCGTGCTGCTGTTGATCGCAGCGTTCCTGACGTTGCTGATTTCGCGTTCGTGAGCGGTGAGTAGGATGCGGCGATCACTCATAAACAAAGATGCAGGCCTGGGTTCAGTTTTGCACGTGAGGCTTGGCCATGAGAGTGCGTCAGCTGGGAGCATTGCGTGCATAACGATGAGTCTGCGTTCGGCGGAGTAGGGAATGTGCTTATGCAACAGCTACCCACCGTGATCGTATTGGCCGCCGGGCGAGGCGAGCGTTTTGTGCAATCCGGCGGGACGACGCACAAGCTCGATGCGCCGCTGGGGGGCGTGCCGGTGTTGCAGCGGGTGCTGTGTACCGTTGCATTGTCGGGTCTGCCCTGGCATCTGGTGCGACCTGAAGAGGGCGAAGCCTCAGAGGTTGCGGGAATGGGCGACTCCATCGCGCGCGGGGTTCGGGCGACAGCCGATGCCGCTGGCTGGCTTATCCTGCCTGGCGACCTGCCGTTGCTTGATGTGAACAGCCTGCTGCAGGTGGCTCGGGAACTGGCGACGCATGCTGTGGTATTGCCGCTGTATCAGCAGCAACAGGGGCATCCGGTCGGGTTCGACCAAGAATGCTTTGCTGCGTTGAGCACGCTCTGTGGCGATAGGGGCGCCGCTGCCGTGGTACGTGCGCATCGGCAGGCCGGAACGGCGCAGATACTGCACCTGGATGATCCGGGCATCGTCACCGATATCGACACACTGGACGATCTGGCGTGGGCCGAAAAACTGCTCGCCACAGGCAATCATTGATGGGAAATCTGTATGGAAAGTATTGATGTCCAAGTGCTGCGCACCGCACGCGACTGGTGCGCCGCCGGGCAGCGGCTGATGCTTGTGACGGTGGTCCGAACCTGGGGCTCGTCGCCGCGCCCGGTGGGCTCGATGATGGCGATGCGAGAGGATGGTCGCTGC
Organism: Pseudomonas sp. MTM4; assembly: GCF_019355055.1. Classification (NCBI taxonomy): domain Bacteria; kingdom Pseudomonadati; phylum Pseudomonadota; class Gammaproteobacteria; order Pseudomonadales; family Pseudomonadaceae; genus Pseudomonas; species Pseudomonas sp. MTM4. The sequence goes on from NZ_CP048411.1 coordinate 4,334,465, forward strand.
GTAGGCTCGGTTTCCGGCGGCTGTATCGAGGACGATCTGATTCACCGCTATACGCGCGCTTTCGGTGAGGGCGAAATTCCATGGAGCACACCCAGGCTGGAGCGCTACGGCGTCACGGCGGACGAGGCGCATCGCTTCGGATTGCCCTGTGGCGGTACGCTGGAATTGTTGCTGGAAAGTGTTCCCGATCTGGCCAGGCTCGATGCGCTGGTACGGCAGCTGGAGGCTGGAACCCTCGTCCAACGCAAGGTCGATTGTGCGACCGGCGCGGTGACGTTGACACCGGTGACGGCGCCCGAGGCGCTGCATTTCGATGGCACTAGCCTGATCTGCACCCTGGGGCCGCAATACCGCATGCTGCTGATCGGTGCCGGCGCGCTGGCCGAATACCTGGCCACGATGGCGTTGTTCAATGATTTCGCGGTGACGGTTTGCGATCCGCGTGAGGAATACCTGGGCAGTTGGTCCGTGCCAGGAGTACAGCTCGACAGGCAAATGCCCGACGATGCGGTGCGGGCGCTGCAGCCGGATACGCGTACCTGCATCGTGGCACTGAGTCACGACCCCAAACTCGACGACCTGGCCCTGCTGGCGGCGCTGCACAGCCCGGCCTTCTATGTCGGGGCCATTGGCTCGCGGCGCAATACCGACAGCCGCAGGCAGCGCTTCATCGAGCACTTCGGCGAGACCGAGCAATCCCTGGCGCATCTGCATGCACCCGTCGGCATCTACATCGGCAGCAAGACGCCCGCCGAGATCGCGGTGAGCGTGATGGCCGAGGTACTGGCGGTGAAGAATGGCGTCGAGCTGCCACGGACCCTCTCCGTGGCCAATGCAAAATTGCGGATTGATGCCCAGTTAGAGACATAAAGGTGCATGGCGGCAGCCGGCCTTGATTCGACTTTCATTTTGTAGGGACAAACCATGAGCTTCACTCTCACGATCAACGGAAAGCAGCATAGTGCCGACGTCGACAGCGATACGCCCTTGTTGTGGGTGCTGCGTGACGTGCTGGGCCTGACAGGGACCAAATATGGCTGCGGCGCGGCGCTGTGCGGGGCTTGTACCGTGCATGTGGACGGCGCGGCCATTCGCTCCTGCGTCACGCCGGTCGAAGACGCTGTTGGCAAAACCATCACGACGATCGAGGGCGTGACCGCATCGGAGGAGGGGCAGGCGCTCCAGCAAGCCTGGCTGGACGTGGACGTGGTGCAGTGTGGCTATTGCCAGCCTGGGCAGATAATGTCGGCAGCGGCGTTACTGGCGCAGACCCCTTCGCCAACTGATGAGCAGATTCGCAACGGCATGGCCGGCAATATCTGTCGCTGTGGAACCTACGAGCGGATCCATACGGCGGTCAAGCAGGCGTCACGCCTCGTTCAAGTCAATGCAAAGGAGGCGTGAGATGCGCAAGGACACTTCTCTTCCCGGTCCGGCGGGCCTGTCGCGGCGTACTTTTCTCAAGGCGGCGGGCGTGGGCGGCGCGTTGCTGCTGAGCGTCGAAGTGCCGTTGGCGATTGCCAAGGCTCTGGAGACAACCAGCCCGGCCAACGCCACCTTCAACGCCTTTGTGCGCATCGACACCGATAACACCGTGACCCTGGTGATGCCCCGTGTCGAGATGGGCCAGGGCACCTACACATCGCTGTCGATGCTGATTGCCGAAGAACTGGAAGTCGACCCAGCCAATGTGCACCTAGAGCATGCGGCGGCTGACGATCTGCTCTACGCCCCCGCTCCAGGCGGGCAGCAGATCACCGGCGGCTCCGATTCGGTACGCACGGCCTGGTTGCCGATGCGTGAGGCCGGCGCCGCCGCCCGCATGATGCTGGTGGCCGCTGCGGCAAACGCCTGGGGCGTGCCGGTGGAGGCCTGCATTGCCCGAGACGGCAGCGTCGTGCATGAACCCACCGGCAGGCAATTGCGTTACGGCGCGCTGGCCGCAGAAGCAGCCAAGTTGCCGGTGCCCGAGCAGATAGCCCTTAAAGACCCAAAACAGTTCCGCCTGATCGGCAGCGACCTGAAGCGACTGGACGGCCCGGCAAAGGTCGATGGCAGTGCGCAATTCGGGATAGACGTCAAACTGCCGGGGCTGCGCGTGGTCACGGTAGCCTCTAGCCCATTCTTCGGCGGGCGGGTGAAAAGTCTGGAACAGGACAAGGCGCTGGTCGTGCGCGGCGTGCGCCAAGTAGTACGGCTCGATGATGTGGTGGCCATCGTGGCCGATCACATGGCCGCTGCCCAAAAAGGCTTGGCCGCGGCCCAGGTGCAGTGGGAAGAGGGGCCAGCCGGTGATTATTCGACCCAGACCATGCTGGACGAGCTGGCGGCGGCATCGCGGCAGGAAGGGGTGACGGCTCGTCAGGAGGGCGATGTGGCGCAGGTACGTGCTGCCGCCGAGGCCAAGGGGCACCGCTCCTTCGAGGCGGTCTACCAGCAGCCATTGCTGGCTCATGCCACGATGGAGCCGATGAACTGCACCGTGCGTTTAGGCCCTCAAAATTGTGAAATCTGGCTGGGCACCCAGGTGCCGACACGCGCGCAGGCGGCGGCTGCGCAAGTGGCGGGCCTGCCCGTGGAGAAGGTGCAAGTACATAACCAGTATCTGGGTGGTGGTTTCGGGCGGCGGCTTGAGGTCGACTATGTGATCCAGGCGGTGCGTATCGCCCGTGAAGTCGACGGCCCGATCAAGGTGATCTGGAGCCGCGAGGAAGATATGCAGCACAGCGCCTATCGGCCCTACCACTACAACCGCCTGAGCGCCACGCTCGACGAGCAGGGGCGTCCGCTGGCCTGGCATCACCGCGTTACCGGCTCATCGATCATGGCCCGCTTCGCGCCTGGTGCCTTTACCGATGGCATTGATGTCGACGCTATCCGTGATGCGGCAGGCCCTTATGAATTTCCCAACCTGCTGGTTCAGTTCGTACGCCAAGAGCCACCCGAGGGGCTGCTGACCAGTTGGTGGCGCGGCGTGGGGCATATGCAGAACGCCATTCCGGTGGAGTGCTTTATCGACGAGCTGGCGCAGGCGGCGGGTGAGGATGCGATTGCCTACCGCAAGCCGTTGCTCCAGGCCCATCCCCGTGCGTTGCGGGTGCTGGAAGCGGTGGCTGAAAAGGCCGGCTGGGACAGCCCTCTGCCGGATGGGCGTGGACGCGGCATAGCGCTGACCTTCGCGTTCCAGACTTATGCCGCGCAGGTCGTGGAAGTCAGTCTCGATTCCGAAGGCAAGGTGCGCACCGAGCGCGTGGTCACGGTGGTCGATTGCGGTCGAGTGGTATCGCCAGCGACCGTGGAAGCACAGGTGCAGGGTGGAACCCTGTTCGGCCTGTCTGCAGCGCTGTTCGGCAACATCACGATCAAGGGCGGGCGCATCGAGCAATCCAACTTCCATGATTACCGCGTGCTGCGCATGAACGAAACCCCGGTGATGGAGACGCATATCCTGCCCAGTACCGAAGCGCCTACCGGTATCGGCGAGATTTCCACGGTGCTCATCACCCCTGCGTTGCTCAATGCCGTTCACAACGCTACAGGCCAGCGCGTCCGCAAGCTGCCTCTCTCCTCAAGCGGTATCGGATTGGCATAAAAGGCTGTTCCTCCGCATTGAGATCGCCGCAGATTGAGCCTCGAGGAGCCGGTACGGCAAGGGTGACGGACGACCAGGGTATTACTGAACGCTAATGCTCCCTTTCATCCCCGCTTCGAGGTGGCCGGCAATCAGGCAGGCGAAGTCCAGCGTAGCGGGCTGGCTGAAATGCCACAGCAGGTCGCCCTGCTGACCGGCTTCTAGCGCGACGGCGTTGGGTTCGTCGTGGGGCATGTCCGGCATGGTGCGCATCTGTTCGGCATGCGCCTGCAGTTCGGCGAGCGTGCCGATGACCATCTCATGCGGCAGCTGACCATTGTTTTTTACCCGAAAGCGCACAGTCTCGCCGGCCTCGACCGCCAGGTGCGCGGGCTCGAAACGCATCCGGTCATCCATGCTGACATCTACCGTACGGCTGATGCGTGCCGGATCGCCGGCATGCCCGGTCGATGTGTGTTCGGGCCGGTCAGGTGTCGAGTGATCGTGGCCGTGAGCATGGCTGCCGTCGGCCTGGGATAGGGCAGGCAGGCTGCCGAGCAGGAGAGAAAACAGCAGTCCACTCAAAGATCGGTAACGCATGAAAACGCCTCGTAGGAATGTTGGTCGATCAAGCGCGACAGCATAGCGCCCCAGGGCTCGCAATGAATCCCCAAGCGCTGGACGGGACATCATGTCGCGCCGCAAGCGACGGCCGTATGGAAACTCGGCTCGCGGATTCGGCTAGCAAGTGAGAAAATCTCTCATCTTTTTTGCAGACGTGGCAACTCATGTCCTTCACCCGCAGACAAATCCTTGCCGGCTTGGCCGGTCTCGGCGTGGTCGGCCTCGGTGCCGGTGGTGCCCGCTATTGGCTGGGGCGACCTGCCGAGGTCACCACGCACGATTACGAACTGATCGCCGCGCCGCTGGATGTCGAACTGGTACCTGGCCATACCACGCCCGCCTGGGCTTACGGCGGGCAGGCGCCGGGCTTTGAGTTGCGCGCGCGACAGGGTGATTGGCTGCGAGTGCGCTTCATCAATCAGTTGCCGGAGCCGACTACTATCCATTGGCACGGCATCCGTCTGCCTTTGAACATGGATGGGGTTCCCTATGTGTCGCAGTTGCCCGTTCTACCGGGCGAGTCGTTCGACTATCTGTTTCAGGTGCATGATGCAGGCAGCTTTTGGTACCACCCTCATACCACCAGCGCCGAGCAGCTGGGGCGCGGGCTGGTTGGGCCGCTGATCGTCGAGGAGCGCGAACCGAGTGGTTTTCGCCATGAGCGCACCTTGAGCCTGAAGAGCTGGCATGTGGACAAGCAGGGCGCCTTCACTGATTTCAGCGTACCGCGCGAAGCCGCCCGCGGCGGCACACCGGGCGTACTCTCGAGCGTCAATGGCGAGCATGCGCCGACGCTTGAACTACCCGCCGGGCAGGTGGTGCGCTTGCGCATTCTCAACCTCGATAACACCCTGACCTATCGACTGAATCTCTCCGGTGGCGAGGCACGTATCTATGCGCTCGATGGCAATCCGATCAAGCCGCGTCCGTTCGGCAAGGATTATTGGCTGGGGCCGGGCATGCGCGTCGACCTGGCGTTGAAGGTACCGCCTGCAGGAGAGCAGCTTTCGCTGCGCAACGGGCCTCTGCGGCTGGCGACTCTCGCATCAATCAGTACTGGCGAGATCGAGGGAGAGTGGCCCGCTCCGCTTCCGCCCAACCCGATTGCCGAGCCGGACCTGCAACAGGCCGAAACCCTGCGCTTCAATTTCGAGTGGGCCGGTACGCTATCCAGCGATGCAGGACAGGGCGATGCGTTCACCTTCTGGCAGGTCAACGGCCAGGCCTGGGACATCAATGACAAGACATGTGCGGATCGGCCCATTGCGAGCCTGAAACGCAACGGCCATTACATCCTCGAATTACGCAATCTCAGCCAATATCAGCACCCGATCCATCTGCACGGCATGACCTTCAAGGTCATCTCATCCAATCGTAAGAAGATCGAACCCTGGTTCACCGACACCTACCTGTTGGGCAAGAACGAAACCGCCCGCGTCGCGCTGGTGGCCGATAATCCGGGCGTCTGGATGTTCCACTGCCATGTGATTGACCATATGGAGACGGGGCTGATGGCGGCAATCGAGGTGGTATAGGCGCAGGATATAGGCGACAGCCAGGTGCTAAATGTTTGACTGTCATCTGACGCTGGCCGCACGCTGATCAGCCTGAAGCCTGAAGCCTGAAGCCTGAAGCCTGAAGCCTGAAGCCTGAAGCCTGAAGCCTGAAGCCTGAACTATGAAAAAACCACAAATCATTGACCGCTCACGCGACGAGCTTTTCATGCGCGAGGCGCTTGCGCTGGCAGCACAGGGCGCTGCTCTGGGCGAGGTGCCGGTGGGCGCGGTGCTGGTGCAGGACGGGCAGGTCATCGGGCGGGGTTTCAACTGTCCGATATCCCGGCACGATCCCAGTGCTCACGCCGAGATGGTGGCGATCCGCGACGCGGCGTTACAGGTACAGAACTATCGTCTGTCAGGCAGTACGCTGTACGTGACGCTGGAGCCCTGCAGCATGTGCGCCGGACTGATCGTGCATTCGCGCATTCAGCGCGTGGTGTATGGCGCCACGGAGCCCAAGGCTGGCGTAGCGATCAGTCGCGGCCAGTTCTTTTCTCAGGATTTTCTCAACCATCGAGTGCTGGTCGAAGGTGGCGTGATGGCGGAGCAGTGCAGTGAAGCGCTGAGCGACTTCTTCCGGATGCGCCGCCTCAAGACGCGTGGTGGAGAGGCTGTGAAGTCGCTGGACGGTTGATCGGCGCGCCTGAGGGTCAAATGCCGCTGCTGTACCGGCGCACGCCTGCTTCCGGCAGCTTTTCATGAGCAGCGATACTGCCCTGCGCGGGAAACACCACCAAGTGATCGGCAGCGATGCCGATACCGACTTCCTGCCCGGTCGAGTAATCGGCATGGCTGGGAAAGATGCCTTCGAGCTGATTGCCGGTCGGCAATTGCAGGCGATACAGGGTCGAGGCGCCGAGGAAGGTCTTACCGACGATGAGTGCCTTGAGCGCACTTTGTGGCGAATAAACGATGTCATCCGGGCGCAGCAGGACATCCACGGAGCTGCCGGCCGGCATGGTGTAGGCGCGGTTGCCGCGAATGACGCCGAGTTCGGTCTGTACCGTTTCGGGATCGATCAGTTGACCACGAATGAAATAACCCTGGCCGATAAAGCTCGCAACGAAGGGCGTCAGCGGCTCGTGATAAAGGTTGTACGGTGTGTCCCACTGTTCCAGGCGACCATCCTTGAATACCCCGACCTGGTCGCTGACCGCGAAGGCTTCTTCCTGGTCGTGCGTGACGAGGATGGCGCTGGTGCCGCGAGCTTTGAGGATCTCTCGCACCTCATGACTCAGACGACGCCGCAGGTCGCCGTCGAGGTTGGAAAAGGGTTCGTCGAGTAGCAACAGCTCCGGCTCGGGTGCGAGTGCGCGGGCCAAGGCGACGCGCTGCTGCTGGCCACCGGACAGCTCATGCGGATAGCGCTGGCCGAGCGGTGCCAGATGCACCAGATCGAGCATTTCGCGAACGATACGTGTGTGGTGTGGATGCTTGCGGATGCCGAACGCGATGTTCTCGGCAACGGTCAGGTGCGGGAACAGAGCGTAATCCTGGAACACCATGCCGATCCGGCGTTTTTCCGGCGCGAGCGTGAAGCCTTGCCGCGAAATGACGGCGTCGCCCAGCTGGATCTCGCCTTCGTTGACGTGCTCGAAGCCGGCGATAGCGCGTAGTGTCGTGGTCTTGCCGCAGCCGGATGGCCCGAGCAGGCAACCGATATCACCGCGATTGAGATGCAGGTTGAGGCTCTGCACGACGCTCTGGCCGCCATAGCCGCAGTCAAGATTGCGAAGGTGCAGGAGCGGTTGTGAACTCATGCGTGGTGAAAGGCCGGCTCGACAAGGAATTCAAGCAGCGCCTTCTGGGCGTGCAAGCGATTCTCGGCCTGGTTCCAAGCTACCGAGCGAGGGTCGTCGAGCAGGTCGTGGCTGATTTCTTCGCCACGATGGGCGGGCAGGCAGTGCATGAACAGTACGTCGTCGGCGGCGACGTCGAGCAAGGCACGGTTGACCTGATAGGGGCGGAAGGTGGCGATACGGGCGGCCACTTCGTCTTCCTGTCCCATCGAAGCCCAGACATCGGTACTGATCAGATGAGCGCCTGCGGCGGCCTCACGTGGATCGCGGACCAGCTGGACGCGATCACCGGCCCGTGCCAGCAGCTCGGCTTCAGGCTCGTAGCCTTCCGGGCAGGCGATACGCAGTTGGAAATCGAACTGGATGGCCGCTTCCATATAAGAGTTGCACATATTATTGCCGTCGCCGATCCAGGCTACCGTCTTGCCGGCGATGCTGCCGCGGTGTTCGTGGAAGGTCTGCATATCGGCCAGTAACTGGCAGGGATGCAGATCGTCGGACAGCCCGTTGATGACCGGTACCGATGAGTGAGCGGCGAACTCGGTGAGCGTGGCATGGGCGAAGGTGCGAATCATCACAGCATCGAGCATGCTGGACATGACGATGGCCGAATCGCTGACCGGTTCGCCGCGACCCAGCTGCGTATCGCGCGGTGAAAGAAAGATCGCCTGGCCGCCGAGTTGAATCATGCCGGCCTCGAAGGACAATCGGGTCCGTGTCGAGGCCTTCTCGAAGATCATCCCCAAGACGCGGTTTTTCAGCGGCTCGAACAGAATGCCGCGCTGGCGCAGATCCTTCAGCTCGATGCCGCGACGGACCAGGCCGAGTAGCTCCTGGGGCGTGCAGTCCATCAGTGAGAGAAAGTGTCTTGCGCTCATATCAACTACCTTTATTGCCGCAGTCGAGGCCGGAGAGTTTTCTACGGAAAAGAGAAGGCCTACGACAGGGGTCGCACGGGAAGCGACGAAACGGGAAAGGCGCGATCTTATCCAGAAAGCCTTCGCGGGCGCAAATCGGCCTGGGCGCGCCAGAAATACGGGCTACAAGCGAGCGGTCGCAAGCGATTGGGGATAAAAGCCGAGCCCGCGACTCGGCTTTTATGGCGCTGTTCTGTACAATGCGCGCCAACCGTGACTAGCCGAGGTGCCCCATGGATATCATCGAAACCATCAAAGAGCAGATCGAAAAGAACCCGGTGCTGCTGTACATGAAAGGCTCGCCCAACGCGCCGCAGTGCGGCTTTTCCGCCCGCGCGACACAGGCCGTTATGGGCTGCGGCGAGAAGTTCGCTTACGTCGACATCCTGCAGAATCCAGAGATTCGCGCTAACTTGCCGAAGTACGCCAACTGGCCGACCTTCCCGCAGCTGTGGGTCGATGGCGAGCTGGTCGGTGGTAGCGACATCATTCTGGAAATGTTCGAGAAAGGTGAGCTGCAGCCGCTGATCAAGCAGGCTGTGGAAAAAGCCGGCGCCTGATCGCGACGCGTTGTCAAAACCCGCCAAACGGCGGGTTTTTTGTGGCTGCTACTCTGTATTTCGAGGCGCTGGAAGCTTCGGTATCCGCCACCGGACGCGCTCATCGTGGCTCGCACCAAAAACGAAAACGGGAGCCGATGGCTCCCGTTTTTACAGCAGAAGGATGGTTACTTGTCCATTTGAGACTGCAGGTAATTTTCCATACCGACCTTGTCGATCAGGCTCAGCTGGGTTTCCAGCCAGTCGATGTGCTCTTCCTCTGACTCAAGGATGTCTTCAAGCAATTCGCGGCTACCGTAGTCTCCGACACTTTCGCAGTAAGCGATGGCGACCTTGAGATCTTGCACGCCGCCCTGTTCCAGCTTGAGGTCGCAATCGAGCATTTCACGGGTATTTTCGCCGATCAGCAGCTTGCCCAGGTCCTGCAGGTTGGGCAGGCCTTCTAGAAAGAGGATGCGCTTGATCAGCTTGTCCGCATGCTTCATCTCGTCGATGGATTCTTCGTACTCGTGCTTGCCGAGCTTGCCCAGACCCCAGTCTTCGTACATGCGGGCATGCAAAAAATACTGGTTGATAGCGACCAGTTCGTTGCCGAGAATTTTGTTCAGGTGCTGGATGACTAGCTTGTCGCCTTTCATGTCGGTGTCCTGCGTCGAATCATGTGCGTATTGCGCGCAGTCTGGCCACGAAGATAGGTCCTGTCAAACCTAAGTCATTGAATGTTAAAGGGTAAACCGGAATAAGAATAAGTCTGTTCCGCGACTCGATGGCAACGTCTTGATTTGCAGGCAGAAAAAAGCCGGGCATGTGCCCGGCTCGGGAAAACTATTTTGTATCAGGCGGGTGCGAAGCCGACCGGATAGGCGAGGGGGGCGTTGGCGCTCTGGATATCGCTCAAGGTCTCGCGGACGACCTGCTTGGCGACGCAGGCGCATTTCCCGCATTGAGTCGCTACGCCCGTAGCTTCACGCACTTCACGATAGCTGCAGCAACCTTCATAGATAGCGTCACGGATCTGACCGTCGGTTACACCTTGGCAAAGACAGACGTACATAAAAATACCCGTTGAGCCTGTTTGATGTCGGCGATGCTAAACAGAATGAGAATGATTGTCAAAGCATCTCGGCCGAGCGGTTTTTCACCCAAACGGTCAGCTTTCGCCTCCCCGATTGCAGGACATTGGCATGGCGAGTCGCTAAAATTGCGAAGTTCTTCGCGCTTTAGAATCCGGGTCGATCGACCGGGTGGGCGCTAGGCCGGTGCCAGCATGCAGTTAAGCGTCCCAACCCTCATCGTCGCCGACATCTATGTGATGCTGCTGGTGGCGCTTTTGATGTTCCTGGCCTGGCGTAGCGGCCGTCGCGAGCCGACGCTCGGTTATCTCTGCCTGACGCTTTTTCTCGGTGTCGTCTCCACGGCGCTGGGCGCGCTGCGCAACATGGGCATCGACTGGATGCCTATCGTCTTGGGTAACTCGCTGCTGGTGTTGGCGCTGGCCTTCAACTGGACGGCAATGCGCGTGTTCGCCGGTCGCGAGCCGCACTGGCAAGGGATCGTTGCTGCTCCACTGATCTGGGCGGGTCTCTGTCTGTTTCCGGCCTTCTTCGATGCGGATGCGCTGCGGTTGCGGATCGCTACGCTGTCGCTGTTCACCATCATTTATATAGGCCTGGCCATGGCGGAACTGTGGCGTAGCCGGCAGGTGATCCAGGTTTCCCTGCACCCGGCCCTGGTGCTGATGGCGATGCATATCGCGGTCTATACCTTGCGCATCCCATTCGATCATGGCCGTCCCTTCGAGGCGTCCGGGCAGTTCAACTTCTTCGCTCTGGTGATCTTCGAAACCATGCTCTACGCAGTGGGCATCGCCTTCGTGACCTTGGCTATGGTGCGCGAGCGAGCCGAGTTGGAGTACCGCCAGGCGTCGCTCAGCGATCCGTTGACTGGAGTCGGCAATCGGCGGGCCTTCGTCGAGCATGGCGAGCGGCTGTTGCTGCGTTGTCGCGACTCTGGACAGCAGGTGATGTTGCTGCTCTGCGACCTGGATCAGTTCAAGCGCCTCAATGACACCTTTGGCCACAAGGCCGGCGACCATGCGCTGATCAGCTTTTGTCAGGTGATGAAGTCGCGCATGCGCCGGCAGGATGTCTTCGGACGAATAGGCGGTGAAGAATTCGCCTGCCTGCTGGCGGATGCCGATGCCCGGGTCGCCCGCGACGTGGCCGAGCGCATCCGCAGCGAGTTCGCCAACCTGCCATTCAGTCAGTCCGGCATCCTTAGTGTCAGCATTGGCGTGAGTGATACGGCGCGTGCCGGCTACAGCCTGGACCGCCTAATGGGCGAAGCAGATCGGGCCCTTTATGAGGCCAAGGCGGCGGGGCGTAATTGTGTCCGGGTGGCCATTTAACAGGCCGCTGAAAAACTACCTGCGTTGGCAGTACTGCGTTAAAAACAGGCTCGGCGAGCCGCTTGCGGCTAACGCGCTTTAGCGCGGCCCGGAGGGCGAACGAAGTGGGTATTGCTCACCTAGACCACTAGACTCCGTGTCTCTCGCCTGTCTGATTCGCTACGCTCACCCTTCGGGCCAGCCTGCGGCTGTTACTCCCGTTGGTCGTTGCGCCTTGTCTTGCCTGCCTCGCCTACGTTTTCAACGGCCTGTTAAGCCAGCAGCCTGCCGCCGCGGTTTGCTAGACTGCGCCCCTTTTTCCAGGTGACGCTCCCATGGCCCTGCAAGCGACTCCCTATAAGGTCGAACTCAACCTGACCGATCTCGATCGCGGCGTTTACGAAAACCTGCGCTTCACCGTGGCGCGCCATCCGTCCGAAACCGAGGAGCGCCTGGGTATCCGGCTGATCGCCTATGCGCTGTGGTACGGCGAGCAGCTGGCCTTCGGCCGAGGGCTTTCCGATGTGGACGAGCCGGCGCTATGGGAAAAGAGCCTGGATGGCCGCGTGTTGCACTGGATTGAAGTCGGCCAGCCGGATGCCGAACGCCTGACCTGGTGCTCCCGGCGTGCCGAGCGTGTCAGCCTGGTGGCCTACGGCAACCTGCGAGTCTGGCAGGGCAAGGTGGTCGATGCGGTGAAAGGGTTGAAGAACCTGTCCATCGCCGCCATCGAGTCGGACAGTCTCGCCGAGCTGGTCAAGGATCTGCCGCGCAGTATTCAGTGGGGCGTGATGATCAGTGACGGCACGCTGTTCATCACCGACGAGCGCGGCCAGTTCGAAGTTTCCCTGCAATGGCTGCTCGGCGAGCGTTGAGTTCTCCTGTCCCTTCGATTTGTTGACCGAAAAATGCGTATAGAACACCGTTCATTGCCTGCGACCCTGCCTGACCTGGGCGACCTGCCTCCGCTACTGACGCGCCTGTACGCGGCGCGCGGCGTTCAGTCGGTAGCCGAACTGGATAAGGGTCTGGCGCGGCTGATTCCCTATGGCCAACTGAAGGGCATCGATGCGGCCGTGTCGCTATTGGCCGAGGCGCTTGAGCAGCGTCAGCGTATTCTGTTCGTCGGCGATTTCGATGCGGACGGCGCCACCGCCAGTACGGTTGGCGTGCTCGGCTTGCGCCAGTTGGGTGCGGCGCATGTGGATTATCTCGTCCCCAATCGCTTCGAATATGGCTACGGCCTGACGCCTGAAATCGTTGCCGTGGCGCTCGAGCGTCAGCCCGACCTGCTGGTGACGGTGGACAACGGCATTTCCAGCGTGGACGGCGTGGCTGCGGCCAAGGCGGCGGGGCTCAAGGTGCTGGTGACCGACCATCACCTGCCGGGGCACGAGCTACCGACGGCTGATGCCATCGTCAATCCCAACCAGCCGGAATGCGCGTTCCCCAGCAAGTGCATCGCTGGCGTCGGGGTGATCTTTTACGTGCTGTTGGCTCTACGCGCGGCGCTGCGTGAAAAGGGCTGGTTCAACCGTAATGGTTGGGCCGAGCCGAACCTGGCCGAGCTGCTGGATCTGGTGGCGCTGGGCAGCGTCGCCGACGTGGTCCCTTTGGATGCGAACAACCGCATCCTGGTGCATCAAGGTTTGGCACGGATTCGCGCGGGGCGGGCGCGCCCCGGCTTGCGTGCGATCCTCGAAGTCGCCGGACGTGACCACAAGCGCATCACTTCAACCGATCTTGGTTTCATCCTCGGCCCACGGCTGAACGCGGCGGGGCGCCTGGACGACATGGCGCTGGGCATCGAATGCCTGCTCTGTGAAGACGAAGCACTGGCGCGCGACATGGCCGTACAGCTCGACCAGCTCAACCAGGACCGCAAGGGTATCGAGCAGGGCATGCAGCGCGAGGCACTGGAGCAGCTCAAGGATTTGCCGCACGACGATATGCCGTTCGGCCTTTGTCTGTTCGAGTCGGATTGGCACCAAGGCGTCATTGGCATCCTCGCTTCGCGTCTGAAGGAGCGCTATTACCGGCCAACGATTGCCTTCGCCGATGCGGGGGACGGGATTCTAAAAGGCTCGGCGCGCTCGGTGCCGGGCTTCCATATTCGCGATGCGCTGGATGCAGTCGCAGCGCGCCATCCCGGTCTGATCAGCAAATTCGGCGGCCATGCAATGGCGGCCGGTCTGTCGTTGCCGCAAGCCAACTTCGACACCTTTGCGGCGGCGTTCGATGCCGAGGTTCGGCGCCAGTTGTGCGAGGACGACCTCACCGGTCGATTGCTGACCGATGGTCAGCTCAGCATCGAAGAATTTCATCTGGAGCTGGCCAAGGCGCTACGCAATGCGGGACCCTGGGGGCAGCATTTCCCCGAGCCGGTATTCCATGGGGTGTTTCAGTTGGTGCAACAGCGCCTGGTCGGCGAAAAGCACCTGAAGTTGGTGCTCAAGAGCGAATGCGGCTCTCTGAGCCTAGATGGCATCGCCTTTAATATCGACCGGGACATCTGGCCCAACCCAAATGTGCGTTGGGCCGATCTGGCCTACAAGCTGGACGTCAACGAATTTCGCGGGCGCGAAAGCGTGCAGTTGTTGGTCGCGCATATCGCGGCGCGTTGAGTATTGCGTTTTGATGCGTGGGCATCCGCCGCCTGGGTGTCGTGACGACCTTTTCCCCTCACCCTAGCCCTCTCCCTCAGGGGACTGGTCCGAGTTCGCATGGCCTATAGCGTTGGACCGAACGAGGGCAGTAAGGCAGCCGCATAAATTGCCCTCACGCGAAACGATCACTCCAGCATAATCAGGCTAGGCACGCAGCCGTTCGAAACAACACCGATCTAACTCTCGCCCCACCGGGGAGAGGGCTGGGGCGATGGAGCGTGGCAACCCACTACGCAGAGCCCACGCCAAACACGCATGCGCTTCTAGCCCGCAGCCACATCCAGTCCACCATCAACCCCGCAACACGCCGTCACCGATTCATTCACCAAGCGCAGCCGTGACCAGGCAAGATCGTCGAAACAGTCTGTACTGAGGGATGTCCAACCCGCATCCAACGCAGTCGAGGTTTCCATGACACAGCTTTTCCAACCACTCACTCTGCGCCAGTTGACGTTGCCCAACCGCATTGCTGTTTCGCCCATGTGCCAGTACTCGGCCAAGGCCGGTATGGCTAACGACTGGCATCTGGTGCATCTGGGCAGCCGCGCGGTAGGCGGTGCGGGCCTGGTCATCATCGAGGCGACCGCCGTTACCGCCGACGGGCGTATTTCTCCAGAAGATCTCGGCATCTGGTCTGACGACCATGTCGAGCCGCTGCGCCGAATCACGCGCTTCCTACATGCTCAAGGCTCGGTTGCCGGGATTCAGTTGGCCCATGCCGGGCGCAAGGCGAGCACCTGGCAGCCTTGGCTTGGGCGGCACGGCAGCGTTCCGATCGCTGCTGGCGGCTGGACGCCGGTCGGCCCGTCCACCATTGCCTTCGATCCGGAGCATGCTGTGCCTACTGCGCTGGACGAGGCGGGGATCAAGGAGGTCATTCAGGCCTTCGTGCGCGCCGCCGAACGCGCGCTGGCGGCGGGCTTCAAGATCGCCGAAGTGCATGCTGCCCACGGCTATCTGCTGCATCAGTTCCTGTCGCCTTTGTCCAACCAGCGCCAGGATGGCTACGGCGGCTCGTTCGACAACCGCATTCGACTGCTACTGGAAGTGACTCAGGCGGTGAGGGGCGTGTGGCCGGAAGAGTTGCCATTGTTCGTCCGGCTGTCGGCGACCGACTGGGTTCAGGACGGCTGGAACGCCGAAGAAACCGTCGAACTGGCCCGTCGCCTCAAAGCCATAGGCGTGGATCTGATCGACGTGTCTTCTGGCGGCACCGCCGTCAATGCCGAGATTCCAGTTGGGCCCGGTTACCAGACGCAGTTCGCCGAACAGGTCCGGCGCGAGGCGGGTATCGCCACCGGTACCGTCGGGATGATCACCGAGGCGGTCCAGGCCGAACACATTCTGCGCACTGGGCAGGCCGATTTGATCCTGCTGGCCCGCGAGCTGTTACGCGATCCGTATTGGCCGCTGCATGCCGCCGAAGATCTGCGTGATAACTCAGTGCCCTGGCCTGCGCAATACGTGCGCGCCGCCCATCGAAATACGCCGATTCGGCAGGTTCCCGATTCGCTCGATTGAATCCGGTTCATTCTTTTTTGCAGGAGACACTCATGAAAACCAGCGGTTTGCTCGATCAGTTGCTTAAGTCCGGTCAGGATCTACTGCAGAAACAGCAGGGGTCGGTTTCGCGGCAATCGAATCCCCCGGGCGGCGGTTCGCTCGGCGGCATTCTCTCGGGAGCGGGTGGTTCCCTCGGTGGGATTCTAGGTGGCGGCGGTGGCGGGCGTGGCGCGATGGCGGCCGGAGCGCTCGGGATGTTGCTGGGAAGCAAGAGTGGGCGCCGCATGGGCGGTAAGGCTGTCACCTATGGCGGCTTGGCCGCACTCGGCATGCTGGCCTACAAGGCCTATGGCAACTGGCAGGCGCAGCAGGCCGGCGCGGCGCGAACGAGCACTATGCAGGCCGAACCGAAGACGGTCGATCGGCTGCCGCCCGAACAGGTGGAAGAGCACAGTCGGGGCATCCTCCGAGCACTGGTCGCGGCGGCCAAGGCTGACGGTCATGTCGACGATCAGGAGCGCAAGATGATCGAGGCAGAGTTCGCACAGCTGACCGGCGACCCCGAGCTGCAGCACTGGCTCGAAGCGGAGCTGAACAAGCCGCTGGATCCGGTCGAAGTCGCCGCTGCCGCCACCACGCCGGAAATGGCCTCGGAAATGTATCTGGCCAGTGTGCTGATGGTCGACGAAGAGCACTTCATGGAACGCGCCTACCTGGACGAACTGGCCCGTCAGCTCAAGCTCGACGCAGGGTTGAAAGCCGAACTGGAAAGCCAGGTGCGCGGCGTCTCGGCCTAATGTCGGTCAGGGGGCCTGATTATGGCCCCCACCATTTTTGGCTTTTCAACCGAGCTTGACATTCATCGCGCCAGCGATCCCGCACGGGCTGTCAGCCGCAGTCTGCTGCGCTATAATCGTCGGCTTTTCAAAACGTCCGCTTGAGAGCTGCCTATCTATGGAAATCAACCCGATCCTCAACAGCATCAAGGACCTGTCCGACCGCACCCAGTCAATTCGGGGGTATCTTTGACTACGATCAAAAGCATGATCGTCTCGTCGAAGTAAACCGCGAACTCGAAGACCCTAACGTCTGGAACAACCCTGAGTACGCCCAGAATCTGGGCCGTGAGCGCGCCACCCTGGCACTGATCGTCGAAACCATCGACGACCTCACAAGCAGTCTGGCCGACTCCCGTGACCTGCTCGACATGGCCGTCGAAGAAGACGACCAGGGTGCGGTAGACGACGTCGCCGCCGAGCTGGACCGTCTGCGCGGCATCCTCGAAGGGCTGGAATTCCGCCGCATGTTCAGCGGCGACATGGACCCCAACAACGCCTACCTCGATATCCAGGCCGGCTCCGGCGGTACCGAGGCTCAGGACTGGGCCAACATGCTGCTGCGCATGTACCTGCGCTGGGCCGACAAGCACGGCTTCGACGCGACCATCATGGAGCTGTCCGAGGGCGAAGTTGCCGGCATCAAGGGCGCCACGCTGCATATCAAGGGCGAATATGCCTTCGGTTGGCTACGCACCGAGATCGGCGTGCACCGCCTGGTGCGCAAGAGCCCGTTCGACTCCGGTAATCGCCGTCACACCTCGTTCACGGCTGTGTTCGTTTCGCCGGAAATCGATGACAACATCGAGATCGAGATCAACCCGGCGGACCTGCGCATCGACACCTACCGTTCATCCGGTGCCGGCGGTCAGCACGTCAACACCACCGACTCGGCAGTGCGCATCACCCACGTGCCGACCAACACTGTGGTCAGCTGCCAGAACGAACGTTCCCAGCACGCCAACAAGGACACCGCCATGAAAATGCTGCGGGCCAAGCTGTACGAGCAGGAGATGCAGAAGCGCAACGCCGCCTCCCAGGCGCTGGAAGACACCAAGTCGGACATCGGCTGGGGCCACCAGATTCGTTCTTACGTGCTCGATGCTTCGCGGATCAAGGACCTGCGTACCGGAATAGAACGCAGCGACTGCGACAAGGTGCTGGACGGGGATATTGACGAGTACCTCGAAGCCAGCCTGAAACAAGGGCTGTAAGGCAGAACATTCGATGGCCACGGACCTTCCCGACGCGGGAGCGTCTGGCCGAAGCGATTCCGGAGCGTAGGGTGGGCTTCAGCCCACCGGAACGGGCAATACTGGTGGGCTGAAGCGGAACGCCGCTCGGCCCACCCTACGTCCTCCAGCCCCACCTACGAGATCACCCATTTCGATTCACCATTACGCGCCAGGCATTTGAAACTATGAGCGAACAACCGCTGAACCAGCACGCCATCCAAGAGGAAGAAAACAGCCTGATCCTTCAGCGCAAGGAAAAACTGGCCGCCGAGCGCGCCAAGGGCAATGTCTTCCCCAACGACTTCCGTCGCGACAGCTATTGCAACGACTTGCAGCTGAAGTACGCGGATAAGACCAAGGAAGAGCTGGCAGAAGCGGCGATCCCGGTAAAAGTCGCTGGGCGCATCATGCTCAACCGCGGCGCTTTCATGGTGTTGCAGGACATGACCGGTCGCATCCAGGTCTACGTCAATCGCAAGACTCTGCCAGCCGAGACGCTAGAAGCCATTAAACACTGGGACCTGGGCGACATCATCGCCGCCGAGGGCACGCTGGCGCGTTCCGGCAAGGGTGACCTCTATGTCGAGATGACCGACGTGCGGTTGCTGACCAAGTCGCTGCGTCCGCTACCGGACAAACACCACGGCTTGACCGACACCGAGCAGCGCTACCGCCAGCGCTACGTCGACCTGATCGTCAACGAGGAAACCCGCCACACCTTCCGCGTGCGTTCGCAAGTGATCGGCCACGTCCGCAAGTTTCTCAACGAGCGCGACTTCCTCGAAGTCGAGACGCCGATGCTGCAGACCATTCCAGGCGGCGCTGCGGCCAAGCCGTTCGAGACTCATCACAACGCGCTGGACCTGCCGATGTTCCTGCGCATCGCGCCGGAGCTCTACCTCAAGCGTTTGGTGGTGGGCGGCTTCGAGCGCGTGTTCGAGATCAACCGTAACTTCCGTAACGAAGGCGTTTCGACCCGGCACAATCCCGAGTTCACCATGCTCGAGTTCTACCAAGCCTACGCCGACTACGAAGACAACATGGATCTCACCGAAGAGCTGTTCCGCGAACTGGCGCAGCTGGTTCTGGGCACCACCGACGTCCCTTACGGCGACAAGGTGTTCCACTTCGGCGAGCCCTTTGCGCGGTTGTCGGTGTTCGATTCGATCCTCAAATACAACCCGGACATCAGCGCCGCCGACCTGCAGGACGTCGATACCGCACGCGCCATCGCCAAGAAGGCCGGCGCCAAGGTGTTGGGCTTCGAGGGGCTGGGCAAGCTGCAGGTGATGATTTTCGAGGAACTGGTCGAGCACAAGCTGGAGCAGCCACACTTCATCACTCGCTATCCGTTCGAAGTCTCGCCACTGGCCCGGCGCAGCGACGACGATCCGAGCGTCACCGACCGCTTTGAGCTGTTCATCGGCGGCCGCGAGATTGCCAACGCCTATTCCGAGCTGAATGACGCCGAGGACCAGGCCGAGCGCTTCCATGCGCAGGTGCGTGATAAGGACGCCGGCGACGACGAAGCCATGCATTTCGACGCTGACTTCGTCCGCGCGCTGGAATACGGCATGCCGCCGACCGCCGGCGAGGGCATCGGCATTGACCGCCTGGTGATGCTGCTGACCAACTCGCCGTCGATCCGCGACGTGATCCTGTTCCCGCACATGCGTCCCGAGGTCTGACCTCGGCTGTTCCCGCTCGGTGAGATTCGCCGAGCGGGTGCTGTTCCGCTGTATGTATCTGGCGGTCGCACCGGAACCGGAAATGCACCGCACCGAACGCCAACCCTCCGCATCACTGCAGTTGCCGCATGGCGTCTGCATCTATCGCCACCGGCTCGATGGCTTCAGATCGGTCACCGCCTGCCGACAGCTTTATATCGCTGGCGAGGCTGTTCGCGAACCGGACACGGATCGCGAGGGTCCGCTGATGTATAAGTTGAAGGCTACGGATCACTGACGAGGTACGGATGAATACCCGTAACAATCTCGATGAGTACCAGAGCACGGTTCGTGCGTTGTCCGACCGCATCGTCGAGGCACAAACCCCTGTGCGGGTGCTCGATGCGGTGAAGTGGGACGAGAATGTCCGTCAGGGCTTTTTCGCCGCAGGGGGGCGCGAGCTGCCCAAGGTCGATCGCGCCTATTACGAAGGCCGACCACTGGCCTTTGATTCCAGCGCCAAGAAGGAAGAGTTCCAGAACATCGAGCGTGACATCACCCGTCAGCTGGGTCAGTTCAACCCAGTCGGGCAGATCATGCGCCGCATGTGCAAGGAATACCGCATGGTGATCCGCATGCTCGAAGCGCGCGGTACTGCCGACTTCGGTCTGATCTCCCAGGAACTCTACGGCGCCGCTTCGGATGCCTTCCATGCCGGCGACCCGACCTTATCCGACCTCGGCCTGATGCTTTCCGATTACCTGAATAACATCGCCGACCGGGGTGATCTCAAGGACGAAGCCAAGACGCTGGACGCCCCGCAGGCGGTGGAGATGCTACAGCGGCGGTTGGACCTGGTATTCGGCGAAGGCGAGGGCGTGATCCGCGTGTTCGAGTCCGACGGCATCCTCGCCGATGCCGCAGCCGGCGCCGACTACATCAAGATCCGCAGCGATGCGATGTTCAACGAGCGCGACGTGCGTGCGCTGGAGGTGCACGAAGGCCTTGTGCATGTGGGCACCACGCTCAACGGGCAGAACCAGCCGATCTGCACCTTCCTTGCGAAGGGCCCGCCGTCTTCTACCGTGACGCAGGAAGGCCTGGCGATTCTGATGGAAGTCATCGCCTTCGCCTCCTACCCGACGCGTCTGCGTAAGCTGACCAACCGCACCCGCGCCATCCACATGGCCGAGGAGGGCGCGGACTTCCTCGACGTGTTCGCCTTCTTCCGCGACCAGGGCTACGCCGAGGACGAGTGCTACAGCAACGCCAGCCGGGTTTTCCGCGGCTCGCTCCCGAATGGTTTGCCCTTTACCAAGGACCTGTCCTATCTGAAGGGTTTCATCATGATCTACAACTACATTCAGCTTGCGGTGCGCAAAGGTCGGTTGGAGCAGATTCCGCTGTTGTTCTGCGGCAAGACCACCCTGGAAGACATGCGCACCCTGCGCCAGTTGGTGGACGAGGGCATGGTGGTACCGCCCAAGTACCTGCCTCAGCAGTTCCAAGACTTGAACGCGCTGTCGGCCTGGATGTGCTTTTCCAACTTCCTCAACCACCTGAGCCTGGACCGGATCGAAGCGGATTACGCCAACATCATCTGAGCGACGCGCATGAAAAAGCCGGAGCATCTGCTCCGGCTTTTTTGTTCATCGGCCCTGTATCAAAACAGCGTGTTCGGCAGATAAGTCGCGATCTGGGGAAAAGCCATGATCAGGCCCATGCCAATGATGTTGACGATCACGAAAGGTATCACCGACCAGTAGATGTCCTTCATGGTGATGCCGGGCGGGACGATACCTTTGAGGTAGAACAGGTTGAACCCGAACGGCGGCGTCATGTAGCCGATTTCCATATTGATCACGAACAGCACGCCGAACCAGATCGGATCGAAGCCGAGCGACGCGATGATCGGTAGGAACACCGGCAGGGTGATCAGCATGATCCCCACCGGATCGAGCAGCATGCCCATGACGAAGACGATGGCCATCATGAAGATGACGATCGCCCAGCGCCCGCCCGGCAGATCCATCATCAAGCCTTCGATCAACGACTGCGCACCCATGCCCTGATAGGCCGAGCTGAAGGCGTGGGCCGCGAACAGAATCCACGCGATCATACCTGTCAGCTTGAAGGTGCGGATGGCCGCTTCCTGGAGCACTGGCCAGTCGAGCTTGCGATACAGCGCCGCGGAGATCAGCGCACCGAGCACGCCCATCGCCGCCGCCTCGGTCGGTGTGGTCACGCCGCCGATGATCGATCCGAGCACCATTACCACGATCCCGATCGGCAGCAGCACGGCGCGTACGGCACGGAATTTTTCCGGCCAGCTGCCGCGTTCTTCCTTTGGCAAGGCGGGTGCGAGGTGGGGTTGCAGGAATGAACGTACCAGCACGTAGGTTACCGTCAGAGCGACTAGCAGCAGCCCCGGCAGCACGCCGGCAGCGAACATCTTGCCGACCGATTGGCCGCTGATCATGGCGTAGAGGATCATCATGATGCTCGGCGGAATTAAGATGCCCCAGCCGCCGCCGGTGTTGATGCAACCCAACACCATGCGCTTGTCGTAGCCGCGCTCGAGCATTGCCGGCAGTGCAATGGTGCCCATCGCCACCACCGCGGCGCCGCTGATGCCAACCATGGCACCGAACACCGCGCAGATGCCCAGCGTGCCGATCGCCAGCCCGCCGCGCATGCCACCGCACCACAGGTGCATCATGCGGTAGAGGTCGCGCGCCACGCCTGTTCGTTCCAGCAGCATGGCCATGAAGACGAACAACGGGATGGCCACCAGGGTGAAGCTTTCCATCGTGCCCCACATCTGCGAGGCGACCATATAGAAGGCGTCTGCGCCCCAGGTGAAGTACAGAAACAGCACCGAGACGCCACCCAGCACGAAGGCCAGCGGCAGACCGAGCACGAGGAAAAATATCAGGGTGAGAAAGAACAGCAGCGTCGTGACTTCGATGCTCATTGGGCATCCTCCGCGTGCTTGGTGTCGCTGGCCGGTTCGCGGCCCAGGGCGATGAGGATGTCTTGCAACAGCTTGGCGATGCCCTGCAACAACAGCAGCAACGTACCGAGGGGAATCATGGCCTTGATCGGCCAGATCGGCGGGTTCCACGCCGAGTAGGAGGTCTCCATGCTCTGGATCGACTCCCATGCCATGGAGCTGCCGAAATACAACAGCGCGGCCATGAACAGGAAGAACATGCTGGAGGTGAAAATGTCGATCCAAGCGCGAGTGCGTGGGCCGAACGATGAATACAACAGGTCCACGTTTACGTGGTCACGGTGCACCATCACGTAGCCGCCCGATAACACCACATAAGCACCGAAGAGCATCTGCCCCAATTCGTTGGTCCAGGAAGTCGGACTCGTGAATAGATAGCGCATGAACACTTCGAGCAGCAGTAGCGCGAAGATGAGGAAAATCAGGTAGGCCACCCGGCGGCCGATGAATTCGTTGAGCCAGGTGATGCCGTTGATGTAGGCATGGATCAGGCGCATGACGAGCCCCACGAGCAAGGATTAAGCAAATCATTCGCCCGGCGTGGAAGGCCGCGTCGGGCGAATAATCAGACGAGGGGTTTACAGATAACCGAGATCACCAAGGAAAGACTTGAGCATTTGCAGGGCTTCTGCGGCCTTGTCGCTGCGCTTGCCTTCTTCTTCCCAAGACTTCTGTGCCACCTCTCTCAGGCGCTTCTGCACATCGTCAGGCAGCGTGTTGACCTGAACACCCTGTTCGCTGATCGCTTTTCTCAGTGCGATCTGCTCTTGATACAAATACTCGTTGGTGCGGTACCAGAACTGCTCGTCTAGGACCTGCTTAACCACTTCCTGATCGCGCGCGGACAGCTTGTCCAGCGCCTTCTGGCTGACGATGATCACATCGGTGCCAGCGATGTTGAGGGCGGGCTTGACGTGATGTTTCGCCACCTCGTAGAAGCTCATGCTCGCCGCACCTTGCACCGCGCCCCAGTGGGCACCGTCGACCACGCCGGTATCAAGGGCCGGATACAGCTCGCCGCCTGGCAGGTAAGTTGTCGAAGCGCCGGCATCGTCGAGGAATTTCTGCAACGCGCCGGAGGAGCGAATCTTCAGTTTGGTGAAATCCTCCCAGCTGTTGATCGGCTTCTTTACCACCATCTCTGTCGGGTAGACCTTGTCGGTCGACCAGTAAACGCCATGCTGAGCCGCTTCTTCACGAAGCATGTCCTCGAAGCCCATGTGCTTATGGAAGTAGGCGGTTTCCCAGACATTCTGGAAGGCGAAGGGCAGGCCCGAGGCGATGCCGGCGAGGCTGATTTTGTCTTGCGCGTAGCCCGGCGAAATGGTGCCCATCTGCAGGATGCCGCGGCTGACCGCGTTGAAGGTCTCCTGCGGCTTGAACAGAGCGCCGGACTCGAACAGCTGCAACTGCAGACGGCCTTCGGTGCGTCTTTCAATTTCATTTTTCAGACGCACTAGGCTGTCTTCGAAAGAGCTACTGGCGCTCGGCCAATGTGATTGAACGCGCCACTTCGTCACGTCTTGCGCCGCAGCCATTTGCGGGAGAGCGATGGCGGCGGCTAACGCCACCAAGCTGGCCTGAAGGAGTTTTCTGAGCAGGGGCATGGATGTCATAACGCGTCCTCTTGTTGTAATTGGCTGACGGCCATTTGTATTGCGCTTATGTCTTTATGTTCCGCAGAGCAAAACTTGTTTTTACAAAAGTAATCGGAAAACTAGCATAGCGCACGGCATTTTCAACCGCTGGCAGAACGCTATCCGTGCACTTTTTGTTTCTGATGATCACCGACCCTGTCGGCTATCAAGTCTCATGGCACTTCGATATTGACTTTAGACGCCTGTGGTTGTGATTCATCATAATTTTGCTCAATGGAACTAGATTTCGAATTGACGCGTTGTTTCTGGCATGCCAGCTTCAAAAAGAGACAGGCTGTTGAAAATCAGTCGACAGGATTCGCTATGCGATTCAGTGCGGGAGGCTTTGTCGATCGCAGGCACAACAACAAGAAGGAAACGGCGATGTATGAACTGACCGGTAAAGCGCTACAGCTCCATGAACAGCTCACGGCTTTCATGGACGAACATGTCTATCCCAACGAGCATCTATTCCACGAGCAGACGGCTTCCGCCGAAAATCGTTGGGCGCCACCGCCGATCCTTGAAGAACTCAAAGCCAAGGCTCGCGCAGAGGGGCTGTGGAACCTGTTCCTGCCGGAGAGCGAATTCGGTGCCGGGCTGACCAATTTCGAGTACGCCCACCTGTGCGAAATTATGGGTCGCTCGCACGGCGCCGCCGAGATATTCAACTGCTCGGCCCCTGACACCGGGAATATGGAGGTGCTGACGCGCTATGGCACGCCGGAGCAGCAGGAACAGTGGCTGAAGCCGCTGCTCAATGGCGAGATACGTTCCTGCTTCTCCATGACCGAACCTGACGTGGCATCGTCCGATGCCACCAACATCGCGTGCGAGATTCGCCGCGAAGGCGACGAGTACGTGATCAACGGACACAAGTGGTGGTCGTCCGGCGCGATGGCAACCACCTGCAAGATCGCTATCGTCATGGGCAAGACCGATCCCACTGCCGAGCGCCATCGCCAGCAGTCGATGATTCTTGTGCCGCTGGACACGCCCGGCGTTGAAATCACGCGGGCGCTCCACGTATTCGGCTACGACCACGCGCCTCATGGGCATGCCGAAATTCATTACAACAACGTTCGCGTTCCGGCCAGCAACATCCTGCTTGGCGAGGGCCGTGGTTTCGAAATCGCCCAGGGACGTCTCGGCCCAGGCCGCATCCACCACTGCATGCGCACCATCGGAGTGGCCGAGCGCGCGCTGCAGGCTATGTGCGAGCGCGTGCATTCCCGCGTGGCCTTCGGCAAGCGGCTGGCCGACTTCGACTCGATTCGAAAGGATATCGCCCGTTCTCGCATCGAGATCGAACAGACCCGCCTGCTGACGCTCAAGGCGGCGCGCATGATGGACACCGTCGGCAACAAGGTGGCGCGGCAGGAGATCGCCATGATCAAGGCGGCCGCACCGAGCATGGCGCTGCGCGTGCTGGATCGCGCGATTCAGGTACATGGGGCCAAAGGTGTTTGTCAGGACAGCTTCTTGGCGGCGGCCTGGGCTCACCAACGTACCCTGCGGCTGGCCGACGGCCCGGACGAGGTGCATCTGGACACCATCGCCAAACTGGAACTGCAGAACTACTCCAAAAAGCGCTGAGCCTCCTACAAAACCTACAAGAAGGATGCAGTCATGACCAATCCGTTATTCGATTTGTCCGGAAAGGTGGCGTTGATCACCGGTTCCACCCGTGGCATTGGTCGCTCCATTGCCGAAGAGGTGGCCCGTTGCGGCGCGAAAGTCGTCATTTCCAGCCGCAAGGCCGATGCCTGCGAGGCGGTGGCCGCCGAGCTGAATACCGCGGGCTTCGAAGCCATTGCGGTGCCTTGCCACGTGGGCCGCAAGGAAGACCTGCAGCGGTTGGTCGACACCACCTTGCAAACCTGGGGGCGCATCGATGTGCTGGTCTGCAACGCCGCGACCAACCCGGTCTATGGTCCGACCAGCGAGCTGACCGATGATGCGTGGGACAAGATCATGGACACCAACGTCAAGGGCACCTTCTGGTTATCCAATATGGTGCTGCCGCAAATGGCCGAACGTGGCGAGGGCGCGGTAATCATGCTCTCCAGCATCGCCGGACTGCGAGGCAATACGGTGATCGGCACCTACGGTGTATCCAAGGCGGCCGAAGCGGCGCTGGCGCGCAATCTGGCTGCCGAGTGGGGTCCGAAGGGCATCCGCGTCAACGCCATCGCGCCGGGGCTGGTGCGTACCGATTTCGCCAAGGCATTGCTCGACGATCCGGAGCGGGTTCGTCGGGCGGCCGAGAAAACCCCGCTGCGCCGTATCGGCGAGCCGGTGGATATCGCCGGGCTCGCGGTCTTTCTCGCGGCGCCTGCCAGTGCCTATATCACCGGTCAGGTAATCGTCGCGGATGGCGGCGAAACCGCATGTTGAGGAACCGTCGATGAATGCCCCCGAGTTGATCGACGTACTCCCGGCGCATCGTTTCGATGAGGCCGCGCTAGCTCGGTATCTGCGCCTGCATCTGCCGCAGCTGGGTGATGACGGTCTGAGCATCAAGCAATTCCAGGGCGGCCAGTCCAACCCCACTTACCTGCTGGAGACGGCGGGGCGCAGATATGTGCTGCGCAAGAAACCACCGGGCCAGGTGCTGCCCTCGGCGCACATGGTTGAACGCGAATACAAGGTGATTCGCGCGTTGTCCGAACACACCCGCGTGCCTGTGCCGCATGTGCATCTGCTGTGTGAGGATGAAAGCGTCATCGGCACGGCCTTCTATCTGATGGATCACGTCGAGGGGCGAATCTTCAGTCATCCGGCGCTGGAGGAGCTGGCGGTCCAGGAGCGTCAGGCGATCCACCTGGCGGCTATCGACACCCTGGCCGAGCTGCATCAGGTCGACGTCGAGGCGGTGGGGCTTGGCGACTTCGGCAAGGCCCAAGGCTATTTCGCCCGTCAGGTGAAGCGTTGGTCCGGCCAGTATCAGGCCTCCCGCACGGGCGACATGCCGGCGATGGAGCGGTTGATGCAGTGGCTTCCCGAACAGGTGCTGCAGCGCGACGAGTGCGCCATCGCCCATGGCGACTACCGTCTCGGTAACCTGATCTTCGAACCTGGAGCACCAAAAGTCGCAGCGATTCTCGACTGGGAACTGTCCACCATCGGCCATCCGCTCGCGGATCTCGCTTATTTCTGCTTGCCCTATCACCTGCCAGCCGGTGTGGATGGCTTGCGTGGACTGGTCGGCACCGACCTACAGGCGCAAGGTATTCCGTCTGAGCAGCAAGTACTGGAACGTTATTGCCAACAAAGCGGACGCGCCGATGTCGCGCAGTGGCATGTCTTCGTGGCGTTTTCGCTGTTCCGTCTCGCGGCGATTCTGCAAGGCGTTTACGCCCGTGCGCTGCAGGGCAATGCCAGCAATGCCGATGCGCTGCAGGTCGGCCAGCGCGCCGGTTTGCTTGCAGAAGCTGGCTGGCGCATCGCCCAGCGCGGCGACAGGGGAGAATCGGTATGAGCGGTCCATTGCTGCGCCGCGTCCTGCTGACCAACGACGACGGCATCGCTGCGCCGGGGCTGGCCTTGCTCGAACGGATCGCTGCGCAACTGGCTGAGGAAGTCTGGGTGGTGGCCCCCGAGCACGACCAGAGCGGCACCGGCCAAGGCATCTCTGTGCATTCGCCGCTGCGGGTGTATCGCCACGGCGAGCGGCGCTTCGCCGTTTCCGGTACGCCGTCCGACTGCGTGATGTTCGCCATGGCCGAGTGGCTGCAGGATTCGCCGCCCGATCTGGTGCTCTCTGGCGTCAACAGCGGGGCGAATATTGGCGACTCGGTGCCTTACTCAGGAACCATCGGTGCGGTGCTTAGCGCTGATCTGCTGGGGTTGCCGGCCATCGGCCTGAGCCAGGCCTTTCTTGATCGCACAGATATCGATTGGTCCTGTGTCAAAACCTACGCTGAAACCACGATCCGCGAACTCTGGATGCGCCGCGCGGAAGGCGGCTGTTGCTGGAACGTGAATTTTCCCGCCTGCTCGGCCGACGCGGTCAGCCATATGCGGATGACCCAACAGTCGCGCGGCTCAATTACCAAGCCGCGCCTGCAGGCCGGCCGGGACGGTCGAGGTCTGCCGTATTGGTGGCTTGGCTTCGAGCATTCCTCCTCGCACATCGTTGCGCCTGAGGCGGACGTCACGGCGCTGCGCGAGAAACGCATCGCCATCACACCCTTGCGCGACACCCAGGGCTGGCTCGACTGGGGCGAAGAACGGGCCATGGCCGAACTGGCCTCTAATATGGATTCAGGAGTTCTGTAATGTTCACTCGTCATCACGCAGTCTGGCCCGAGGATCTGCCCAAACACCTGACGGTGCCGGAGACCAGCCTGTTCGCCAATCTGGAGATCTCCGCCCGGCGCTTCCCGGACAAGACGGCCATCGTCTATTACGACACCCTGATTACCTACACCGAACTGCTGCGTGAAGTAGAGGCGCTGGCCGGCTACCTGCAGAACCTGGGTGTCGCCAAGGGTAATCGTGTCCTGCTGTATATGCAGAACTCGCCGCAGTTCACCATCGCCTACTACGCGATTCTTCGTGCGGACGCGGTGGTGGTGCCGGTCAATCCGATGAACCACACCGCCGAGCTTGAACACTACCTGCACGATACCGGCGCGGCGGTCTGCCTTTGCGGACAGGAGCTGACCGGTTTCATTTCATCACTGGTTGGCACTGCACAGCTGCGCCAGGTGATCGTCGCTGCCTATTCGGACTATATCCGGCAGCCCACCGACCTCGCGCTGCCGGCCGAGGTCCAGGCCGCGGCGATCGCACCGGATTTCGCCGGCGGCATCGGCTGGCGCGATGCCTTGGATGCGGGCCATACGCCCGGTCCGCACACCGCCGGCCCGGACGATCTGTGCGTGTTCCCCTACAGCTCCGGCACTACCGGCGCGCCGAAGGGCTGCATGCACACCCATCGCTCGGCGATGGCGACCATCATTCATCGCGTGGTCTGGACCAACAGCACCAGCGAATCGGTGATTCTCGCGACGTTGCCGTATTTTCACGTCACCGGTATGCAGGGCGCCATGAGCGGGCCGATCTACAACGGCGGCACCGCGGTTATCATGACCCGCTGGGATCGCAAGGTGGCGGCGAAACTGATCGAGCGCCACGCGGTAACCGGCTGGGTCAATATCGCCACCATGGCCATCGACTTTCTCGCCGATCCGGATCTCGAACAGTACGACCTGTCCAGCCTGGTCAGCGTCGGCGGCGGCGGGGCGGCGATGCCCAAGGCGGTAGAGGAGAAGCTGCACCGGCTCACCGGCCTACGCTATATCGAGGGCTATGGTCTGTCCGAAACCATTGCCGCCACCCATATCAACCCGGTGGCGAAACCCAAGGCGCAGTGCCTCGGCATTCCGGTATTCGACGTGGATAGCCGGGTTATCGACCTGACTACGCAACGTGAACTCGGCCCCAACGAGGTAGGTGAGATCGTCAGTCACGGTCCGCAGGTGTTCGTCGGTTACTGGAACCGGCCAGAAGAGACCGAACGTGCCTTCATCGAGCTGGACGGTAAGCGTTTCTTCCGTACCGGGGACATGGGCTACTACGACGAGGACGGCTATTTTTTTATGGTCGATCGCGTTAAGCGCATGATCAACGCGTCGGGTTTCAAGGTCTGGCCGTCAGAGGTCGAAAGCTTGATGTACCGTCATCCGGCGATCCAGGAATGTTGCGTCATCTCGCGCCCCGACCCGAAGCGCGGCGAGACGGTGAAGGCCTGCGTTGTGCTGCGTGACGGTCAGGCCGGGCTGGTCAGCGAACAGGACGTCATCGACTGGTGCAAGGCGGAGATGGCGGCCTACAAGGCACCGGTATATGTCGAGTTCGTCGCGTCGCTGCCTCGCTCGTCCACCGGCAAGCTGATGTGGCGCGCCTTGCAGGAAGAAGAAAATCGCAAGCACGCCAGTGCCCAGGAGGCCTGACCAAACAGCCCCGGCTGCGAGTCATGCCTATGCGCTTTCGAATCCAATGGAGAAGACTATGCAAGATCCAACTTCGACGAATCGGGACGCGGAATGGCAGGTTCGCAAGGACCTTGCCGCGGCCTATCGGCTGGTGGCGCACTTCGGCTGGGACGATCTCGTTTTCACTCATCTGTCTGCGCGCGTGCCGGGGCCAGAACATCATTTCCTGATCAACCCGTACGGCCTGCTGTTTCAGGAAATCACCGCCTCGTCGCTGGTGAAGGTCGACAGCGACGGACAGATCGTCCAGAGCGGCAGCCTGCACCGGGTCAATCCGGCTGGCTTCACCATCCACAGCGCTATCCATATGGGCCGTGAGGATGCCAGCGCGGTTATGCATTTGCATGCAGCCGACGGCACGGCGGTCTCGGCGCACCGCGATGGCCTACTGCCGCTGAGCCAGACTGCGATGCTTTGCGTAGATCACATCAGCTACCACGACTACGAGGGTGTGGCACTGGACCTGAGCGAGCGCGAACGGCTGATCCGCGATCTTGGCGACAAGCAGATGATGATCCTGCGCAACCATGGCGTGCTTACGGCGGGGAGCACCGTCGCCGAAGCCTTCACTTACCTGTATTTCCTGATGAAGGCTTGCGAGATTCAGGTGCGTGCACAATCTTGCGGGCCGACCTATCAGCCATCCGCCGCTGCCATCGAGACCACTCGCCAGCAATCGGCCGAACTGGGCAAAGCAGCCAAGCTGACCTGGCCGGCGCTGTTGCGCCTGCTTGAAGCCAACGGTCACGTCTACGCGATATAGCATCTGCGGCAGATGGCACCCTTTCCAATAATTTTGAGGCAGAGCGTCCGTGAAAATCCTCTTCGTTGCCGCAGATCCCAAGCCCGAGCGCTGGACCAACCTGATTAAGCAGCATCTTCCAGACGCTGAGATTCAGGTTTGGCATCCGGATAGCCCGGGTTACGGTGCCGACTACGCCATCGTTTGGCATCCGCCGACGGCGTTGTTCGACAAGGAACCGCAGCTCAAGGCCGTCTTCAATCTCGGCGCCGGGGTGGATGCGCTGGTGCGCGTGCCGAACCTGCCGCGCGACATTCCCGTGGTGCGCCTGGAAGACGCCGGCATGTCGGTGCAGATGGCCGAATACGTTGCGTATCACGTCATTGGCATCAGCCGCGACATGGACGCCTACCGCCAGCAGCAAGCCGCAGGGCAGTGGAAACTGCGCCGGCCGATCGAGCGCAGCGAATGGCCGGTTGGCGTGCTCGGGCTCGGCCATATCGGCCAGCGCGTCGCCCGCACCTTGGCCGGGCTGGACTATCCCGTGTGCGGCTGGGCGCGCTCCAAGTACGACATCGAGGGCGTGCGCAGCTTCGCCGGCGAGGCCGAACTGGACAGCTTTCTCGGTGAAACCCGTGTGATGATCAATACGCTGCCGCTGACCGACAGTACCCGCGACTTAATCGACTACTCGCTGCTCGCGAAGCTGAGGCCTGATGCGGTGGTGATCAACGTCGGTCGCGGCGAGCATCTGGTGGATCAGGATCTTTGCCGCGCCATCGAAGAAGGCCGCGTTGCCCGCGCGGTGCTCGACGTGTTCCGTGAAGAACCGCTACCGACGACACATCCGTTCTGGCACATGCCGCAGGTGACCATCACCCCGCATGTCTCGGCGCGGACCCTGCGCGAAGCGACCATTGCGCAGATCGCCAGCAAAATCGCTGCGCTGGAGCAGGGGCAGGCCATCAGCGGTGTCATCGATATTCAGCGCGGTTACTGAGCGAGCGGCAGACGGACCTGCCAAGACAGCGCTCTGCGCCCGATCGGTGCTTTCACCCAAGGCTGGGAATTTTGCGACAATGCCGCCTCTTTGATCAGGCGAACCCGTCCATGTCCGAACGTAACCCCATCCCGCTGATCCTCACCGCGATCGGCAGCGTCATTGGTACCGTCGCGGTGCTGTCTTACTATGGCTACGTGCATATGGCCAAGCCGGAGGACGCCCTGCTGCTGGCCGACTACACCATGCTCAAGACTATTCCCGGCGAAGACTATCGCGTCTCGCTGAAGCCGGCGGCTCAGGTGGCCGAATGCATCGACGGCGTTCTGGTGCTTTTCGACACCGAGCAGAAGGGGCTGACCGGTGTGCTGGTAGACAACCGCAAGCGTGCGATCCGCTGCATGGGGCAGCAGGTGCCGATGAGCGAGGCACCGGCAGCCCAGCAGTGATGCTTGGCGATGCGTTCGGTAACGTCTTGAGCGAACAGTGCCAGCTTCGAAACAGGTGACGAGTCGCTTGAGCCCGGCTACATATATGTATGAGCGGCACACTTGGAAGGCAATCTGGGCGCATTGGCCGCACACGGCTTAGCGCTTGATGGGGAGTGGGGCGAAGCTAAGACGTATCAGCAGCCTGAAGCCCGCCACGAGGGCGGGCGTACAGTCAGGCAAAAGGGGATCATTCCATGGACGAACGTGGCGCGACGCGCTGGTTGTCATTGGAAATCGTCACCTCTACGCGGCGATTCATCGCCCGGCCAGAAGTCGAGCCATTGCTTGCCACCGGATACTCTTCACCATAACCAACCGTCTGGATGCGCTGTGGATCGACGCCCGCACGGGTCAGGGCGCGTTGAACGGCTTGGGCACGGCGCTCGGAGAGCTGCTGGTTGTAGCTGGCCGCGCCGGTGCTGTCGGTGTAGCCCTCGACCACGACCTTGCGCTCCGGGTTGTCGTTGAGGAATTCGGCGAGCTTCTGCACGCCGCGCATGCCGGACTGCTTGAGTTCCGCCTTGTCGAGGTCGAACAGTACGTCACCGAAGGTCACCAGGGTGCCGCGTTCGGTCTGCTTGGCTTGTAGATCCTGCTGCAGTTTGCGGATTTCGTCCTGCTGGCGCTTGAGCTGCTGCTCGCGCGATTCGAGGCGGGCTTCGGCGCGCTTGGCAGAGGCTTTCTCGATTTCCTGCTCGGCGGTACGCAGAGCGATGGTCTGCTCGGCGAGCTCGATTCGACGCTGGGTCAGATAGGCGAGCTGATCCACCTTTTCTTCGTCCGCATCGTTCAGGTAGGCCTGGTTGGCCTTCTCCAGCATTTTGCCGGCGTCTTCGGTTTCCAGCGCTGCCAGAGTGGCGGAGCGGGCGTCCGCCTGTAGCTGCGAATACTGTCCGCGCGCCTGTTCGAGGTTCTGGTTGGGTTGCGAGGAGCAGGCGGCCAAGCCGATGGTCATGGCCAGCACGGTAGGGAGCGTCAGTAGTTTATTCATAACGAATCATCCTGTCTTGAAGGCGTGGGAATGAAGGGTGATCACTGGGTGCCGCGCATGCTTTCTTCGCGCAGCTCCTGGATACCCCGATTGGCGTCCTCCACAGCCTTCTGCGCCTTGGCGGCCTGGGCCTTGCGCTCGGCGACGCGTGCATCCCACTCGGCTTGCTGGGCCAGCTTGCGCGCCTGGTCGTAGTTTTCCTTCTGCATGGCCAGTTCGGCCTGCTTCCATTTTTCCTGCGCGTTGCGCATTTCAACGGCGGCGTATTCGGTGCCACCTGCGCTCACGGCGCTACGCACCGCGGATTCGGTCACGGCAAACTGCTCGTTCGGTGGATTGCCTGCACAACCAACCAGCAGCAGACCGCCTAATGCAACGGCTGCCAGCTTGGGTAACTGAGATCGCAATAGAGGGCTTTCGATAGTGTTCATTTTCATGGCCAGTCTCCAGTTGAAGATCAGGGAACAGTGCCCGCAGCGGCCCTTAGTCAAGGGTCCGCCAATCACGACGGGCATGTTTTTGTGAGGCCAGCGGCGCTTAATCGTTCCAGCGCATATGCAAACGAAACCTCTGGATAGGGCTTTTCAGCAGCTTTTCAGTGCGGTCGACAAAGGGCGACGCGCAGGTGAGCGTCGCCTCTTTGCAGGCTTGTGAACGGGTTTGCCGCTGAGTAACGGTGCCATCTGAGCAGCGTTAGGAATGCTCCGGTTGCTCGGCGAGCAAGCGCTCGAGATGCTTGCGCGACAGGGCAAGGAAACGCGGTGTCGGGCCAATGTCCTCGTAGATCGGATCACCTTGCTCATCGGTGGCAATGACCTTGGCGCCCTGTTGATAGGGAAGGGTCGTCTCGATGGCTTCGAGCGCGGCGCCGACCAATTCGCCAAGCAGCTCTTCGGTACTGCGCTTGGGGTACATCTCCGCCAAGGCCGCCAGCCGTGCGGCACTCTCGACGTCCAGGGGAATGCTGTACTGCGTGCTGCTCATGCGGCCAGTGGCACTGCTTTCCCACTCACGGACCAGTTCTGAGATTTTCATTGACTCCATCCTTAGCCCGCCGTGGCGAGCGATATCTGGGTGAAATGCGAGCGGCCGTCGAACTGGCAGTTTTCGCTACGCCTTGTCTTCGACGGATACGCTGGGCACTCTGTTTGGAGGGTTCTAACAGGTAGCCGTTCAGCAATCGGTCGCATATCGAAAGGCGCTTTCGGTGATGCGACCCGGGAGACAGGAACATGGCGAAGATCGACGCGCGACTGCGCGAAAACGTTCATCTGCTCGGCGAGCTGCTGGGCAATACCATTCGCGAGCAGCACGGCGATGCCTTCTTCGACAAGATCGAACGCATCCGCAAAGGTGCCAAAGGTGCGCGCCGTGGGTCGATCGACGATGCTCGGTTGCTGCAGGAAACCCTTGACGGGCTGGCTGACGATGAATTGCTGCCGATGACCCGAGCCTTCAACCAGTTCCTCAATCTGGCCAACATCGCCGAGCAGTATCACCAGATCCGGCGTCGCCGACCCGGCGAGCCGGCGCCTTTCGAGGCCGGTGTGCTGAGCGGGCTGCTCGAGCGGCTCAAGGGCGAAGGCTTCGCTCAGGAATTCGTGGCGCGGCAAGTGGGCCGGCTGGATATCGAACTGGTGCTGACCGCCCACCCGACCGAGGTGTCGCGGCGCACCCTGATCCAGAAATACGACGCCATCGCAGAACAGCTGGCGGCGCGTGACCACACCGACCTCGGCGCGGCGGAGCTGGCGCAGATCGAGCTGCGTCTGCAGCGATTGATCGCCGAGGCCTGGCATACCGAGGAAATCCGCCGCAGCCGACCGACTCCAGTGGAGGAGGCGAAGTGGGGCTTCGCTGTTATCGAAAACTCGCTCTGGCAGGCGCTGCCCAATGTGTTGCGACAAACCGATCAGGCGCTGTGCCACAGCACCGGCTTGCACCTGCCGTTGGACGCCGCGCCGATCCGTTTCGCCTCCTGGATGGGCGGCGATCGCGACGGCAATCCCAACGTGACGGCGAAGGTGACCCGCGAGGTGCTGGTGCTGGCGCGCTGGGTGGCGGCTGATCTGTTCCTGCGCGATATCGAGGGGTTGATCACCGCGCTGTCGATGCAGACCGCCAGTGAAGAGCTGCTGCGTCACAGCGGCGAGTCGGCCGAGCCCTATCGTGCACTGCTCAAGCGGCTACGCGGACGGCTGCAGGCGACGCGCGACTGGGCCGGTGGCGCTCAGCAGCCGGCGTCGCCTGCGGTACTGCAGGACAATCGCGAGCTGCGCGAGCCGCTGGAACTCTGCTACCACTCGTTGCATGCGTGCGGCATGGGTGTGATCGCTGACGGCGCTTTGCTCGATACGCTACGTCGGGTTGCCGCGTTCGGGTTGTTTCTGGTGCGCCTCGACATCCGTCAGGACTCGGCTCGGCACGTCGCCGCCTTGGCGGAAATTACCGATTATCTGGGCATAGGTCATTACGACCAGTGGGACGAGCAGCAGCGCCTGGATTTCCTCCAGCGCGAGTTGACCAACCGCCGTCCGTTGCTGCCTCCACATTTTCAGCCTTCGGAGGAGACCGCCGAAGTGCTGGCGACCTGTCGCGTGGTAGCGCAGGCGCCAGGTGCGTCGCTCGGCTCCTATGTCATCTCCATGGCTCGCGGCGCGTCGGATGTGCTGGCGGTTCAGTTGTTGTTGAAAGAGGCCGGCCTACAACGGCCGATGCGCGTCGTACCGCTGTTCGAGACGCTCGATGACCTGAACAATGCCGGCCCTACCATTGATCAGCTGTTGGGTCTGCCAGGTTATCGCCAGCGCTTGCATGGCCCGCAGGAAGTGATGATCGGCTATTCGGATTCGGCCAAGGATGCCGGAACCACAGCGGCGGCCTGGGCGCAGTACCGCGCGCAGGAACGCCTCGTCGACATCTGCCGCGAGCATCAGGTCGAGTTGCTGCTGTTCCATGGCCGTGGAGGCACGGTTGGCCGTGGCGGCGGGCCGGCTCATGCGGCGATCCTGTCCCAGCCGCCCGGGTCGGTGGCGGGGCGCTTCCGCACTACCGAGCAGGGCGAGATGATCCGTTTCAAGTTCGGGCTACCGGATATCGCCGAGCAAAATCTCAGCCTGTATCTGGCTGCGGTCGTGGAAGCGACCCTGCTGCCACCGCCGATGCCCGAGCCGGATTGGCGCGAAACCATGGATCAGCTGGCTGCTGCAGGCGTCGAGGCCTATCGCGGCGTGGTACGCGATCATGCGCAATTCGTCGACTACTTCCGCCAGGCCACGCCCGAGCAGGAATTGGGTCGGCTACCACTGGGCAGCCGACCGTCGAAGCGTCGAGAAGGCGGAATCGAGAGCTTGCGTGCGATTCCGTGGATATTCGCCTGGACCCAGACGCGCCTGATGTTGCCCGCCTGGTTGGGCTGGGAGCACGCGCTAGAGACCGCGCTGGAGCGTGACGAAGGCGATCGGCTGAGGCTGATGCGCCAGCGTTGGCCGTTTTTCAGCACGCGCATCGATATGCTTGAGATGGTCTTGGCCAAGACAGATGCGGAAATCGCCAGTCGCTACGACGAGCGGTTGGTCGAGGCGCAGTTACAGTCGCTGGGTCGCGATTTGCGTGACAGATTGTCGCAGGCTGTGGCGGCCATACAGCGTGTGACTGGCCAGTCCGAGCTACTTGCGCACAGTCCTACGACCCTCGAAGCCTTCAGTCTGCGCAACACTTATCTCGATCCTCTGCATCTGATGCAGATCGAATTGCTGGCCCGTGCGCGACAGCAACAGACCCCGGCGGAAAGCCCGCTGGAGCAAGCTCTGTTGGTTAGCGTCGCAGGCATTGCAGCGGGATTGCGCAACACCGGATAGGTTCATTCGGGACGGTCGGTCCGATGTCGTTTCGTGCCGATGGCGACGGTTTTCCGTCTCCATTGGCCGGAGCGAAGGTCGCCAGGGGCAGGCCATGGGCGCCGCTTGTCTGCGTTCTGTGCGCTGTGTATCGTGTTCAACCTTTTGTCGCATGGCGACAGACCAGAATCTTTGATTCGCCAGCGGCAGGGTTGCGGTCGTTCGACCGCTGGCGGTATCCCTTTGCAAACTTGAGGACTCATCCATGCGCGTAATTCTGCTGGGAGCACCCGGTGCCGGGAAAGGCACACAGGCCCGCTTCATTACCGAGAAGTTCGCCATCCCGCAAATTTCCACCGGTGACATGTTGCGTGCAGCGGTCAAAGCGGGCTCGCCGCTGGGCCTGCAGGTCAAGGACGTGATGGACAGTGGTGGTCTGGTGTCCGATGAGATCATCATCGCGCTCATCCAGGAGCGTCTGCAGCAGTCCGATTGTGCCAACGGCTTCCTCTTCGATGGATTCCCTCGCACCATTCCGCAAGCCGAAGCGCTGCGTGATGCCGGCGTGAAGCTGGACCACGTGCTGGAAATCGCGGTGGATGATGAAGAAATCGTCGGTCGCCTGTCCGGTCGTCGCGTGCATCCGGCTTCGGGTCGCATCTACCACACTGAGCACAACCCGCCGAAGGTGGCTGGCGTCGACGACGTCACCGGTGAAGAGCTGGTTCACCGCAAGGACGATCTGGAAGAAACCGTCCGCCACCGCCTGAGCCTCTACCACTCGCAGACCAAGCCGCTGGTGGCTTTCTACCAGAACCTCGAAGCAGCTGAAGGCACGCCCAAGTGCAGCCGCGTCGAAGGTGTCGGCTCGGTGGAAGAGATTACTGCCAAGGTGCTGGCTGCGCTCAGCTGATCTAGCCAGGCAAACCGAACGGCCCGCTTGCGGGCCGTTTTCGTTCGTATCGCATTCACGCCGAGCCGAGTTGTCCATAAGGAATCTGGCATGGCGCAGCTGCTACAATCGCCGCCTTTTTTCGACTGACCGGAACTGCCGATGACCACGCTGTTGGCCCTGGATACCGCCACTGAAGCCTGCTCCGTTGCGCTGCTGCATGACGGCCGCGTGCTGAGCCATTACGAGGTGATTCCGCGGCTGCATGCGCAACGGCTGCTGCCCATGATCCAGACGCTGCTGGCTGAGGCGGGGATTGCCTTGTCGGCCGTCGATGCGCTGGCGTTCGGTCGTGGCCCCGGTGCCTTTACCGGCGTGCGGATCGCGGTTGGCGTGGTACAGGGGCTGGCGTTCGCGCTGGAGCGTCCAGTATTGCCGATTTCGACACTCGCTACGATCGCTCAGCGTGCGTATCGCGAGCATGGCGCCGAGCAGGTGGCGGTCGCCATCGATGCGCGCATGGATGAAGTTTATTGGGGCTGTTATCGCGCCCATGAAGGCGAGATGCAGCTGGCCGGGATTGAAGCCGTACTGCCTCCGGAACAAGTCGGTTTGCCGCGTGATGGCTCCGGCAACTGGTTCGGCGCTGGCACGGGCTGGCGCTATGCCGAGCGCCTTGCCGTACAACCCGCGGCGGTCGATACCACGCTGCTGCCGCATGCAGAAGATTTGCTGCACCTGGCCAGTTTCGGCTGGCAGCGCGGGGAAGCGGTGGAGGCCGATCAGGCCCAGCCGATCTACTTGCGTGACAACGTCGCGACGCCAAAGGCTGCGCGGTGACGGACGGCGTTGCCAATCCCGAGGCGGCTCGCTAGAGTCGACTCACTTCGTACAGGTGAATGATGCGCCTCAACGGTCTCGCCCCTTCTGCTTATCCCATCGAGTACGTTCCCCAGCGGGAAAACGTGCCGGTGCCTTATCGCGAGAGCGAAAAGGCGGTTGAGCAGGCGCGTCGATCCAGCATTTCCCCGGCTGAGCAGGCCGACAGCACCTACGAACACCTCGCACGCCGCCCGCAAAACGAGCCTACCGACTACATTTCGGCCGTCCCCGGCGATTTCATGCCGTCGCGCTTCGAAGCCATGATGGAGCGTCCGTTGACCAGCCGTGCCACCCAAGCGTTGCAGAGCTATGGCACCACTGCGAGCTTCAGTGCCGATCTCGACGCGCACGAAGTACTCGGCCTGGATATCTACGCCTAAGGCGTCGCGCATCGCGTGG
Source organism: Pseudomonas sp. MTM4 (assembly GCF_019355055.1). Taxonomy (NCBI): domain Bacteria; kingdom Pseudomonadati; phylum Pseudomonadota; class Gammaproteobacteria; order Pseudomonadales; family Pseudomonadaceae; genus Pseudomonas; species Pseudomonas sp. MTM4. The sequence continues at coordinate 4,373,676 of NZ_CP048411.1, forward strand.
ATCTTCCCTATTTTCTCGGCTGCCCTTCCTGGAACGAGCCTCCCTGGCGTGGATCGCTTTATTCCCTGGGATTGCCTGCGACCGAATTCCTCGCGCGTTATTGCTCGGTGTTCAACACCGTGGAAGGCAACACGACGCTTTATGCCTGGCCGTCGGAGCAAAAGATCAAGCGCTGGGCGGCGCTGATGCCTGAAGGCTTTCGCTTCTGCGCCAAGCTGCCGCGCGAGATCAGTCAAGCGTCGGATCTTCGTGACGTACTGGACCTGGTTTTGTCGTTCCGTTCGCTGCTGGCGCCGTTGGGCCAAAGAGTCAGCCCGTTCTGGTTGCAGTTGCCGGCCACGTTCGGCCCGGCTCGCCTGGGTGAGCTGACGCAGGTGATCGAGACCCTGAATCGACCGCTTGCTGTGGAAGTGCGCCACACCGCCTTCTTCGCCAAGGGCGAGGAGGAACGCGCGCTGAATCGGTTGCTGCACGGGCGGGGCGTGGAGCGTATCTGCATGGACACCCGTGCGCTGTTCAGCTGCCGGTCACGCGATCCAGCATTGCTGCATGCGCAAAGCAAGAAGCCACGGCTGCCGGTGCGGCCCGCGGCGTTCAGCCAGTTCCCGCAGGTACGCTTTGTCGGACATCCGGAGCTGGAGGCGAACGATCCCTTTCTCACGCCTTGGCTGGACAAGGTGGCGGGTTGGATCGAGGCGGGCAAGCAGCCCCATGTCTATCTGCATACTCCGGATAACCGTCTGGCGCCGGATCTGGCCATGCGCTTCCATGATCAGCTCGCGCGGCGCTTGCCAGGTCTGCCGCCGCTGGCAGTGCCTGCGATGCAGAGCGAGTCGCAGCTGTCGCTGCTTGGCGACTGAGGCGGCGCTGCGTGACGAAGCCGCCCTGCAACCTTGAATCGCTCGCGTTGCCAAAGCCAGCATGACGTTTGGCCGCTTCTTCCTATTGCTTCTGCTCGCGCTCGCCGGGTTCGTTTACGCGGTGTGGCGCGGTCACGTCGACGTTCCGTCGAAGTGGAATCCCTGGGCACCGCTGGATATTCGCGAGACGCCGAACCTGTTGACGCCCTACAAGCTGCAGCGCCTGCAGAGCGACCGCGCGCTTTGCGAACAGGCGCTGACCACCTCCGATCTGGATTACGTGGCAGTTCCTGACAGCACGCCGCAACCTGGCTGTCCGGTGGAAAACGCCGTGCGCGTTACCGGCTCGGCGGTGCGCTTCAATGGCGCGTTTCTCGCGACCTGCCCGCTGGCCGCGGCCTATGCGCTGTTCGAGCGGCATGGACTGCAGCCAGCGGCGCAGCAGGTATTTGGCCAGCCGGTGGTGCGTGTCGACCACTTCGGCAGCTTTGCCTGCCGCAATATCGCGCGTAGCAACAGGCGCAGCCAGCACGCGTCCGCCAACGCGCTGGATCTGGCCGGGTTCAGATTGCAGGACGGCACACGCATAACCGTCGCGCGCGACTGGAACGGCGACGACGACAAGGCGCGCTTCCTTCGCCAGGTAAAGGCAGCTGCCTGCGATGCGTTCAAGATCACCCTGAGCCCCGAATACAACGCAGCGCATCACGATCATTTTCATGTCGATATGGGCGGTTTCGGCATGTGCCGCTGAGGCGTGTCGGCATCGCCTCTGGCAAAATGCGGCGTTTCTGTCTTCCGAGCTCCGTATGACTGCCTCATCCCCGTTGGTCCGTGTCGAAGCCCTTGCCCCCGAGTTCGTCGAGCAGGCGCACGCTTGGGCGTCGCGGTTGGACTTGCCGACGCAAGCGGACGAGGCGGAATTCGCCCTGCAGCTAGGCGAGGACGGTTTGCAATTGCAGCTGCTCGGCTCGCAGGCGCCGGGGCCGGTGCGAGTGGATTTCGTCGAAGGCGGCGCCGCGCATCGTCGGCAATTCGGTGGTGGCAGCGGACAGATGATTGCCAAGGCGGTCGGGATTCAGCCCGGCATTCGGCCCAGCGTGTTGGATGCGACCGCCGGGCTCGGGCGCGACGCCTTCGTGTTGGCGACGCTGGGCTGCGAAATGGTGCTGTTCGAGCGTCAACCATTGATCGCCGCACTGCTGGAGGATGGTCTGGCGCGAGCGCGAGACGATGCCGAGGTGCGTCCGATCGTCACGCGCATGCGCCTGCTTCGTGGCAACGCCATCGATTTGATGAAGCAGTGGAAGGATGAGCCACCCCAGGTCATTTATCTTGACCCGATGTTTCCGCACCGGGAAAAGAGCGCGCTGGTGAAAAAGGAAATGCGTCTGTTTCGGCCCTTCGTCGGTGACGACTTGGACGCCGGTACGCTGCTGGAACAGGCGTTGGCGCTGGCCAGCCACCGCGTGGTGGTGAAGCGGCCGCGCAAGGCGCCCGCAATAGACGGCCCCAAGCCGGGCTACAGCCTGGAAGGTAAGTCCAGCCGTTACGACATCTACCCGAAGAAGAAGCTGTCCGCCGGTCAGTGATCGCTCAACGAGCACGCTGACTGTACGTACTTCAGCACTCCGCTACGACCCTCTCCCTTGAGCCTACGCGCTTCGCTGGCAACGTGTCGCCGTGCCGAAAACGCATCGGTCGAGTTTCCGATGCCGTTGCGTTGGCCTTGCTTAATATCGCCAACGGTGGCATTGCTAGTCCTGACCGTTGCAGCTGAACGGTGGTTTACCAGATCGCGTTGAAGGGAGAGCAATATATGCAAATCCAGGTACATAGCGATAAACACATCGAAGGAAGCGCTCGTCTCGTAGGCTGGGTCAGTGGCGCTGTTGCCGACAAGCTGGATCGATTCGACGACGACGTCACCCGCGTCGTGGTGCACCTGAACGACGAAAACGGCGCCAAGGCCGGCGCGCAGGACAAGCGCTGCCAGATGGAGGCCCGGCCGAAAGGTCAGCAGCCGATTTCCGTCACGCACAAGGCGGCTTCGCTGGAATTGGCCGTCGATGGCGCCGTCGACAAGCTCAACAACGCCCTCAAGCATCAATTCGGCAAACTGCGCAGCAAACGCGCAACGGCGCCGACGCCTATCGAAGGCGAAACCCTCGAAGTACAGGACAGGGATGCGTTGCTGGAGGCGGACTTTCTTGCCGATGAGCAACTGCGTACCTCCTGAAACCAGCCGTGCCATGTGAATTTGGCATAGCCCGATCGCATGGCCGCCATCGAAACAGCAGGCATCGCTCCGCGATGCCTGCTCCTTGCCTCAGTTACCGCTCGGTCCACCTGATCCTATTCGGCAATAGCGCGACCACCGGGCCTATCGATCTCCTGTGCCTGTGCTATACCCATTGAAGGTATCGCACGAGGACCGCCGACGACCGGCGCGCTAAGCTCGTGGCGGACCTTGACGAGAGGGGGGGCAATTGGCGCGTGGCGGCATCGCTTAGGAATTGCCACGGCCATCAGTCAGGAGGTGGCACCATGACCATGATGCAATGCGAATACCGCGATCACATCATTACCGCCGAGGTAATGGAGCACCCCGGCACGCCGACGCCCTGGGCGGGCGGTTGCCGAATCACAAACCCGCAAGGACAGACCAGCCGGCGCATGGCGCTCCCGGTCGGGCACGCCTTCATGGCGGAACTCGATAAAGCGCAGCGGGCGTCCATTGCCCATGGCAAGTGGCTTGTGGATCAATCCCTGAACCAAGGCAGACAGTTGTTCGATAAGGTGGCTTGAATTCGTGACGGGCCTCGCTTTCGGCTAGGCCCGTTCTTTTTCTTCCTGCTTGTTCCCGACGTTTCATCTGTTGAACTGTTGCTTGCTCGAATGCCTCTACTGAAAGCATCGCCTGCCCCGATAGGCAGCAAAACGATCAGGCAGAGGAGCCGTTTGATGGAACTTCCCAACAAAGACATGCGCACCTTGTTCGAGCAGCTGGGCCTGCCGTCAGACCCGGCCAGCATCGATGATTTCATCGCCAGCCACGCCCCGCTACCCAACCACATGAAATTGACCGAAGCGCCATTTTGGAGCGACGCGCAGCGTGCATTCCTGACGGAAGAATGGATAGACGATGCTGAGTGGGTACCGATCGTCGATGAACTCAACGCTCGACTGCACGAAGAGCAGAAGCAGCCCTGAGGGGCTTGCGGACGGCGGCGTAAACAGCCTCACGGTTTTGTTGCAGCACCCCGTTTACCTAAAGAAGCGCCCATCCTAGACTTGTCCAGGAGCCGTTATGACTGATCAACGCAACACACTCACGACCCGTCAGGGCCATCCCATCAGCGATAACCAGAGCCTGCGCAGCGTCGGCGAGCGTGGCCCGGCGACGCTGGAAAATTATCAATTCATCGAGAAGATCACCCACTTCGACCGCGAGCGAATCCCCGAGCGCGTCGTGCACGCGCGCGGTACCGCGGCGCATGGATGGTTCGAGCCCTATGGCAAGATCGGTGACGAGCCGGCCAGCAAATATACGCGCGCCAAGGTGCTGACCAAGGCGGGCGGGCGTACTCCGGTCTTCCTGCGTTTTTCCACCGTGATTGGTGGAAAGGAGTCACCGGAAACCGCTCGTGACCCGCGCGGCTTCGCCATCAAGTTCTACACCGAGGACGGCAACTGGGACTTGGTGGGCAACAACCTCAAGGTGTTCTTCATCCGCGATGCGATCAAGTTTCCGGACATGATCCATGCCTTCAAGCCCGATCCCGTGTCCAACCGCCAGGAAGCCTGGCGCTTCTACGATTTCGTTCAGCACCATCCCGAAGCGCTGCACATGGTGACCTGGGTCAAAAGTCCCTGGGGCATCCCTGCCGACTACCGGCACATGCAGGGCTCGAGTGTGAATACCTACAAAATGGTCAACGATAAGGGTGAGGCGGTGCTCTGCAAGTTCTCCTTCGAGCCCAAGCTCGGCGTGAAGAACCTCACCTCCCAGCAGGCTGCTGAAATCCAGATGAAAGACGTCGGCCACGCCACCCGCGACCTCTACGACGCCATCGAGCGCGGCGATTATCCCGAGTGGGAAATGGCCGTGCAGATCATGTCCGACGATCCGCACGATGAGCTCGACTTCGACCCGCTGGACGACACCAAGCGCTGGCCCGAGGACCAGTTCCCGCTGCTCCCGGTAGGACGACTGGTGCTTGATCGCAACCCGTCGAACGTCTTCGCCGAAACCGAGCAGGCCGCCTTCGGTACCGGCGTCCTGGTGGACGGCATCGATTTTTCGGATGACAAGATGCTGCAAGGTCGGACCCTGTCCTATTCCGATACCCAGCGCTACCGCGTCGGCGCGAATTATCTGCAGCTGCCGATCAACGCGCCCAAATGCCCGTACGCCACCAACCAGCGCGACGGGCAGATGGCGCATTTCGTCGATGGCGGCGGTAATCCCCACATCAATTACGAACCCAGCTCTGTCGGTGGACTCAAGGAAGCGCCCAAGGCTACACAGGATTATCACCAATGGGTCGAAGGGCATCTGGGGCGCTATCAGACGACCAAGGCTGCCGCGGATTATCACCAGGCCGGCGAGCGTTACCGCAGTTTCGAGGGCTGGGAGCGCGATGACCTGATCGCCAACATAACCGCCGACCTCAAGGAATGCCCTGAGGAAATCTGTCTGCGCATGATCTGGCACTTCTGGCATTGCGACCCGGATTACGGCCAGCGCTTGGCGGAGGGCGTCGGCGTGGACATCGAAAAGGTCAAGGCGCTGCCGCCATTGGAAGGGCGTGCCGCGCCGGGCGAAAACCTGGCGGGGCCGACCTACAGCAGCGGCGAACACGAAAGCTGAGCCGCCTCCAGGCTTCCGTCTGGCGCAATTGCGCCAGACGGAATGGCGCCGCTGTGACTGAGAAGGGCTGCGGCGTGGTATGCCCGTATAGCGTGATTCATTAAAATCCTGCTCCCCGCGCGATTGTGCGCAACCGTTCATAGGACAGCCATGAGTTCCGAGCAACCACTCGATATCGACGCGCGTTATGCCTGCGCCAAAGCCCTTGCTCTCGAGGCGGCACAGCTGGGAATGGAGTACTACCGCAAGCGCGACGCGCTAACGGTCGAGCACAAGGGCGACGACTTGCAGGATGTCGTGAGCGTCGCCGACAAAGAGATCGAACGCTTCATTCGCGGTCGGTTGACCGAGCGCTTTCCCGAGGATGGTTTTCTCGGCGAGGAGAGCGGTTCCGCTGGACTCGGCGCCCGCTGCGTGTGGGTGATTGATCCCATCGACGGCACGGCCTGTTTCGTCAACGGCCTGCACAACTGGTGCGTGTCGATCGGTCTGCTGATCGACGGCGAACCGCACCTGGGCGCTATCGCCGATCCCAATCATGACGAGCTGTTCCATGGCTGTCTGGGCCGGGGCGCGTTCGTCAACGACAGGCCCTTGAAGGCGAGCGATGCCACTCATGTAGGCCAAGGCGTGACTGCCACCGGGACCTTTCACCCGCGCGGCAAGGAACACTTCATTCCTTTCCTCGAAAAGCTGCTGGCTGCGGGCGGCATGTTCTTTCGCAACGGCTCTGGTGCGCTGATGACCGCCTATGTGGCGGCGGGTCGCTTGCTCGGCTATTACGAGACCGAGCTCAAGAGCTGGGATTGCGTGGCCGGGCTGGTGATGGTCAAGGAAGCGGGTGGACGAGGGAACGACTTCTTCCGCAACGACGGACTGCTGCTTGGCAATCCTTACCTCGTCGCCTGCCCCGGCGTCTATCCGCAATTGGCCGAGATGATCGGGCCGTCATTGGACGGTTGAGGTTTCGGACGCAGGAGCGTCCGGGTTGCGTTCCCACGCTGGCGCGTGGGAACGAACTCTTCATCAGGTGCGCAATTCGGGCGGTACGGTGCCGCCGTGTTCCGCGAGCTTGTGCATCACGGCGCGATGCAGCCACATGTTCATCTGCGCCGAGTCGGCCATCTTGTCCGGCGGGCAACCCAGCTCGGTAGCGAGTTCCTTGCGCGACTCCAGGCTGCTGTCCAGGCCTAGCAACTTGAGCAGGTCGACAATGGAGGTGCGCCAGTTCAGCTGCTCCGGAAAATTCGCCGCCATGCCGTCGAGCTTCGCCGGGACATCCACAACGCTGTTAGGTCCGCCGACCGTACCGGCGGTGCCAGCCATACCCGTTGCCGATGCGCTGGCCCCGGGCGGTGTGGTGGTTGCGTTGTTGGCTGTCGTCGGGCGGTTGGAGTCGACAACCGTGTCAGTGGCATGCTGGTTGACGCCAGAATTCGGCGCGGCAGGCTTGTGCGCTTCGTTGCTGACGCCGCCCAAGCCCAGTTTGTCTTTGATCTTGTCGAACAGACCCATTTCATCATCCTCGGTTGGTGTAGGTGCTGTTTGGACCATCGTCTCGGTCAAGTCATTCGGTTCCGTAGGTCGGAAGCGATGCCCGCCGAGCTCAGTGCAAAAACGACCATGCCGCCAGAAAGCCCGGCGGCATGATCGAGAACGGCTGGTGAGTTCGACACAGCGGCATTGCCGAACTGTTTTTTGTGCGCCTGTTGGTAGCCGTTGTGGTTAGAACACCAACATGAACAAACCGATCACCACCAACAGACCGATCAGAAAAATGATGCCGATTGTGCTGCCCAGAAACTTCAGCATGAGGATGACTCCTGTTGCAGTGGGTACATTATTTCCGACTGGGGTGAGCTGTGATCGTTCAGCACTGGTGCGCCAGCGGTATGCCGGTCCGGCTTCAGAGATGCTTCCAGATCAGCTGCAAACCAGCGAGCGCCATGCCGATGCGGGCGATCCGGTAGAACCAGGTGGGATCGATGCGCTTGTGCAGCCAAAGCCCGGCCCAGACGCCGAACGGCACGATGGGCGCGAGCGCCAGGCTCAGTAGCAGGTTCTCGCGGTTGAACTGGCCGAGTGCGGCGTAGGGAATCAGCTTGATCGCATTGGTCATCAGAAAGAACAGGTTGATGGTCGCGACGTAGCGTAGCTTGTCCAGTTGCTGCGGTAGCAGATGCATCAGGATCGGCGGTCCGCCCGCATGCGCGACGAAGCTGGTGAAGCCGGCAACCGACGAAAGCAGGGTGCCGCGCCCGCGTTGTAGGGGGCGGGGTTTGTCGTTGTTAGTGATCAGCCCGAGCGCCACGAAACCCACGGCGATGAACCCCATCATCAGGCCGATCATCCGCTCGTCGAGCATGCCGAAGGTGAGCGAGCCGAGGGCAATACCGATCAGCGCGCCGGGCAGCATGACCTTGAGATTGGGGATGTCCCATTTGCCGAAATAGGCCTTCAGACCCACCACGTCAGCCAGACAGAGAATCGGCAGCATTACAGCCGCCGCCTGTTTCGGCGAGATAGCGAGCGCCAGCAGCGGCACGGCGATCCCGCCCAGAGCGCCTCCAAAGCCACCCTTGGACAGCCCGGTGAGAAAGATCGCAGGCAGCGCGAACAGCAGAAAATCGGACAGGGTCATGGCTGGGTGTGGTTCGGAATCGGTGAATGCGGTTACGTGGCGTTCGGTTTTGCCGGGCTGATGATCGCATGTCGAGGACCTGTTTCGCTTGCTCGCCTGGATCGCTCTCGGCTGGCTGTGGTCAGCAGACTAACGACCCCATGTCAGGCTCCGTGTTGTCGGGGCAAGACCAAACCGGAGCGAAGTGTTGCCATGACAGCCTCCAGATCGCCATTAATCACCCCAGCTCGAAAGCATCGAGCGCTGACCCAGGTGGCCGGCCCATTGCTGCTGCTCACTGCGTTGTTCGCGGGCGAGATAAGCGCGGATGAACCGGAAGCCCTGATTGGCTTGATCAACGCTTTCCGCGATACCGAACAGGCATGCGACGGTGCCAAAGGCTCCGCGGTAGGGCCGCTTGCCCCCGCTGATGCCTTGGCTGTGGCTCCAGCGACCAGCGGGGCGCAGCTGCAACGTGCATTGCCGACGTCCGGCTATCGTCCGGCGAAACTACAAGCGGTCTCGATATCCGGTCCTGCGAGCGCGCAAGCCGCCATGGATGCGCTCAGGCAACGCTATTGCAGCGCGCTGCGTAGCGAAGAGTTCGCGGAAATCGGTGTCTCCAGGCAGGGGAGTACCTGGCAGGTGCTGCTTGCCAAGCCTTTGCTATCGCCGGATCTAGGTGACTGGCGGGAAGCAGGGAAGAAGATTCTGAAACAAGTCAACGAAGCCCGCGCGCAAGCGCGAACCTGTGGCAGTCAGACATTCGAGGCGGTGCCGGCATTGCGCTGGAATGATCGGCTTGCCGAGGCTGCGCTGGCCCACAGTCGCGATATGGCCAATCAGGACTTCTTCAGCCATCGGGCGTCGAATGGCAGCCAGGTCAGTGATCGAGCCAACCGCGCAGGCTACGCGTGGAGCCGGGTCGGTGAAAACATTGCGGCAGGCCAAGGCTCGGTGGAGCAGGCCGTGGCCGGCTGGCTGGCCAGCCCCGGGCACTGCCGCAACATAATGCGGGCGGACTTCATTGAGATGGGCGCCGCATACGCGACGAATCCGGACAGCGCTGCCATCAGTTACTGGACCCAAGTCTTCGGCACGCCGCGTTGAGATACCGGCAGGCTATTGCAGGCCCTCAAGCCAGTTATGCGCCTCGGTACTCTGGTGCGCATCGAATGCCTTGATCGTCAGGCCAGGGATCAGCGCGCCTTCGATCTCGCTGGCCTTGCGCACCCACTCTCTAGAACTGACCACGGCGCAGCGGTCGAAGCGACGGATGAAGCGAAACAGCTGCGGAAACCGTGACAGCTCGACACCGACGGCGCCGAGCGTTGGCAGATCGAAGTCGCCGATGCGATAGAGCATCTGGCCATGGGTGATGCCTTCTGATTTGCGCATCAGCTCATCGAGCGCGAAGCGCATTTCATTGCTGTCGAGCTTGCCGGAAAAATCGACGTCGATGCGTTTGTCGCCTATGCGCGTTACGTGGAACATCACATCGCTCCCCTCAGGGTGGATGAAAGTAGCTCTTTCTGAGCATAGCCCGTGGCTGTAATGCCGCCATCGAAACGGTCCGCGCCGGTGATCACGGGCGTGTTTCGCGGTGGTCGCGGATCGAAACCATGCAATAAGGCGCTGAGCCAGATCGACAGTGCGGTGCAGAGCATGTGCGGCTTGAATAGCCTGACCGGACGCTTCCGCCACGAAGCTTGACGCATGTGGCAACGTCGGCACGTTGCCCGCGGGCAAGACCTGACGATCGATTGGACGTTGCAGAGAAAGGCTGTGGAGAGCTGGAGGAGGGAGCCCCCGGCGCCGTAGCGCGGGGGCGGCAGGATCAATCCTGACGGCTGGTCACTTCCAGCAGGTGGTAGCCGAACTGGGTCTTCACCGGGCCCTGCACGACATTGAGCGGCGCGCTGAACACCACGGTGTCGAATTCCTTGACCATTTGGCCCGGACCGAACGAGCCCAGGTCGCCGCCCTGACGGCTGGATGGGCAAGTGGAATTGTCCTTGGCAACCTGAGCGAAATCGGCGCCGCCTTCGATGGCAGCTTTCAGTTCGTTGCACTTGTCTTCGGTGGGAACCAGGATGTGGCGGGCAGTGGCTCGGGCCATGGGGAGTTACTCCGTCTTGAGAAGGGGCTGAGCCTACCGCAATCGGCGGTGATTCGAAATGCTGCGGCCATCAGGCCGCATCCATATCCGTTGCCTTCGCTGGCGCAGGCCGGGCGTCCAGATAGTGGCGCAATCGCGCAAGCTCGTCAGTCGTGAACGACAGGCCGAGCTTGGTGCGGCGCCAGAGAATGTCGTCCGCGCAGTTTGCCCATTCCTGCTGGTGCAGATATTCAACTTCCAGCGTGTAGAGGTCCTGGCCCAGCAGTTCGCCCAGCTCAGTGACTGAGCGAGCCTCGCCAAGCATTTTCCAGACGCGACTGCCGTAAAGATTCGCCCATCGCCGAGCCAGGTCTAAGTCGATGCCTTCGATCCTGGCGACCAACTTTTCGACCAATGCTTGCGGCGAGTCCATGCCTTCGCCACCGGGAAGGCTGGCCTTCGCTGTCCAGCGCTCGCCCATTTGCGGAAAGAACGGCGCAAGGTGCTCCATCGCCGATTCGGCCAGTTTGCGGTAGGTCGTCAGCTTGCCGCCGAACACCGAAAGCAACGGCGCCTGCTTCTGCTCGGCTTCCAGCGACAGGGTGTAATCGCGGGTAACGACCGAGGGATTGTCGGACTCGTCGTCGCACAGTGGGCGAACGCCGGCAAAGGTGTGCAGGATGTCCTTGGGTTCCAATTGCTTGCGGAAGTGCGCATTGGCCACGCCCAGCAGGTAGGCGATTTCTTCTTCGCTGATGCTGACCGTGGCCGGATCGCCGTGATACTCGCGATCGGTGGTGCCGATCATGGTGTAGCGACCCATGTATGGGATGGCGAACACGATGCGCCGATCCTCGTTCTGCATGATGTACGCCTGCTCGCCTTCGTACAGCTTGGGCACGATGACGTGGCTGCCCTGAATCAGACGAATGCCGTAAGGCGAGCGCTGCTGCAGGTTCTCGCCGATGAACTGCGCGACCCAAGGGCCCGCCGCGTTGACCAGTGCCTTGGCGCGCAGCGAGAAGCGCGTACCGTTCTGGCGCTGTAGCTCGACATGCCAGATACCGCCGGCACGTTTGGCGCTCAGGCAGCGGGTGCGGGTATGGATGTGCGCGCCTTTTTCGCGCGCCGCCATGGCGTTGAGCACTACCAGTCGTGCATCGTCGACCCAACAATCGGAATATTCGAAACCGCGCCGTATCGCCGGTTTCAGCGGGCTTTCATCGCCGAAGCGCAGGCCGCGCGAGGCGGGAAGTTGTTCCCGCTTGCCGAGGTTGTCATAAAGAAACAGCCCGGCTCGAATCATCCAGGCGGGCCGCAGATGCGGGCGATGGGGCAGGACGAAACGCATCGGCTTGACGATATGCGGCGCCTTGCGCAGCAGCACCTCGCGTTCGGCCAGTGCCTCGCGTACCAGGCGGAACTCATAATGTTCGAGATAACGCAGGCCGCCGTGGATCAGCTTGCTGCTGGCCGATGATGTGTGGCTGGCAAGATCGTCGCGCTCACACAGGAAAACCGACAGCCCGCGCCCAGCCGCATCGGCGGCGATCCCGACGCCGTTGATTCCTCCGCCGATAACGGCGATGTCATAGAGCTCGGAGACGGGGCGGTCGGTGTCGGTCACGGTGTTCTCCTAAAAACGAATATCTATTTTTCGAATGTGAACATCGTAGCGTAGAAGAGTTCTTCTCTCCAGATAGAATGTTCACTTCTTATATCAAAAGAAAATAAACGAACAGAAGTGAGCTGCTTGTTGGGGCTGAGGTTGTACGGATCGAGCTGTGTTTTTTTCTTGGTGGGCTGAAGCCCACCCTACGGTGGCTCGGTGCATGGCGAGGGTGAGGCCATGGCAGTTTCGCAGGGTGAGCCGGGCGACGTTCCGCTTCAGCCCACCGGCTTCGTAGGGTGGGCTTCAGCCCACCAGGCTCAGGCGTCCGGCCTTTGCTAAACGACGATCACCCCGTGACTTCCAGCTTCACGTCATGGCGCGCGAGCAGGTCGACAAAGGCTTCCGGCGGCTGGGCTTCGGTGAACAGCACATCGATCTGCTCCAGCGAACCGAGGCGGGTCATGGCGTTGCGGCCGAATTTGCTCGAATCCGCAGCGAGGAAGATCTTGCGGGCATTGTTGATGATGGCCTGGGAAACACGGACTTCCTGGTAGTCGAAGTCCAGCAAGGTGCCGTCCTCGTCGATGCCGCTGATGCCGATCAGGGCGAAGTCCACTTTAAATTGACTGATGAAGTCGGCGGTTGCCTGGCCGACCACGCCGCCGTCGCTACGCACGTTGCCGCCAGCGATCAGGACGTCGAAGTCTTCCTTGGGGCTGAGGATGCTCGCCACATGCAGGTTGTTGGTGATGACCTTGAGGTCGCGATGATTCAGAAGCGCGTGGGCGATGGCTTCGGTGGTGGTGCCGATGTTGATGAACAGCGAAGCTTGATCGGGAATGTGCGCGGCCATGGCATCGGCGATACGGCGCTTCTCGTCGCGCATCTGTCGGGCGCGCTGGGTGTAGGCGGTGTTCTGCACGCTCGAATCGTGAGCGGCGCCGCCATGGTAGCGGCGTAGCAGGCCGGCTTCGCCGAGCTGGTTGATATCGCGGCGGATGGTCTGCGGCGTCACCGCGAACTGCTGCGCCAGCTCTTCGATGCTGACGTAGCCGCGTTCGCGCACCAGTTCGAGAATGCTCTGCTGTCGTGGGGCCAGACTCATGGAGGCTTCCTTCTTATCGATATGCCGGAAGCATGCCGCAGTCTGGTCTCCGATTAAAGAATTGTTCGTTTGTGAATAGCGGCGCCGGCGCGGAAACGAATCCGGGCCGGCGCCTTCGAGTGGCAATGCCGGTTTGATTTAGTCCTCTGCCCAGTCTCGAGTGCGGTCTACAGCCTTCTTCCAACCCTTGTAAAGTGCCTCGCGCTGCTCGTTATCGCAGGCCGGTTCGAAGACCCGCTCGATGGTGGCCTTGCTGCGTAGCTCATCGAGGCTGCTCCAGAAGCCGGTCGCCAGGCCCGCCAGATAGGCAGCGCCGAGGGCGGTGGTTTCCTTCATTTGCGGGCGTTCGACATGGGTACCGAGCAGGTCGGCCTGGAACTGCATGAGGAAGTTGTTGGCTACCGCGCCGCCGTCCACACGCAGCGAGCGCAGACGTTCGCCGGCGTCCTGCTGCATGGCATCGAGGACATCGCGGGTCTGGTAGGCGATGGATTCCAGCGCGGCACGGATGAGGTGGTCGACCTTCACACCGCGCGTCAGCCCGAACAATGCGCCACGGGCGCGAGGGTCCCAGTAGGGCGCGCCGAGGCCGGTGAAGGCAGGCACCAGATAGACGCCATTGCTGTCCTTGACCTTGGTGGCGAAGTATTCGGAATCCAGCGAATCATTAATCACCTTCAGCTCGTCGCGCAGCCACTGCACGGTGGAGCCGCCGTTGAAGATGGCGCCTTCCAGTGCGTAATTGACCTCGCCCTTCGGGCCGCAGGCAATGGTGGTAAGCAGGCCGTGCTCGGACTGTACGGCCTTGGTTCCGGTGTTCATCAACAGAAAGCAGCCGGTGCCGTAAGTGTTCTTGGCCTGGCCCGGCTCGACGCACATCTGCCCGAACAGCGCCGCCTGCTGATCGCCCGCGATACCGGCAATCGGGATGCCGGTGCTCTGGCCGGAGCCGAGATAGGCATGACCATAGATCTCGGAGGAGGAGCGCACCTCGGGCAGCATTTCGCGCGGGATATCCAGCGCCTCCAGCATGACCGGGTCCCAGTCCAGCTTGTGGATGTCGAACAGCATGGTGCGCGAGGCGTTGGTGTAATCGGTGACGTGGGCCTTGCCCTGGGTCATCTTCCAGATCAGCCAGCAATCGACGGTGCCGAACAGAAGCTCACCACGCCGCGCACGTTCGCGACTGCCCTCGACGTGATCCAGGATCCACTTGATCTTGGTGCCGGAGAAATAGGGATCGATGACCAGGCCGGTGGTTTTGCGGATGTGCTCCTGCATGCCGTCACGCTTGAGCTGATCGCAGATCGGCGTGCTCTGGCGGCTCTGCCAGACGATGGCGTTATAGATGGGCCTGCCGGTGAGCTTGTCCCAGACGATGGTGGTTTCGCGCTGGTTGGTGATGCCGATGGCCGCCACTTGCTCGTTGGTGATGCCGGCCTGAGCCAAGGCTTCGACGAAGACGCCGCTCTGGGTGGCCCAGATTTCCATCGGGTCATGCTCGACCCAGCTCGGCTGCGGGTAGATCTGCGCGAACTCGCGCTGGGCGATGGTGACCACGTTGGCGTTGCGGTCCAGCACGATGGCACGGGAACTGGTGGTGCCCTGGTCGAGGGCGACGATGAATTGCTTGTCGTTCGGGTTGCTCATGATGTCGATTCCTTAACGAGCTTCTTGGGCAGTGGCATCGTGTTTGTTGTAACGCTTGGCTTCGTGATCTGGCTCAGGTGCAGCACAAGCGCCCGAGCCCAGATTCGGGAGATGCTTGCAGATCAGTGCCTTGTAGCCTGCGGCGCCGATGCAGGCGCCCAGCACCGGAGCGATCAGCGGGACCAGAAAGTAGGGAATGTCCCGCCCGCCAGTGAAGGCAACCTCGCCCCAGCCGGCAAAGAAAGTCATCAGCTTCGGTCCGAAATCCCGTGCCGGGTTCATAGCAAAGCCGGTTAACGGGCCCATCGCGCCGCCGATCACCGCGATCAGCAGGCCGATCAGCAGCGGAGCCAGCGGGCCGCGGGGCAGGCCATTACCGTCGTCGGTCAGCGCCATGATCATTCCCAGCAGAATAGCGGTAATCACCACTTCCACCAGAAACGCCTGGCCGATGGACAGGGACGCGTGAGGGTAGGTGGAGAACACCGAAGCGAGTTCAAGGCTGGCGAGGCTGCCGCGCGTCATCTGCTGGGCTTGTTCGAAATCGAAAAAAAGGCTGCTGTAAAGTCCGTAAACCAACGCAGCGGCGCAGAATGCGCCTGCCGTCTGGGCGAGGATATACGCGGGCACCTTGTTGCGCTCGAAGGTGCCGAACAGCCAGAGCGCGATGGACACGGCAGGGTTCAGGTGAGCGCCCGACACGCCGGCTGCGAGATACACTCCCATGCTGACGCCGATTCCCCAAATAACGCTTATTTCCCAAAGGCCTAGATCAGCACCGCCAAGCTTCAGCGCGGCGACGCAGCCGGTGCCAAAGAAGATCAATAGAGCGGTGCCGAGGAATTCGGCGATGCATTGCCCCCGTAGCGTCGGGGTGGACGGGTTACTCATGCGCAGAACCTCTTCTGGAGACTGTTGTTTTTATAATCCGAATACTGCGTGGGTTCGGAAATGTTCGGAAGCGAAAACTTAAAGTCAAAGTTTGGTGCTGTCAAAGTAAAAACTTGAACATTTCATCGAAAAGGTAGCGAACGGAGCGGTAGATCCGTTGTCGCCATCAGCCGGCGCAGGCTAGCCAGCGGCAAAGTGCGAAGAAGTGCGGAACCTCAACGCCGAGTGGCCTCAGCGCGGCGCAACGCTGATGCACCATCGCATGGAGAGCTACCAGAAGAGTTTTCTCACAGGCAAAGCCGCCTCTCGTAACGGACGTTCAGCCAAGCGAACTGTGGGGTACTGGCCATGCGCAGAGCGCACCCTACGGAGTACGAGACCCTTGTAGGGTGCGCTCCGCGCAGCAAAGCCCTGATGGCATACCGGCAGTGCAATCGCCTCTGACAATCACATGCTAGAGCTTGACAACGCTCAGCGTTGCAGTCTGGCCAACGTCGCCGGATCTGCCTCGCCGCCATAGAAAGCGTCCAGGACCTGACGATAGATGGTCCGCTCAGGTGCGACGTTGCTGAACAGCGTCATGCTCGAACGTAGCTTCAGGTCATCGGGCGAACCGAGAATCTGCCGCGCCGGACGATCAGTGTGCTGCAGCATCGCCTGCGCGCATTCCTCCAGCCGCGCTCCCAGCAGCGGATGCTGCAGATAGGCGAGCGCCTCGTCTGTGCTGGAAATGGCGTAGCGTCGTGCCATGTCGCTATGGCCGAGCCCGGCGATCTGTGGAAAGACGAACCACATCCAGTGGCTCTGTTTACGACCGGCTTTCAATTCCGCCAGGGCGCGGTCGTAGATGCTGTCTTGAGCGGCGACGAATCGTTTCAGGTCGTAAGTATCGTGCATGGGTGCCTCCGCACGCTGCGTCCATCGTTCATATGAGACAGCCCCGGACTCGATGATTCGCTCTTCTGATTGGCTGTTTACGCGTTGTTTACACCTGCCTGACGCCCCTTGACCGAGCGGCGGTGTTTGATGGCTGTGGGCAACGAGCCCACTCGTAGAAGGAGAAAGCCATGTTCTGTCGCATACTCAAGATTGGTTTGCTTGCCGGTTGCTTGATCACAGCCAGTGCGGCTTCGGCGGCCGATCGCAACGTTGTGGTTCCCGTATTGGCCGGTGCGGCAGTTGGGGCGGTATTGGTGGCGGTGCTAGCGAAGGATTCCGATGATCGTCACGACCATCGGCATGCTCGCCGTTATCAGCACCAGCCGAAGCGTCATGTCCATCACCATCGGCATGCGCCCCGTGCAGTGAAGTACCGGCCGAAACGCGTCGAGTACGTCATGGTCCCAGTGGAGCGTCGTGACTGGCGCAGAGGACATCGTTAACAGCCAAAGCAAAGAAGCGGGCACCCTACGGCTCATAAATCATTTGAGCTGATGGGGCGCCCGCTTGGCCGTGGCTCGCTACGTTTTTACCCGCTTTGGAGCGCGCCGTTTGGCGCTTGGCTGCTCTTTGGCTCGCTGTTCCTGAAAGCAGTTCTGACACAAACGAAATTGTCGCTCGGCCATTGGCATGGCCTTGCCGCACTGCTTGCAGTTTCGGGTTTCGCCTGAGAGGCGGCGGCGGTCGCTGCTGCGCGGCTTGCGTTGGCGCGACAGCTCGCGGGTGATCGCGCCATTGAGCAGGCTGCGGTGCTCCTCGGCCTGTTCCAGCGTCGGGAAGTGCGCCGGCAGCGTTCGCGCCAGGTGCAGGTAGGTTTCGATGACGTGCAGCGAGCTTTCCAATGTCGCCAGGTCGGCATCGATGATCAGTCGCGGCAGTGGGATTTCCTTGTTCTGCGCAACCTTCTTCAGCCATTGCTGGGCGAAGATGCTGGCGGGACTGTCGAGGCCGCCGCGGATCGGCGTACAGGCGAAAATCCAGCGCAGCGGTAAGTCGATGGTCGGATCGTCGATCAGCTTGATCCACTCGGCCAGCTCGTCCGGCAGCACCGAGATGAATTCCTCGCCATAGTTGATGTTGCGATTGAAGGTCAGCCAGGCACGCAGCAGGCTGGGCTCGTCCATCAGCTCGGCGATGGCCTGCAGATGTTCGATCGATGGCCGTACCTGGAATTGCGACAAATCCACCGGCAGGTCGGCGCTATGGAATAGACGCTTGATCGACTGCAGGGTCTGCACATCGAGCGCAGTGATAAGGCCGCTGTCGTGATGGCCGAAACGCCCGGCGCGCCCGCCGATCTGCTTGACCTCTTGCACCTTCAGCTGACGGTTCTGGATACCGTCGTATTTTTCATCGGTGTAGAAACACAGCGTGTGCGCCGGCAGGTTCAGCCCCATGCCCACGGCATCGGTGGCGACCATGATGTCCGCCTCGCCTTCACGAAACCGTCGTGCCTGCTCGCGGCGCACTTCCGGCGACAGCGCGCCGTAAACCACCGAGACGCTCTTGCCGGTCATCTCCAGCATGGCCTTGAGTTCCAATACCGTCTTGCGGCTGAAGGCGACCAGCATCGAGCCTTCGTCGAGCTGCTTGAGCGTGGTCGAGCGACGCGCCACTTCCACCGGCGACAGACGCTTGGTGCGCTTGACCACCAATTCGTCATCGCACAGGTCGCAGAGCGTTTTCAGCGAGGGTTGGATCAGCTCCGGACCAGTCATGATCAGCTCTGGCGTATAGGCGCTGACCAGTGCATCGACCCAGGCCCAGCCGCGCTGCGAGTCGGCCATCATCTGCACTTCATCGATGACCACCACATCCCAGGGCTGATGGCGGAAGCGGGCGAACTCTTCGACCGTGCAGCAGTAATGCGTGGCGCCTTCGCGGATGATTTCCTCTTCGCCCGTGACCAGCGAGCAAGGCACGCCCATGGACTCGATGCGTTCCTGGTTTTCCAGCGCCATCAGCCGTAGTGGCGAAAGATAGATGGCGTGCTCGACGCCGGTCATCGCCTCGATGGCCTGGTGCGTCTTGCCGCTATTGGTCGGGCCGAGCAGGGCGGTCCACGTACGGGTAATGCGCCGCGCGGCGTAGAGCTTGTGGTAGTGCACGAAGCGCGGGTTGTTTTCCAGCAGCACCGCGAAGGCCATCTTTTCCTTGTTGTCCTGGCGGGCGAAGCGGATGGTCCGGCGAAGTTTCTTCGGCTCCATCATGAACACTTCTGTCAGCCGCTTCTCGCCCAGCAGCTGCAGGTCGAAGTCGCCGGCTTCCTCGATCATCGTCTCGAACTTGGCCAGCAGATCCTGACGATCCTGCGCCTTCAGTTCGGCCACGTCCTGTTCGCTTAGCACTTGACCTTGGCCACCGGGAATGCGCCGCTGCAGGTCCAGCGCGACGTCGCAGTGGCGCAGTTCCACGACATAACGCAGTTCGTGCTTCACCTCGTTGAGGATATCGACGGCCTTGGCGGCGAAGTCATCGAGCCGGGAGAGTTTTGTCGGCAAGCGATCCAGAACGCGCGTCTTCTGCTCGTCGCTCATGCTGGCGAAGGGGCGCTCCAGCACATGCAGACGGTCCCGGACCCGTGCTTCGATGGCGTCGTCCACGTTGGCTTCGAATTCGTCGATGGAGGTGCTGTCAGGGATGCGCAGCACGAGCTCGGGTTCCAGCAGGTTCTGTAGCGGACCGCAGTCGAGCGTTTTCTCGACGCCGAAGATGTCGACGTTGCAGCTGTAGTCGTTCAGATCGCGATTGAGCAATCGGCCGATCAGGCTCTGGGGATCGGCACCCTCGACGTTGGCATCGACCGCCGGCTCGTCCAGTCCGAGCCAGAACAACCGCGCCGCGCGCCCGATCTCGGGCGGTTGATGACCGATATAGGTGCTGAACCAATTGTCCTGATGGTTCTTCTTCGGCACGAAGTCGGGATGGCGCTCCGAGGCCCATGTCAGGAAGCGCTGCAGTCGCTCCAGCTTGAGGGAGTTGCGGTGTTTGACTTCGGCCTTGCGCATGATCGACGCCTCTCTGATCAGTTCAGCTGCCCCATTATGGACAACCCGATGGGAACTTCCGATCAATTGCTCTGCATTCGCGTGGATCTCAATTCAACGATCAGCAACGCAAGCGGATCGGCGTGGGGCTGTGGCAGTGTGCTTTCGCTTCTTGTGGGACTTCGCGGCGAAGCTTTGGCTTTTGCGCTGGATGAGGGCACGCTTTCGCCGCGAGGTCGCGCCTCCTACGAAAGCGGATCGGCGTGGGGCTGTGGCAGTGCGCATTGCTTTTTGTGGGAGGCCTGCTCTCGGGGCGAAGCTTTTGGGTTGAGCCGCGCGGGAGCGGCGGAACCATCAGCCATCACTCGGTTTTGTTTAGCAGCACTCGGGTAATGGCTTCGCCCAAGCGCTCGAAGGCCGCTCCGGCTTCCTTGGCTTCGTCCAGGGCCTCGGCGCAGGCCACGATGATGACGGTCTTCGCCTGCTTTTCCGCCAGGGGTTCGATCACGCCTACGTGGCAGGCGCGTTCCAGTTGCGTGCCGGTCTTCTGGATGAAGGGCACATCGCTGGGCAGGCCGGCTTCGAGGCGGTAGGCGTCATACCGATCCAGCTTCATGTCCTTGAACAGCAGATCCCGGCTGGACTCGGAAAGCAGATCGCCTTCGACCAGTTTCTCCAGCAGCGTGCCGTAGGCTTCCAGCGTGCTGGAATTCAGGTTGCGCGCGTAATAGCGCTCATAAGCCTGCTCCATGCTGTCGGCCTTCAGCTCGCTTTCGGAGAGCGACAGGGCGTTGGCGACCGCCTCGTAGCGCGGCTCGCTGAAGGGCGCCGATGCAAGCTTCACCAGTTCGATGTTGTCCAGTTCATGCGCACCGGGATGCAGCTCGCCATAGACGTCCCGCCGCACCTGAGTGAAGTCGGTGATGCGTTCAAAGCCCTTGCCGCCCATGTTCTTGCGTGTGCGCTCGTTCAGCTCATCCTCGCCAATGAGCCGGATCAGCATGTTGGCGGCCGTGTTGTCGCTTTCGATGAGCATTTCATTCAGCAGCGCTCGCAGCGAATACTCGACGCCTTCGTCCTGCCAGACCAGATCGCCGGAGCCGTCGACCTTATCCGTGGCTTCCAGGCTCATCTGCTCGTCGAGGCTGTGCTCGCCTTCGTCGACGCTCTGCAGGACCGCGATGGCGATCGGCACCTTGACCGCCGACCCCAGGTACCAGAAGCGGTCCGCCTCGTAGTCGAGTGCCTCGCCGTCACCTAGGTGTTTGATGTAAACGCCGAGATTGCCTGGGCTCTGTTCGTCGATCTGGCGAATGTCCTGCTCCAGCGCGTTGCGCCAGGACTCCGAATAGGCCTGTTCCTTATACGCCCAGAGCGCCAGTCCGAGGCCTACCAAGGCCGGTAGGGCGAGCAATTTTCCGGTGCGCGCGAGCGGGGCTGGTTTCATAGGCGAAGCACTCCAGAGGCGGTTATCGCTTCGCCCGCGCCGCGCAACGCGCGTTCGGCCTTGGCGGTGGATGCAGCACCGCGCACGCAGGCGATCACAACGATACGTCCGGCGGGGTCGGCTATGCGGAAGGGTGGCGGCGCGATCACGCCGGCATCGCAGATACGGGCGAGCTGAGTGCCGGTCTTGTGCGCATAGCCGACCGTCGGCGGCAATCCGGCCTTGATGCGCTGGGCTCCGGTGGCCACGCGATTCATCACGCTGAGCAGGTATTCGGTGCTGGCTTGGCTCAGCGCCTTACCTTCCACCACTGCGGACAGGAGATCGCCATAGGCTTGCAACGTGCCCGAATTGAAGGGCGTCGCGTAATAACGTTCATAGGCCTCGCGCAGCGGGATTTTGGTGAACGCGCTCTGCTGGACGCCCAGCAGGCTGGCCAGAAGCGAGAGGCGTCCGGCTTCGCTGCGCTGCGCTTTGAGCGAAAGGAAATCCCTGCCGGAGAGCAGGCGGGCAGAGGGGTGTAGTTCCCCGTAGATCAACCTGCGCACACCCGCCAGGGT
This sequence comes from Pseudomonas sp. MTM4, assembly GCF_019355055.1. Lineage (NCBI taxonomy): Bacteria > Pseudomonadati > Pseudomonadota > Gammaproteobacteria > Pseudomonadales > Pseudomonadaceae > Pseudomonas > Pseudomonas sp. MTM4. Next base: position 4,395,318 of record NZ_CP048411.1, read on the forward strand.
GGTGATCGGGCCGAGGCCTTCCGGCACCAGTTCGCGGGTCACGGCATTGACCGCGTCGAGGCCGACCAGGCGGATGAGCATGTCGCTTGCGGTGTTATCGCTGTGGATCAGCATCTGGTCCATCAGGTAACGGACACTGAGCGAGGTTCCCGGTGCGTGTCGTTTGGTCGGTCCGGCGCCGTCGACGTAGTCCGACTCCAGCAAGCGCACGGTGCTGTCCAGGCTCAGGGTGTCCTGATCGATGCGACGCATGACGGCAATGGCCACCGGGACCTTGACCGTGGACGCAAGGTACCAGGCTTCCTCGCCGTGGTAGGAGGCCGACACGCCGGTATCCAGATCCTTGAGGTAGATGCCCAGCTCGCCCGAGGTGCTCGCATCGACCTTGGCGATGTGTTCGAGGAAGTTTTCCGTCCAGCTGAAACCGTCCTGCGCCACCGCCCGCAGTGGCGATGCAAGCAGGACCATTGCCATCAGCAAGGGCGTTGCGATACCTGTTCGTAGCTGGGGCTTGGCTCGGAACAACACGGTTAGCGGACCTCTCTGCCGGTTATTGGTCATGGTTGGACCTGCATCGCTCCGGCCCGTGCCCGACGCATACGTGACGAAATATTGATCTTTCGGATGACGGCGTTGTGCGACGTGCCGTGTCGCCTATCCAAGCCGGCTGCGGCGCGAATGCTCAGCGGATATCGAACGACTGCCTGCAACGGAACGTCCTATTTGCGGACGGCACGTGGTCGCCGCATAGCAGGAGCAACGCATGGAGCAAGTCAGCAGGGAAAAATTCATCGGGCTCGAGTGGTTGCGATTTTCGCTCGGCATATACCTGGTGTTCTTTCACACGATCCATGTGTATCCCGAGGAACAGCGGCCCTGGTGGCTGTCGGACCTGACCGGGGTGGGGTTCTTCGCGACCAGCAGTTTCTTTGTGCTGTCGGGCTTCTTGCTGGCCCATGTCTATTGTCAGCAAGGACAACTGCGCGAACCGGGGCGCAGCTTCCTCAGCCGGCGTTTCGCCAATCTCTATCCGTTGCACCTGTTTTCATTGGGACTGACGGCGGTGGTGTTGTTCATCATCGCCAAACTCGGTATCCCGCCGGACGACGCCAAGGCGACTCTGCGTTTCGTGGTTTACGACACCAACGAGGATTTGGGCGAGGCGTCCAGAGAGGCCCTTGAGCACTTCATGGGCAATGGCGAGCTGTTGCTCAATTTCGTCCTGCAGCTGTTCATGCTGCAGGCATGGAATCCTTACTACCTGACCTTCAACCCACCGTTGTGGTCGATTTCCACGCTGTTCTTCTTTTATCTGACGTTCCCTTTGCTGGCGCCGCGGCTGATGCGGTTGCGGCACAAGGCACTCTGGCTCGCGGTCATCGCGGCGATCTACCTGATCCCGCCGCTCTGGGTGATTCAGCAGCAGGAATATGGTGTTCCCTATACCGGCATGCTGCACCGCATGCCCTTGCTGCGCCTGCCGGAATTTCTCGCCGGCATCTTGTTGTATGGGGTGTTCCGCGAAATGCAGAGTCAAGGACGCGTGCCGAGGCCGGGCAGTCGTTTGGCGCTGGCAGGCTTCGTGCTGGCCTGCTTCATCGCCGCCATTTGGCTGCTGAAGGGAGAAAAGCTCTGGTACTTCCTGCTGCACAACGGGCTGCTGCTGCCCTCGCAATTGGCGCTGGTCTACCTCTTTGCGCTGATCGCCACGCCAGGCAGCGCCCGCGTGAATCGCTGGTCGCAGCGTCTAGGAACGGCATCGCTGCCGCTGTTCGTGCTGCATGTACCGGCGTTCATCCTGTTTTCTCGTTCGGAAAAATTGCTGGGCGTCGCTTCGTCCAGCTGCTTCGAGACCTGGGCCGATTGCGCCGTCCGGGCCGGAGAACAACCGCTGTCACTGCTGTTCTATCCGCTCTACTTGATCTTGACGGTGGTGCTCTGCGTCTGGGCTCAGGAGCATGCCGTGGTGCCGGCGCGTAAATGGTTGCTCAAGCGGTTGCCGGTCCAGTCGGGCACGCAATCGGCACGCTAGGGTCGATTAGCGCCGGAGGATCAAGCCGGCATGCGCGATGGTCATCTGTAAGAGCCAACATTCGGCGGGACCTCACAGTGAAGGACTTCGACACCTCCATATTTCTCGGCACGGCGGGCTGGAGCCTGCCGCGCGAGCAGTGGCCAGCATTCCCGGACGAGGGCACGCACCTGCAGCGCTACGCTGATCGTTTTCCAGCGGTGGAAATCAATAGCTCCTTCTATCGCCCCCATCGACCCGCCACCTACGCCAAGTGGGCCGAAAGCGTGCCGGCGGCGTTTCGCTTCTGCGTGAAGCTGCCCAAGCAGGTCACCCACGAGCGGCGGCTGATCGCTTGCGAAGAACCGCTCGAACGTTTCCTGCACGAGTGCGGCCATCTGGGCGAGAAATTGGGCTGCCTGCTTGTGCAATTACCGCCTTTGCTGGCCTATGACTCTGCGAGCGCCGGTACTTTTTTCGCTGCATTGAGAGCCCGCCACGACGGGCCGGTGGCCATCGAGCCTCGCCATCGTAGCTGGCTCGATGCCGAGTCGCTGCTGCAGCAGGCGCAGATCGCCCACGTCGCTGCCGATCCCGCGCCCTTTGCCGAAGCGGCCGAGCCGGGCGGCTGGGCGGGGTTTCGCTATTACCGGCTGCACGGCTCGCCGCGCATCTACCATTCCTCATACGCTGCCGATTGGCTCGATTCGCTGGCCGACCGCCTAGCTGATCAGCCGGACGGCGTTGCTAATTGGTGCATCTTCGACAACACGGCCAGTGGGGCAGCGACGGCCAATGCGCTGGCGCTGCAGGGGCGCCTCCCAAGCAACGGGCGCCAACGACACAAACCGAAACGGTCCTGAAGTAGGGTCCGCCTGTACGGTGGGTTTTTTCCGCTACTGTTGAAAAGTCGTCTCACTTCGCAGGTAGAAACCCATGAAAAAGACGTGCATTGCCCTGGCGCTGGCCGGGATGGTCGGCGTTGCCGAAGCCGCTGTGGTGGTCAAGCCCCATGCCTATGAAATCGACGGCGAAGCCTTCGAGGGCTTACTGGTTTACGACGATGCGGTGACCACGCCGCGCCCTGGTTTGGTGATGGTGCCCAACTGGCTAGGGGTAACCGAGCGTTCGGCTGAGAAGGCCGCGCGCGCCGCAGGGGAGAAATACGTGGTGTTCATGGCGGATTTATACGGCAAGGCGGTACGGCCATCGAGTCCGGATGAAGCCAAGGCGGCCGCCACCTCGGTACGCGGTGATCGCGCGCTGATGCGCAAGCGCGCCCAGGCTGCGGTCGATGCGTTCAAATCACAGCAGGACGTAGCGCTGGATACCAGCAAGATGGCGGCGATCGGTTTCTGCTTTGGTGGCGGCGCAGTGCTGGAACTGGCCCGCTCTGGTGCCGATCTGGACGCCTTCGTCTCCTTTCACGGCAACCTGGACACGCCTAACCCCGATGACGCTAAGCAGATCAAGGCACCTGTGCTGGTTTTGCACGGTGCCGATGATCCGGCTGTGCCGAAGGAGCAAGTCGATGGCTTCGTCGCCGAGATGCAAGCCACCGATGCCGACTGGCAAATGGTCAGCTATGGCAACGCCGTGCATTCGTTTACCGACCCCTATGCCAAGGTGCCGGGCCGCAACGAGTACAACCCGTTGGTGGCGAAGCGCGCTTTCGAGGCCATGAACGACCTGCTCGATGAGGTGTTCATGGCGCAATGAGCGTGATGCACTTTCGGCGGCGCGTTACCGCGGAATGATCCGCACCCGCCCGGCCGTGTTGTCACGACGCTCGGCCTTTTCGTTTTCGGCGCGGCCTGGAATCGAGCCATCGTCCGCGCCGCGGTCCGGTGTGGCCATTCCATTCAGCTCGCGTTCGTCGACGCTGATGGATGTGGCGTCCGGGTAGCCAGTCGTCAGGGTTTCGGTGCTGGCCGTGACGGGCGTCGTGTCATCGTCGCCCCAGCCGGCACTGCGCTCGTCGATATCGATCGCACCGTTTCGCTCCATCAGCTGCTCGACCATCGATATCTGGCCTTCGTCGTCCAGCGTGACGGTGACAATGGTCGAACCACGACGAGCCGCCTCTGGGTAGCGACCGGCGTGCTTGCTCGAATCGTCGCCGAAGACGTTCTGGAAGAAGCTGCCAATTTTGTCGGCGACCGTGGCGTCCTTGTCCGGTTCTTCGCCGACGACTTCCACCCGGCTGCTGTCGACCGTGGCGGGGTTGAAGGATGCGGATATCTGAATGTCGTCGCTGGGCACGCCCTTGCTCAGGAGTTCGGTTTTGACGCGCTCGGCTTCGGCGTAGCGGTCGAAGGCGGCAATGAGAATCTGAGTCATGATTTCACCTCGGTTCGTGCGGCCAGGCTGCGTTCGATATGGCGAACCTCAGCCGTTCACCACTTTGCCGCCATTGATGTGAATGGTCTGGCCGCTGACATAGGACGAGTCTTCGCATGCAAGATAAACGTAAGCCGGGCCCAGTTCAGAAGGCTGACCGCAACGGCCCATGGGCATCTGGCTGCCGAAGCCTTCGAGCATCTCGGGATCGTGCTTGCCGATGGTGGCCGGTTGCAGCGGCGTCCAGATCGGGCCGGGAGCGATCTGGTTGACGCGAATGTCGCGCTCGATCAACTGTTGCGACAGGGCTCGGGTGAAGCCGTCGATGGCGCCCTTCGTCGCGGTGTAGTCGACCAGCATCGGATTGCCGATGAAGGAATTGATCGAAGTTGTGTTGATGATTGACGCGCCGGCTTTCAGGTGGGGCAGGGCGGCACGGGTGAGATAGAAATAGCCGTGAATGTTGGTGGCGAAAGTCTTCTCCCACTGCTCGTCGGTGATGTCCTCGAGCCGCGTCTGTACTTCCTGGCGTCCGGCATTGTTCACCAGCACGTCCAGCCGGCTGAAGGCTTCGATCGTCTGCCTGACCGCATCGTTGCAGTAGCGGCTGTCGCGGATATCACCGGGCAGGGTGATGCAGCGCTGCCCTTCGGCTTCCACCATGCGCTTGGCTGTTGCGGCGTCCTCGTGTTCGTCGAGGTACATGATCGTTACGTCAGCACCCTCGCGCGCGAAGTGCAGCGCCGCCGCGCGGCCAATGCCACTGTCGCCCCCACTGATCAGCGCCACCTTGCCGGCCAGCTTGCCGCTGCCTTTGTAGCTGTCACGGATGAACTCGGCTGGCGGCTGCATCTCGCTCTCCAAGCCGGGCTGGCGGTCCTGCTTCTGTGCGGGGATCTTCGGGTAAGCCATACCTTCTCCGGTGTGAATGGGTTCTGTAGGTACGGCTGATGGCGGGCTGGAAAGTTTCGGCTGGATGCCGAGTGGTACACGCATGGCCAGTGATCAAAAAAGGTTTCGTCTAGGACAAGTAGGATGCGCTCCGCGCACCAGATACACCGAAGCCCGGCGGTGCGCGAAGCGCACCCTACATTCCAATCAGCGATGATGCCGCTCCGTTCGGTGCCACCTTGGCCACGTAGGGTGCGCTCCGCGCACCGGATACACCGAAGCCGGCGGTGCGCGAAGCGCGCCCTACGAAACCCAGACCGAGGGCGCTTGGCCATCAGCAAACAGTGTCCTATAGTGCCGCCCGCCAAGGATGGCCGCCGGACCCCAACGTAGGGCCGGTCTAGGTCGTCCACGCCTACCACCTGCAAGGGATTGAACATGAAAGCCAAGCAACTCCTGGCGCTGCCGCTGATGGCTGCGCTGCTGTCCGCCTGTTCCGCCACCACCTCGCTGCGTTCCAGCGATCCGAGCCTCAGCGTCAAGATCAATGACGATGCACCGCTGGTGCTGAAAAACCCGGTCAGCAAAACCTACAAAACCACCAGCTTCGGCCAGTACCGCTTCCGCGCCACGCAGGATGGCATGGAGCCCATGTACGGGCTGATTCCGCTCAAGTTCAACGGTGGCTATCTGGCCGCTGACATCCTCTTCTTCGCCCCGGCTGCGTTCTACAACCTGCGCGAGGTTTATCCCTTCTACGAGTTCGATGTGGCGCAGGGTGTCGTGCGTTACAAGAAGAACGAGAGCGACGAGTGGATCAACTACAAGCCCACCGCCGCAGAAGCGGAGCGCGCGCAGGCGTATTTCGCCGAGTGATACGCGTATCGAACGGCCTCGAACGTTCAAGGCCGGGCGAGCCTTTGGCGACGCTAGCGAGCCGCGGCTGCGGCCGCTCGTCGCAGATGGTTTTTGCGGCCTGACATCGGCACGGCGCGGGCGTAGAATCCGCGCCGCTCCGACTGTCCTGTTTCGTATCTCAATCGTTTCCGCTGCCGCCCGCACTTCTTCGAAGCTCGCGGGCCGGGTGCGTTGTGGTGATCGAGCACGACCGTCACCCCTGAATTCTCTCTCGTCACGCTGTGGTGTGCCTTTTTCAAAAAGGCTATGTCTGTTGCCAATTGGTTTGGGAAGGCTCCGAGCCTTGTAGGGTGGGCTTTAGCCCACGCTGACCGCGTTGGTGGGCTGAAGCGGAACGTCGCTCGGGCCTTTGCGCCAACAGACATAGCTTTTCAAAAAGGCGCGTTGCGGTTGCCGATTGGTCGCATCAAGACATCGCCCACATGAACGAATCGCAACACTCCCACGCCGGGAGCTGGCTCAGTGTCATCGCACTGGCGCTGGCCGCCTTCATTTTCAACACCACCGAGTTCGTCCCGGTCGCGTTGCTCAGCGACATCGGGGGTTCGTTCGACATGCCGCCGTCCCAGGTCGGTCTGATGCTGACCATTTACGCGTGGGTGGTGGCACTGATGTCGCTGCCGATGATGCTGCTGACGCGCAACGTCGAACGCCGCAGGCTGCTGATCGTCGTCTTCGCGGTATTCATCGGCAGCCATCTGGTGTCCAGCGTGGCGTCGAGCTTCAGCATGCTGATGATCAGCCGTATTGGTATCGCGCTTTCGCACGCGGTGTTCTGGTCGATCACTGCATCACTGGCCGTGCGCGTTGCGCCACAAGGCAAGCAGGCACAGGCGCTGGGCCTGTTGGCCACCGGCAGTGCACTGGCGATGGTGCTGGGCATTCCGCTTGGTCGTGTGGTGGGTGAAGCGCTGGGCTGGCGCACGACATTCCTCTCGATTGGCGTGATCGCGGCGCTGGTGGCGCTCTGCCTGGCGCGGACGCTGCCGCTGCTGCCGAGCCAGAATTCCGGTTCGCTGCGCAGCCTGCCGGTGCTGTTCAAGCGCCCGGCGCTGGTCGCGGCCTACGTACTGACCGCTTTGGTGATCACCGCGCAATTCACGGCCTACACCTATATCGAACCCTTTGCGCAGAATATCGCGCACCTGAGCGGTGACATGACGACGGTATTGCTGTTGCTGTTTGGCGGCGCCGGCATTCTTGGTTCGTTCCTGTTCAGTCGCTACAGCGGCCGTTATCCGAGGGGCTTTCTGGTCGCCGCGATCTCAGCGATGGCGACGTGTTTGCTGCTGTTACTGCCGGCTTCACGCGACAGTTCGCTGCTGGGCGCGCTGGTGGTGGTCTGGGGGATCGCCGGGATGTGCTTTGGCCTGGCATTGCAGGCGAAGGTGCTGAATCTAGCGTCCGATGCGACCGACGTCGCCATGGCCATGTTCTCTGGCATCTATAACGTCGGAATCGGCGGCGGCGCGCTGCTCGGCAGCCTGGTTACCGTCCATCTGGGCCTGAGCAATGTGGGCATTGTCGGTGGGTTGCTGGCGTCGAGTGGTGTCGTGCTGTGCTGCTTGGCGACCTATCGTTTCGCCAGGCCGGTAGAAAAGGCTGCGCTCTGATCGCATGAACGAGGCGGATGAAGGCATCCGCCCCATCACAGCTGAGGACTAATTCAGCTCCTTCGCGAAGCGTCCGACAGCGTTCACCACCTGCTTGGCACCGTCCTGAATCTCAACGATCACCGCGCCGGCCTGATTGGCCAGTGACAGGCCTTGGGCGGCCTGCTCTCGGCTGCTGGCCATTTCTCGTACGGCCTCATCTACCAATGACTGGTTCTTCTGCACCACGCTGACGATCTCTTCCGTGGCTGCGCTGGTGCGGCCTGCCAGCTGGCGAACCTCATCGGCGACCACCGCGAAACCGCGACCCTGTTCCCCGGCGCGTGCCGCTTCGATGGCCGCGTTGAGCGCCAGCAGGTTGGTCTGGGCAGCGATACCGCTGATGGTCTGCACGATCGAGCTGATAAGCAGCGATTGCTGGCCCAGGGCCTCGATGCCCTGCGTGGCCGATTCCACTTGCTCGGCGATGCGCTGCATCGTCGCGACCGTGTCCTTGACCACCACGGCACCGCGCTCGGCACTGGTGTCGGTCTGCCTGGACACGTCATAGGCGATGCCGGCCGCCCCCCGAACATCCTCTTCGCGGGCAATCTGGTCGGTGATCACGCTGGCGAACTTGACCACTTTGCACAGCTTGCCCTCAGTGTCGTGTACCGGGTTGTAGCTCGCCTCGAGCCAGACGTCGCGGCCCTGGCTGTCGACCCGCTTGAAGCGGTCGGCAACGAACTCGCCGCGGTTGAGCGTCTGCCAGAAGGCCTTGTACTGCTGCGATCCGGCCTCGCTTGCAGTGCAGAACTGGCTGTGATGCTTGCCCACGACTTGCTTGAGCGAGTAACCCATCGCCTGCAGGAACTGATCGTTGGCGGTAATTACGGTGCCGTCCAGATTGAACTGGATGACCGCGGTGGAGCGAAGAAGCGCGTTGATGAACGCTTCGTTCTCCTTCGCCACCTGCAACTCCTTGGTCACTTCACGGGCAATGCCGCGAATGTTCAGCAGGGTGCCGTGTTCGTTCCCGATGGGATACCAATCGACATGCAACCACGCAAGGCTGCCGTCGGCGCGCAGGTAGCGGTAGTCATCGCTGATGGGGGTCATTTTGGCTATCGCGGCGCGGAAGTTATGAAAGCACGGCAAATTTTTCACGTAAGGCGGCACGATGTCTGCCATCGCGCGACCCTTCAGTTGCTCGACGTTGTAACCGAGCGTGCGAGCGAACCTTTGGTTCAGAGCGGCAATACGAAAATCGGGGTCGAGGGTGATCGACGCCATCGTGCTTTCCATCTGCTCATGGAGCTGACGCAGCAGCGACAGCTCCGCCCTTTGTTCTTGGAGTTGTTTTTTTAGATAGCCGTTGAACATGGAAGCACCATGGTGGATTGACGTGCATCTCTATCGGCACGCCATGGCGATTCTTAACGCGCACCGATGGCTTTAATTTTTACTGCGATCTCTCGATCTTGGTTGAAACGAACGCTGACCAGACACACAGGCGGGCCATTACCGTCACCGGATGTCGACCGTGACCCCAAGCGCTACAGCACGCTGGCCGAAATGTCTGAAGCTGAGCGGTGCTATGAGAACTCCCGGAATGCGACCAGATGCGGCGCTTCGGAGGCGCCCCGTCCGATTCAGTCGACCCTTTCGAGGCGCACCCGGATGATGCCGGACCGCGTGTTGCCGATGCGCTCGAAGGCCGCTTTCGACAAGTCGATGATTCGCCCACGCACGAAGGGGCCGCGGTCATTGATGCGCACGACCACGCTCTTGCCGTTGCGAGTATTGGTGACCCGGACGTTCGTGCCGAAGGGCAGCGTGCGGTGGGCGGCGGTGAGAGCCGTCTGATCGAAGCGCTCGCCGCTGGCGGTCAGCTTGTTGTGGTGCTGGTTGCCATAGTACGAGGCCTTTCCCGAACCAATGTGCTCGCCTGCGGCAGACTGAGGGGATGGGCTCGTGGCGGGACCTCTGAGCGGCGACGTCGAGCAGCCGGCAAGCGCGGCGGCGAGTGATACGGCGATGATCCAGCGGTGAAGCATGTTCGATCCTTGTCTGCATATGAGCGGGCACGCGAATCGCATTGCCGCGCTGCCGGGGCATATCTCGCCATCCGCTGCGCTTGCCGCGGAGGTTGAACAGCAGACAACCATATTGCCGGAAGTTCAGACCTCGATGCGCCGTCGTTGCCGGAGGGCCTGATCAGGCGCGCGGCTTGCTGCGAATAGTCTTCATCAGGTCGTCCGGCGTGATATGCCCGACCACGCTGGCGGCGCTGCCCGGCTGCGGCAGGTTGAGGATGTTGCCTTTGATCTTGCCGATCACGTGCATCTCGCAAGGCTTGCAATCGAATTTCAAAGTCAGCACCTCGTCACCATGCACCAGCTGCATCGGGGCGACCTTGGTGCGAACGCCGGTGACGCCCTTGGCCTGTTTCGGGCATAGGTTGAAAGAGAAACGCAGGCAGTGCTTGGTGATCATCACCGGCACTTCACCGGTTTCCTCATGGGCCTCGTAGGCCGCGTCGATCAGTTGCACACCGTAGCGGTGATAGAACGCGCGGGCCTTCGCGTTGTAGACGTTGGCGAGAAAGGACAGGTGAGAATCGGGATAAACCGGAGGCGGCACGCTGACGGCCTTGCGGCTGCCCAGCGGACGAATCGCTTCACGGGCCTCGGTCAGCGCCTCGATGGCTTCGCGGCGCAGGGCCTTGAGTTGCGAGTTGGGGATGAAGAACGCCTGCGGCGCATCTACGTCCACTTCTTCGGCGTGGTAGATCGTCGTGCCCAGCTGGCTCAGCAGGTCGGCGATCTGACCGGGCACCTGCTCAGGCTTCTTCGCTTCGCCAAACGGACCGGCCAGCGAGACGGTGGCATAGGCGCCTTCTTCGCTGGTGACGTGGAGTTCGAGCTCATCGGCACGCAGTTTGGCCAGCCAACGCACACCAACGCGGCGTTCGGCGGAGGTTTTCAGTAGCGCGTTTTGCCAGTTGTGGTCCAGGTTGCGATTGAGCGGATGGTTCGGCCGCAGCTGGCGCAGGTCGGCGGGCATTTCGTTGGGTTCGACACGGTATTGCCAGAAAGCCTGGCCGTCCTCTTCGAACTGCTTAATAGGCTCGACCACGCTGGCGCGAAAGCCCACCACTTCGCGTTTGACCAGCACGTTCAGGCCGTCACCGTTGGACAGCGGCTCGCGGGTCTGGACGGTGAGGTCGTGCTTGCCGACCTTGAGCACTTCGCCCACGGCCAGGCCGGTAAAGGTCGGCGAGTCGAAAGCGCCGATGTCGATCTTGCGGTCGGTGACGAAGTAGTCGGTGCTGCCGCGGTGGAAGGTCTTGTCCGGGTCCGGCAGGAAGAAGTGGTCGGTGCGGCCGCTGGAGGCGCGGGCCAGGTCGGTGCGGTCTTCGAGAATCTCGTCGAGGCGCTGGCGGTAGTAAGCAGTGATGTTCTTCACGTAGCTCACATCCTTGTAACGCCCTTCGATCTTGAACGAGCGCACGCCGGCATCGACCAACGCGCGCAGGTTGGCGCTCTGGTTGTTGTCCTTCATCGAAAGCAGGTGCTTGTCGAAGGCGACTACGCGGCCCTGGTCGTCTTTCAGGGTGTAGGGCAGGCGGCACGCCTGGGAGCAGTCGCCGCGGTTGGCGCTGCGCCCGTTCTGCGCGTGAGAAATATTGCACTGCCCGGAAAACGCCACGCACAGCGCGCCATGGATGAAGAACTCGATGGCGGCGTCGGTTTCATCAGCGATTGCGCGGATTTCCTGCAGGTTCAACTCTCGTGCGAGGACGAGCTGCGAGAAGCCGGCCTTGTCGAGGAACTTGGCCCGCTCCAGGGTGCGGATATCGGTCTGGGTGCTGGCGTGCAGCTCGATCGACGGGATGTCCATTTCCATCACGCCCATGTCCTGCACGATCAGCGCATCGACGCCGATTTCGTACAGCTGCCAGATCAGCGCGCGAGCCGCTTCCAGCTCATCGTCATGAAGAATTGTGTTGATGGTGACGAACACCCGCGCATGGAACAGGTGAGCGAAGGTCACCAGCCCGGCAATGTCCGCCACGCTGTTCTCGGCGTTGTGCCGCGCGCCGAAACTCGGCCCGCCGATGTACACCGCATCGGCGCCATGCAGGATGGCCTCCTTGGCAATGGACACATCCCGCGCGGGGCTGAGCAGTTCGAGGTGATGCTGGGGTAGGGACATGAGCGCGGACCGGGTGTGAATCGAAAGTCGCGCATTGTAAGGGCTTACGGCCGGTTTGGGTTTGGCCGCCGGGCGTTTTCGAGAGGTTGACGCGGGAGATCGCGTCGGACGTTACCGCACGCTCGGTACGTATCGCGGATTGTGCCGGTCTTCAGGATCGGCGGTAGCCTGGGCGGACAGGCCAAGAGTGCTACCGGTGCCACTGACAATTACTTCCGTGGCGGCTGTCCCCGTTCCTCCAGTTGCCCTCGTAAAGCCTGGACTTCGGTGGTCAATTTTTCTACCTGCTCAAGCAGGTTGTGCAGCACGGCTCGGTCCGCTTCCTGCTGCTCGATGTTTTCATCATGCTTGTCGGCGATAAACAGCGAGCCGATATAGGCGGCGAAGCTGCCGAACAGGCCAACCCCGGACACCATTAGCAGCACCGCCACGATACGGCCTTGGGTCGTGACCGGGTAGTAGTCGCCATAACCGACGGTCGTGACGGTCACGAAGGCCCACCAGAGCGCTTCTTCCGGCGTATTGATAGCGCTTTGCGGGTTAGGCGCCTCGACCAGCAACATAGTGATGGCACCGAATGCCACGAGTAGCAACGTGGCCGTAGCGGCGGACACGACGATGCTTTCTGCACGGTTGCGAAACAGCAGGCGCCAGATCATTTGGGTCGACTTGATCGCACGCAGCGCACGCAACACCTGCACGGCGCGCACCATCTTGAACGCTTGCAGTCCGCCCGCCGGTACGCTGGCCAGGAGGTCGATCCAGCCCCAGCGCATGAAGCGCCATTTATCCTCCGCGAGTTGCAGACGTCTAGCAAAGTCGATGAAAAAGAACAGGCAGACAATGTTGTCTATGTAACTGAGCAACTCAGATACGTCGGGCGGCAGGTCGAACAGGACGTCGGCGATCAATGCGCCCAACACGTAAATCGAGAGCACGAGAATGAGTAGTTGGAAGGGCGATACGGCACGCTGGGTCATGACGGTCACAGAATAGACGTGAGATGGCCGGCAGCTTAAGGCAAGAGACCGCCACGTTACACAGCGCATCTGCTTCGTTGAAAGAGGTCATGAACGCAGGCGCGTCGGGACTCGCGGTCTGAGGACGAGGCTAAAGGCGAACGTAATGCTCGTATTCACGCCTGCGAGAGCGCCGGTCGCCTTAGCGAGGCAGGGCAGGAAATCACAGCAGTGCCCCAACGGCCCAAAGCAGAGTGCCCATCGCCGGCAACCCAGTCGCCAAGCGAGGGGCGTAGGGGATCAGCAGGAGCAAGGCGAAGCCGGCAAGGGAGATCAGGCCGAACCAGCCAACCAGCGCCATGCCGCCCGGCCAGACGCGGGTTGCGGTATACACGGCAAGGCCGAGCAGCAGGCCTCCCGCCGGAAAGCAGAGGCGACGCAGTTGAGCGGGAACGCGAGAATTGACCAACTGCTTCCAATGGCGCTCCTTGCCCAGGCAGAAGCCGAGCATGCCGGCGTAGGCCAACAAAAGACTGGCGAGCAGGGCTGATGAACCGTTCATGACGAGACTCCCGGAACTGGGCGAGCGAGCTGGGGTTGGCGAGCTTTTCTCGCGGCGACGATCGTAGGGATTTTCCAGGCGGTCCAGCCGGACAGCAGGCCCATCGCAAACACGGCCGCGAGGACAGACAACCGGATGCCGTCCAGCTCCATGTTGGCTGTCATCAGGTCCAGCAGCGGCAGGGTCATCGCCAACGCCGCGGCGGCGAAGAGCTGCTCGCGCCATGCCTGCAATGGCTTGCGTACCCAGGCATGCAGCCAGCTCAAGGCCCAGATACTGAAGAACAGCCGCAACTCCCAATCCTGCCGATTGGCCAACTCAGCTGGCAGCAGGCGATTGCTCCACAAGAGCGCGACGCAGGCCAGCGAAAGTCCGGCCACCACGGCTACGTTGAGGCTCTCCACCATCCGCAGAAACTGCACGTTGGCCTTGGCCTGTTTGCGCTGCTTGACCGCATAGAGCACAAGCCCTGTTGCGATCATGGCGCAGCTGACTAGGCCGCAGATGAAATACAGCCAGCGCATCGGGTAACCGCCAAACTGGGCGAAATGCAGACCCGCCATCACGCGTTGGGTCAGCTGACTGGCACGCGACGGCTCTGGCGCCTGGATCAGCTCACCGGTAACGCCGTTGAAGACCATGCCTTCGCCCTTCGTCAGCTCCATGCGATTGCCCAGCACCGGCCGCGCGGTGACCTGAGCATTGGCTCGGCCAGGGTTGCTCACGGCCAGGCCACCGATCATGCCTGCACCGTAGTGCGCCTCGGCACGGCTGACGATCTCGTCCAACGCCAGCATAGGCGCTGCTGGTGCCTGGACGGGTTTGCTGCCGCGACCTTCACCGCGCGGCGCTTCGGCAGCACGGGCTGGCTGCGCCTCGCGGAAGTAAGCCTGACGATCGCCGTCGTACAGGGCATCGACCGCAGCAGGCATGTAGATCAGGAAGAAGATCACCAGTCCGGTGTAGGTGATCATCAGGTGGAACGGCAGCAGCAGGACGGCGCTGGCGTTATGGCCGTCGAGCCACGAGCGCTGCCCCTTGGCCGGGCGGAAGGTGAAGAATTCCTTGAAGATCTTTTTGTGGATGACGATCCCGCTGATCAGCGCCACCAGCATCGCCATCGCCGCGAACCCCACCACCCAGATACCGAGCAGTCGCGGCATATGCAGCGTGTAGTGGAAATGGAAGAAGAAGTTGCCGCCGATGGTTTCCCGCGCCTCGATCGGCTCGCCCGTGAGCGGGTCCAACTGCGTGCCACCGGCACCGCGCCGCCGCTCCCCGACCGATACGCCAAGGTCCGGCGAACGCTCGGTCGGCAGGCTGATGTTCCAGTTCGACTCATCGGCGTGGTGTTCCATCAGCCAGCGCTGAGCGACATTGGCGGCAGCTGCAGGCGACTGGCTCTGGTCGGTCAGCTCCGGCTGCATCCACCAGCTGATCTCCTTATCGAACACCGCCAGGGTGCCGGTGAGGAAAATAGCGAACAGCACCCAGCCGAGCAAAAGCCCGCACCAGGTGTGCAGCCAGGACATGGATTGCGTGACGGTCTTGTGTTTCATCCGAGGCGCTCCAGCAGCTGTGGCCAGAAGCCGACGACCGCCAAGGGCGCCGCGAATGCCAGCGCCGCCCAGGCACGCCATGCGCTGCGGCAGCCAAAAGCCCAGAGGATGACCGCCGTATAAATAATGAAAGCTGCCAGCGTCGCGACTACCACCGCATCGGATTTTGCCAAGGGAAGCAGGCGCGCCAGTGCCGCCGTGCAACAGTAGGTGAACACGTAGCCGCCCAGCACGGCCGCGAGGGTTCGCGATACTACCGGCCAAGGTTGTGAAGGGGCTTTCATCGGTGCGTTCTCTTCATGTTGGAACAGGACGTGGAGGTGGAGTGGGGCGAGGTGTAAGGACCGAAACGAACGCTCCGGTGTGTCGCGCCATGGTTGTTCATGAGTTGCCGGTCGGCTGGTGAATGGCTGTTCCGCAGTCCTCAACAACGTTCAACTTCAGTTGGCTCCGTTCGATCCAGGCCTTCAGCTTGTTCACTTGCTCAGTGCAGCTGAGGCCATCCGGACGTTGGGGATGGATATGGCCCTGCCACATCAACATCTGTAGCGCTTGCGATAGCGTGCCGAGCTTTTCGGTAAAGGCTGGCAACTGTCTTAGCTCGGCAAAAGTGGCGGGTCGTTCGGCTAGCTTTTCCAGCAGAGGAGAGAAGATGTCGCCGGGGCCTTGGATTTCCCCGATTGGCGTTTGGAAAGACAGCGCGCCTGAGCGTGGCGCTTGGGGCATAAGCTGAAACCGAAGCGCATCGACCTGCTGTAGAACGTCCTGCTGGTTCAGGCGTACTGGAGCACGCTGAAACAGATCGCTGCGCTGATGCTGATTCTTGGCTAGGTCCTTGACCGTTTCCCTTAGTGCTGGCGAGGCCAGCTTTGCGAGAAGCGGCTGTACGGCACCCGGTACGGACAGGCTGTCCAGATTGTCGAAGGCGTTGGCACTGCCTAGATAGGTGACGCCGGCCTGTGCCACCGATTGATGAACATCGGTCGAGTGCTGTGGAGTCCAATGGTCGGTCAGGAAATCGTGGGCGAGATAAGAAGCAGGTTTCTGCTTGAGTGACTTTATCTTTTCGCTCAGGTTGGGCTGGTCTATGAAAGTGCCGGCGACGTCCAGCTCACAGACGAAATCCAGCGCAGCTTGAAGCTTCTGCTCCGAGGAACCCGGTAACTGTCGAGCCAGGTCGTTCAGCAGCTTCTGCA
Source organism: Pseudomonas sp. MTM4 (assembly GCF_019355055.1). Lineage (NCBI taxonomy): Bacteria > Pseudomonadati > Pseudomonadota > Gammaproteobacteria > Pseudomonadales > Pseudomonadaceae > Pseudomonas > Pseudomonas sp. MTM4. Next base: position 4,411,564 of record NZ_CP048411.1, read on the forward strand.
CCGGCATCATTTGAGTCGCGCCTGGGTGGCACATGTAGTGCAGATAGAACAACCCTTTGGGTTTGAGCGACTTCGCTACCAATTGCAGGATGCTTTTCTGCTGGCTTTCCGCGATCCATGACCAGACGCCATGGCTGACGATGAAGTCGAAGAACAGGTTGTTGCTCTGAGTAAACTGGGCGAAATCAGCCTGGACGAAACGGATGTTTTTGACGTCCATTGCTGCCGCGGCCGAGCGCGCGATGTGCAGCGCTTTGTCGTTGGCATCAACACCTACGAACTGCCCCTGCGGGTTCGTTATTGCGGCAATGAGTAGGTTGATACCCATACCGCAGCCCAATTCACAGTAGGAGTAAGGCTTGGAAATGTCGGGCGCCGCCGAGCCGAGGAATTGAACCAGACTGGTCAGCCAGACAGGTTGGATTTCCTTATGAAAGTGCGGCGGGTAGGCCACATCCATCACATAGCCATCGTTTCTAGTCATGTTGCTTGGCCTCTTGTCCGACCGACCGGAGCGGGTCCGATTGCGCCTCGTGCGCATTCCATACACACGAACGCTCCCTGACGGATAGAGCCGCCAGGGAGCATCGTTTCATCCGATCAGAACGCTTGGGTCACCGAGAAGATGAAGCGTCGGCCGTCCAGGTTGTAGGCGTAATCCCCATCGGTGGAAACTTCCTTGTTGCCGATGTTGTAGACGCCCGCTTTCAGGCTCAGGTCGTCCGTTGCTCTGAACGCCACGCCGACGTCCACGAAGCTGTAGGCCGGATAGCGAATGCCATTGGTACTGGAACCGCTGGTACCGGTCTGCCAACGGCCGGAGGTCTTGCCGCGATAGTTGTACTGAGTCCAGGCATTGAGCCGGTCGGTGGCCTGCCAGTCCAATGAGGCGTTGAACATGTGCTTGGCTATATCGTTGAGCGGCTCGCCTTTGAAGTCGCCGGATTTCTGCTCGGTCTCGGTATAGGTGTAGCTGTGGCGGTAATTCAGGTTGTCGAGCAGGCGATAGTCCAGGGTCCACTCGATGCCGCGCAGTTCCGCCTCGTCCACGTTCTCGTAGGCGGTGTAGCCGAACGGGTGAGCAGGATAATCCGTGCCGTTGTAATTACAGGGCTCGTTCTGCAGGCAGACTCGGCCGGTACGGTTGATCTTGTCCTCGTAGTCGATCACGTAGGCCGTCAGGGTGGTGAGCAGGCCTAGGTCCTGATCTTCGTAGGCGATGCCGATCTCGCGGTTTACGCTGGTTTCCGGCGTTAGATCGGGGTTGCCGATGATCACGCCGCCCATGGACGTGGAGCCAAAATCGGTGGCGCTGGAGCGCAGGTCAGGCGCCTTGTAGCCAGTGGTGACACCACCCTTAATGGTGAAGCTTTCGTTCAGGTGGTAGACGCCATAGACCTTTGGACTGAACTGACCACCGAATGCCTGGTTGTCGTCGTAGCGTCCGCTCAGGGTCAGGATGAAATCTTCGGTCAGATTCCAGTTGTCCTCGAGGAAGATGGAGTTCTGATAACGATCCATCTCAACCGTGGCATTTGCATCTGCAACTACCGGCTCTCGCAAGCCATTGGAGTTGTGCTCCAGGTTTTCGTATTTGTGGGTCAAGCCGCCCGTGATGGCATGAGCGCCGAGGAAGTAGGTCGCCTGCGTGTTGGCCGTGATGACCTCGTAGTCGATGCCTTTGCCGGTCTCGGCGTTTGCGGTGGTCGGGTTTTCCGAGTGGTCGTAGTTGATGTACGACTTCAGCAGAAGGTTGTCGTAGTTCCCTTCATGGTCGATGAAGTAGTTACGCTTGATTGACTCGCTGTATGTCGGCTCTATGTCGACGCCTGCCTCGGTTTGCTCGGCGAGACTTCTGCCCGGATTATGCCAACGCTCCTGTTTGGTGTAGGTGTGCCCTATCGTCAGCGCGTTCTGGTCGTTCAGATTCCAGGAGAGTTTCGCGCCGGCATTGCGCTTTTCGTATTTGGGATCGGTGGCCGCGCTGTCGCCTCCACCGACGAAGTTGCTTTCGTCTTGATTGTGCAAAGCTCCGGTCAGCTGCAGGCCCAGAACGTCCTCAATCAGCGGTACGTTCAGATAGGCGCTGGTCTGAACGGTATCTTCGTTGAGCTTGTTGCCGCTGCCGGGCGTGGTGTATTCGGCGGTGATGCTGCCGGTCAACTCGTTGGATACTTTCTTGGTGATGATGTTGATCACGCCGCCCATGGCATCGGAGCCATAGAGAGCGGACGCCGGGCCACGAATGACCTCGATTCGCTCAATCGACTCGAGCGGAGGAAGGAAGTTGATCGGCGTACCGGCCTGTGATCCCCTCTCGGAAAAGGCATCGTTGCCTTGGGCCGGGCGGCCATCGATAAGGAAGAGGGTGTAGGCCGAAGTCATGCCACGGACCATGATCGATTGCTCGACGCCACCGCCGGAAATCTGCACACCGGCAACGTTCTTCAGCGCATCGGTGATATCCGTGTAGGAGCGCTTCTTCAGTTCTTCTGCGGTAATGACAGAGATGGTAGCCGGAGCATCCTTGATGTTCTGCTCGAAGCCCGAGGCGGAAACTACAACCGAATCCAGTTCCAATCGCTCTTGTGCGGAGGCCGAGCACGCCAACGAGGCCAGCGCGGCGGCGATGAGGGTTTTCTGGAACGTGGGACGTGGCGTTGTGATGAACGGGCTTTTGACGATGGGCATGTCTTTATCTCTGGTTGTTCGAATATCCCCCGGCCCGTAATTGCAGGGCGTGCCTAACGTGCCTGGATCAACGGCAGGGCTGGGCTGTGGGAACGGATAACTAAGCGTGCGTCAGCCTGCGCAGATGTGGTCGAGTTGCGCAGGCACACGAATGCTAGTCATTCTCAACTGAGAGTAAAGCGCATTTACAATCTATACATCTTGCAAAACAAAATTCACTCGCAGGCCTGGATGGATGTTTTCCGCCCAGATGCGGCCGCCTTGCAGTGTCACCATGCCGCGCGCGATGGCGAGACCCAGGCCGAAGCCATCGCCACCCGGCCGGGCGGCACTCAGGCGAGAGAACGGGCGGAACATCACGTCTAGCTGATCCTGCCGTACGCCGGGGCCTTGATCGTCGATGCAAAGACGCCAGTGGGCCTCTTCGCGGCAGGCGGTTAAGCGTACGGTGCCGTCGGCTGGAGAATGTCGGATGGCATTGCGCAGGACATTCTCCATCGCTTGGGCCAAGGCGTTGAGGTTGCCGAAAACCTGGCAGTCTTCTGGGATATCGCTGTGAAGGCGCGCTCTAGGCCATCCGGATTCGAAGCAGGCGTCCTCGCAGATCAGGTTCCACAGGGACTCGACATCGACAGCTTCTCGCTCGAGCTGCGGCTGCTCGCTATCGAGCCAGGCCAGCTCCAGCGTGTCGTCGACGAGGCGCTGCATGCCTGAGACTTCTCGCTCCACGCGCTCGCGCAGTACCGCTTGAGGCAGGTCGCTTTCGCAGGCGACCCGAAGTCGGCTCAATGGCGTTCGCAATTCGTGGGACAGGTCGCGCAATAGCTGTTGCTGCTGGCGGATCGAGTCGTGCAAGCGCCGGGTCAGATATTCGAGCGAGCGGCCAAGCTCTCCCAGCTCGTCGTTGCGGCGGGTTAGCGCGAGCGGCAGCAGTGAGCTCAGGCGGCTGCCGCGCAACGTATTGGCTTGCCGGCGCAGCTGGTCGAGGGGGGATATGAGGAGCCGGTAGAGCAGCCAGCCGAACAGGACCGACAACACCACGGGGGGCAGGTATACGATAAGGACGATCAGCAGGGCCTGGTGAGGCCAGGGACTGAGGCGTTCGGGCAGTTGCATGACCAACTGGTCGCCGCTTCCGTTGAAGGGAATGGCGATCATTGGGCGCGGTCCGGCGCGCCGGCTCATGGGACTATCGTATGGCCGGGCGAAGCGCAGCAGGCTGCGCTCCCGCTCATCCAATTCACGGTCGCCAAGCGACTGATGATGACGATCCACGACCATCGCCAGCCCAGGCTCGTCCTGCTGCAAGGCGGCGATCCAGCTATCCACCGCGGCGGGGCCTCGGCGGGCCGCAACATGAGCCTGCTTAGCGTAGCCGTCCAGGGTTTCCAGTGCTTGCGCTGACAAGAAGGAGCTGTGGTACGCAACCTTCTGATCGACATAACCGCTGACCCAGATCATCGACAGGCAAAACCCGGCGACCAGTATCACTAGACGCCAGAACAGCGAATGACGGTTGGGCATTAGTCGGCCTGCAGTTCCAGCACGTAACCCTTGCCCCATACCGACTCCAGACGCAATGCCGTGACCTGCTCGCGCGCCAGTTTGCGGCGGATGTTGCTGATGTGCATGTCCAGGCTGCGATCATGCTGCGAGTAACCGCGGCGCAGCGTCTGCTGGTACAGGAAGGGTTTGCTCAGCACCTCGCCAGCCGCGTCGTGAAGTACCTTCAACAACCGGTACTCGGTGCCGGTCAAGCCGACCCAGCGTCCCTCGTAACGCAGGTCGCAGCGCTGGTCGTCGAAGCGCATCGACTCATCGTTCGCCGCCGGCTGCACGCTGCGCTCGTACGCCACACGGCGCAGGATGGCGGCGATGCGCACCTGCAATTCCTCGATGCTGAACGGCTTGGGCAGGTAGTCGTCGGCACCGCTATCGAAGCCCTGGATGCGATGCTCTTCATTGCCCAGCGCGGACATCATCAGCACGGGTGTACGGCGCTGCGCCCGCAACCGGGTCAGTAATTCCATGCCACTGAGTTCCGGCAGCATCACGTCGAGGAGGATCAAGTCGTAAGCCGACTCGCTGGCCAAGGTCAGGCCGGTCAACCCGTCATCGGCGAGCGTGACCTGAAAGCCACGGCTTTCCAGGGATGTTTTCAGGTGGGTGCCGAGAACCGGGTCGTCTTCGATTGCAAGAATCTGTCGGGCGGCGGAAGAGAGCATTACGAAGGAATCCGGTGCAAATAAGAATGATTATAGATTGGTGGCATGCCGACGAGGCAATAGGCTCAGCTACAGCTGAGGACAGGTTGCGCCGGTATGCGGTCGCTGGCGGCTCGACTTGAGACGCACTTTCGCAACTTCTTCAACCTGCTCGACAACGATGGCCGTACACCTGGCGATCGGGTGGAGCTGGCGGGTCACAGCGGCACCCAGATAGGGCAAAACATCGCTGCAGCGATGGACCGAAGAGCAAGGTGGTCGAAGGCTGGCTAGCCAGCTCAGAGCATTACGCCGATGTGATGAACTCGCGACTCAGCGAGCCAGGCGCTGCCTATGCGGTCGATCCGCAAAGCGATGCGGGATTATTGGGAGTGTTTGGCAGGCAGTGATGTGCAAAGCGACTCGGGGGCTGAGCCGACCTGCGCTACCTGTCGCGCTGAGTCGAACTCAGAACCACTTGTGGGGCCATCCTTGGCCCGGCAGCGTCCCTTAGCGGCGTTGCCTGATCAGATCAGATCCTTGCTTGCCGCCTCTTCCAGATTGCTCTTCGTGAGTTCGGTCAATAGCGCATCGGCCGACTCGTTGAATGGCAAAGCGAAGATCAGAAATAAATGCATCCAGGTCGTCAGCGTTTCCTGCTTCTGTACCCGGCCAAGCTTCTTGCCGCCGCCATCGCGGAACATCATGTCCATGATCAGGGTGTTGTCGAAGGTGCCTGGAACCAGGAATAAGGTGGCGCCGGTTAACACCGCTAGTCCGAGATTGGCGGTTTCCTGATTGCGCAGCGTCACCGTGACATAGAGATCCGAGGCCTCCTGTTCGGTGCTGACTCGGGAGAAGCGCCCGCTGTCGGTAAACGACTGTTTGACGAGGTTTTCCAGCTTGGCAATGTCGGGATTGCTCGCCGTGGGCGTGCCGTTCACCGAGTACTCGGTCTGAACGTTGATATATGCGGTCGGTTTTGTCTGAGCCGATTCGGCGAGTGGCCATTGTTCAACGTCAGGCAAGGTGTTGTGGGAGTACGTCATGCAACCCTGCAAGGTCAGGGATGCGGTAATGGCGAGAAGGGCTATCAACGCTTTCATGTGGGCGTCCTTGTCAGTGTGCAAGTTGCTGAGTGGCGTCATGCAGCAGCTGTTCGACTAACTCGGTCAGCTGCCGCGAGCCCAACGATGTATTGAAGTAGTCGTAATCCCACAGACCGGTGTTCTGATTGCGTGCCAGCGTCTTCTGAGAAAGCGCCACCTGCTTACCGGCGGCGTCGACGACCTCCAGCTCGGCTGCGAGGTCATATTTGTCCACGTAGATGGGGCCGTTGACCCAGATCCATACGGTCAGCGTCAGCAGCGCTCCCGGAAAGTAGCCGGGATGCGGCGTGCGCTTGCCCTTGAGCGAGGTGAAATTGAATTGCAGCTGGACGTCTTGCTCGCCCAGGGTAGCGGGGAAGCTGATCATGCGTTCGAAGTATTCGCCGCGCTCGATGTGCTGGGCAATCTGCGCTGTCAGCGTATTGCTGATGTTTCGGCGCTGGGTTTCGTTCAGCCGTGTGTCGGAAACCTCCACCTCCTTGAGCATTGCGCCGGCAGGCACCGAGTGTTCGAGGACTTGCGCAGGCAGCCCGATAGGCCCGGATGGGGTAAAGGAGACGCAGCCGGTCAGCGCCAGCCCCATCAGCGCAGCGGCCAGGTATTTCAACTTGATCATGAAGCATCCTTGAGATTTGCAGAAAGTGTTGGCTTGCCGTGGATGATCGTCGGCGCTCTCTGTGGAGTGATCCTTTAGCCATCCTTGGGCGCGGCGGAGTTTAGCGTCATATTGCCATCACCCATGCTGGCTAGTTCTCCGTCTGCGGTACTGGTTCTCATTGTTGGGATCATCGCCGACATACGGTTTAGTGCGGCTGGAGGGGAATCCAGGTACGTGGTTACGAGTACATGGAGAGGACTCGCACATCTATCAGCTCTGTTGGCGCTCGCCGCGAACATTGGCGCAGCTCGCGTACTCCAATGGATGACCACTCTGGTCTTTTCATCGTGATGAGGACCGCTGACATGATCGATCCAAACGACCCGCTCAAGGATGGCCTGACTCCGCCGGATTTTGATGAATATGGCGATGTGCCCGAGTCGGGAGAAAACACCGAGCCGGAAGCGGGCACTGATCCGAAGGACGAGCCGAATCCCGGCGAAAGCCCGCTCGGCTGAACGTCCGCAACGGAAACCGACGGTCTGTTCTAGGCGAGCTGCTGGACAATTCGATCCCCACGGCCTAAAAAGGCGCGCGCAGCGAGGCGTGCGCTTCAGGCATGCATGTGATTGATCGAAAGGCAGGTGAATCGTGAAAAAGAAAAAGCCCGTGGACCCCGTCCGGCAGGCAGAAAAGAACCATGCGCACCGGATTGGCTGGGCGATCGCGCTGGCGGGAATCGTGGTGGGCTTCGTGCTGGTAATGATGAAGCAAGCGTGACAGCTTGCGTGGTTTCGCGCTGTTGGCCATAACCACTACGCATAGGCGTCAGCTGATGGTCAGCGAGACGCCAGCGTCATGGGCTGGTATGGCGTACCGGCTTCTCGGTCATCATCAACAGCACAGGCAAGGGTTTGGCGGACGCGGAATGCTCTGCTGACCCTTCGATCGTCAATGCATTGCCAGCAATGGCGATGACGGTTGCCGATAACAAGAGCACCCATATTCGCGGCGGCACCAGTTGCGCGCGGATCCGAGCGGTGCTCCATCCATGGTCAAATGCCGGGTCCGCTCGCCTGATGGTTTCGCTCGCTTGGGTAACAACTTCATCGTTCGACACACGCTGTCCGATAGCCATGGTGATTCCTCCGAAACCCTGTCCGGCGAGGCTTCCATTAGGGTCTGTTCCTGTTTCGTCGCTAGCCGCGTTGCTGCGCCAAATCTTGCCAGGCAAGGCGCGGGACGCAGGCTCCGGCGCGGCCGCGTACGAAACGGGAACAGATCCTAAGCATCGGTCCGTCCCTGCAGGTGTGCTGGCGACTGTAGCGGAGTGCCACATTGCCATCAATCAATTCAATGGTTGATGCGGTGGTTGCGCCGGGGCTTTTGATGCCAGGGAACCGCATGTGTTCGAATCGGCATCGTTCGTTGTCCTAAGCGCTCGCAACGGTTGGAGCCTTTCGACATTGGCCGGCGCTCGTCGGTCGCCAATAATCCTACTAGAAGTCCCCTGAGTGGTGCTGAACAGCGAGACGACGACTGTCAAACGGCACACTGGTCCCTTCTGGCTGTTTCGGCCATGCACTCGAACGACGAGCCGAGGCGACGATGACTGAACTCACCCTGTACCACTGCGTTAGCGCCCGCTCTTTTCGTGTGTTGTGGGCGCTGGAAGAACTCGGGCTGGATTACCGGCTGGCAACTATGGCGTTTCCGCCTCGTCTGCATGACAAAGCGTTCTTTGATATCAACCCGCTGGGCACGGTCCCTGCGCTTGTCGATGGCAATGGCGTGTTAACCGAGTCGGCGGCTATCTGCGAGTACCTCAGTCAGGTGTACGGCGGTGGTGCGTTGTCGGTGGATAAAGGCGAGGCCGATTATGGTCAGTACCTGAACTGGCTAAGCGCGGCCGATGCGACGCTGACTTTTCCTCAAACACTAATCCTCCGTTACGCCTACTTCGAACCCTCCGAGCGACGGCAACCCCAGGTTGTCGAGGACTACACGCGTTGGTTCCTGGGCCGCTTGCGTGGAGTTGAAAACGCCCTGCAGGCAGGTAATCAATACCTCTGTCAGAACAGATTCAGTAACGCCGACATCGCTGTCGGCTACGCGCTGATGTTGGCTGACTTCCTCGGACTAAGGCCGCAGTTTCAACCGCTCACCGAGGCGTTTTGGCAGCGATTGCAGGAGAGGACTGCCTTCGTCAGCGCGCTGGATGCGGAAAATCGGGATGCACGTTCTCATGGCATCGATCCGCTGCCCACGCCATTGATTCGTTGCTAACGCAGAATCGACTGCTGGTATTCCTGCGCCGGCACATCCGCGTGACCGGCGATCTTTACGAGGGGCGTTTTCTGGTGCGCCTGCACAGCGGATCTGGTATTCGCCCTGGACAGCGTGCCGGCCCGTGTTCGCCATTGCCCAGGGTCCGTTTATCGTCTATACCTCGAACATCTTCGCCATTCTCGGGTTGCGCGCGCTCTACTTCGCGCTCGCGGCCCTGATGCACCGTTTCGTGTATCTGAAGTACGCACTCGCAATCGTGCTGATCTTCATCGGCGGCAAGATCTTCCTGCATGGCTTTTTCAAGGTGCCGCGTTGTTGTCGCTCAGCGTGACGCTCTGGTGCTGGCCGGCGGTGTACTGCTGTCGCTGCTCAAGACGCGTGCCAGGTCGGGCAGCTGATAGTGGTTTGATACGCAAGGGTTCGCCTGGACGCTACCCGTTCCAGAATGCGTGAACCATTGCAAACTCAGCCTGGTTCAGGTGCACAGTACAGGCGTCATTGGGCGGTCAGGTCTGGGAGCTTATCCATGCGCATCGAGTCATCGCTTGTACGTCTCGCCTTGTCGGTGCTGGGGCTGGTATGCGCTGGTGCTGCCAGTGCTGCCGAGGAGGCCCGGCTCGTCGAGTCGATCAACTTCTATCGCGCCGAAGTGCGCCTAATGACTACGCGATTCAGCGAGCTGGGGGCAGCCTTTGCGGTCGATCCGCAGCGCGATGGCGGCATCGACTGGACGGCGCTGTTCAGGGTGCATTGATGTGATGGGAAGGAAGGGTCCTTCTGCGCCGTCGATGTCTTCATTCCTCGTGATACGCAGAAGGTCATAGGACAGAAAGCAAGAAATGCACAACGATTCATCCAGGGTGCCTTTGTTCGCGTACTTATGTCTCGGTTTGTCGATGTGCATGGTGGGCAGCAATATCGGCATAGGAAAACTGATCGTTACTGAACTGCCGGTGTTTCTGTTTGCGGCGATGCGCTTCTTGATTGCAAGTATCGTTCTGCTTCCGGGAATGTTCCGCCCATCATTTCGTCAAGGCCTGGACAGGCCTGCGTGGCGGGGTTTATTCCTTCAGTCCTTTTTTGGGTGTTTCCTGTTTAGCTTGTTGATGCTTTATGGCGTCATTTACACCACTGCCACGAGTGCTGGAATCATTACCAGCGCTCTTCCGTCGCTCATTGCATTATTGGCATGGCTATGGCTTCGCGAGCGCCTCAGCCGTCATGCAATAGTGGCTGTTGTTTTTGCCGCGGTAGGAATAGCCGTGCTGAACCTGCAGGATGCGGATCTTTCTGGAAAGAGCAATGTGCTGGGCAATTTATTGGTCCTGGGAGCCGTTTTAGCCGAGGCGTTATTTGCAGTCTTCTCGCGGCGCTTATCTCTTACGGTGCATCCCTGGAGCATGGCCTTTGGCGTAAATATTGTAGGCTTCTTCCTGTTCGCTCCTTTGGCTGTTGTGCAAGCTATGAACTTTGCTTGGGCTGGGCCTGGATGGGAACTTTGGGGCTGGGTTGTGTTTTATTCACTTACCGCAAGCGTATTGTCCTTTCTGCTCTGGTATAGAGGCGTTTCACAGGTGCCCGCTAATATTGCAGGCCTGTTCACGGGTTTGATGCCACTCAGCGCGGCGCTGGTTGGTTTTCTTGTTCTGGGAGAATTATTGTCGTTCGGACATCTCGTGGGGATGGGTATGGTGATAATGGCGATACTCTTGGGTGCCAAACGGCCCGGCTAAAACAAAGGGCTATCAATTGAGTACCGGTGTGCCAGACGCCATGTCCGCTCTTCGTTTTTCAGAGGCACTAGCGCCGAATCGTCAGCCCGATCAGGCGCGAGACCACCAGCGCGATGTACATCACTCCTGCGAATTGCTCGAGCATCACCAGCGCCCGCGCCATCGGCGTGATCGGCAGAATGTCACCAATGCCGACGCCCGAGAGGATGGAAAAGCTTAGAAACAGCAACTCCAGCCAGGTGCGCGGTGCTTCGGGATCAAGCAACGCGGTAAAGCTGCCCGGCAGCAACAATTGGCAGACCATGAAACTGTAGGCGAAGGCCCAGGCCAGCAGCGTAAAGGTGGCTCCAACCGCGAACAGCTCATCGGTAGTGGCGCGCTGATCTTCCATCATGTAGGCGATCAGACTGGCCGCTGCATAGAAATAGAAAGCCGCCTCCAGCGCGGCCAGCGTCAGACTCAACTCCGGCCCGCCGCGCACTTCTCCGATGATGGTCAACACCAGAATGCACGCCGCCAGCGTGAAGGCCACCCACTGGATCAGCGGACTGCGCCGCACCATACGCAACGCCGCCACCAGCACTACGATACCGAACGTCCCCATAATCGCCCGACCGCGCGGCAACTCGTCGAGAAAGGGATACAGCACGATGCCCAGTAACTGGATGAGCAACAGGCTGGCAGATGGGTAACGAAGCAGAAACGATTGTTGGGCGTTCATTGGGGCGATCATCGAGAGGGGGTTGAAGCGTACTGTTCCGGTAGCGTGCCTGGCCACTGCCTGGTGCCGTTGTTCACCAAATGTGCCAGATTTTGGCGCTTGCTGGCGTCAAGGGCTTGTTCGTGCGCAACCAGCTGTTGGAGGGATTATTCCGTAGCGTCGTGCTTGCTGCTGGGGCTCGGTAGCGCGACCAATGCGCCACCGCGGCCAGACAGAGGGCTTACCGCTTACCCGATGAAGAATAGGGCGATGCAGCAGGCGAGTCCCAGCGCCCAGAGCACCGACCTCACGTTAGCCCAATCGGCAAGATAAGCGCCGATATAGCCGACTCTGGCCGCGACGAAGGCAACGGCAAGGCCATCAATCAGCGGCTGTGAGGCTTGCTGGTGCTCGGCCACCAGAACGCCGGCGATGAAGATCGGCAGCGCTTCGAAGCTGTTCAACTGCGCGGCGTTTGCTCGAGCCTGCCATCCCTCCAGACTGGCCAACCATTGACGTGGACTGTGATTGTCGAAGCCACCGTCGCGGCGCGGTTTACCGAGGCCTTTCGACTTGGCGATCCATGCGCAGGCAAGGGGAAGAAGGCAAGCAACAAGGACACAGGCTTCTGCAATGGTCATGTAGTTACACCTGAATAGGGGAAGAGTGTGGCTAGGGCCGTTCGGCCGCCTAGGGAGCACGTCGATTCAGGCTAGCTCAGGCGTTGCCAGGTGTGGATTCCTTTAGCAGCAAGTGCGATCCACGTAAGTTTTATTACCGTTTCGGTTTATGTAGAAGCAGCCACCCCGTGGTCCCTGCTGCAAGTTCGCTCCGCTTGGGCCGCACGAGGCGGCTTCGGCGATTTGGCTGGTGCCGGAAGGCGCAAGAGCAAAAAGAGCCAGCGCAAGAGCTGCACCGGTTATGAAGGGTATCGCGCGGATCCTTGGTTTCATCTCGCCATCCTTTTTGTGATGGCTGCGTGATATCACTTACACGCGACAAAGGGAATTCCAGTTTCCGTACTGCGAGCATCGCCGTACTGCTCGATGCGTCTATTCCGGCTGGCCGGTTCCTTTGAATTAAGGAAGGTCGGCCTACTGAGGAAAGCCACAAGGGCTCGCCTCCGTGATCCGGCTCGCCTGGGAAGGCTTCCTTTGACGCCTTCACTCAGGGGATGAGTCTGCTCGCACGCAGATCGGCGAAGACCTTGAAGAAGGCCTCGTCACTCGCCTGGTAATCGAGGAACCCGAGTTTGCGGCTTTTCGACATGTCCGTTACGACCTCGATCGGACGACCGAGGTCCGCATCGGTGTGCCACGGCGAAATGAGCTTGCCGATATCCGGCTCGGCGAGGTTGAACTGTTTCGCCATGTCTGCCCAGGTCTCGGCGTCGTTCGCCATCTGCTGTTCCAGCGGTGCGGGTTGGCCGTCGAAGGGCGCCGCTTCGATATCGAACCACTCGGCGATGCGCGACCACATCCACTTCCAGCGGAACACATCGCCGTTGGCGATGTTGAAGGCTTGGTTGGCCGCCGCAGGCGTTGTCGAGGCCCAGCGCAGATGCCTGGCAAGCTGACCCGCGTCGGTCATGTCGGTCAGGCTGTTCCACTGCACTTCCGAGCCCGGAAAGCGGAAAGGTCGGCCGGTAAAACGGCAGATGGAAGCATGGACAGCCAGCGTGGTCGCCATGTTCATCGCGTTGCCGACGGCAATACCGGTCACGGTGTGGGGCCGGTGAACGCTCCAGTTGAAACCGTCGCGGGCTGCCGCGGCGAACACCTCGTCTTCCTGTGCGTAGTAGAAGTTCTCGACGTTCAGCCGCCCCTGTTCTTCACGGAAGGGTGTTTGTGGCAGCGAGCCCTTGCCGTAGGCTTCGAACGGACCCAGGTAATGCTTGAGGCCCGTCACCAGTGCGACATGGCGAACCGAGCCAGCCGGGCGCAAAGCTTCGAGTAGATTACGCACCATCTGCGCGTTGACGCGGATATTCTCCGCTTCGCTGGCCTGGCGCGCCCAGGTCGTCAGGAACACGTGCGTGGGTGCAAGACCGCTCAGCGCCGAGCCTAGCGACGATGTATCCAGCAGGTCCGCGCTTATCGGCGTGATACCCACCTCGGCGTTGGGGCGGCGCGCCAGCCCGGCGACCGCCCAGCCTTCTTTGGCCAGTAGGCGCGAAACCGCCGAGCCAACGATTCCACTCGCCCCGACCACCAGCGCTTGATTTGTCATGTTCAGACCCTCACACAATGAAACAGGCCTGCACCTTAACCACTCGAAAATGCCGATCCAAGTCGGCACCAAATGGTAACCATCCCCATGAACACGGGCTCTGACGAAGAACAATGGCGTGAAGACTGCGCCCCGCGGCGCGTGCTGGAAATCTTCTCCACCAAATGGACCAGCATGATTCTGCATACGCTTCATGCGCGACATGACGGCATTGCCCGCAGTGGGGCGCTGCATCGGAGCGTGCCGGGTGTTTCGAAAAAGATGCTGATTCAGACGCTGCGGGAGCTGGAGGAGAGCGGGCTGATCGAGCGGCACACCCTCGATTCGGTGCCTCCCGCGGTGAGTTATGCGCTGTCGCCGCTGGGCAAACTCATGGTGCAGCCAATCGAGTTGATCTACGAGTGGGCCAGGCAAAACTCCGCGGCGCTGGATCAGCTGCAGCCGCGGCGAACCTCGCGCAGGCGTGGGAGCGTGCAAGCCGTGAGCGGAGAGCTGACACCGCCACGGCTGTAAGCATTCATTCTTCGCTGCATGTGAAACCCGAAGGCGGGCTCAGTCGAGTACCACCGCGTGCCCCGCGAGCGGGTTGATATGGCCTTTTATCAGCGATTCGGCCAGCGCTTGAGCGGCTTCCAGGCCGGCATGCTCGTTCACCTGCATCCATGGCTGCTGCGCATCACTCACCCGAGCGATAAAGGCCAGCTGCGCCTCGTTGAAACGGCGGGTGACCTCAGCAGCGCCCCAATCAGCGTTGCGTTTCTTGATCTGGTAGGGCGCGAAATAAGGCTGTGGCGGCGGGCCGGCCAGCGTCTGGTCGAGCTCGGCATAGTCCTGGTTCTGGGCCGATCCGGCATAGCAGTCATGCACCAGGGTGTCTTTGAAATGTGCGTGGATCTGTTGGCGAAGCCCGCTGCTGCCGGAGAAGTCCACGTAGAGCGTTGGCACGCTTGGGTCCAGCGAGCCGAGCTGGTCGTAGCCAAGCGCCTGGCGATAGCAACCCAGCCCTTGCACGAAGTCGGTATTGCTGGGAGAGGTCAGGCCAATCATCGTCACGGCCGGGTTGTCCTGCAGGCAGAACGCCGTGCCGTACGCCGTCTTGCTCGATGCGCTGGATATCACGATCTGCCGCGCGCCGAAGAAGCCGTTGTCCTCCAAGAAGTCGGCCAGCATGAACGAGGTGATGAACAGCGGCCGCAACAGCATCTGGTAGTTCTCGCTCTCGGCGCGATATGCAGCGTCGGTGCCGATGCGCTGGTACTGGTTATACGCCGAGGTCAGCGCGAGACGATGTTCGGCGCCGTCGTAGAAGCCGCGTTCGCTGACCCGCACCGGCTGCATGACGAGGTGGCTGGCGATCGGCCAGAAGCCATAGAAGCGTTCGCCCTTGGCCAATCCCTCGACCGTACTTTCGACGGCCTCGGCGAACCCCCACGCGGGCATGTGGAACCACTCGGCATCGCCGGTCGGGAAAAAGTCCCAGTAGCGCAGGTGCGGGGTTTCGCCGAAGGCCGCGTAGGTGACGTTGTTCGTGGTCAGCGCCAGTCGACTGATTCGCAACAGAGCCTCGCCGGCCTTCAGTCTGGGCATGGGCTGGGTCTGAATGCGGGTTTGCTCCATGCTTCGCTTGTTGTTTTGCAGCTGGTGAATGACGCTCATCGATGGCACCTTGGGGACATATTGAGATGGCATCGACTGTAGCCCTTTCGTTTTACCGCCGGGTTCGGATTTCATGAGCACACGATTGCCGAGCGCCAAGCCGCTCAAACGGCCTATCCAGGCGCGCGCCAAGTTCACGGTTCAGGCGATTTACGACAGTTATGTTCGGATCTGGCAGCGCGATGGCTGGTCTCGACTGACGACCCGTGCCGTTGCGCTTGAAGCCGGCGTTGCGATCGGCACCCTGTACGACTACTTCCCCAGCAAGCAGGCGCTGCACTCGGGCTACGTGCGGTATTGCATCGAGCAGCTGCTTGATGCAATCGACGAGCATGCAGTGAAGCCCGCTGCGATCGGCTGGCCGGTGCGAATCCAGCGATTGGTGCGATTGCTCGCTGGCGTCGAACCGCATCTGCCCTGGTTTCATCCGGACATGCTTGAGCTGGAAGCGCTGGTTGCAGAGCCCAAACACCAGCGTCGGGTTTATGAAGACTTACTGGGCGCCTGGCATCGCGTCATCGACGCGGCGACCGATCTGCCTGTACGCCCGGATGCCGCGACCCTGGAGGCGCTTCATCTGTCGGTCTGGGGTGGGCGCCGCTACGCCATGCTGGTGCAGCTCGAGCCGGAGCGTATCGACGAATGGGCCGGCTGCATGGAGCAGCTGTGCTTACGCACGCTTGCGGGATCGAACGGGCAGGCCTGAACGCAGCCGGCTATCGCCGGAATGTTCGGCGAGCTAAGTGGTTTGTTGGGGTTGGCGTCCGAACTCGGGGCCGGAGCGGGTGTTGTTGCCTTTCGCCAGCCGGTCGTAAAGCACCACGTTAACGGTCGCTGCGAGGTTCATGCAGCCATTGGTGGGGATGTAGACGACGTCCTCGCACCAGTCGCGGATCTCTTTGCTGAGCGAGCCGTCCTCGGCGCCGAAGATGTACAGGGCGCGATCAGGGTGAGTGTACTCAGGCAGGGAACGCGCGCCTTCGACCAGCTCCACCGCCACCGGCACACAGCCGAGCGGCAAGATCTTGCGCAAGTCATCGATATTGATCAGCGGAATGTCCTGATGGACCTTTTTGGTGTCGGTGATGAAATCCTTCGCGCGGTCATAGCGGGTGCCGGTATAGAACACCGAGGCGGCGCCATAGCAGCCCGCCGCGCGCATGATCGCTCCCACATTGGACGGCGATTTCGGGTTGCTCAGGCCAATGCATGCATATCGTTTGTTGCTCACAGTGTGCTGCTCACGGAAGACTCGCGGGAAGCGGCGAGTATACGGACATGTCTCGTTCGCGGCTCGGGCCAGGCACGAATTGATGTAGCGATGTCGCTCCTTGCAGACGCGAACAGGAGCCGTTGCGGTCAACGCTGCATGGGCAGAGAGGCTCACGCAGCCGTGGAGGACGCAGCTGCCTTTGCATGCGCGTCACAGGCGCTTCGTAACGAAAGCGCCCGATGCGGTGCATCGGGCGCTTTACGTTCCGGCAGAATAAGGCCGTTCGGGCTACAAAGGCCTACTAACGCTGGGTGACAGTCGCGCTGTTGTTCATCCCGTTCTGCATGATTGCCGCAGTGTCCATACCGCTGCCAAGGCTGTCTATTCCTTGGGTCAAGCGCGCGTAATTGCCGGTGCCGGTCTGATCGATGATGCCTACGTCTCCTGAAGCCCCATCTTTCATCTGAAACGCTTCAATCACGTTATCCGAGCCACTTTGAGCCAGGTCAAGTGAGTTGCCGTCACCCGTCTGGACGAAGAAGACTTCGTTGTAGTCTCCCTTGGAAATACCGGTAACGCTGCCGTTGCGGACGCCTTGACGCGCGATCAGCTCGTTACCCGTACCAATTTGGGTGAAATCCAATAGACCCTCAGCCGTGCCTGTATAGACGTCAGCCTTGTTACTTGCTCCAGTCTGAGTCAGATACAGATCGCTACTTGAGTCATAACTTCCCTCCGATTGGCTAACGCTCGCCTCGTTGTACTCCCCTGTCTGACTGATGACGGCATTCGCCCGCGAATACGCGCCTTGTTGAAGATCTACTTCGTTTGCCAGGCCGGTTTGATTGATCTGGGCTGTTACATGGCCGGACTGGCGAACATTAGCCAGGTTGCGAGTCCCTTCCTGTGTGGCGTCGAGACTGTTCAGAATGTAGGTCTGCTCCAGCCGGAGCACGTTTTGCTGGCCATGCTGGTTGATCCTGCCATCGTTGTAATCGCCGTCGTTCTGTACAACATATGCCTCGTTATCGACCCCGTATTGATAGACGTACGCCGTTACCCCGCCTTCGGACCGCTGAACGATGCTTTGCAGGTTGCCTTCGCCTTCCTGGTGAGACCGAACCCATGTCCCAAATCCTTCCTGGGTGGTCGTCAAATGGTTCGCAACGCCTTGCTGTGTCGCTTCGACCGACACGTTGGTGCCGGCTTGAGTGACGGTTGCTTCGTTTGAATCGCCGTTCTGAGTCAGTTCCGTCCAGATATAGGTGCCGCCTAACTGAGTGACCTCTGCGGTGTTGTTGTTTCCGTTTTGCTCAATGGAAGCCGTTTGATCAACAGCCTGAGCCTGCCCGGCTAAGACAAGGGACACGGCGGCAGCGAGAAGGGAGCGCATGAACATTTTCAGAATCCTTTGAGTCGTGGGAAGTCGGATTCTTGAGGATTGACCAGAGAAGGAAATAGGCTGAACGACTGGTTATTTAAGGGCGTATTGACCGATTGTCGGAATTCCGGCTGTTTTTCCGCCCGCGATGAGGGGTGATTTCCATACAGCCCGGATATGATGCGCGCCCTCAACGTTCCAGCTCAAACTTCAGGGCCACCATGCTCGCCATTTATACCGATCTGTCGGGTTACTACGATCTGATGTGTGCCGATATCGACTATCGGGCGCAAAGCCACTGTATCCAACGGCTCCAGCAATTGTTCGGTAATGCGGGAAAGAGGCATCTGGACTTGGCCTGCGGAACCGGGCCGCATGTGCGCCATTTCATCGATGCGGGCTATGAAAGCAGCGGGTTAGATATCAACCAGCCCATGTTGGACAGAGCGTCTATTCGCTGCCCGGAAGCACGGTTCTCCTTACAAGATATGTGTGGCTTCACGGTGGAAAGCCCGGTCGACCTGATCACCTGTTTTCTGTATTCCATCCACTACAGCGCAGGAATCGAGCGGTTGAAAGCCTGTATAGCCAGCGTGCATGCCGCACTGGCCGACGATGGGCTCTTCTGCTTCAACGCCGTCGACAAGCACGCCATCGACAATGATTCATTCGTATCGCACACCGCTAGTCACCCAGACGGCGTGTTCAACTTCAGTTCCGGTTGGTACTACGCCGGCGCTGGCGAGCAGCAGTCGCTAAAGCTACGCATCGAAAAATTGATCGCCGATGAAAGCCAGGTATGGCTCGACGAACACCGCATGGTGGCCGTGAGTTTTGGGGAATTGATCGAGCTGTTAAAGCCGTACTTCGATGTTCATGTGCTAGAGCACGATTACGAAAGGATCGTTCCTTGGAACGGGACTTCAGGGAACGCGATATTTGCCTGTGTGAAGATTTGATGCACGGCGCAACATGGCGCGAGGATGGAGTGATTAGAACGTCTCGGCCCCTTGTACCCCATGCAAGTGCGCTATCAGACTGCGCTACGCCCAACATACTTCTAACGCCAGTATCCGGCATTCATTCATCGGTGACCTGACTCGCTACTGACCTCGCGGAGTGGCTCGTCTTGTCGGCATCGGGATTACGTAGCGCGGACCGCAACGATTTCTTCAGGTTGATCAATGCAAGCGCTTAGCTGGAGAGTATGCCTGGACTAAATGCTGCGCCTGCTCGGCCAGCTTATCCAGCAGGCCATCGCGCTCTTTCTCCGCGTCGCTCATGGCTTTTTCACCGTGTTGTTTCACGAGATAGCTGTGAATTTGCCGCACTTCTTTTGACTGGAAGATCGGCTCCAGATCCTGCACCGCCAACATGCCGTTTGACGGCTGGCTCCGAGTGTTCAACACTACTTGCGGGCCGCGAGCCACCAACGGCATAAAGCCCAACGCTTCGAAGTACGGCACCTTGCCGGCCACGCACGCCACTTCCGCATGGGGATAGCGCGCCACCATCTCTTCGACCATGGCCCTACCGATGCCCTGCCGGCGATGGCTGGCCTGCACCGCCAGATAGATCAGCGTACAGGCATCGGGATCGTCCACATACGGCAGATACAGAGCGAAGCCGAGCAGGAGACCCGGATCGTCAGCATCCAGCGCCATGATCAGTTTGGGCTTGCCCGCCTGCGCGCCGTCCATGCTGTCCAGATAACGATGCACCTCGAAACCCACCACGTATTGATACAGCTGATACAGCGGGTTGCTGGATGTGAGCGATACCGGACTGATGTCGCCGAGGTAGTCCACCACCATCTGCAGCACCTGGCTTTTCATCGATTCCGGTGGCGGGGTGTCCAGGTGGGCGAGGGTGAACATAGGCGAGGTGGCTCCGGGACGGTATGGCAAAGAACGCATTGTACCGATCGATGCGCACCGAGCGGGTTGGAAGGGGGGGCCGCAGTCGAGCCGTGCAATGTGGCGTGAAAGTGGTTTTCCTAGTAACGCATCTCCAGGGTGACCTTGGCGGGCTCGTCAACGGTCACTTCGAACACGCTATCTTCGAAAGAAGGCGGGCCCATCACCTTGGGATTGTTGGACAGTCCATAGGCTTCCGTGGGGATCATGCCGAAACGCCGATCCATTTTGCCGTTGTCGTTTTCGTCATGGTAGGCGAGCACCGCGTAGCGTCCGGGCGGCACATCGTTGAATACCAGCGTTACGGCACCTTTTTCAGCCTTGGCCTTCTGCGCGGCGAAAGCCTGGTCGTCCTTGCGGAAGGTTTTCGGGTCGGCGTACACCGCCACGGCAACCTGGCCATTGTCATGCTCAAGGCCATTGAGTGTGACGCTTAGCTCTTGAGCGTGCGCCAAGGGCGCTAGCAGGACGAGGGCCAGGATCGGAAGGGCTTTCATTTCTGAACTCCTAAAATCGAGCGTGACGGAGTCGCTCAGGGGTGCGTTGATCGGCCAGTGGCGTGGAGGTCGATCCTCGCATATTCGAGTAATTAGCGAAGCGCTGTCCATGCAGTCATTCCGTGCTCTTTCCACGCGTCATTTCTAGGGCTATCTCGCGTACTTGAAGGAAGCATGTTTAACAAGCCGCCGGACTGATGCGTTCAGTTTCCGGTGAGTTTTAGCAGGCCAACCGCCAGGCACAGCCACGCCATGCCGACAAAGCAAAGCCACCAGGCGATAAGCATTCGGCGCTTGATGAAGTGAGGCAGGTTTCGTACTTCATTCTCATCAAGCTCTCCGCGTTTAATGTGGCCTTTCGGCAACAGGGCCACCGCTGCCAAACTGCTGGTCAGAATAAATCGCGAGTAAAGACCGCTATTGCCCCATAGCATTTTCTGTCTTTGGACGTATTCACTGTTTGGAAACGTGTCGAGGATCATGTCCAGATTTTGGTATGCCATGACAAGAATCATGGCCATGCCCAAAGAGCCGATTACGAAGGGGGCCAGCATAAAAAAGAATGCCCACCAAGAGTTCCAGAACTCAGTCATGGCTTGGTCTGCTCGTACATGAATTCCCCCATCCACTCGCCACCTGCGGCGCCCCCAGCCCCACCCGCCACCGAAGCTCCTCCAACCACTACCAGCCCGCAAACAACGCCGCCGAGGCCGCCTGAGGCTACTCCGAGTGCAACGCAAATAGATCCCGCTACGGGACTAGTTAGAGCCATGGCGAGCGCCCCACCACCCAGCGCTCCAGCAAACCCTCCCGTCTCGGTAAAACGAACCTTCTGACACGCCTGGGTTTCGCCTGCTTGGCACACCTCTTGGACTTTCAAAGCGGAGGCCGTACCGCCCAAGGCAATACCAACATAGGTGCCGTTCTTAAGGTACTTCGCCGCCTTCGCGATTTTATCCATATGCGTCGCGTATCCGGGAATCTGGCCCGGTGCGCCGCCTTTGCTCCAGTGGTGCACCAGGCTGCGGGTGGAAATGCCTAGGTCTTGGCGCAGCGTCGGGTAGCTGCCCAGGCCCAGCTGCTTGCCGAGGAAGGTTGCTTTCAACTGGTTGTCGAGTTGGCGGTACAGCTGTTGGCGCGAAGCGAAGAACTGCGGACTTTGCAGGTGGCCATGCGTGGTGAATTCGCGCTGGTGCAGGAATTCGATATCGCGCAGGGTGCCATCGATCTGCTTCAAACCCATGCTTAGCATGTCGGTGCCAAGCCCTAGCGACTGGCTGGCACCACCGACCATCAAGGCGATTTCGGCCTGATGCTTCGCCATGAAATCCGCCTCGCTCTCGCTCAGCGGCTCTAAAGCCGTACGAACCTTGGCGGCAGCCGCCATCAGGTCGGCTTCTTCGCGCAGGCAAGCGGTCGGGTTGATCAGGTTACCCAAGACGAACATTTCGCCGGCCTTGAAGCCTTTCGCGAAGGTGGGGTTTAGCGCCTTGATGCGGCTGACCAAGTGATTATGGGGCGCATCGGCAAACAACTTGGCGAGCACCTGCTCGCCGGACATGCTGCGCGGCACGATGTAGAAACCCGGCGGCTGGGGCTCGGGGAGCCTGAGCATGTCGGGCGGCGGCCAATCCGACAGCTCAGGAGTGCTTTCGACATGCTCTTCCCAGGCAGCAAAGGAGGCGCCGCCGTTACCTGGCTTGGTCTTCGGCAACTCGGCCTGGCGGCCCCAGCCACGATCAGGCATCCAACTGAAGTCGCGGCTGCCGGTGCTGTCCGCCCTCCAGCCGGTGTCCAAGTCCCAGCCCTGATCAAGCGGGTAAGCCGCGTCTTTAAGGGTGTCCGTTCCCATGCAAATCTCCTTGTATTGCTGAATCGGGCCGCAGTCTATCTGTTCATGGCGGCGGCCGATCAGCGCTTGTTCACGAAGCTTGTGCCGGAGCAGCACGAGGGACGTGTTCGGTGACGAGGGGCTTGGGATTGGCATCAAGGGCTGCCTGAAGCTCAGTCACCAAGACATCAACCTGACGTAGCGCCTGAGCCACCGAGGCCGCCAGCACGTCACCTCCCGTTTCCTGACCTTCAATCGCGATCTGATGAATGCGAGTAATCCCGATGAAGTTAAGCGCGGTTACCAGGTTCGGCTCCAAGTGATTCATGTGAGCCATTTCCCCGCCGGGACCGAAGCCTATGCCGCCCCTGGCGGTGAGAATGACCGCATGCCGTGGCCGGTCTCCCAGCAATGGGACGTAAGGGTCGGGATGTTTGGTTTCGTCGATCCCAACCGTCCGTCCCAGGCGTACCACTTGGTCGATCCAGGCCTTGAGCGGCGCGGGCATCCCGAAGTTGTAAAGCGGCGTCCCGATGACCAGCACATCGGCTGCGATCAACTCATCGACCAATTGGTCGCTTTCGGCCAGCGCGTCCTTCATCCAGGGCTCCTGACGTTCTGGCGGCGTAAAGGCTGAAGCGATCCAGTCATGGTTGAGGAAGGAGGGCGGGTTCTGGCCTATATCCCGATAGTTGATGCTGTCCTGCGCGCGGCGGGACTGCCATTGGCTGACAAAGCGGTGAGTGAGGTTGCGGCTGTGGGAGCCGTGGTTGTCTTTACCGGCGAGGCCGGGGCGGGCGCTGGCATCAAGGTGCAGAAGGTGCGTCATGGTGGGTCTCCTCTGTGACTGAATTCATCTGTCATTCGCGGTAGGCCCAGACTAGGTCTAGCCTCTACGGGCGACAAACGACCATTTCTTTAGGCTACAGATGAGGAAAACTCAGCCATGGCGCACCGAAGATTGCCTTCGCTTTCCGCCCTGCGGGCCTTCGAAGCGGCCGCCCGCCATGAGAGCGCCAAGCAGGCCGCCGAGGAGTTGAACGTCACCGCTACGGCGATCAGCCACCAGATTCGCTCGCTGGAAGAATCGCTCGGCGTGGCGTTGTTTGTGCGAAAACCGCGCAAGCTGGAGCTGACCGCCCAAGGCCGTGAGCTGCACCAGACGCTTGAGACGGCGTTCGACAGCATCAGCACAACGGTCGAACGCCTCAGCGCGGGACCCTGTCGTCAGGCGATCACCCTCAGCACCACACCGGCCATTGCCGTGCGCTGGCTGGTGCCCTGGGTCTGCATGCTGCGTGACTCCCATCCGGATATCGATCTGCGCTTCCATACCTCCCATGAGCCCGTCGCGCTGGATGGGGTAACGGCCGACATCGCCATCCGTTATGGCGACGGCCGCTGGCCCGGGCTGGTGGCGGAGAAGCTGTTCGACAACACGTTCGTTCCGGCCTGCAGCCCGCGGCTTGGCTTGCATGATGTGGCCGAGCTGCCCAAACACTCGTTGATCCACTTCCAAGCCCAGCGCGCCTTATCCGCCCCGATTCACTGGGCGTCATGGCAGAAAATGGCCAACGTGCCGGGGCTGGACGTCAGCGCCGGGCTGGTCTTCTCCGACGAGACCCACGCCATTTCAGCCGCCGTTGGCGCGCAGGGCGTGGCGTTGATGAGTCGTCAATTGATCGAGGACGAATTGAGGGAAGGGCGGCTGGTTCAGCCGTTTGGGCCGGTGATGGAGGGCAAGCCATTTCATCTGGTTTATCCGGAGGGACGGCGGGATGATCCGACGGTTCAGGCGGTGAGGGACTGGGTGATGGCGGTGCCGGGTGGGTTGTGTGAAGTGACTGCTTAATACTGCAGCGCCCATGCGTGAGGGCCGAAGGTGGGAAACGGCGGAGCCTTTACCAAGCATTTCTTCCAGACTACTCGCTCAGTCTCGCTCAACTTCGTGCAGAAAACTCTCCAGAACCTTTCGGCTTTGAGCCAGCTCCGCTGCCTTCTGATCGGCAACGCGGATTTGCTCGTATAGGACGTTACGCAGCTCGTCACATGGCTCGAACGCGAGGCCTTCGCCTCTCACGCATGGCAAGAACTTCAATATGGTCGCTAGGGTCATGCCGGCCGCGCCCAGTAACCTTATGCGCTCGACGGTGCGTAATTCTTCCGGGGCATAATCGCGATAGCCGCTGGCTGTGCGTTTGGGTTTCAGCAGTCCTTCGCCTTCGTAGTAACGGAGCATTCTGACACTGACGCCAGAACGCTTGGATAGCTCGCCTATTTTCATCGTTTGTTTCGCCTTGACTCTGACAGCGCTGTCAGAGTCGATGATAGGTGCTCGATCAATCGAGCACCATCAGGAGCTGTTCTCATGGCGACCCAACCGAACTCTTACCCTGCAATCATCAATGGGCAACCTGTCACCGATTTGCAACTCAGCCCTCTGGCTTTTGCTGGGTTTGCACACTTCACGGCGATGCAGGTGAGAGACGCCAAGGTCAAGGCGCTGGATCTTCACCTCGACCGTCTGCGCAATGCCTCTCTAGAGTTCTTTGGCCGGGCGCCGTCCGATGCGCTTCTGCGCTCATACATTCGGATGGCGATTCAAGAGGGGACGAGAGACCAGTCGCTGACGGTCACCGTCTTCTCTCCCCATGGCGAATTCACTGCCGATAGCATGGATCTGGAGCCTGGCGTGCTCGTGCGTACCGCCGCTCCGTCTGATGGGCCGAAAGGCCCGTTACGCTTGAGTGCCATCGCGCACCAGAGGCCTCTGGCCGCAATCAAGCATGTCGGTGAAGTAGGCAAGACCTATTACCTGCACCAGGCCATACGGCAGGGCTTTGACGACGCGGCATTTCTCGATGATCGCGGGCACCTGAGTGAGGGCACTATCTGGAACTTGGTGTTCTGGGATGGAGCTACGGTGATCTGGCCTAGGGCCGAAATGCTGAAAGGCACCATGATGGCCATGGTTCAGCGTCAACTTGCACGCCTCGAGGTGCCGCAGCGTCACGAGTTCATCACGCTTGAAAGCTTGAACGAACTCTCCGGTGCAGCGGTGATGAACTCATGGACGCCGGGGATTCCCGTTACTGCTATTGCCTCCCACACTATTGAAGAGGCAAGACCTTTTATCGAGCTCCTGCACAAAGCCTACGAGGCAGAGCCAGCCGACTTCCCCTGAGAATGGTCAGGGAATCTTACTCCTGGGTCCCGCCGGCCTCGGCGGGTTCCCTCGCTGTTCTAGGGGCACCGAGCGGTGCCTAACCTGTTAGTTGGGTCGAGGAACATGTGAGCAAGTAGGGTGGAAAACGGCGAAGCCTTTTCCACGCGTTACTTCAGACTACCTCGCTAAACCGAAAGTCCCGCATCATGGTTTGGCTGTGATGTGAGGCTGTGTCTCTTGGCCGCAAGAACAGCGGCCTGAATTGCGCTCAGCGTTTTCTTGCCCGCCGGGTATTCAAACACTTTGCTCTCAGCCAGGGTGTAAACGCGCTCGCCGTTGTTCAGCGTGACCTCCAGAAATGCCAGGTGATCCGTCCACGAGCGATAACGGCGCACCATGAACAGGCTGTGTTTGGAGGTGACCGAGCGAATGCGGGTCAGGGGTATTTGCCGGTGACCCGCGTCGCGGGTAATCACCAGCTCATCGTTATGGATAAACGCTGGGCCACATTTGCTGACTCGGACATATTCAACGGCAAAGCGACCCCACATTATGAAAAGCACCGGAACAACTACCCATATTTCGGCGCGCTTCATGTCGGGCAACGCGAACAACAACATAACGCCGACTGCCACGAAAATGGCGAGCGTAACGAATCGGTAGAAAAAGACGTTCTGGAGTTCCATGAGGCTTAGAAAGCGGGTGTCCATACGCGTTTTATTCCTCGAAGTCGATTTAGAGCGCTGATGGGCTTTGGAGGAATTTGAGCAGAGTAGAACGCTGGCTGCGCTATCCAATCTTGAGAAATGTGGTCTGTCCCTCTGTTTATCGCAGGTACACCTCGGCTGACGTTCGGCCGCAGCTTTGAGTCGCCAATATCAAGGCATTGCGCCCCTCGAGCGCCTCACTCTTGGCCAGGGAAGAGAAAGGGACTCGCTGTGCCTTGCAAAACCGTGGATGGCGCCGAGTAACGTGTGGCGCAAATGCGGACGGGCTGGGATAGGAAATAAATCTGTCCCTTTTCCCTTGCTGCAGGCTACGTTGCCAGCCAATGCGTTATTCAGCTGGTTTGATTATTGCCCGAACGAACCTGGAAGGGATTTGTAGAACGCGGTCGTCGCGCCGCAAGATCAACGTCTCGCCAAGAGCCCATATGACTTGGATGTTATTCACAGCGCAAGCGCCATCCAAGTACAGAGGCTCCACTGAATCGTCGCAAAAGCCAGGTTCGAACAGAATCGATTCGGCTTGAAAATTACCCAACCCCAATGCATGCACAGTCTTATCGGGCAAAGTGGTTAGGGATGGTCTGAAAAAGACTTCCCGAATCTGGTGAAATACGCCGATCCCGTTGCCCGAGTTTCCCGATGAAGCAAATGACCTTCGCCGACGCCGAGTACGCCGGCAAGCGCAAGCAGACCCGCAAAGAGTTGTTCCTGATCGAGATGGATCAGGTGGTGCCGTGGAAGGGTTTGATTGCCCTGATCGAGCCGCACTACCCCAAGGGTGAAGGTGGTCGTCCGGCGTATCAGCTGATGGCGATGCTGCGCGTACATTTGATGCAGAACTGGTTCGGCTACAGCGATCCAGCGATGGAGGAGGCGCTGTACGAGACCACAATCTTGCGCCAGTTTGCCGGGCTGAACCTAGAGCGTATTCCCGACGAAACCACCATCCTCAATTTCCGTCGCCTGCTGGAGAAGCACGAGTTGGCGGCCGGGATTCTGGCGGTGATCAATGGTTACCTGGGCGATCGGGGCCTGTCGCTGCGCCAGGGCACCATCGTCGATGCCACGCTGATCCATGCGCCGAGTTCGACCAAGAACAAGGACGGTAAGCGTGACCCGGAAATGCACCAGACCAAGAAGGGCAATCAGTATTACTTCGGCATGAAGGCCCACATCGGCGCGGATACCGAGTCTGGCCTGGTGCACAGCGTGGTGGGGACGGCAGCCAACGTTGCTGACGTTACCCAGGTCGACAAACTGCTGCATGGAAAGGAAAACATGGTCGGCGCCGACGCGGGTTACACCGGCGTAGAGAAACGCCCGGAACATGAAGGCCGGGAGGTGATCTGGCAGATTGCGGCCCGCCGCAGTACGTACAAGAAGCTGAGTAAGCGCAGTGCGCTGTACAAAGCCAAGCGCAAGATCGAGAAATCCAAGGCCCAGGTGCGCGCCAAAGTCGAGCACCCGTTCCGGGTGATCAAGCGCCAATTCGGCTACGTGAAGACACGCTTCCGTGGCCTGGCGAAGAACACCGCGCAGTTGGTGACACTGTTCGCGCTGTCGAACCTGTGGATGGCGCGCCGACATTTGCTGACGAATGCAGGAGAGGTGCGTTTGTAATGCGGGAAATGGCCGGCGCGAGGTGCTCGCGCCGGCTATAAATCCGGAAAGAGGGGATGATTTGATCGTTTTTTAGCCGAATCACCGTTTTGAAATCGGCAAGGGCTGGAGTCAGCCAGAAATACCTGACTACTTCAGACCATCCTTAGCAGACCACTGTAAAGAGCGATAACTAGTGCGAAGAAAATGGAAAAGTGCAAAGCGGCGTTCCAACCCGCAATGAGAAAGAACGCGCACAACGCTGCAATGAGTGGAACGACTAGAACTACAGCTACGTAGATTGCCCACTTCCACACACCAATCTGATAGCCTTCGATGATCGGAGCGGATTGACCGAGCGTAAAGGTCGCCAGAAGGCCCGCAATCATCACCCCAACGTCGGCCGCCCATATGTATCGAAGGAAGCTGAACGGCTTCAGTTCGAAGACCATTTGGATGATCAGGCCGAACAAAAGAGTTACCGCTATCGGGACCAGAACGACTGATAACGGGAATAGTGATGGCGCCAGCATCAGCACCGCCATCAGGCCTAACGTACAAACTATGAATGGCAGCCAAAAGACCAGACTTCCTAGCTTCAAAACCCACCAACCTCGGCGGTCCTCTAGATATGGCAGTGAGGACTTGAGATCGCCTTTTACATGTTTGTGCTGGATGAATAGTTGGTAGATCGATATGCCTGGGCTGAACAGAGCAAAAACTAGCAAGCCAATGATGGTAAATCCGATAGCGGCCGCGGCGATTAGTAGCGAGGAAAATTGAAACAGATCGAAGCTCGGATAAAACTGGTGGCGGTAGAAATAGAAGACAAATATCGCGAAGCCAAACAGTGGTGGGCCGGCCTTGAGAATGACCGATATATGCTGATCGAGAAACCCGCTGGATGATTCAAGAAAGCGGTCAAACACGTCTTCATCTGACGCTGGCTGGTCGATCCATCGCTGTTGCATCACGTCATCCTTGAAGCCGATTCGAAGGCGGCCACGCTACGGGAGCGAGCGGAGAGCTGCAATATGCATCTCGCGGTCCGGCATTGGGGCACAGAGTAGGGCTTGTTTAGGACATAGAAACAGACAGCTCTTTCCCGCACCAGCTGTTGGGATAAATCCCAGCCCTGACGGCTCGGTGAAAGCTGGAGTAAGGCCAGTCGGCGACGTGCGTAACCAAGCCGTGCTTCAGCGGGTTTAGGTGGACATAGTCGACGTGATGGCGGTAGTCGCGCTCGTCTCGGATCAGGTGCTCCCAATAGCGCCGTTGCCAGATCCCTCGCTCACCACGGGATCGTTGCGTTGCTGTCAGTACCTCTGTTTTCGGCAAGCGGCGGGCAAACGCAAATTTGATGACCTTCCAGCGCAGCGCAAAATCGGCGTCGCCATTGGGTAGTGTCCAGACGCAATGCATGTGATCAGGCAGGACGACCCAGGCATCGATGTGAAATGGATGGCGTGAGCGGGTGGCACGCACCGTCTCGCGTAGCAGGTCGACATGGCGGACCAGCAGGTCGCTTCGACGATTGAGCAGATTGACCGTGAAGAAATACGTGGCGCCCGGGACACGGGCACGGCGGTAGCGGGACATGGCGGCTCATCCTTGAGCGTTGTGTTGGCGGGAGGTCCGTATCGGTGGATAAGCAAAGCGTTATCCACCCTACGACATCTCAACCGCACACACCGTCGACGCATCGACGTTGCCGGAGCGTAGGGTGGAAAACGGCGAAGCCTTTTCCGCGCGTTTCTTCCAGGCTACCTCGCTGCAACTGGCGAAGCGGCGCCCAGCCTTTAACGGTCGCTCCTTGGCGTGGAGCAGGCGGGAAAGTCGATTGGGTGGATAAGCAAAGCGTTATCCACCCTACGCCACCGCACCCACTTACTCCGCCGACCCATCGGCACGTAGGGTGGAAAACGGCAAAGCCTTTTCCACGCGTCAGCCCGCATCACCTGCGAACCCCTGCGCCTCATCACCGCACCAATCAACTGTATAAACACCGGCCCCGACCGCCCGATGAAAACTCGAATAGGGCCAGTCGACGACGCGCTCCACCAAACCGTGCTTTAACGGATTCAAATGCACATAGTCGACGTGATGCCGATAATCGCGTTCATCCTGAACCAGATGCTCCCAATATCGCCGTTGCCAGATACCGCGCTCACCGCGAGAGAGCTGCGTTGTCGTCAGCACTTCGGTTTTTGGTAGTCGCCTGGCAAACGCGAACTTGATGACCTTCCAGCGCAGCGAAAAATCCGCGTCGCCCTCCGGTAACGTCCAGACGCAATGCATATGGTCCGGCAGAACGACCCAGGCATTGATATGGAATGGG
Organism: Pseudomonas sp. MTM4; assembly: GCF_019355055.1. Classification (NCBI taxonomy): domain Bacteria; kingdom Pseudomonadati; phylum Pseudomonadota; class Gammaproteobacteria; order Pseudomonadales; family Pseudomonadaceae; genus Pseudomonas; species Pseudomonas sp. MTM4. The sequence goes on from NZ_CP048411.1 coordinate 4,441,442, forward strand.
TGACGCGAGCGCGTGGCACGGACCGTCTCGCGTAGCAGGTCGACATGGCGAACTAGCAGGTCGCTGCGGCGGTTAAGCAGATTGACCGTAAAGAAATACGTGGCGCCCGGCACCTGGGCGCGGCGGTATCGAGACATGGCGGCTCATCCTTGAGCGTGTGGCTGGTAGAAAGTCCGTATCGGTGGATAAACAAAGCGTTATCCACCCTACGCCACCGCACCCACGCAATTCGCCTGACGCATCGGCATGTAGGGTGGAAAACGGCGAAGCCTTTTCCACACGTCACTCCCAGGCTACCTCGCTACAACTGGATCCGCCCTCATCAATTTAACGATGGGTTGGCTCCAGCAAAAAAGGAAGAAAACTTAAAACCGTGTCCGGCATGAGTTGACCACTACATAGGAAGCAGCGCAGCCTTGACACGTCGCGCGGATATTCCGTCTACCTAGCCGATGTCTGGAGTATATTGATCACTTCATCTTGCAGCTTAGCCGGCCAGCTTCCCGGTACATAGCCTGGCGCCATTACTAAGTAGGATCTTTCAGAATTTTTGAAAACGTTAGTATTTTGGGTTTTCCAAAAAAAATAACTTTCTCGAGACAGTTCAGATGGCTGCCCGAGCGCCTCTTCCAGTAATGGTTGTAAAAAAAGGTCGCTTTCGTCATCTTGCGGGATGTAATTCAATGTAAATAAGATGTGCGTTATTATCTTTTCGTTGTCGTCTTCATTAAAATAATATGTCGCGCCTGAAATTAGGCCTTCCAATGTTACGCTGTAATAGCTTGGTGTCTTTGTATCAACTCGTTCTTTTTCGTAGATTTCGACAATTGAATTTGCGTTGTCACCAATGCGAACTTTTCCTGCCCCCTTGGGATAAGGATTGTTATGCTGAAATAATGCCGAGTTGATTGCGTCTGTTAGCTGTTTTTTTGTTCTTTTGAGTTCAGATGAAAGCAATGCAAGTTGAGATTTTTCTTCTAAGTTCGTTGCCGTTATCTTCTCTAGCCTTCTCTTCGTTTCGGTGAGCTCGTTTGTAGTGCTCGCTATCCTTGTTGGGATTAAAGCTTGTTCATATACCCCAATAGCAAAGGCAATCGCTGCTGCTGCGCTTATTGAAGCGGTGATAACATGGCTATTTTCTTTCCAGCTCATGATTAAGTACTTTGGCGAATATTATAAAAGCATTAGATATTGTACGGCCGAGAATTCGTTGGACCGTTTGCGGACCTGTAAATAAATCAGTCCCGTTGATACAGTTTGAGTAATAATATTGATGTTTGTCAGGTCTGAGCTTGAGCTGTCAAGCTCAAGTAGTTTTTGAGGCCTTGCGACTGCGCAAGGCCTTTAGCCCGAAGATAAGCCGTATGAGCTACGTGTTATTGGCGGTGTGGTTGGGTAGAAAAAATCAATCCCAACTCAAAGCCCCACCGGTCTGATACTCAATAACCCGCGTCTCAAAGAAGTTCTTCTCCTTCTTCAAGTCCATGATCTCGCTCATCCACGGGAACGGGTTGGTGGTGCCCGGGTACTCTTCCTTCAAGCCAATCTGCGTCAACCGGCGGTTGGCGATGAACTTGAGGTAATCCTCCATCATCGCGGCGTTCATGCCGAGCACGCCGCGGGGCATGGTGTCGCGGGCGTATTCGATTTCCAGCTGCGTACCCTGGAGGATCATTTGGGTCGCTTCGTCCTTCATGGCGGCGTCCCACAGGTGTGGGTTTTCGATCTTGATCTGGTTGATCACGTCGATGCCGAAGTTCAGGTGCATGGACTCGTCGCGCAGGATGTATTGGAACTGCTCGGCGGTGCCGGTCATTTTGTTGCGGCGGCCCATGGAGAGGATCTGGGTGAAGCCGCAATAGAAGAAGATGCCTTCCAGTACGCAGTAGTAGGCGATGAGGTTGCGCAGGAACTCTTTGTCGGTCTCGACGGTGCCGGTGTTGAACTCGGGGTTGGAGATCGAGCGGGTGTACTTGAGGCCCCATGAGGCCTTCTTCGCGACGCTCGGGATCTCGTGGTACATGTTGAAGATCTCGCCTTCATCCATGCCCAGCGATTCGATGCAGTACTGGTAAGCGTGGGTGTGGATCGCCTCTTCGAAGGCCTGGCGCAGGATGTACTGGCGGCACTCGGGGTTGGTGATCAGGCGGTACACGGCCAGCACGAGGTTGTTGGCGACCAGGCTGTCGGCGGTGGAGAAGAAGCCGAGGTTGCGCATGACGATGCGGCGTTCGTCTTCGCTGAGGCCGTCTTTGCTCTTCCACAAAGCAATGTCGGCGTTCATGTTCACTTCCTGCGGCATCCAGTGGTTGGCGCAACCATCCAGATACTTCTGCCAGGCCCAGTCGTACTTGAAGGGTACGAGCTGGTTGAGGTCGGCGCGGGCGTTGATCATCTGCTTGTCGCCGACGTGAACGCGGGCGGAGGCGCCTTCGAGGTCGTCCAGGCCTTCCTGGATGTCGAGGTCGTCCAGAGCCTTTTTGGCGCGGGCGATGGCAGCGGAGTCGTCAGCGGCTACGGCGCGGGCTTCTTCGACGGAGCCGGCGGCGTCCTGGTCGAGCTTGGCGGGGGCTTCGTTGCTGGTGGCAGCGGCTTGTGGGGCTGCGGGCGCGGCGGTGGTAGTGGTTTCTTCTTCGTCGAATTCGTCCCAGCTCAGCATGGCGGTTTCTCCTGATTGGGGACCGGTGTGGCCGGTCGGGAATGTTCTGGGCTTTTGTGTGTGCACGCAAAAGCGGGTGTTTGGTTGGGGGAGGGTGGTGGTGCCCTGCGCCCTGGTGTTCTGTATTAGGTCGGGGTTTAGTCCGGCCTTTTGTGTTGTCTGGTGGGGCTGCCCCTCACCCTAGCCCTCTCCCCGGAGGGGCGAGGGGATGGTCGGGAGTTTGGTCCCGGCCTTTGTGTTGTCTGGTAGGTCGGCCCCTCACCCTAGGCCTCTCCCCAGAGGGGCGAGGGGACTGGATTGGCGGTGGCCTCGGGCTATGCGTTAACTCGGGTGGTGAGTTGGCGGATAGCGCTTCGCGAGCAAGGGCTAGGCGCCCCCCTCGCTCCTACAATGTGATTCCACTTCGCGAATGAGAACGCAGCGTTCCCTCGCATTTGCAATTTCGCCTTTGCTTCTTCAGCTCGGTGTGAGCGCGAAGCTGAGCGAGGCAGCGCTAGGCGTCTGCCAAGTCGGAGCCCCTGAGCGTACGCCTGTACGTGATGGGGGCCGGCTTGGTAGACAACAACGCGCGGTCCGCTCAGATCCGTGCGCCAGCTAACTTCTTATTGACAAAACGCCGATGCCATAATCGTAAACATTTCTGCGCGGCCCGAGTAGTAAGGGGGGTGGCTGTTGAGGAGGGTCATTGATGAACGAAAGCGTATACATTTTGGCATAAACAGGCTCCTTTTCGGCGTGAAAGTATACGGCAGTGCCGCTGAAATTTTTTTTACGTTTTGTCGGCCTTTGCTGACCTGATTCGCTATGTGCGCACGAAGCGCAGTGTTCCTGCGGTGTTGCGGCCATTACGCCAGTTTCGTGCTGTCCAGTAGAAACCAGAAAGAATGAGCTGATCGTCCTTGCGTAGCACTTCCAGTTCGGCTGCTCCTATGTGGTTCGACTCGTCATCTCCCGAGGGTTCAGACAATTGCGACACGTAAACATAGGTAAGACGATGGGGTTCGTCATGAGCCGAAACCCTGGGCTTGCACATCAAACTGTAGGAGCGCGACTCCCCATTTCGCCCTTGGACGGTCATATTCACAGTGATCCGGTTGAGGGTCGCTTTAATACTCATTACCGCTTCAAACTGCTCAAGCTCGACGCTATTAACGTCATTGGGATCAAAAGCATTGAATGTCCGCTCACGTGAGTTAGCAGCATTCTGAAGCGCTTCATGGACAGAAATGTTGGATCGAAGCTGTCCTTTCCAAATGCCGGTCAGGTCAGGGAACAAGCTATCAGAGCATGCTTCTGCTGCTTTCCATATCCAGCGAAACACTGGACGGATGTTGCCTAGAAGGAATATGGCCCCAATGGTAAGACTGGCGACTCTCCAAAGGAGCGAAACGAGCTCCGTCACGTCATCGGGCCTTTCCTGCCAGGTGACACCAAGAAAAACAAGTAGGATCAGTGCCAGTACGCCTATCACAAGGCTTTTCAGGCCGAAAACGGCATACATCTCAACCCCCTATGTTGTGGTAGACATCCGTGATTGGCACACCATATAGTGGTGTCGTCATTGGGTCAACGGAGCGATGTCGATGCCAGCTTTCAACCTGCACAGTCTGTTGGACAGTACGGTTTACGCGACCACCTACCTAGACCGACTGACGCTTTCCAGCGATGAGCGAGACGAGATGCAGAGCGCTCGCACCGAAATACGTGATCGGCTCCGTTCTAAGCTACCCGGCATGCTTCAGAAAGCACTCGGTAGTGAGCAACAGGTGCGCAAGCCGCGTTTCTTCACCCAAGGCTCGTGGGCTTACAAGACCTTGAATTCCCCTTGCCGGGATCCCCAGCAAGCGGATCTCGACGATGGAACCTATCTCCCATTTAGCTATCTTGAAGCGGCCCGTCCGTCTGTTATGAGCAATGTCTTGTTTGCCTGCGTTGAAGAAGTGCTGCAAGGCTTGGCGGATGAAAAGGGTTGGAAACTCATTGACGACAATCCAAATTGCACGCGCCTTGAGATCGCCGGCGACAAGCACATTGATGTGCCGGCCTACAGCATTCCGGATGCTGAGTTCGAAAAGCTTAGGGAGATCCGGTCGATGGCTGTCTGCAAAGCGCTCGACAGCATCTTGGCGAGTGCCCAGCTAGACGAAGACGATAAGTGGGATTTGATGCCTACTCATGGTGTGCTCATGGCCACCAAAGATCGCGGCTGGCGCGATAATGATCCTCGGCCAATTAAGGATTGGGTTGAATCCGAAGTTGCTTTAAAGACCGAGCAGTTACGTCGGGTCATGCGCTACATAAAGGGGTGGCGTGACAATCAGGTATGGAGTGGTGAGGATCCCAAGTCCATTCTCTTGATGGTCGCAGTTGCGAAAGCGCTCGATGTGTCACTACCTCGACGCGATGATTTAGCCTTGCTGAAAGTTGCAAAGGAACTGCCCAAAATTCTCCAAGGCAAGGTCATGAACCCCACGACAATTAACAAACCCATCGAGGAGCAAGAAGATATTGCTGCGCGTTTGGATAAGGATGGCATTCGTGCCGACGTGGTGGCTCGCCTCACTCGTTTAGCACAGCAACTGGACGAGGCAATTTATCGCTCTAGTACTCCGGAGCAAGCATGCAAGCTTCTGCAAGAAGCATTCGGTCATCGTATGCCCTTCGATCCAGGGCGAGTGGTGATTGATACAGTTCAAAGCACTCCTCTAGAGAGGACGAAAGCAGTGTCCCCTGTCGGTATTATGACGGCGGGTTAAACAGTGGAACTGAGTAGGATCCATTCGGCATTAATCGGGTACGGCTACGAGCTTCAGCAAAGTATGCCGTACCCAATATACAAGGGACTTCTTCGCCCGAAGGGCGAAGAAGTCCCCATCCGTATTCATTTTTCGGATGTATCACTTGTTTCTCTTCCATCCATTGAGCTTGTTGAGCGTCCGGTAGGGCTGCCAAAGGTGTGCGCTCACATTAATCCGTATGGATTTTTATGTTACTTGGGGCGTGATCAAGCCTATCTTCCGAGAGGTAATATTGGTGGAGCGGTTGTAGGTTGTCTTGAGTTAGCCCAGCGGCTTCTCGAACGACTTCTCGATGGCGATTCTCTGATAGATACTCGTGATGAATTTTTGGTCTATTGGGGTGGTGGCGATCTACTTCTTGATATTCCCCAATCAAGATCTGAGGGACTGTATGAGCATTGTTCAATAATTACTCTCCCCAAAAATGATGCTCGCGAGGAAATATGGATTTTGGGGAGCGACGAAGAGGCTCTAGTTGCTCGCTACGAGAACTGGGGTGGCCAAGAAGCCTATTCAAACTTGATATTACGGGTCGTGGATTCAGTTTCTTTGCTTGGTGTTTCTGAAGAGTGGCCGCCCACTAATCTCCAACAATTATCTACGTGGTTAAAGGTTGCAGATTATAAAGCCCATGGTGGACTAATGTCTGTGCTGAAAGATGCATACAGGCTTCGCCAAAATCTTGTTCTTCTTTTGGTTCGGGCACCTAATTGCTCTTGCGCAGTTCTTCTTAATCTTTCTGTTGTGAATAAAATCGTTAAGGCTAGGACTCCAGATCAGTTTATGCGTTCTGTTCTCCGGAGCTACCCTAGAAATGTAAAGGTTAGCCGGCTAAGTCCGATTCCGATTGACGCGGAGTCGTGGTTGTCGCGCAATCTTATGGAGGGATATAAAAGTCTTGCAGGAAAAAATATTGCTTTAGTTGGTTGTGGTGCGATTGGTGGATATTTGTCAGATTTACTTGTGAAATCTGGTGCTGGTTTTTTAGGTGGTTCGTTAATACTTATTGATGATGATGATTTGTCTATGGGTAATTTGGGGCGTCACTTTCTTGGCTTTGAATATATTGGCCAGGACAAGGCTTCCGCTCTTAGTTTAGAGTTACGTAACAAATACCCGGAGGTGAAGTTGCACGCATACAGCGATAGAGTGAAAAATCTGAGTGTTTTTTCAGAGGTGGACTTGGTCGTCGATGCAACTGGTAGTGAGGCATTTTCTCAGTATTTAGGCGAGAATTTTATTTCCGGAAATCTTCCTCCAATAGTATTTTCATGGGTTGTCGGAGCGGGCTGTGGTGCTCAAGCCTATTTATTGCATGAACGCGAACAAGCCTGCGTAAGTTGCTTGGAGCATACTAAACCAGGCGGCCAGCTTTCGGTTATGCGGCGAGAGTATGAGATGAAAGTGAAGAATGCAGGTGCATGCGGAGATTGGCTTGTTCCATTCTCCGCGCCTGCTGCACTGCATGCGGCAGCTCTAGCTGCTGAAATCGCCCTTGATTGGTCAAGTGGAATATTCAAGCCTACTTTACGAAGTATTACTTTGGACTATGCAAATGGAAAACAGGTGAAGCCGATTTCGCCTAGACAGAGAGCAAACTGCGAAGTATGCAGCCGCTCGCACTGATTGATCCGGGGTCGGGGCGGCTTGTAGTAGTGAGCGCTTTGGTGATTGAGCTTGTTGCTCGGTATAAGCAGCTGAAAGCGGGTGACCCGGAGTCTGGCGGGATTCTGATTGGTCTGCGAAGAGGGGAGCATTTCGAGATTACTGCTGCCACGATGCCCCAAGTAGACGATAAGAGAACTAGATTCAGATTCGAGCGTGTCGAGCGTGGGCATGCTGAAGCGCTCAAGAAGCGTTGGGCTGTGAGTATGGGTGCCGAAAATTATTTAGGGGAATGGCATACCCATCCAGAGGATCACCCATCCCCATCATCGATTGATGTGAGCGAGTGGCAACGAGCCGTCGTCGACGCGCCGCGACCTGCCAGATCACTTCGCGGCCCGCATGTTCTGAGCGCTTTTCGACCCCGGTGTAACCGGCATCGGCGCAGACGACGTTCTCCACGCCATGCAGCAGTTTGTCGACCTGGGTGACATCCGCCACGTTGGCCGCCGTGCCAACCACGCTATGCACCAGCCCCGACTCGTCATCCACACCGATGTGGGCCTTCATGCCGAAGTAGTACTGGTTACCCTTCTTGGTCTGGTGCATCTCCGGGTCGCGCTTACCGTCCTTGTTCTTGGTCGAACTGGGTGCATGGATCAACGTAGCATCGACGATAGTGCCCTGACGCAGCGACAGACCGCGGTCACCGAGATAGCCATTGATGACGGCCAGGATACCGGCAGCCAGTTCGTGTTTCTCCAGCAGGCGACGGAAGTTGAGGATGGTGGTTTCGTCGGGAATGCGCTCCAGGCTCAGCCCGGCGAACTGACGCAGGATGGTCGTCTCGTAGAGCGCTTCTTCCATGGCCGGGTCGCTGTAGCCGAACCAGTTCTGCATCAAATGTACGCGCAGCATCGCCATCAGCGGATACGCCGGACGACCACCTTCACCCTTGGGGTAATGCGGCTCGATCAAGGCAATCAAACCCTTCCACGGCACCACCTGATCCATCTCGATCAGGAACAGCTCTTTACGGGTCTGTTTGCGCTTGCCGGCGTACTCGGCGTCGGCGAAGGTCATCTGCTTCATCGGAAAACTCGGCGGGTGGAGTCCGGACATTTTGCCAAAATTAGGAAGTCTTCTTCAGAGTTTCCTTAGTGCTTCGCTGTTTGCAGTGCTAAGCCAGGTCGCTCCACGGCAGAGTCAATCCTCACGCATGAATTTCTCATAAGAGTGAGCGTGATAGGAACACAGCCCACCATTGTGCTGGTCTTCTTGCCCCAGACGCTCCTCACACATCTCGCATTCCGTGTATTCGAGTTCAGCGGCACACCACAGGCAGGACTGCTCATAGATGAGGAACGCTCCACGGCCACACTGATTGCAGCCCTCAAGGCTGGCCTCGCCTCCGTCACGCGGGTCGTAACTATGGGCGTTCTCCAGCGCGACGACCATGAGCGGGGCAACCAAGTCTGTGTATCCACAGGCGATACAGATAGCCTTAAAGCGGTCATCGTTGCGTTTAACAGTATCACCTGCGTCCAGACTTTCTTGCGCAGGCGCTAATAAAGTTGAACCGCATTCCGGGCACTTAGACTCCTTCAGCCAAGGCTCCATTCCTTCAGGCACGTAGGCCTCAGACCAAGCCTCTTCGCATCGTTTTGTGGTGTCTACAAAGAAGTTGTGATGCAACAGCATGAGCTGCCAAGCGTCCCCGAGGATAGCTGCTGGTGACTCCTCCAGCTCCGTCTGAATGAAATCCCGTAACACCGGGAACAGCTCCGCCACGAATTCGGCTACCTCACCTAGCGTGTGAGCGGGATGGAGATGCTCAAGATGGTTGCGGCACGCCTGCAGTTTTTCGATCACATCCCAATCAACATCTATCTCAAAAGCTTCAAAACGCTTTTGGATCGTTCCCACATCGATTGTGGTGGGCCTGAACTTGCCCACCGGCACCCATGCGATACCCCCTTCCCCATCTGAATGAGGCAAAACCTCCGGTGGATTGAAGATTAGCGCCGCAGCATTAGCGGGGTCATCGACACACGTAGCGATTTTGTACTTGAATAGGAGCAGTACGCCTGCGAAGAGGTTTCGAATTGCCGAGAGCGCCCGCGCTGGATCGCCCGCTGGATGTCTGCAGCGCTCGAAGTCCTCAACGCCTAACCGAATAGAGGTAAGCGCGTTCTCCCGAAGCTTCGCGGCATCAAGCCTCGGCATCGGGCGTTGGGTAGCCATATGTTGATTTCCCTTCACGGCCTCAGATAACTCAGCAGATATTAGCTGACTGCATCTGTGAACGGCACGCACTTCCCAGAGCCAGCTTAGTCTCGGGGCGACGCCTACAAGAAAGGGGGGTTGTCAGCATTTACCAACGTCCTTCCTTAGCCGCAAGAAGACGCCTCCATTCAAAGACTATCCTCGCACGCCAATAATTTCATCCCAGCGCGTCGTGTACCGTTGACTCAACATCTCCCGACGGATAGCCCAAACCGGTGTCGCAGGCACTCGGCCAATACGCACAGTGTCTCTTCCTTCTCTGCGGTTGATTTGGTCAATAACTGCCATCAGCCGCTCGGCACCATGGCGTGGTTTGGGTGCAAATAGATCCGGTGTCAGCTCGCCGCGCTGACTTAAATTCATGAGCAAGATGGAACACTTCGAGAAAGGGTAGCCATGGCGGTAGATTCGCCCAAGGCCGTATTGGGCCATAGCCAAAATTTCGCGAGTGTCATCTGTTGGAGAGGGTAAGGCTAAGGTGATGGCATCGGCGTAACGTGGCCCATTGCGATCAGCCAGCTGGGTCTGGAGTCCGACCTGGATAGTGCTGCACAGCGAGTTCTGGCCGCGCAGCTTTTCGGCTGCTCGAGCCACGTAGGCAGCTAGTGCTTCCCGAATCGGCGGCAGGTCTGTCTGACGCGCTCCAAACATCTTGCTCGAGCAGATGGCTTCCTTGGGAGGGGGGCCGTCATTGAAGCCAATACAGCTCACACCACGCAGCTCACGCGCCGTGCGCTCCATGGTCACGCCGAAAGTCTTTCGCAATGTACCGATATCGAACTGAGCCAGTTCCCAAGCGGTAGAAATGTTCAGAGCTGCTAGCTTGGCAGCCGAGCGGTGCCCCACGCCCCACACCTCCGACACAGGAGCCAACCGAAGCAATTTCTCTTGGCGGATAGGGTCGGTCAGGTCAAGTACACCGCCAGTTGCCTTCCATTTCTTCGCTGCCCAATTCGCGAGCTTGGCCAGCGTCTTGGTGGTGCTGATGCCTACTCCGACCGGCATCCCAATTTCATGGGCTAGACGGTTGCGAATGCCTCGGCCCAGCTCAGCCGGGTCGGCAACTCCGGTCATGTCGCCCCAAGCCTCATCAATGGAATAAACCTCAATGCCTGGCAGCATCTCAGCCATTACACGCATCACCCGATTGCTGATGTCTGCATAGAGGGTGTAGTTGCTGGAGCGCGCCACCACTCCTTGTCGGCGCATCTGCTCGCGCACTTGGTAGTAGGGCGCCCCCATGGCGATACCAAGCCCCTTGGCCTCGGCTGAGCGAGCAATTACGCAGCCGTCATTGTTGGATAGCACTACGACCGGCTTACGTTTGAGCTCCGGCTGACAGATGCGCTCACAGCTGCAGTAAAACGAGTTGCAATCTATAAGCGCGAATACTTTCGGCGGTATGCTCATGTCGCCACACGACTTACCACCCAGGTGACGACACCCCAAACTTCGATGATCTCATCGCCGTCCAGTTGTACGCCCGGTACGGTGGGGTCAGCTGCTTTCAGCCAGCGGCCCCCCAACAAGTCACGCTGAACCAGGCGCACGCGGTAGTCTCCCGCAAGGTCAACCACCACCAGCCTTTCGTCCAGGTGAGTGGCCGCACGGTTCACGATCAGCCGATCACCACGGAATATGCCGAAGCCGACCAAACTATCGTCCAAGACTTGCACAGCCCAAACGTGAGGCGCCCCCAAGCCAGTGAGAAGGTCGAGAGAAAGCCCGTCGTCCTTCTCATCCTCGGCGGGTGACTGAAAGCCAGTAATACGCAGGCCGTTGGCCACATCGGTGAGAAGACGCTCCCGCAGGCGTTCGCACCGGGCCAGTATCGAAAGAGATGACATCGCAACATCCAAGGAATACTGTATATGCAAACAGTATTCGCGAACCGTTGAGAGAGGTCAATCAGGGTGGACAAGCGGCCGGATCTACAACGGATCTCCGCTTAGCACAGCGGCACCTATGTCGCCTTCGCAGCCCGCTTCCGCGCTGGGACTCCATTCCAAACGAGCCTGCTGAGCAACCAGATCAACGATCAGTCTCCGATCTAAACACTCCATCGCTTGCCCAGCCACCGCAAGCATTTCGGTCTCTGTCCAGTTTTGCACCACGTAGTCGAATACCTGCGCTTCGAGATCCTCTCCCTCGGTGTGATGCAAGATCGAGGCATAGGCTTCTACGCAGCGGGAGCTGGCTGTATCACAACGGATCTCTACTGCGTTGATACCTGGTGCTTGGTATCCCTTCGTAGTTTCCCAGCCGCCCCAAATCAGTAGGTTCCCGTTTTGATGCTCAACCTTCAGCGGGGGGCGTGTGACGGAGTGAGAGGATTCGGCAGTTTTCGGAGCTGCGTGCCAGAGCGTGGCGGAAACAGAGAGCAGTGAGGAGGCGAGGGCAATCGCGATGTATGGGAGATACCGCATCTTCGAACTCCATTCGAGAGGGGAATGCCTTCCTGGCGAGCAGAGTCTAGAACATAAGGCAGCGTAAGCAGTGTGAGGTAACAAGCATGTGCGGAGGCGTAGAGGCCCGTGAGGCCGATAAGGTCTGGAAGATCTATTTTCCCAATCCCAAAGCAGCCATTCCGGTGCTGCTTGAGGAAAGCGGCCAGCTCGATTGGATTCCTTGGGGCAGGAGGAAGGAGGAGCCAGGAAACGGCCCTCAGGGCGGCTGGGCAAGGCTCAGCACCGTGCAGTCTGGCGGCTGGGAGAAATACAGGCCCCGCCGTGGGTTCGGCATGGTTCAGAGGTATATGGAGAAGGAAGGTCGGCCAGGCGAGAAGAAACGGACATCGCACTGGTTCGATGTCCCAAAGGGCTTTGCGCTAGAGTGCCTGGTCATTGGCGAAGGGGAGCAGCGGAGGGTATATGTCGTGACTACGACGCCACCTGCCGAATATGAGTGGATCCATGATCGATGGCCGCTGCTGACGGTGCTGAGCGATGTTAGTTTCAGCTGAGTTGTGCTACCTCGTTAGCTATCGTTTGCGCTGCATTGTCTGATGGAAATGCTGGGATCTTAAGGCGGGATTCATGATGGTTAGATCAGCGCTAGAGATCGAGCTCAGAAAGGCAGCAACAGATCTATTTGCCGGTGATGAGCAAAGCGCTGTCGAGTGGCTGAACAAACCTGCCAAGGCGCTTAATGGCCGCAAGCCCGTCGATATGACAGGAAGCGATGCTGAGCTTCGCTTAGCCCTGGATCTGATAGGGCGTCTACAGCATGGCGTTTTTACGTGAGGAAAAGGCTAGGCCCTGGCGAGATTGCCTCGAATAGGCGTATGCCCCAGCTACTCAGGCTAGCGAAGTTTAGCCGTTAGCAACAACGCCCACATTAGGCTGCCATCGGCCAAAAGCAGTCACACCTAAAGTGCATGATGTAGCGGTAGCCGAGAAGAAGAGGCATTTGCTGATTGTCACGAACAAGTAGGCTCCTCGCTCGTGACAACACAGCGTTTCAGATCTTAGTCGTGAGCGTGACCGTGGCTTTCGACTTCGGACTGGGTTTCCGGCTCGCCGCCGCCACAGGCCGACAGCAGACCAAGCAGACAAACCAACAGCAGGGAGCGACTCAGGGTAGTTGTGCTTTTCATCATGTAATCCTTTCTGTTTCGATCATGAAAGTAGAAGCCCCTGTGCCGGCTGACGCAGGGGCTATGTGCCTCAGATAACGCGTTTGACGCTCAGGTACTCGCCCTTGGTCTTCAGCGTGATGGTCACGTCCTGGTTGCTGCGGTTGCGCCAGAACCAACCGTGTGTGCCGTCGAAAATGGCGGTGAACTCGCCTTTGTCACCCTTGATCTGCTTGGCTTTGCTGTAGCTGTGGTAGTAGCCCTTGGGGCCGTTGTAAGGCTCGCCATGAGTGTCGTGGTTGACCGGTACGCCATTGGTTGCCCACTCGTAGCTGACCGTGGCCTTGTTCAGCATCTCCAGCTTGATTTCACTGGCCTCACCTGGCTTCAGGGTGACGGTTATCTCGTCAGACTTCAGGGCTGGCTGTGGCTCTGCGGCTGGTTCAGCCACAGGCACTGCCGCGACTTGCTCTTGAACTACCGGCTGAACAGGCACGGGGGCTTGCACAACGGGGGATGCAGCGGGTTGAACCGCTGCATCCGCAGCCGCTTCTTCGGCCAGGGTTTTCTTCATTTCGCCCATCTGGGTCAGGCCGAGTAAGCGGCCAACGCCCGTTGGGTCGATGGCGTACTCCGAAGGCATCACTACAGTGACCAGTAAGGCTGCGGCAACGCCCACGGCGATCACAGTGGAGCGCAACAGTTGGCGGCTGGTAGGCAATTCGCTTTGGGTCGGAAGCTTGGTATTGAACATGCTGAGAATTCCTTACTGAGAGGCGATCAGGCCGGTGAGCTGGTAACCCATCAAGAGGAAACCGGCGCTCATCATGGCGACGTTTGCGGTATATGCATGGCGCCAGAAGCTGGCGGTGCGTCGCCAGTAGCCCATGACAATCAGGATGGCGCTCAGGGCCAGGAGCTGGCCGATTTCGACGCCGACGTTGAAGGCGATCAGGTTGGTGATCAGGCCATCTGCCGAGATCTCGTATTCCTGAATCTTGGTCGCCAGACCAAAGCCATGCAGCAGGCCGAAAATCAGCGTGGCCGCTTTGGTGTTCGGCTGATGGCCGAACCAGCGCTGGAATGCGCCCAGGTTATCCAGCGCCTTGTACACCACCGAGAAACCGATGATGGCGTCGATCACAAAGGAGCTGATGCTGATTTCTGCCAGCACACCGAACAACAGCGTAACTGTGTGGCCCACGGCGAACAGGGTGACGTAGAGCCCAACATCCTTCAGGCGGTAGAGGAAGAAGATCACTCCGAAGAGGAACAGCAGGTGGTCGTAGCCGGTGATCATGTGCTTAGCGCCCATGTAGATAAACGGCAGCACCATCACCCCGGAGCTTTCCTGAATAAAGCCCTTGTCGCCCTCGGCAACGGCGTGGGCCAGCGCCTCAGGCATGCCTAGAAACAGCAATGCCATGAAAAGCAGCAACAGTAGTAACGAGCGATTCGGACGCACGACAGATGAGTCCATTGCGCCCATAGATAGCGAATGCATGGTTGAGTCCTAAATTAAAGGGGGCTTGGGCCGCACAGCGGCCTGTGTCAGAGCACGAATGTGGCGCGCGGTGGCCGCTCGATCAGGAAGATCGGGCTTGGAGGAATGGAGTAGCGAGGGGCGAGTATCGGCTGCGCACGTTCTGGCAGCGTGCTTATTCTCAGCAGCGCGGTCAGATGCGGTGTTTCATGCAAGTGGTCGGCTGTCAGCGGCGAGTGGCAGTGATCCCCGTACGCAGCACAGGCCTGCGTCTCATCACCATGCGCATGCGAATGAGCACTGTCATTTCCACTCAAGGAAGGCTGGCTCGATCCCATAAACAGCGCAGAGGTATGCCCGGCCCAAGCCAGCAATATGGCGAGAGCAAGGGCAAAAATCACCTTGGTGCTAATGGGATTGCTGAGCATGTTGTGGTTCTTTCGATGCCTAAGCGAGTGGCTTTTATGGAGAGGTAGCCGGTTTGACCATATCCCCCCCAGGGGGATAGCATGAGAGCGTAATTCATCGACGCACGAGACTCAAGGCATGAGCGATCACGAACACGGCCACCAGCACCAAAGTCATGGCGACATCATCAAAAGGTTGAAGCGTGCGGAGGGCCACCTGCGCAGCATCGTCACCATGATTGAAGACAGCCGGGCCTGCGTCGACATTGCTCAGCAGCTACATGCCGTGGAAAAAGCCGTCTGCCAGGCCAAGCGTGTGCTTATCCAAGACCATATCGACCACTGTCTGGAACATACAGTCGAAGCACTTGCGGTAGGCGAGCGCGCTTCACTCGAAGACTTCAAGCAAATCACCAAGTACCTCTAGGCCCCTCCCATGTCGAGTTTCGCCGAATTGCTGCAACAGGGGGGCTCGCAGGCCTGGCTGTACTTCCCCAGCGCCATTCTGCTGGGTGCTTTGCACGGCTTGGAGCCTGGGCACTCGAAGACCATGATGGCGGCGTTTATCGTGGCCATTCGTGGCACGGTGAAGCAGGCCATTCTGCTAGGCCTTGCCGCAACGCTTTCGCACACCGCCGTAGTCTGGCTGGTGGCCATGGGCGGCATGTACCTGGGGCAGAATTTGGATGCCGAAACTACCGAGCCTTATTTCCAGCTAGCGTCCGCCGTAATCATTATCACCATCGCCCTGTGGATGCTCTGGCGCACCTGGCGTGGCGAGCAGATGTGGCGCTTCGAGGAAGGTGATGAGCATCAACACGACCATCACCACCACGATGAAACGCAGCGTATCGACACAGGGCACGGGCGTATCGAGCTGTCGATCTTCGAAGAAGGCGCCCCTCCGCGCTGGCGGCTGAAGACCTTGAGTGGTCATGCCTGGCCGGCTGCTGAAGTAAGCTTGCTGACGACTCGCCCCGATGGCCTGGCCCAGCAGTTTCGCTTCGTCGACCGGTGTGACTACCTAGAGTCACTGGACGATATTCCCGAGCCCCATGAGTTCACTGCGCGCCTGAGCCTCGGCCATGCTGATCACTCCCACGACTATGACCTGGAGTTCCGCGAGCAAAGCCACCGTCATGAGCATGATCATTCCGAGCTGGAGGGGCTAGAGCTGTCGCTGGAGGGCTACCAGGATGCCCATGAGCGAGCGCATGCCAACGACATCCGTAAACGCTTCAGCAATCGCAATGTCACCACCGGCCAGATCATCCTGTTCGGTCTGACTGGCGGACTGATTCCCTGCCCGGCAGCGATCACCGTGCTGCTGCTCTGCCTGCAAGTGAAAGAAGTCACCCTGGGTGCCGTCCTGGTGCTGTGTTTCAGCATCGGTCTGGCTATAACTCTGGTTACCGTTGGTGCAGCCGCTGCTATCGGCGCACGCCAGGCATCCAATCGTTGGCCCTGGCTGGGTGCTGTGGCCCGTCGCGCTCCTTACCTGTCCAGCCTACTGATCATTGGTGTGGGGGTTTACGTCGGCTTCCACGGCTGGATCGGCCTGAACGCCTAGCCGATGTGGGAGTTATCCGGTTATTTCGGCCTGTTCCTCGCTGCCTTCGGTGCTGCCACGTTGCTACCCATGCAGTCGGAGGCGGTGCTGGTCGGGTTGCTGCTGACTGACCGCTATGCGGTCTGGGCGCTGCTGGCGGTCGCCACCACGGGTAATGTACTGGGCTCGGTACTGAACTGGCTGCTGGGTCGCTCTATCGAGCGCTACAGACACAAGCGCTGGTTTCCCGTCAGCGAGGGCAAACTGGAAAAGGCTCAGCAGGCTTATCACCGCTTCGGTCGCTGGTCACTGCTGCTCAGTTGGGTGCCGATCATTGGTGATCCACTCACAGTCGTCGCGGGTGTCATGCGAGAACCCTTCTGGAGCTTTCTGTTGATCGTGATGCTGGCTAAGACCACTCGCTATCTGGCACTAGCTGCCATGACGCTTGGGTGGTTTGGGTGAGCCTGCAGAAGCGCGACACCAACCTGGATCTGATCAAGTGGCTGGCGATGCTGACCATGCTGCTGGATCACCTGCGCTACATCTGGCCTGACAACGGATGGTTGTTCATCGTTGGGCGCTTAGCCTTTCCAATGTTCTGCCTGGGGATCGCCGCCAATGTCGCGCGCTCGCAAACAGGTGAGCTGTATTCCGATAACAACGTTCGCTACATGTGCTGGATGACTGCGTTTGCAGTGATCTCGGAGTTGCCCTATCGCCTGCTTTCTAACGACAGCAGCACGCTCAACGTTATGCCTTCGCTGCTGTTGGGCCTGCTTATCACCTGGGGAGCACATCACCGTGGTCGCGACGGTTTGATCCTGGCTCTGGCCGGCGTGACTGTCGCGGTGCTGATGCAAGAGCGCCTGATGTACGGCGTTTTCGGCGCACTGCTGCCGGCAGCGTTGCTGCTGGCCATTCAGCGCCCAGGGCTTGTGTGGCTATTGCCTGCCGCACTGTGCGTACTGGCCAATAGTCGCAACCGCTGGCTCGCCGAGTGGGAATTGCAGCCCTATACCTTGCTGATCGTGATCACTGCGTTTGTCGCACCCTTGCTTGGGTTGTGGCTGCTGCGCCGACTGCGCCAGTTCAGGGTCTGGCCGGTCAAGCGCTGGGGTTATTGGTTCTACCCCGGGCATCTGGCCGTACTACACATGATCCGCTCGCTCGGCTAGTGCCAGCGACTATCGCGTCATATCGGCGGAGATCCACTACCTCGATATGCTACGGGTGGGCCGGCCAGCGCCGTACCAGCCAGCAAAGCCATCGATCAAGAAGCGAGCATCCAGGCCCATGGCCTCCAATGTGGCGGCGATGCCCTGGCTGATTTCATGCCCCTTGGCGCAATAGACAATCACTGGCCTGTCCCGTGAAACCTGATCTTTCCAGGTGAAGACAGCCTCGGGATCACGCCAGTGTGCGTCGGGAATTTCTTCGGCATCGGCAAGCCGCACGCTCGTACGGCGCACATCCAGCAAAGTGAACGCCCGATCTGCTGCCTGCCATTCCGCCAGTTCGCATATCGAGATTCTGCTCATCTTCTACCTCTCAGTTTTGCAGCAGGTGTACCACCAGTCCGGCCAAAGCACAGGCCATCAGCACTTGGATGACACCGCGTTTAAAGTGAAACAAGGCTACCGCTGCCGCCAGGGCAATTAGCGCCGAAGGCCAGTCGAAAGCCCCCTCGAAGCCTTGCGGCCAGAGCACGTGATAACCAAAGAACAGCGCCAGATTGAGGATTACCCCGACCACGGCGGCGGTGATGGCCGTCAGCGGCGCGGTGAACTTCAGTTCGTTGTGGGTCGATTCCACCAGCGGGCCGCCCGCAAGAATGAACAGGAAGGACGGCAGGAAGGTGAACCAGGTGACCAGGCTGGCGGCCACGACACCGGCCAAGAAGGCCTGATCGGCACCGAATACCTGCTGCACGTAGCCACCGACAAAACCGACGAAGGCCACCACCATGATCAGTGGCCCTGGCGTAGTTTCACCCAGAGCCAGACCGTCGATCATCTGTGTCGGGGTCAGCCAGCCGTAGTGGCCGACTGCACCCTGGTAGACATAGGGTAGTACCGCATAGGCACCGCCGAAGGTCAGCAGTGCGGCCTTGGTGAAGAACCAGCCCATCTGCGTCAGCGTGCCTTCCCAGCCGAATAGAGCGGTCAACAGCCCCATGGGCAACGCCCACAGCGTTGCACCTATCGCTGCCAGCAAGAGCAGTCGTGGCCAGCGGAAGCGCGCATGTTCCGGTGTCGGGGTTTCATCATCAATCAGCGCTGGGCCGTAAGACTGCTTGGCCGCGCCATGACCACCGCCGATGCTGAACTTCTCTGGGACGAAACGCCCACCGAAATAACCGATCACTGCGGCGACCAGCACGATCAGCGGGAACGGCAGGTTGAGGGCGAATATCGCCACAAACGAGGCGGCAGCTATCGCCCACAGCCAGTTGTTCTTCAGGGCACGGGAGCCGATGCGATGAGCGGCCTGCACCACGATGGCGGTCACGGCGGGCTTGATCCCATAGAACAGTCCGGCCACCACCGGCACATCACCGAAAGCGATATAGACCCACGACAGCGCGATCAGGATAAACAGCGAGGGCAGCACAAACAGCACCCCGGCAATCACACCACCCCAGGTGCGGTGCATCAGCCAGCCGATATAGGTGGCCAGTTGCTGGGCCTCCGGGCCGGGCAGCAGCATGCAGTAGTTCAGCGCATGCAGAAAACGCCGCTCAGAGATCCAGCGCCGACGCTCCACCAGCTCCTGGTGCATGATCGAGATCTGTCCGGCTGGGCCGCCGAAACTGATGAAACCGAGCTTGAGCCAGAACAGAAAAGCCTGGAACAAACTGACAGGCTCGGCACGTGGCAGATCCTGCTCTACAGGCGGCAGTGTGGTTTCATTCATCAGGGGTCTCTTCTTTCACAAATGCCGCCAGCAACCCATCGAAGATGGCGCAAGCAGCCGTTAGCAACTGGTCGTCATTGAGGATGGTTTCGCGCAGCCCGGCCAATACACGCTCGATGCCAACAGCCTCAGCGGGTTGAACGCCACCGACATCCAGGTAATGCACCAGAGCCGCGATGCGGCTTAGGCCTGGCTCGACCAGTGCAAAGCTGGCTTGCAGGGTTTCGAAGGTGACGCGACTGCCGACATGGCTAAAGGTCGCACCGTCGAAATCGAAGCCCAGCGCGTCAGCAGGGCAATCATTCGGTGTGTCCAACCAGAGAATGCGGGCTCTCGGATCGATGCAGCGCCGAATCAGCCAGGCACTGGCCAGGCGGTCGACCCAGGGCCGCTTGCGCGTAGCCCAGAGGCGGCCCTGGTAGTCGCGGCGATCCAGCTGTTCGATAGGCTGATCCTGACTGCTCGGCTCATCCCGCGAAAGTGCCCGACTGATGGCCGTTTCAAGTGTTTTGAGGGCCGTGTCGGTCTGTTTCCGCGCTGCCGCAGGGAAGAAGTCGATGGCCGCAAGCTGCGCAAATGCCTTGCGCAGCTTGCGTACCTGCTTGGTGCTAGTGAGGGCGTTATCCGAAGTCAGTTGAGCCTGGCACGCCTCGATCTCGACGCGCAGCTTGGCGTAGTCCTCGCTACGGTCGAACAACTCGATAAAGCGCTCGCCTTGCGGATCATTGATGGGCAACAGAAAGGCCGTGCCATTGCTACCCAGCACGTCGCGCTCAACAGCTTCCAACGCTTCCCGGCAGGCGGGAGTATCAGGCAGCAAATAGACACCATCGCGCAGTACCGCTGCGCCACTGCTCTTGAGGGCACGCCAGGCACGCATCCGCTCTGTGGCGTTAGCGGTCGGCAAGGCGATGATCAGAGATAGCCAACTATTCATGTAGAGTAGAATACCTATTAGGTAGTAATCTTTACTCTATTCTTGCTCTGGGTGATTGTGAAGCACTAAATAGTTGGCCGATGATTGCCCGTTACGACTGGTCGCTTTTGGCCGATAGCTGCCGCTCTCGATCGCAGCTATCAATCCAATGCTGCTGGTCGCATCAGGCAAACCGGCCCTGAGCGATCCAAAGGAGGCCCACGCCTGAACCGTTTACGATTGCCTGCCTTAGCTAGCAGTGCACTATGTTCACAGGGCAGCCAGGCATCGCTTTCGTGCCGGTTCGTTGGGTCACTCCGGTCTTTCTGGTGATTCAATGTTCTCGCTTGGCGGGCCCATTGCAGCTGCACCAAAGGATCAGGGGCGTATGAAAGTTGTGCTGCGCTACGCGGCGGGGCTTGAACAGGAAATTTCCATTTCAATTCCCTATTTCGCGCCTTGGCCGTTCCCGATACTGGCCCCGCACGCTAATCCCTGCGGGCATCATCAAAAAGGAGAGGGCCATGAGCCAGAAAAGCGACCAAGACAACCACGCTAACCAGCTGAACCCGAACAATGACGCCTACTGGGAGTCCCGAGGGTACGATGATCGCCCTGAGGATTGGGATGATCGAATCTGAGCAATCGGAATTGAAGGCGCCTGAGTGGCGCCTTCAATTTTCAATAGGCTTGCCCATAAGATGGCGCGCGGTTCGATACTCTATCGCGTACACGTCCATCACCGAAGTCACCAGCTCCCTCGGCCATCCAGCGCGCTGCAAATCTCGAATGATGACCGACATTGTCTCCGCGAAGCGAAGCATGCAGGCCCCCTCCCAATAAGCAGGTATGACGTCAGCCGGGAGGTCATCCCTTTCCTTGATGTGAAAATCAAAACATATCGTCACGAGGTCACGGAGCATTTGAAAGGAAGGTCGTCCTCCTTTGTGCTGTACCCAATTCCGAAGCAAGCGGATTCGTGATCCAGCCTCCATGCCGTCATGTGCAGCCCAAAGCTTCCCGAGGTGAGTGACAGGCCCTGGTCTTTTCTTTGTTGAGCCTGCAAGGGCTGCTAATTTTTCAAGTGCGGTTTGCATGGGGTTTGACCATGACTGAGTGGTTGGGCACCAGTTCGGTATTGCCCAGGCTGCACAAATGACATTCTGCGTGCCTTCCTGCACCTCGACCTCCCAGCTGGCCACCTGCGACTCTGCGGTAAGCCACGCGGCCAGCCTGAGCAGCGCCGCTAGAGCGTCGGCTGCCATCAGTTGAGCGAGAGGTTTGCTGCGAGCAAGCTCGTCATCGGCCAGCTTCGCAAGCTGGTCTGAAAATGATTGGCGGCTTACTGGACATCCCAGCTGAGCGACCACCTCAGACGAGTCGTACGCTTTGAGCCGGTCGCGCACATTAGGCAAAGAGCGAATCACTTGCCCACTGAGATCTGAGAGTGCGTAAAGCTTGTGCTTCCAATAATTCAGAACTGCGGGGTTAGAGCAACCCAATTCCAGGATGCCGAGCCAGCTTGTGATGGTAGGAACGCTAAAGCCCATTTCAATCTGAGCTTTAGTGAGCTCAGCTGACTGTCGAGGGAAAGGGAGAGCCCGGATGAACTTTTCTTGTGCTCTGATCGAGCATTTCTCTGCCTCTTTCGATAGGTGCTTGAGCGCTGTTTTGCTCGTCGGGAGTCCCTTGCGTAACCCTCTGGTCGCCTCCCACATAGAGCGGAGATTAACGTCTAACAAAGCGTACACTTTGTCTACAGAAGGCAGTAGTAAGGCTTCACGCATGCATACTTGCTTGTCACCAAATGCTGATAGGTATGCAGATATCTCGCTCTGGTCGAGCAGGTTGCTGCGTTCCTGCGTGCCTACTTTCGAATCCATTCGTTTGAACCTCCTAAGCGCTCAATTGGCGCGAAGCTTAGCCTTCTTGATCGAGGCCAGCGTTCCGTGCTGATAGCAGTAAGTGTTAACCCAGCATGTCCTGGATCATACTGAATGCAGCAAGAGGAGCGAGCAACCATGACTGAACTGATCAAGCAGGCCTGCGAGCACTGGCGTTACGTAGCCCCGTTGCTGAGCAAGCCAACGAACGAGGACGACTATGATGCTCTGGTCGAGGCCTTGGATGAGTTGCTGGGCTTGGTGGGCCATGATGAGAATCACCCTTTGGCTAGTCTTGCATCACGTGTCGGGGACATGATTGAAGCCTACGACGAGCTTCGTCGGCCGTTGCCGAAAGCAGGCGGGGCAGAGGTGCTGCGTTACCTGATGAGGGAGCATGGCCTGCGTCAGGGGGATCTACCAGAGATCGCTACCCAGTCAGTCATTTCCGAGGTGCTTGCTGGTAAACGCCAATTGAACGTGCGCCACATTCGTGCACTTTCGGATCGTTTCGGTGTTCCTGTGGATGCCTTTTTGTAAGACTCTCTAAAAAGAAAAGGGCCGCGGATGCGACCCTCCCAAGTAACCTGACCAGTTATTGCAGCCAGCTTTCGACCTTGTCGGCACCGTACTCAGCTTTCCAAGCCTTCAGCACCTTATGGTTGCCTCCCTTGGTCTCGACAACCTCGCCGGTTTCCGGGTTCTTGTAGCGTTTCAAAGTGCGCTCACGACGTGCGCCTTTCACAGGCGCTTCGGCACTTTTCCCTGCCATCGGATCAAGCACGGCGATTACATTACGCAGGGAGTAGCCGTATTCTGCCAAGAGATTGCGCAGCTTGGTTTCAAACTCAATTTCTTTTTGCAGCTTCCCGTCGCTTTCGAGAGCTTCCAGGCGCTTCTGCTGCTCCGCGATTTGGGCTTGCTAAACCGTCATGAATTTCGATTTGCCAGATTAATTATGGCTTTGATATTGAGGTGTGCCGATAGCTAAGAGCGTCCTCCTTCACCAATTCTCCATTTTTTAGTGCCTCATTAAGCATTCTAAGAAGCGAGAATTGCAGTTCATGCCGCAAATCATTGTTACAAGGGCACTGCTCCTTGTGGTGGATTTTCTCCCAGCCTTCATCACGTGACTTGTAGTACCACCCTCGATTTAGCCCGACACCCTCGACTACATTTCCAGGATGCTCTATGACAAGCCCAGAAATAGAAATACTACCATCCCCATCTATAGAAACATGAATGCCCTTTTCGTACTCATAGGGCCGTTGATCCTCTATAACCTTGATCAATCCATCTATCTCAATAACAAAGTCACCATGACGCTTGAGCGCTTCATCAACAAGACTTAGGTCAAAACCTTCATTAGTGCTCGCATAGTAAGAGAACTGTGGAAGCTTATAGAATGTCAGGGACTTAAAAGGACTATCCTCCCCCCCTCTATTCTCGGATACCCAAAAATTTTCAAATAATGTAATCTCAGGTGGGAGATGCTTTACAAATTTAGTGTCATAGTCAGGTATTTCTAGACCCCTTTTAAATGTAGGGATCGGAGAGTCAATCCGTATCCGCTCCCAAGGTAAAGCCAGCAGCGCATTCAAAATAAAGTCTTCCTCCTTTTGAGGAAATACATCCGTAACTTTGTCAAGCCCATGCTTCCTGCAATATGACCGTAAAATTTCGCCAGGCACCTCAATATGAGATATGACGGCCTGAGGTGGCAGCCTATCCTTTAAATTTCCGGCCAAGCATGCTTGTTGTGCTTCAAACCTTAGCCTACCTTCGCTTCCCCCAAGCAGGGTTAGATCATGCACTTTGACTTCTAGGCTCTCTAATGCCAGCTGATCGATTGTATAAATATGCCCACAACCATCAACTTCGCTGTATTTGGCCTCCTTATGTACAAGCCACACAGGATCTTCATATAAATCTTCCCCCATATGAATGCACCGACTTTCTTCGTACTGATTCGCAGCAAACCAAGCGGCAATTTGAGGGGACTTAGTTAAATCGACGTAGAATGATCTCCAGCCATAATGCTGCAAAATAGCCTGCGAGACCTCAAGGCTGATATCAAAGTAACCAGACCCTGAAAATGCCCTAATCATTGCCTTCGCATAGTGAGACCACTTAAACATAATGTCAGGCACGCATCCGTGCCGACTAAATGACGTTGGAATATTCACTAGGCCTGCATCATCAACATAGTGTTTCACTTGTCCGCGAAAAAAATAACCTGCGCTGTATCGAGCAAAGTGCATCTCAAGCGCTTCTAGGTTATCAATTTTAGACTCCAGCATAATTAAGACGCTCCTGGCTTGGCCTTGAGTAGTTCCAACTGGCGATTATATTTATGTCAATTAATTCCGTGCAAAAATCGGACAATGTGGCTTGTAGTTCAGAGCAACCAATTTCGGCCAGAAGCAGTCAGTCTGCGACAGGCAGAGTCGCCGCAGAGCTGACGCTCGGTAGCATCAATATCGTGGTCTGTCCCCGATTGTTATGCTTGGTCGAGACAGAAGGTTTCCGATGACCGTATCACACGATCAAACCTCAAGGAGTCCCCCGGCTAAGCCAGGGTACTACCTTATTTATTTATGGGGTATAGCGGTGGCTTGTTGTACCTTGATGACCACCACTTGGGAACACACTGCAAAAACAATTGCATGCAGTTGTCCAGAACAAATTTCCTGCATCATCTATTGCTTGCACCGCCCGCCATTTTGTTTTTGCGCTATTTCTGAAAGAAATATCTTTCATTTCGACATATCGCACAACATTGGCACGGTTCTCAGTGTCTGTTTTCTCTAGGAAGGCCGAGTCTTGGTACGGGGCGTGACTCTCGACAAACGTTCCATACAGTAGACATGGCCCCAATAAGTATTCGGCTCCAGTTTCATGCAGCACCTGTGCAAGCTCACGCAAAACATCGGGATGCCGTGCTATATCGAAGCTTGGACAAACTAGCAGCGCGGGATCAGAAAACTCAACAGGCATAAACACGTGGCCAGTTAATTGCCAGCTGTTTGCTACCAGCGCCTGACACTCAGATTTAGGTATTGCTTTGGTTTCAAGAGCAAAACCATCAGTATCAAACAACGCGCTCTCATACATTATTTCATCGTCGAGGATGTCATTATGCTTATGCAGCAGGCGAATACCAAGCTCGCCCTGCAATCTATACCTTTGAATGACAGATAAGAGCTTTCCTACAGTTTCTTCTTCGCCTAAATCCGCGAGAATCCTAGTAGCCTCGGAAATTGGGTTTAGCGCATTATATGAACGTGCATGCGCATAGGTGATTGCATCCATGGCTTTCTCCATCAATAATTGATCATTGGGAAGGGGCCAACAGCCGCGACGAGACGAACCCCAAATCGGAGTGTAGCTTGCGTTTTATCGGCTGTTGCCCTGTGGAGATGCCAGCCCGTCTCGATGGTGACATGGCAGTCGCTGACCAGCAGGGGGGGGGCATAGCGCAGTCGCGCCTGTAGGCGTCATAGTAACGAACAGAACGCCTAGCTATACCCCCCGCCATTCATAGATCGTAGCCAGGCAAATCCCTATGTACTACCTTGTAGACACCGGCCAGGGCATAGTCTTATTGCAGTCATCGATGGAGCTCGCCCGTACTCAAACCTGCCTCTGCCTACAGGGAACGTCATGCCAGTCCAAAAAATCGTTTCAATCAAAAACCACGGAATTCTCAGAAATATCGCAACCCCCAAGATTAATGACTTTGGACGATACAACTTAATCTACGGGTGGAACGGCAGCGGCAAGTCAACACTATCCAGTCTATTTCGTTCAATTCAGAATCGCTCTCTGAGTAGCGCTTTTCCAGATGCAGAGTTTGCGCTAAAACTAGATAACGGCAGCCAGATCACATCTACAAATCTAGCCGCTTCCAATCTCAATATTTATACATTCAATCGTGACTTCATAGAAGAAAACATCAACTGGAACGATGCCGTCAAAAGCATCCTTCTAGTTGACAAAGAGAAGATTGTCGAGCGCCAGCAACTCGAAACTCTTCGCGCCCAAAACAAATTGGATGAAGCTAATTATCTCAACGAGCAACAAGAAATCCAAAAGCTAGAAGCCGCAATTTCGAAATTTGGAACCGACAGTGCTAGACATATAAAAACAAGTCTACAGTCAATTGACACAAGTGATAGTTACTACCTGAATTATGATCGTCGCAAATTTGAACGATTCATATCAGAGAATCAAGCTGAAACTCAGGGTGGCCAGCCGATACTTAATGACGACCAGATACTAAAACTCATTAAAGCCGCCAAGCCTGATCAAAAAGCACCAATAAACTTCCAGGCAAAGACTATTGGCGGTGAAATATTAGGCAAGGCAAAAACGCGCCTTGATGAAATTCTCAAAACGAGCGTTGTGAGTCAAGTAATTACGCGCCTCGCGGAAAATCCAGATATAAAGTCCTGGGTGGAAACCGGATTGGCATTGCATAAAGGACATTCAGTCGGGAACTGTGAATTTTGTGGAAACAAGATTTCGCCAGAAAGACTTCAGAAACTCGATGCGCATTTCAATGATGAATACAAAACGTTCCAGTCCAGACTGAAAAGTGCAGAAGCATGGCTCGCAGCTCAATTTATAACTCCCCCACCCCTGCCAGCGGAAACAGAATTTTATGACGAACTCAGGCAACCATACATTGATGCATGTGCCGAATTTAGCACAGCCATCGAAACACTAAATATTGAAATTCAAGATTGGCAGAAGGCGCTCAACTCGAAGATTTCAAACCCACTTGATACTTCAATCACAATAACAAAAGTAAGCCAGCTAGCCATCAATACGCATAACAATGCTATTCAAAAGATTTCGGATGTGATTTTTCAACACAACCACAAATCGCAGAATTTCAAGCAGGAAACCACCAAAGCGAAGAAACAACTAGAACTACACTACACAACAAAGGAAATTACAGTCTTCGACTATCACAACAAAAAAAATGAAATCACATCTCGAATGAGTACCAACTCGCAGCTGTTGAGCAAAATTAACGCCCGAAGGATCGAAATCAATAAAATAGAAGATTCACTATCCAATGAAAGTCTAGGCGCCGATCAATTCAACTTGGCGCTTCATAGATTCTTAGGCCGGACTGAACTATCACTAAGCTTCAATCAAGCGAAAAAAGGTTACGTGATTCTCCGCAATGAAACGGAGCATGTAAAAGGCAATCTCAGCGAGGGCGAGAAGACCGCCATAGCATTCGTTTATTTCATCACTAAACTCAGCGAAAATGACAACGATATCACCCAAACAATAGTCGTTATTGACGACCCAATCTCCAGCTTCGACTCAAACCATTTATTTCATGCATATTCATATCTTCGTGCTAATTGTGAAAAAGCATCACAACTTTTTGTGTTAACCCATAACTTTACTTTCTTTAAGCTAGTTCGTGATTGGATAGCGCGCCTCAATACCAAGGCAGAAACAAATAATTCTAGATTTTACATAGTGCGCGCCAACAACGACACGCCACGATCCTCCACACTAAGTGATGCTGACAAAGCGCTGATTGCATACAACTCAGAGTATCACTACATATTTTCCAGGCTAAATGCACTCAAAAAGCAAGAGTCGTTAGAAACCGATGATCATTTTCTTGCTGCCAATCTTTCAAGGAAGCTACTTGAGTCATTTCTTACATTCAAATTTCCCAAAAACCGCGGGAACTTTGCCAGCCTCTTCAATCATGCAATTGGTACATCAGCCATTCTTGATGCAGACACACAAGAAAGGATCAGGAAGTTTATTAATCAATACTCTCATAGCGACTTCATTGATACTGATCATAACTTCGCCGAAAATGTCGCTGGCGAAAGTGTTGCAGTTATAACCGATGTATTCAGTTGGATTGACGAAATGGATAGCAACCATTTCCAAGAGATGATGGAGTCCATATCCTGAGGAGCCTCTGAAGTAGCCATGTATTTCTGGCTGACTTCAGTCTCCGCTGATTATAAAAGCGCCAATCGTTCAAAACGCTCAGATCAACGCTCATTTCTGTGTTCTTGGCCACCGCGAGCACCTCGCGGCAGCCTTTTCTCTCATCACGGACGCACCTCTCCTGCATTCGTCAATAAATATCGGCAGACCACGATATTGATACTAACGAGCGTCAACTCTGGGTCGACTCTGCCTGGCGCGACTGTCCGCTTCTGGCCGACTCTGTTGAAAAAGTAGCTGTCACCCCATGCCGTTGGCAAAATTGCTCTGTCAGCGAGCGTGGGGGCAAACAGCATGATGGGACAGTTACCGGGAGGACAGCATCGCCTGTTCTACTCGTTCAACCTGGAAGATCACGTCCCAGCCCAGCATCTCCTGCGTAGCATCGATCAGTGCCTGGATCTCAGTGATCTGCGCGCCTACCTGGCGGATTTCTATAGCCCCATCGGGCGACCCTCGATTGACCCGGAATTAATGGTGCGCATGCTGGTCGTTGGCTACTGCTATGGCATCCGTTCCGAGCGGCGATTGTGCGAAGAGGTGCACCTGAACTTGGCCTATCGCTGGTTCTGCCGGTTGGGTCTGGAAGACGAAGTACCCAATCACTCCACCTTCTCAAAGAATCGCCATGGACGTTTCCGCGACAGCGATCTGTTCCGCTGGTTGTTCAATGAAGTGCTGCGCCGCTGCATGGCGATCGGACTGGTCAAAGGCGAAGGCTTCGCTGTGGACGCCAGCATCATCAAGGCCGACGCTAGCCGCCAACGTGGCGTGGCGGGTGATGAGGTCGATTGGAACGATCCAAAGCTCAGCAGCCGCGCAGTGCGCGAGTACCTCGAAGCCCTTGATGAAGAGGCGCTGGCAGAAACTCTTCCCAAGAAAATTTCGCTCACCGATCCTCTGTCCCGTTGGACAGCAGCGCCAGGTGGGCCGGCCTTTTTTGCCTACTCCACGAATTACCTGATCGACACTGATCACGGTGTGATCATGGACGTGGAAGCTACCCCGGCGCACCGTACCGCCGAAGTCGATTCGACCAGGACGATGGTCGAACGTGTCGAAGCGCAGTTCGATCTCACACCGGAACGCCTTATCGGCGATACCGCTTATGGCACCGCCCCGATGCTGGCCTGGATGGTCGAAGAAAAGGACATCGAGCCGCATGTGCCGGTGTGGGACAAGACCGAGCGCAAGGACGACAGCCTCTCCAGTAACGACTTTCACTGGAATCAGGAAGCCAATGAATACCGCTGCCCAGCCGGTAAACCACTACGCAGTGAATGGCGCGCCTTCACCCATAAAAGATCGCGGGTGACCAAGGCAACACCATCATTTATCGCTCCAGCCAAACCGACTGCGCCACCTGCCCGTTGAAAGCGAAATGCTGTCCCAACACGCCAAATCGGAAGATCGTCCGCAGCATCCATGAGGCTGCCCGCGACGTGGCTCGACGCATCGCCAAGACACCGGAGTACCTCGTCTCTCGCTGCGAACGAAAGAAGATGGAGATGCTTTTCGCCCACCTCAAACGGATCATGAAACTCGACCGTTTACGACTGCGTGGCCTGACAGGTGCCACTGACGAATTCACTTTGGCGGCGACGGTGCAGAACCTGCGACGCATGGCCAAGCTTTTGCCTCAAGGGCCACCATTAACGGGATAGGTACGCCTGCTGCAAGCAGAAACCCTCAAATTAACCCCCAAACCTGAGCAAGGACGCTCAGCGAAACGCCGGAAGACAACTTGAAGTGGCTTGCAGCCACTTCGACAGCAGGCACACTTGATCGGCAGGCTGCCGCTGAAGCTACTTTTTCAACAGAATCGGCCGGGAGCTGACAGAGGCGGCGTCCATCCAAATCGTGGCTAGAAGTGCTGGTGCTGATACTTCGGGGCGGAGTTGGAGCAAGTTGAGCCATGGACGGGCCAACAGAGTTCGACATGCCTCACTCTGACCGCCAAAGCACTGCTCCACGGGGTAGGTGAATTCAGCTGATGCGGTATAGCGAATAGGCTTCCCGTCTTGATCGAAGATATCGGCACCTACTGCCTTGAGTAGAGCCTGGCCTGCGACAACGTCATGGGGCGAGACGGGGTATAAAGAAACGCCTGCGGCCCCATCACCAGCTGCGACTCGAGCAAGCCGATAGGCGATGCTAGGCATCGGTTCGCAGATTGCGGGGGTGCATAGGATGTCGTTCTCAGCGCGCTTGGAGGCTGCCGCCGTACTGACAAACACAACCGAACCTTGAAGGACGCGATTCGCACCGCACGGCTCAATGGCTTGGCCGTTACGAAGGAGCAATCGCATTCCTTGCTGCCAAGCAATGCAGTCTGGCCCACGAGGAGTGGCAGGTGCATATACAACACCAAGCACCGGTTCTCCCTCGTCCAGAAGCCCAACCGAGACTGCGGAGCCTGGTCGTCTAGCGAGAAAATCTGCAGTTCCATCATTGGGGTCAACAACCCAACAATAGCGATGCCCTGTCTGATGGCGCCCGGTCTCTTCCCCTACGAAATCGCAGTTAAGAATCTGTTCAAGACCTCGACGCAGCATGACCTCGATCTCAACATCGACCTCGGCCTTGTAGCCACTTCCACGCGGCCCACCCGGCCTTTGAAGCTCAGCGAGGATGAAAGCTCCAGCTTCAATCACCAAGTCGGTAACTCGGTAAACAATCCCGGCTTCGAGCATTAGCTTTCATCTCTGGGTGAGGTTTGACCAAAGTTGTCCAGTTCCTCCTGAACGTCATCAAACATCGTGTGCACTAGCCGCTCGCGGCGAAGACCTGAAAGGCATCGACCAAAACATCCAGAGCAAAGTACGACTTTGTAGCCCTCCCCAGAGTAGAGCGGACTCGAGACAAGAGCGCCACATGGCATGTCCTTGGTGCTCACGACAGGAGCATCGCAGACACTACAGAGTTGAATTGGTGTGCTCATAGTGCGTTCACTCGCTGTAGGGGAGGCCAGTCTCAAGCTCTCTGCAATGCACCTTCAGGCGCCCTGAGAACTATCCCGAATGGGTGTAAGCACTAAATCCTTCCCGACAAGCTCGAGGTTTAGCTTGTCTCCAAGCCGCAATCCCATTGCCTCAAGCACCTCTGGAGGAATCTCCACGATCAAGTCGCCGCTACCATCACCTGCGTCGTGGCAAACCGCAGTCCTGTTCGTGTCGCTCATGCATTGCCTCCGGTTTACGGGCGAATGCTATAGACGATGTCATCGCGCACTTTCTTGTAGCGACCAACGCCAAGCAGGACGTAAATGGTGCTCCTGGTCTCGAAAAAGCCATCGCCTTCATACCTCTGCTGCAAGGAGCTCCTCACCCAATAACCCGGTGGAAAACGTCCAGCTGAGTCTTCGACTACTTCATTAGCGTGGATAAGCCGAGCTACGAATCCGTCAGCTTCAATTTGCTGACGCGCTTCATCCGACATCTCTAACTCGACGAGAGTCCAGTTCTTGACCAGGCAGTACTGCTTCTTTGTATTTCGCCTGTGTAACTCGTGCACGATTTCGTCCCGGCTCAGATCGGTGCCGTTGATTGTGGGAGCTTTGCCATACAGGAAATCTGCGATTTCGAGTGCTTTTTGGTTTCCACTAATGTCCAGAAATTCGAGCTTCATGGCGTATCTCGTAGTGATTTGAAAGGCATCTAGTGAAGCTGTCTGGATGTCATAACGATGCTCGACTTCATCAGGCGCTGAAGAGCCATAAGCGAGGGGAGTCCAACGTGCCGCTTAAAGGTAACCACGACGTACAATGAGTTGACTGTTTTTATAAGCCATCGGTCGTCACTACGGCGCAGGCCGATGATGTCGGATGTTCGTATTAGATGGCCGTCGGCAAACCGCCCCGTACTTTCCCTTCGGGCATGTTGATAGCTGATCCCAACAGCGGCGTTAGCTATCACAAACGCATCTACTAGAAAGCCCGTCACCGGAACCGGATAGCTCGACTTCAAAGCATAGGCCAGCTGTCGTTTTGCATAAGGCGAAATCGACCGATGTGTCTCTGGAATCAAGGTCGTGTTCAACATGTGTGCTCGAGTCAGCTGAGATTTGTGTAATACACGGTTTTCTGGTTTGTCAGCTCCAGAATTTCAGCTGGCGTCCGCGAAGGGTCGTAGTAGTTCTTACCTTCATGCGTCACATAGATATGGATCAGCTCGTTGTCGACTGATCTGGCTATGTCAATTTGTCTGATAGGTTCAAGCAGCCACCGTCCCGCGCCGTTCATCCACGCTGGGCTCATCAGCTGAAGCTCGCCGATGCGTGCATCAGGAGTTTTCAAGTTGGCCATTTCAAGGAAAGTAGTCAGGTCATTGGGCATGACGGTCTTTGTGTATTCAATGCCACCCTCTGTCACCTTCACCGTTGCGTGAAGCCACGGGCTCGAGATTTCGCGCTCAACGAGCCTCCAGTGATGATGGTCGGGCCCATACACGGGCGCTAGGTTGTAGTAGGCGCTCTCGTGGGTTTTGAACATTAGACAGCTCCGGATAATGAGTGCAATACCTTGTAGTGCAATTGCACTCATTCTGGCTCCATCCTTCCTTTTGTGCAATGGGAAGATTGGGATGGAGTACAGGCAGGCGCTGGGCTTGAGCTTGCGGAGAGTTCGCAAAGCTCGCGGGCTCACTCAAGAGGCGTTCACGTCCGTCAGCAGCCGGACGCACATGTCGGAGCTCGAGAGAGGAGTGATAGGGATTACGGTCGAGAAGCTGATAGAGATAGCCGAGGTAATGGGAGTGCATCCCCTCACAGTGCTACTCGACTCGTTCAGTAGCTACGAAGGAGTGATGCCAGAGAAACTTTTAGAACAAATTGTCAGAGAGCATAACGAGCTTAGGGGTGGTTAAAGGCTCGATCAGGTCGTCAGTTTGCGAAGCTTTTATCGCTCATCTTTATGCCGCAGGAAGCCTGGCTAGGTCGAGGCGCCAGAGACCGTGCGCCTGGGGTTTGAGCGTCAATCTCGCCCGGCTGACGCATTTATCAAGGAGCTGTCTACCGGCAGCTTCTTGCCGTTCAGAGGCTGTCGTATCAGGCAGGAAGCGTCGCCTATTCACTGAGCCAGCATGTGAGCGGGCTCAATCTGCGGAATATTCGTGCCTGACCTTTCTGCGTGCGTAAGAGCCCTACTTGGTGGCCTTCTTCTCAGCGAGCGGCAAAGGCTTGTCGAGGTCTGTCAGGGATAGACCTCGACGGGTTGCGTTGTGCGCCCAGCGGACGAATTGCTCAAGCAGTTGATTGTTTTCAAGCGTAAGGCGCTCTACGCGCCTCTCTAGTTCGCGTACCCGCTCTGCGGAGAGGGACATGGCGACATTGCCATAGCCGCCGCGAGGGGCGCTCTCATGCACCCTGTCTTTGGCCAGATCCCAGGCTGCTTTAATCCTTGGCTGACGCAGCATGGCCACCTTGGTGTAGGTGTGTCCTATCTCTACTGCCAGCACGGCTAGATAGCGATCCCAGGTTAGCTTGCCTGACCATCCATCAAGCAGCAGGACAGCCTTCTCAATGTCTTTGTCGGTGAGCTTAGGGGCACCCATTTAGAAGAACTCCAATTCAAGCAGGGTGTTCAAGTCGTCAGCAGATTCATCGTCAGGCTCAACGGCGTTGACTATACGTACCGCCTGAGCAAGCCCAGTCTTGGACTGAGAGTGCTCAGGAGGGGGAAGTGTGATGAGCGTGCCATCCGGGGTATCAGGGTCTGTCAGGAGCTCCAGGACAAGCCTCCAGCGTTGCAGGCGGCCTTCGTTGTGCTTGATCCAGCGGGATGCCCCAGGCTCCCCGTTCGCCAAGGCTTGCAGGGCCATCTGGAGGGCTTTCTCATGGATCTCCGTCTGGTATCTCGCCTCAGCCAGATGCTTCGGTTCCCCTTTCACCACGGCATGTTCTCCGCACATGGTGCAGTCCTTGTCCTTCGGGCAAGGCGTCAG
The DNA here is from genome assembly GCF_019355055.1 of Pseudomonas sp. MTM4. Classification (NCBI taxonomy): domain Bacteria; kingdom Pseudomonadati; phylum Pseudomonadota; class Gammaproteobacteria; order Pseudomonadales; family Pseudomonadaceae; genus Pseudomonas; species Pseudomonas sp. MTM4. The sequence goes on from NZ_CP048411.1 coordinate 4,475,451, forward strand.
CGCGTAGTCGTGTCGGCAGATGCCGTACCGGGTGCTATGGATGGCTCCCAGTTCGATCTTGAGGGCCTGGCTCTGCGTTAGGCCGTTGTTCTCGGCCATGGCCCTAGCTTTATCTGCGATGGGCCCTTGCACGCTCAATTCAGGAGCGTTATCGCCGAGCTTGGTGTAGGCCTCAATGAAGGCTTCCTGTGGCAGATGGTCGTACCAGGCGTTCTGGGTGATGTGCTTGCGTCCAGACCAGAAGGCAATCAGGGATTCCGACAGGTGCTTGGACTGGGCCAGGGTGTTCAGCAGGTGTCTGAACTGGTGCGTCGTGATGGCGATAGGGCTGCCATCCTTGTGCGTCATGCCATTGCGCGAGAACACGGTTACCCCGGCTGGGTTGGCTCCCAGCTGGTTGTTCAGCATGTTGGTGGTAATGGTTGAGGGCACGTTCATGAAGGCCTCTACATTTGGCCTTAGTGCGTGCTCAGGAATCAGGAACAGCGCCTCATGCCACATCAGACCTGACTCCCCATCCAGAATTGGGAACGTGGCTGGCAGCTTCGTCAGAACAGTTTTCTCCAAGGAGTCCCAGCTAAACAGGGAGGTGCCACGAGTGCCGCTCAGCTCATCCACGCGCTCAGGATCATGGGTTTTCTGGCCCAATGGCTCTAGGCCAACCCTTCTGGCATGGCCGCTCTGGATAGTGGTTTGCCGGCCTAGGATAAGGCTCGCCTCCCGCAGCGTAAGCGGCTGGCCTCGCAGGTGTTCAAGGCCAGGAGGCAGGTAAAGCTGGCCGGGGTTTTCCGCATACCACTTCGCTGCTACGCGGGCACTTGCACCCAGTTCAGTGAAGAACTTCACAGCCGCTCTGGCGATATCTTCCGAAGCATCCGAAGTAGAGAACTTGGTCATTGGAGAGCCGCCTTTTGCGGGCCTCCATGATATCCCCATCATCTCTCCGTCATTGCCCTGCGCAGATGTAATGCAATCGACGGGAAGTGTCAGTATTTCTGATACCCGGCTAGGTGCAAACATTGCCAGCGAAACAAACCCTGTGACGATGTTGTCAGGCAGGCTTTTAGATTCATGGTGGATTTTTGCCAAGTCCAGAATCGACTGAATGTTAGGGAGTTTAGAGGTGTTCTCCTCTCGCATGGTCGGATCAAGTCGATCATTTCGTGTTGGTTGCTGGTATTGGATCGACGACTTCCAAGAGAGGTTATGGTTAACCAGTCTTGCCGGAATGATGATGTCATTGACAATGCGCTCTAGGCACCTACCAACCGTCCACGCATCCTTAAAGCGATCCCGGAGAAGATTCGACGCTTCATCCAATATGTTGGCGTTTACCCTCGTTACGCATGGTTCCAAATTGGCATCAAGCAAAGCTTGCTCGATGGCTTGCAGGGCATAAAGAAAACGCCTGTATTCTTGAAGCTTAAAGCGCCTCATGATTTCGCTAAAGGTGGATTTGGCGAACTCAAGGAACGGCATATCAAAGGGTGTCTCGACCTTGGATTTGTTGCCCGACTCATCCCTTAGCGATTTGAAGTGGGCGATCTTCTTAGTCCGACCCTGGTTGCGCCCAATCAGAAAGGTCGAGATATCCCAGCTATTATCCGCCCAAACAATGTTTACAAACGGACAGTTATCTATCGCATGGCGATTGAAGTCGCTCAAGTTCTGATTGGCTGTAAGGTCGGCCTTGCCAGAAAAATAAATCAACTCACCCATTGTTATTGTCATCCGTCGTGGAGCGCTTTGAATCGCGGGCGATAATGATTTCGTTAATGGCCGACATAGCGTTGTGGTTGATCTCGCGAATCCGATCATCCTTTTCCATGTCTTGATCGGCCTTCAGCGAGGCCATCAGTGTCTCCCATGGGGCGTCGATCAGGGGCTCAAAGTGATGGCAGTACAGGCACGCAATGGGCGCATTTTGATGACACTCAGCGCGGGTGCCGCAAGCGCCCACTGTCTGGCCCGTAAGTCGCAGGAAGTCAGCAATGACTGAGGTATCGTCACCAGCTCGCGTCGACTCGTCGAGGGATGTGATGAGGCGCCCCTGGAAGGCCCTTGCAAAGAACTCCATCTCCTTCCCAATAGCCTCGCGGATGGGGTTCTGGAGCTGAGGCATGGAGGCGCGGTAGAACTGGATGCAGCTTGTGCTCCTGTGCGTCAGGAGCCTTGCCACTTCAAAGTCGGATGCGCCATGGGCTAAGGCTCGTGTAGCTAGGGTGTACCGGAAGCGGTAAGGGGTGATAGGGACTCTTTGCTCCAGTCGATTTGAATAGGTATTCAATCGGCTCAGTGTTTTAATTAGTCGCTTGCCAATAGCGTCTGGCGCGCCATCAAAGAGCTTCGATTCGTTGGATTCATCGTTTTTGCTCTCTAGGTAGTTGATTAAGCACTCAGCCAGAACGGTAGGGGCGCGTCTCAGCCAGTATTCTGTTTTGCCACCGCCTTCACCTTTGGCAAGAGGGATGCGCAAAGTAACCTCTTTGCCCTCGGCTCCTTCAGAAATCTGCACATCAGATCTGACCATGCGCGAAACTTGCACAGGACGAACGCCAGTGCCTATAAAGAACCAGGCAAGAGTATATTCTTCCTGGTTTACTGTGCCCTGAGAGTACGCGTAGTTTAGCTCGCCATGAATGCTGCTCAGCTCTTGATCGGTTAAGGCACCGCTTACAGGGTCGTTTGTGATGAGTGTGAAATAGGCGCCATTATTTTTTTCTTCCCACTTGTGGTTGTTGTTTAGGAAGTCAATAACCTCTGGTGACATCCCATTCAGGCGCTGATCTTTAATTCGTCGCAGTGTCGGAACGATAAAGGCAATGTAGGTGGGTATCTTTGATATTAGGCTGACATGTCTAAGCTGAATGATCCATTCCTGCCCGCAATCCTCTGTCGAGAGCCAATGCAGAAGTGCAACCGTAATAGTAGAGTTGTATTTCAGGCTGTGCGTTGAAAGAGTTCCGCACATCACCTTGAACAATGAATGATGAAAGGGATTGCCTTCATAAAGAATCTCGAAGTGCAGAAGCACTGGGACGCCATCGCTGTTGTGTATGCGAAACGATTCACCCATCTTTACAGTAACTACCCTGCCATCCAGTAAAACCAGCGTGTTTTCTGTGGGGGCTGCGGCTTCACTTCGTTGAGCTAGCAGTTCGTTATTCATCATCTTTCTTTTTGCCTGCCGCTATTTCGTTGGCTAGTTCTTCTGCAATTTGGTCAGATTTCACTCTGATGGTTCTGCGAGAGTAGCGAGCACTCATCTGAGAGTCTTTCTTCCACCCCATCAGGCGGTTCCTTACCTGCTCCTCTTCGTTCTTGGATATGCGCTTCTCAGGCGGGGCCTTATCAACCTTTGTGCTGAACCTGTCATTCCATGTCCGTCTTAGCGCGTGCGGTGCAAAGTCTTCAGGCAGCTCGTGGGCCTTCTTCCTGGCCGTCCTGAAGATGAGATTGATCGTGTCCGCGCAGATGTGGCGCCCCTCTGCGGTGGTAAAGAGGTAGCCGTGGGCCCGCTGCCTGGCAGGGATTTTCGACCAGTGCTGAAGGACGAAATGGTGAAAGGCGAGCGCAGTCGCACTGGAGATTGGAACGGTGCGGGCTTGGGTCTTAGAGACTCGAATGCGCACGCGCTTGTTGGCGTAGTTGACGTCTTCGACCTTCACGAAGCGCAGTTCACTTCGGCGCATGCCGTTGTCGGACAGCATCCGGTACACCAGGTGGTTACGGTGCTTGATGAAGTCTGTGCTGAATGGGTTGATCTCGGCGGAAGGGTCGAATATCTCGTCTGCGAACGCCATCGTGACCTCATCCATGCCCTCCAGTGCGTCGCTCTCATCCGCATTGCCGACGCTGGGAATCAGCGCCTTCAGTCGGCGTATGGAGGGGTGTACAGCCTCATCCTTCGCTGTGCCTGGAGCTGGGCGTGGCAGGCCTTGCTCAACCTTTTCCAGCTGATACTCAAGGAAGGCTGCAACGATACGGATTCGATAGGCACCTTCCTCGGCAGAGCAAGCAGTGCGCTCTGAGGCTTTCTGATGGAACCCACCACGCACCTGCTCAAGCCGAACAACCCGCGATGGTAACTCTTCCATACTCAAGGCCAGCTCGCGGTCTTGCGATGGTCTGTCCAGGCGAAGGAAGAAGGCCAGATCCTCGCACTGCTCAATGGATAGGAAGGCTTCTGAGCTGATGGCTGCATGCAGATCAAGCTTTCTGGCGGAGGCCCACAGATAGGCCATGCCAAGCGTTCTGAGCGCTTTCTTGATCGTTGCTGAAGAAGAACCGTTATCGCGGTAATGGAACGTCGCATAGACGTTGGGGAGGAAGAGGGGGCTGCCTTGGTCATCAACCAAGACAGCCATCTCTACTCCATCCGAAGCAGTGAATGAACGAATGGAGAAGGCTTGCAAAGTATACGTTTCCTAGTCATCTGGTGTAATGGCTAGGATTGTAGATTCTGTCTATACCCCCTGTAAACGACTAATGCATAGCGTTTGCAGGGGTTCTAGATAGTAGATCTGGTTGAATGTATACGTTTACATAAGTATCGGTGTCACTGGCAGGCTTCGCAGTCGGGCTCATCGATCGCACACGCCTTTGGGACCGGTGCCGGGCCGGCGGACATTTCTGGGGCTGGCGCGGCTTTCGCCGGTGCGGCGCTGTTGCCGCTATTGCCACCGCTGGACACGGCGTTGAGCTTGCCGGTGTTGACGGTGGACTTCTCGGTGCTGGTCGCGGCCAGGGCACGGAGGTAGTAGGTGGTTTTCAGGCCACGGTACCAGGCCATGCGGTAGGTCACGTCCAGCTTCTTGCCCGAGGCGCCGGCGATGTAGAGGTTCAGCGACTGGGCCTGGTCGATCCACTTCTGGCGGCGGCTGGCGGCGTCGACGATCCACTTGGTTTCCACTTCGAAGGCGGTCGCGTAGAGGTCTTTCAACTCCTGCGGGATGCGCTCGATCTGCTGCACCGAACCGTCGTAGTACTTGAGGTCGTTGATCATGACCGCGTCCCACAGGCCGCGTGCCTTGAGGTCGCGAACCAGGTAGGGGTTGATCACGGTGAATTCGCCCGAGAGGTTCGATTTCACGTACAGGTTCTGGTAGGTCGGCTCGATGGACTGCGATACGCCGGTGATGTTGGCGATGGTCGCGGTCGGTGCGATGGCCATGATGTTGGAGTTACGGATGCCGTTCTTGACGCGGGCGCGAACTGGAGCCCAGTCCAGGGACTCGGTCAGGTCGACGTCGATGTACTTCTGGCCACGCGCTTCGATGAGGATCTGCTGCGAGTCCAGCGGCAGGATGCCCTGGCTCCACAGCGAACCCTGGAAGGTTTCGTAGGCGCCGCGCTCGTCGGCCAGGTCGCAGGAGGCCTGGATGGCGTAGTAGCTGACCGCTTCCATGGACTTGTCGGCGAAGTCGATGGCGGCATCGGAACCGTAGGGGATGTGCTGCAGGTACAGCGCGTCCTGGAAGCCCATGATGCCCAGGCCCACCGGGCGGTGCTTGAAGTTGGAGTTCTTCGCCTGCGGAACCGAGTAGTAGTTGATGTCGATGACGTTATCGAGCATCCGCACGGCGGTGCGCACGGTGCGCTCCAGCTTGGCGGTGTCGAGCTTGCCGTCGACGATGTGGCGCGGCAGGTTGATCGAGCCCAGGTTGCAGACGGCGATCTCGTCCTTGTTGGTATTCAGCGTGATCTCGGTGCAGAGGTTGGAGCTGTGCACCACGCCGACGTGCTGCTGCGGGCTACGCAGGTTGCACGGGTCCTTGAAGGTCAGCCATGGGTGGCCGGTTTCGAACAGCATGGACAGCATCTTGCGCCACAGGTCTTTGGCCTGCAGGGTTTTGTAGTTCTTGATCTTGCCGTATTCGATCAGGGCTTCGTAGTACTCGTAGCGCTCCTCGAAGGCCTTGCCGGTGAGGTCGTGCAGATCGGGTACTTCGCTTGGCGAGAACAGGGTCCACTTGCCGTCGTCGAAGACGCGCTTCATGAACAGGTCCGGAATCCAGTTGGCGGTGTTCATGTCGTGGGTACGGCGACGGTCGTCACCGGTGTTCTTGCGCAGCTCGAGGAATTCCTCGATGTCCAGGTGCCAGGTTTCCAGGTAGGCGCAGACCGCGCCCTTGCGCTTGCCGCCCTGGTTGACCGCAACGGCTGTGTCGTTGACTACCTTCAGGAAGGGCACGACGCCCTGGGATTTACCGTTGGTGCCCTTGATGTAGGCGCCCAGTGCGCGCACTGGCGTCCAGTCGTTGCCCAGGCCGCCGGCGAATTTGGAGAGCAGGGCGTTATCGCGGATGGCGTCGTAGATGCCGCCCAGGTCGTCCGGCACGGTGGTCAGGTAGCAGGAGGACAGCTGCGGACGCAGGGTGCCGGCGTTGAACAGGGTCGGCGTGGAGGCCATGTAGTCGAAGGATGACAGCAGGTTGTAGAACTCGATGGCGCGGGCTTCGCGCTGTTCTTCCTCGATGGCCAGGCCCATGGCGACGCGCATGAAGAAGATCTGCGGCAGTTCGAAACGCACGCCATCCTTGTGGATGAAGTAGCGGTCATAAAGGGTCTGCAGGCCGAGGTAGGTGAACTGCTGGTCCTGCTCGTGGTTGATCGCGGCGCCCAGCTTGGCCAGGTCGTATTCCTTCAGGCGCGGGTCGAGCAGTTCGAACTCGACGCCCTTTTCCACGTAGGCGGGCAGGGCCTTGGCGTAGAGGTCGGCCATTTCGTGGTGCGTGGCGGACTCGGCGACTTCCAGGAAGCTCAGGGCCTCGGCGCGCAGGGTATCCATCAGCAGGCGAGCAGTGACATAGGAGTAGTTCGGCTCACGCTCGACCAGGGTACGGGCGGTCATCACCAGGGCGGTGTTGACGTCGGTCTGCTCAACGCCGTCGTAGAGGTTCTTCAGGGTTTCTTTCTGGATCAGCGCGCCATCGACTTCTTCGAGGCCTTCGCAGGCTTCGGTGATGATGGTGTTCAGGCGTCCCAGGTCCAGCGGCGCCATGCTGCCGTCGGCACGCTTGATGCGGATGCTCGGGTGGGCTTCGACCGGGGCGTCGACCGCGCCGCGCTTGCGCTCCTGGCTGCGGGATTCGCGATAGATGACGTAGTCGCGGGCGACTTTCTGCTCGCCGGAACGCATCAGGGCCAGTTCGACCTGATCCTGGATTTCTTCGATATGGATGGTTCCACCGGAGGGCATGCGGCGCTTGAAGGTAGCGGTGACCTGTTCGGTCAGGCGCTGCACGGTGTCGTGGATGCGCGACGAGGCGGAGGCATTGTTGCCTTCCACTGCGAGAAACGCCTTGGTGATGGCGACGGTGATTTTGTCATCGGTGTAGGGGACGACTGTACCGTTGCGCTTGATCACGCGCAGCTGGCCCGGCGCGGTGGCGGCCAGGTCCAGCGTGCTGTCGGCGTGTGGGTTCTCGCGAATGGACTCGTTCTGCATGGGGTCTCCGGATTCTCTCTGTCTCTAACGCGTTAGTGTCAGGCCTGCTTTATGAGCGGCCTTTTCTCGAACTGAGTGTCTCGAATTACATGTTTCGTATTGCATGAACCATGCCCCGGCGAACCGGCCCATGGGTGACCCAAAACTGGAAACGATCCGGCACCAGGGGTGGCGAATCGAATGTGCCGAAGCATAGTCAGGCGTTGTGAAGTTCACAACCTCAAAACACAACATGTAGTGTGATGCGTTTGGCGCATGCGCTACCGCTGGGCTTGAGCAAAATCAACGTTGGACGCGGCAGCATCGCGATCTGCGGCGGCGATCTATCGCGCCAGGTGCGGGCGCGAGCCGGGTACAAAACAGAGCGAATTATTTAGCTTGCTTTTTTCGGCGTTTGTGTCTGTTTGTCTTTTGACACCCAATATATGGGGTTAAAAGCGCCTGGAGCGACACGATAGTGGGGGTTCAGGCACAGCGCAAGGCGCCCAAAATGAACAACCTGTGGATAAGATGTGGGTGAACTGTGCGCGATCGAGGCGCAGCCCGCGCCGTTTCGGGGCTACGCAAGGTTCGGATGAAAGGCGTGCTCAAGTGTGTTTTCAGATGCCTGGCTCTGTTGAATGCAAAACACTATATGTGGTGTTTTGTCAAAGGCGGATTCATTGCGTTTAGCGGCTGCGAGGCGGGTGATTTGACGGAGCGGGCGTGAATACTGGCCTTTTGCCTAGGGCTCCGTGGGCGCAGAGATGTGAAGGCCGCTGCGAAGTAGCCGCTACCACACGTGTAGCGCTCATCGCTGATCGGAGCCCGGCCAAACGAAGGCGTTTTCATGGGAGTGGCTATGCGCGGATCGGGCAGTCAAGCGGAGCACGTCTGCCGCTGCCATCTGCAAGTGCCCTGACGCTACAATGCTGGCCGGTGTCTGGGGGAGGGCGCGTTGGTGGATCAAGAGTCTTGGAACATCCTGATTGTCGAAGATGACCAGCGGTTGGCCGAGCTGACCCGCGACTATCTTGAGGGTAACGGCTTGCGGGTTTCCATCGAAGGGGATGGCGCCCTGGCGGCCGGACGCATCATCGATGAACGCCCCGACTTGGTGGTACTCGACCTGATGCTGCCCGGCGAAGACGGCTTGTCCATTTGCCGCAAGGTGCGCCATCGCTATGACGGCCCGATCCTGATGCTCACCGCCCGTGCCGATGATCTCGATCAGGTGCTCGGTCTGGAGATCGGTGCGGATGATTACGTCTGCAAGCCGGTGCGTCCGCGGCTGTTGCTGGCCCGGATTCGTGCATTGCTGCGCCGACGCGAAGGCGTTGAAGTAGCTGCGGCGGCCAGCAGCAAACGGCTGCAATACGGCCCTCTGGTCGTGGACAGCGCGCTGCGCGAGGCCTGGTTGCGAGGCGAGGGCATCGAGCTGACCGGTGCCGAGTTCGATCTGCTCTGGCTGCTGACCTCCAATCCCGGGCGGATCATGTCCCGGGAACAGATCTTCGCCGAATTGCGTGGAATCGAATACGACGGGCAGGATCGTTCCATTGACGTTCGTATTTCGCGCATTCGTCCGAAGATCGGCGATGACCCCGATCACCCACGCCTAATCAAAACGGTTCGCGGCAAGGGCTATCTGTTCGTATCCGAAGCGGCTGAAGCGCTGCAGTGAACTCGATTTTCCTGCGCATCTATGGCGGCGTGCTCGTCGTGCTGGTGCTCGTCGGGCTGCTGGGCGTCGGTGGCGTAAGTCTGCTCAACGAGGCACGCGCCGATCGGCACCGCGAGATGCTCGCCAGCGGGACCTTTCGCCTGATGGCGCACAACATGAGCGGCATGACACCCATCGAACGGCGCCAGGCAGCCAATCTCTGGGGGCGCCTGCTGGGAATTCCGCTGCGAGTTCGTACCTTGGAAGACGTCAGCCTGGAGAGCCGCCTGGAAGCCCGGCTCTTGCGCGGTCAGGTGTTGGTGGAGCAAATGCGCCCGCACAGCGTGACGGTTTATTCCCTGGTCAGCGCCGAGGATCGCCTGGTGCTGACCGGTGAGGTGGAGCAGCTCAGCGAGCAGCTCGCACGCGCGACCATTTATCTACTGATCGACGAGCTGATCCGCTATCCCGAAGCTGAACAACCTCAGCGTCTTGCCGAATTGAAGAACGCGCGCGGCTTCGGCTACGAGTTGCGGCTGCTGACCCGTGACAATGCCAGCCTCGATGACGATCAACGTCGCCGACTGGACGAAGGCGACACCGTAATGGCGCTGGTCCGTGGCGGCGAGGCCGTTCGGGTGTTCGCCGCTATTTCCGGAACGCCCTGGATCATGGCGTTGGGGCCGTTGCACCCGATGAACCCTTACCCGCCGCAATTGCTGGTGCTGATCGGCGTGCTGGGGCTGTCGCTGATCGGGCTGATGGTCTATTTGCTGGTGCGCCAACTGGAACGGCGACTGCGTGAAGTGGAAAGCGCCGCCTCGCGCATCGCTGGAGGGAATCTGGAGGCACGTGTGCCGGGTGCCGGGACGGATTCGGTCGGGCGGCTGGCGAAGGCGTTCAACGGCATGGCCAGCCACCTGCAGCGCCTCCTGGCCGTGCAGCGGGAAATGGTCAGCGCGGTGGCCCACGAGCTGCGCACGCCGGTCGCGCGGCTGCGTTTCGGCTTGGAGATGGCCGGCTCGGCACCGACCGCGGATGCTCGGGCGCGGTATCTAGCGGACATGGATGGCGATATCGACGACCTCGATCGTCTGGTGGACGAGATGCTGGTCTATACGCGTCTCGAGCGCGGATCGCCTGATCTCACCTTCCAATCGGTCGATCTGAGTGCTCTGGTCGATCAAGTGATCGGAGAGCTGGCGCCGCTTCGGCCTGACGTTCTGGTCGAGCGCGGACCGTGCGTGCCGGCTGAGGATGGCAGCAGTGTCGCCGAGGCCGAGTTTCATTATCTGCGTCGCGCCTTGAGCAACCTGATCACCAACGCCATGCGCCACGCGGCAACGCGGGTTCAGGTGAGCTTCATCATTGACGCCCAGCGCGCACATCTGGTGGTTGACGACGACGGTTCGGGCGTGCCGGAAGAGGCCTGGGAGAAGATATTCGCGCCATTCATGCGTCTGGACGACAGCCGCACACGTGCTTCCGGCGGGCATGGGTTGGGGTTATCCATCGTCCGGCGAATTTCATACTGGCACGGCGGCCGCTCGCAGATCGGGCATAGCGAATTGGGCGGCGCGCGCTTCAGCCTGGTCTGGCCGCGCAGGCGGCCGGATTAGCAGAGCGCTGCGCTGAGGTGATCAATGCGTTCGCGGGACGGGCATCGCTCCGCTTAATTTCACTCGGGCCGGGTATTTCACGCCGCTGGACGAGCACGTTCGTCCCTACAGTTGGATCATGCGCATCGTTGGTTTTTGTTGGGTCGAATTTATTCGATCAAGCTCGATAGGAAGGGTATCGCTGCGCTCGATGCTCCTACGAGGCGGGGATGCTGACCAGGCTCAGCAGATAGTCTTCGAACTGCACGAATTGGCCCTCGAGTTCAGCACCGGCCTTCCATTCATCCGAGAGATCGCTGAGCAGGCGCAGGCGGGCGTGACCGTCGGCGTCGTGATGGATGAGCTCGGCTTCCTGAAAGTAGAAGCGCGTTTTAACCAGCGGATAGAGCGCCTTGAACAGGCTCTCTTTGATGGAAAAGGTCAGCGTCACGCGTAGCGCCCGCTGTGAGTCGTCCAGCGCTGCATAGCCTTGCAGTTCACGCGGCGTGAGGATCTCTCCGGCCAAACGGTCGGCGCGGGTGACCGGCAGCAGTTTTTCCACATCAAGCCCGAGCCCGCGCCAGTGATCGCTTCGCGCCGCGACGACTGCGGCCCAGCCGGCACCGTGAGTAATGGAGCCAACCACGCCGGTTGGCCAGCAAGGCGATCGATCCTCGCTAACGGCGGGAATGCCCGGCACGCCGGTCACCTTGCGCAGGGCCTCGGAGGCACAGATGCGGCCGGCGAGAAATTCGGTCTGGCGTTTGCTCACCGCGGCCATCGCCGGCAAGCCCCAGCGGGTAAAGTCCTCGGGATCGAGCAGCCCGGGATCGAAGCGGGTGCTGAGCAGGTGCACGCCGGGGAGGGGGTGCGGGAGTGGCCAATGTTCGCTCAGCGGGGAGCAGCAGGCGGGATGTTGGGGCGGGCAGTTCATGGGCGCTAGTGTGCCTCAACCGTCGATACGAGCGCAGGGCCGACGCGTCATGCTCGTGGCTCGGTCGGTCGCGCGAGGATCATAGGCGCCGCTTCGATGATCTGCCGCGACAGGTTTTCCATCCGTGGCGACTGCACTTTCCAGGTATGCCAGTACAGCGGAATATCCAGCGGCGCCTCCGCAGCCAGATCGACTACTTCACTTTGCGCCAGCGCATCGTGCAGCAGCAGCTCCGGAACCATACCGTAACCCAGGCCGTAGCGGATCGCGCTGAAGTGGGGCTCGGCGCCGGGCACGTAATGGCAGGGATAGGCGCGTTCCGGCAAGCCCAGTTGGCGCAGCAGGAAAGATGAAGAAAGGCGGTCCTTGCGCGTATAGGCGACCACGGGTGCCTTGCGCGCGGCGTTGCGATTCAGCCCGTTGGGAAAGTACCGCTGGCAAAACTCGCGGGACGCCACCAGGCGATAGCGCATGCTGCCCAGCGGGCTAGCCGTGCAGCCGCGCATCGGTTTGGGTTCGGTGCTGATGCAGCCGATCGCCAGGCCGGTTTCCAACAGGTTGTAAGTGTGATCCTGATCTTCGATGGTCAGGTCCAGCAGCACGTGCTCGCGAATCAGCACCTCGGCCAGCGCCGGGAAGAACCAGGTTCCCAGGCTGTCGGAATTGAGCGCGGCGACCACCATTAGCGGCGCGTCGCTGCGCTCGTCCAGGTCCGCAAGCAGGTCGGCTTCGAGCATGCTGGCGCGCTTGAGGTATTGCAGCAATCGCTGGCCGGTCTCGGTGGGGCGGCACGGTCGGCTGCGCACCACCAATGCATTGCCCAGTGCGCTTTCCAGAGCGCGAACCCGCTGTGAAATCGCCGGTGGTGTCAGGTGCAGGCGTAGCGCAGCCTGTTCGAAACTGCCGGTCTTGATTACCGCTCGGAAGGCTTCGGTCTGCTTCGGATCAAGATTCAAGCTGTGGCTCGCTGATTAAGTAAATATTTGTATAGCCTACTTTTACTTAGCCATGCCAATTAAGTTCGCGTCTGCCCCATAATTGCGCATCTTCTGCCTGTCCCGCCCTGTTGGAGTTGCCCCGTGACGCTGTTGCATATCATCTATCTGGTCGCCATCACTGCTGAAGCCATGTCCGGCGCGATCATGGGCATGCGTCGCGGCATGGACCTGTTCGGTATTTGCGTGCTGGGCACGGTGACGGCGCTGGGCGGCGGCACGGCGCGCGACGTACTGCTCGGGCACTATCCGATCGGCTGGATCGCCAATCCCGAATATCTCGGCTTCACCGTCGGCGCGGCCATCGTCACGGCGATGGTTGCACGGCACATGCATCACCTGCGGCAGGTATTTCTGCTGGTCGACGGCCTGGGTCTGGTGGCTTTCACGGTGATCGGTTGCGGCGTTGCGATGGAAATGGATGTGCATATGTCGATCGTCGTGCTGGCTGGTGTGATCACTGGCGTATTCGGCGGGCTGTTGCGCGACATCCTGTGCAATGAGGTGCCGATGGTGCTGCAGCGCGAGCTGTACGCCACGGTGGCGTTGTTCACGGGTGTGCTCTACGTCGGCCTGCTGTGGCTGGGTATCGGCAACTCCATCGCCTCGGTTGCTGCGCTCTGTGCCGGCTTCCTGTTCCGCGTCCTGGCGATGACATTTCAGTGGAAGCTTCCCGATTTCCAGGGCCGCGACATCCGCGGTCTGGATTGATGGCGGGCTGATCCGGTGAACGCCGCACGCTCCGTCGCCAGACGGCTCTGGTAGGCAGATTCCCTTACGGCGAGCCGCTACACTAGCGGCCTTGCGATAGAGGGGATGGAACCGTGCTGAGAGACCTGGGAATCAAGAGTCGTGTGCTGGCGCTGATACTGCTGCCTAGCACGGTGCTAGCCGTTGCGCTTGGCGTCTACTTCACCTTGATGCAGCTGTCGGAAATGCGCCACCAGCTCGACGAGCGCGGGCAGCTCATCGCCCGGCAGCTGGCGCCACTGGCAGCGCCGGCCATGGCGCAGGGATATGGCAAGCGGCTGCAGCGGATCCTCAATCAGGTCCTGGACCAGCCCGACGTCCGCGCCGTATCGATCCTCGATACCGAGCGCAACCTGCTGGCCCACGCCGGGCCTAACATGGTCACCCCATCACCACCGACCGACCCCGAGGCCCTGACCCAGGTCAGCAGCATCGACACCACGCGCATTCTCCTGCCGGTCCTCGGTAAACATCTGAATCTCGCTGAAGACAATCCCAGCAACGACCTCCGTCAGATCGGTTGGCTGGAGCTCGAACTGTCGCACCAGGGCACCTTGCTACGCGGTTATCGCAGCCTGTTCACCAGTCTGCTGTTGATTGGCGCGGGGCTGATCATCACCGCGCTGCTGGCGCTGCGCATGAGCACCGCGATCAGCAAGCCGCTGCACAAGGTCAAGGTGGCCGTGGCGCAGCTCAAGGACGGTTATCTGGAGACTCGGCTGCCTGCTCTCGGCAGTCACGAAATGGACGAGGTCGCGGCGGGCATCAACCGCATGGCCGAGGCACTGTTCAGCGCCCGCGAAGAGTTGCAGCAGAGCATCGACCAGGCCACCGAGGACGTGCAGCAAAACCTCGAAACCATCGAAATCCAGAACATCGAACTGGACCTAGCGCGTAAAGAGGCGCTGGAGGCCAGCCGGATCAAGTCCGAATTCCTGGCCAACATGAGCCACGAGATCCGCACGCCGCTCAACGGCATCCTCGGCTTCACCCACCTGCTGCAGAAAAGCGACCTTACCCCGCGTCAGCAGGACTACCTGTCGACTATCGAGAAGTCCGCCGACAGCTTGCTGGGCATCATCAACGAGATCCTCGATTTCTCGAAGATCGAGGCCGGCAAGCTGGTGCTCGACAGTGTTCCGTTCAACCTGCGCGACCTGATCGAAGACACTCTGACCATCCTCGGCCCGGCGGCACATGCCAAGCAGCTGGAGCTGGTCAGCCTGGTCTATCGCGACACGCCGCTGTCGCTGGTGGGCGATCCGCTGCGGCTCAAGCAGGTGCTGACCAATCTGGTCAGCAACGCCATCAAATTCACCAACGAAGGCACCGTCGTCGTACGCGCTATGGTCGAGGACGAGCGCTCCGATCGCGCGCAGCTGCGCATCAGCGTGCAGGACACCGGTATCGGCCTGACCGATCAGGACCTGCGCGCGCTGTTTCAGGCCTTCAGCCAGGCGGATAACTCGCTCTCGCGCCAACCGGGCGGCACCGGCCTCGGGCTGGTGATCTCCAAGCGTCTGATCGAGCAGATGGGTGGGGAAATCGGGGTCGATAGCATTCCGGAGGAGGGCTCCGAATTCTGGATCAGCCTGAGCCTGCCCAAGGCCCGCGACGACATCGAAGATTTGCCTCGCGCCGCGCTGCTGGGCCGCAAGATCGGCGTGCTGGAGCAGCACCCACTGGCACGTCAAGCCTTGCAGCATCAACTGGAAAGCTGCGGCCTGGACGTGTTGCCGTTCGATTCCCTGGACCAGCTTCAAGCGGCGGTGGCTGCTGCGCAAACGAGTGAAACGCCCATCGGAATCGCCGTGCTTGGCGTGACTCATCGCGAGATCGCGCCTCAGCAACTCTGCCAGCGGTTGTGGGAATTCGAAGGGCTGGGCTGCAAATGCATCGTGCTCTGCCCGACCAGCGAACAGGCGCAGTATCACGAAGCCCTGCCCGAATCCCATACGCATACCCAGCTGCAAAGCAAACCGTCCTGCACGCGCAAGCTGCAGCGGGTCCTGCTCGATCTGCTGCGTCCGCAACAGCCATTGGTCGAGAGCTTGGCGATGCCCGAAACACGTCCGCCGCGCGTGCTCTGCGTCGATGACAACCCGGCCAATCTGTTGTTACTCGAAACCCTGCTGACCGACATGGGCGGTGAGGCCGAGGCGGTCAGCAGTGGCCAGGAAGCGCTCGAAGTGGTCAAACGTCAGCCGTTCGATCTGGTGTTCATGGACGTGCAGATGCCCGGCATGGATGGGCGCCAGACCACCGAGGCGATTCGCCGGTGGGAGGAGGACAGCGGCCAGCCGCCGATGCCGATCATCGCGCTGACCGCCCATGCGCTATCCAACGAAAAGCGTTCGCTCCTGCAGAGCGGCCTGGACGATTACCTGACCAAGCCCATCAGCGAACGCCAGCTGGCTCAGGTGATATTGAAGTGGACCGGCTTGCCGCTGTCGCGCAGTTTTCTCGCCGCGCCAGCCGATATGGCGGTAGCGGATAACAACCTGAAGGTTCTGGATGCCGAGGAAGGCTTGCGTCTGGCGGCCGGCAAGGCCGATCTGGCGGCCGACATGATGAGCATGCTGTTGGCATCGCTGGACGACGACCGCCGGGCAATCAGGACGGCACGTGACGTGAACGACCGACAGGCGATGATCGACCGCGTACACCGATTGCACGGCGCCACGCGTTATTGCGGGGTGCCCCAATTACGCGCGGCCTGCGAGCGCAGCGAGACGCTGCTGAAACAGAACCACCCAAGCGCCGCGCATGCGCTGGATGAACTGGACAGCGCCATCGAGCGGCTGGAGCACGCTGCCCGAGTTGTCTAGCGCAATGCCGTTCACTTAGGCCCATTCGCCCCGAGGTCGGGCCTCCCACAAAAGCAGCAGGTGCGCGCACCGAGCCGCTGTAGGAGGCGCGCCCTCGCGGCGAATGCAGGGCGTGGACCTGCGCGAAGGTCCGGCGGGTGCCCCGATCAATCCAACGTCTACAGACCAAGGCTTGCTGCCTGCTCGAGATCATTCGCCCCTCCCACAAAAGCGGCAGGCACGCACTGACCCTCTGTAGGAGGCGCGCCCTCGCGGCGAAGCAGGCCGCAGGCCTGCCCCCCAAGCCACGACACGCGCGTTGTCAGCCCTCACTCGCCCATCACCACACCTTCACGCCGCGGATCGGCGCCGCCGAACCAGCCGCTGTCGGTGCGCTGGATGGCCTGCAGGCCGCTGGTCATCTCTGTCTCATTGACCTCATGGCCGCGTGCTTCCAATGACTCCACCGTGCTGGCCGGGAAGCGTCCGGCTTCGAGTACGGTCGGGCCGTTGAAGCTGCCGAAGTTTGGCAGGTCGATCGCCCGTTGCGCATCCAGGCCCCAGCCATACATGCCCAGCAGGGTTTTCGCCGTGAAGTGAATGATGGCCGCACCGCCAGGCGAACCGACGCTGGCGAGCACACGGTCGCCTGCGGCATCGAACACCAGCGTCGGACTCATGCTCGAACGAGGGCGCTTGTTCGGCTCGACGCGGTTGGCTACCGGCTTGCCCTGGGAATCCCGCGGCTCGAACGCGAAGTCGGTGAGTTCGTTGTTCAGCAGATAGCCGCCGGGCAGGCCGGTGCCGCCGTCATTGAGCAGACGTGAGCCGAAGGCCTGCTCGATGCTGGTGGTCATCGCCAGCGCATTGCCCTGGTCGTCGACGATGCTGATGTGGCTGGTGCCGTATTCCGGCTGCTCGGGCTGAGGCGCGAACGAGACGGGCACCGCTCCCGGTTCGCCTGCTTGCGCAGTCCCCATGCTGCGCGTGCCGATCAGTTCGGCGCGCTGTTTGAGGTACTTGGGCGCGAGCATGCTGTTCCACGTCCGCCCCGGTACCGGAGCGAAATCGGGGTCGGCGATGTATTTGGCGCGATCCGCGTAGGCCAGGCGCGCGGCTTCGGTGTACTGGTGCAGGAACTCCGCCGAAGGCACGCCCTGGTCCAGCGCCGGCAGCGGCGAAAATTGCTCCAGAATCCCGAGGATCTGCATCTGGGTGATATGCCCGGATGACGGCGGTGGAAAGCCACACACCTGATAGCGCTGCTGCCAGAGGTTGCACAGCGGATCGCGTTGGCGCGGTTCGTAGACCTCCAGGTCACTCAGGGTCATTGCTCCGGCGTTCTGATGCTCGTTCACCTGGCGCACCAGCGCCTGGGCGTTGGCGCCGCGATAGAAGGCATCGCTGCCGTTCTCGGCGATATTGCTCAGCAGCTCGGCGAGCGCCGGGTTGCGCAGGCGATGCCCAACGGGCCAGGGCGAGCCGTCCGGCTGGTAGTAGAAGGCGGCGGCGGGCGGGTTGTCGCGAAGCGCCGGGTCGCTCTCAAGCAAACGGTGCAGTCGCGGGCTGATTTCGAAACCGTCCTCGGCGAGCCGGATGGCCGGTTGCAGCAACTCTCGCCAGGGCAACTTGCCGTATTGCTGGTGTGCCTGCTCGAGCATTTTCACGATGCCCGGCACGCCCACCGAGCGGCCCCCAACGACCGCCTGCTGAAAATCCATGGGTGTGCCATCGGGCTTCAAGAACAGCGCTTCGTCGACAGCAGCCGGTGCGGTCTCGCGACCGTCCAGCGCGATCACGTTCTCGCCATCCCAATGCAGCAGAAAGGCGCCGCCACCGATGCCGCTGGATTGCGGCTCGACCAGCGTCAGTACCATCTGCACGGTCACTGCAGCATCCATCGCGCTGCCTCCCGCCTTGAGAATCTGGTAGCCCGCCTCGGTCGCTAGCGGGTTGGCAGCGGCCACGGCAAAGCGTTCGGTGGCCCAACCGGGTTTGGCGGTGTAGCCGCTGGCGCCTTCGGGTGCAGGTGGCGTCTGGCTGGATGAGCCGTCCGGGCTGGAACAGGCAGTCAGGCTGGCGAGTAAAAAGGTGAAGACCAGTGCGGCAGGTCCGACGGGCATGAGTGAGTTCCTTAAGGAAGCGCGATAGGTATAGAGCTAGACCACTGACAACTATCTGCCAAGCTTGATCGCTGCGTTTCGCGCATTGCGGTATGCGCTGGCCAAGCCGGGCGGTCTGCCCGTGTCCGGTGGTTGTCGGTATCATGTGCGCCTTCCAAATGCCGCTCGGTTCATCGACGCCATGACAATTCAGTACCCGACCATTGCCGATTGCGTCGGCAACACCCCCCTGGTTCGCCTGCAGCGGCTGCCCGGCGAAACCACCAACACCATTCTGGTCAAGCTCGAAGGCAACAATCCGGCGGGCTCGGTGAAAGATCGCCCCGCATTGTCGATGATTGCGCGCGCCGAAGCGCGCGGTGATATTAAACCCGGCGATACCCTGATCGAAGCCACCTCCGGCAATACCGGCATCGCCCTGGCCATGGCGGCGGCGATCAAGGGTTACAAGTTCATCCTGATCATGCCGGACAACTCCAGCGCCGAGCGCAAGGCGGCGATGACCGCCTACGGCGCCGAGCTTATTCTGGTGAGCAAGGAAGAGGGCATGGAAGGTGCCCGCGACCTGGCAGTGAAGATGGCCGCCGAGGGCCGCGGCAAGGTGCTCGATCAGTTCGCCAATGGCGACAACCCCGAAGCGCACTACAGCAGCACCGGCCCGGAACTCTGGCAGCAGACCGGCGGCGGCATCACCCATTTCGTCAGTTCCATGGGCACGACCGGCACCATCATGGGCGTGTCGCGCTACCTGAAGGAGCAGAACCAGGCCGTCCAGATCATCGGACTGCAGCCCATGGAAGGCGCGGCAATCCCCGGTATTCGCCGCTGGCCGCAAGAGTACCTGCCGAAGATTTATCAGGCCGAGCGCGTCGACCGTGTCGTCGACATGTCCCAGGCGGAGGCTGAAGACGTCATGCGGCGCCTGGCCCGCGAAGAGGGCATCTTCTGCGGCGTGTCCTCTGGTGGTGCGGTAGCGGCTGCGCTGCGTCTGTCGCAGGAAGTCGAGAACGCGGTAATTGTCGCGATCATCTGTGACCGTGGCGACCGCTACCTGTCGACGGGCGTTTATGACCAGCCTAACTGATCGGTTCGTGCGCGCTCGGAGCGGTGTTCTCTGATGGCCAAACGCAGCGGAGGCTTGCGCTTCCAGCCCAGTGGTGGCGAGAAGAAGCCACAGATCCCGACCGGCAAGAAGCAGCGGCTGAATATTCAGCGCCTGGCCAACGACGGCCGCGGTATTGGCTTCGTTGACGGCCGCACCTGGTTCGTCGAAGGCGCCTTGCCCGACGAAGAGGTCGAGGGGCGTGTGTTGGCGGCGCGCAGTCAGATAGTCGAAGCCCGTACCGAGCGGGTGCTGAGCGCCAGCTCCCGCCGTCGCTTAGAACCGTGCCCTCATGCACGGGTTTGCGGTGGCTGCAACCTGCAACACCTGGGCGCGACTGATCAGCTCGAACTCAAGCAGCGCAGTCTCGCCGAGCAGCTGTCGCGGCTGGCCGGCATCGAACCTCAGGTCTGGGCGACACCGCTGAGCGGGCCCGAATTCAGCTATCGTCGCCGCGCCCGGCTGGCGGTGCGCTGGGACAACAAGGCCAGACGACTGGACGTTGGCTTTCGCGCCAGCGCCAGTCAGGACATCGTTTCCATTCGTGAATGCCACGTGCTGGTACAGCCTTTGCAGTCAATGCTGCCGGCGTTGCTGGCGGTGTTACATGAGCTGGATAAACCGCAGGCGATCGGTCACGTGGAGATGTTTAGCGGTACCGCCGAAGCGGTGCTGGTGCGTCATACCGTAGCGTTGGTCGAGGCCGATCTGCAGCGGCTGTCGGCTTTTGCCCAAGCACATGGCGTGCAGCTCTGGTTGCAGGGCGAAGGCCAGCCGCAGCCGCTGGAACATACGTATGCGTTGGGCTACCGATTGCCGGCCTGGAATCTGGAGTTGGCCTGGCGGCCGGGCGATTTCGTTCAGGTCAACGCGCCGGTGAACGAGGCGATGGTGGCGCAGGCGTTGGAATGGCTGGCGCCGGAAGCGGGTGAGCGGGTGCTGGATCTGTTCTGCGGACTGGGCAACTTCGCCTTGCCGCTGGCACGTGAGGGCGCGCAGGTGGTGGCGGTGGAAGGCGTCGAAGAGATGGTCGAGCGCGCTCGCACCAATGCGGCGCACAACGGTCTGGTCAATGCGCACTTTTATCAGGCGGACCTGTCGAAGCCGCTTGTCGAAGCGCAGTGGGCCAAAGAAGGTTTCTCGGCCGTGTTGCTGGACCCGCCGCGTGACGGCGCGTTCGAGATCGTTCGGCAAATGACGACTTTAGGCGCGCGGCGCGTGGTTTATGTTTCGTGCAACCCTGCGACGCTGGCACGCGATGCCGCCGAGCTGGTTCGCCAGGGCTATCAGCTCAAGCGAGCCGGCGTGCTGGACATGTTTCCGCAAACGGCGCACGTCGAGGCCATGGCGCTCTTCGAGCGTTCGGCATAGCAGCAGATTTTTGACAGGCAAACGGCCTGTGGTTCAACCGACCGACTCCCAGAAAGTCGGCGTATTCGACGCAAATACTGCGTAGAGGGAAGGTAATAGATGGTCCAGGTCAGAGCGCTTCAGCCGATCAACACCGACGGCAGCATCAACCTCGAAGGCTGGCTCGATCATGTGCTCGGGTTGGACCCGGCACTCGACCGCGACGCACTCAAGCAGGCCTGCGAATTCGCTCGAGCGGCGGAGCAGCAGGCCAATGCGGCACAGAATCTGTGGAGCGAAGGCACCTCCAGTTACCTGACCGGTCTGGAAATCGCAGAGATACTTGCCGATCTCAAGCTCGATCAGGACAGCCTGGTGGCCGCGGTGATCTACCGCGGCGTGCGTGAAGGCAAGATTCAGCTGGCGGAGGTGCATCAGCAGTTCGGCCCGGTGGTGGCCAAGCTGATCGAGGGCGTGCTGCGTATGGCCGCTATCAGCGCCAGCCTCAACCCGCGCGAGTCGCTGGTACTCGGCACTCAGACCCAGGTGGAAAACCTGCGCAAGATGCTGGTGGCCATGGTCGACGACGTGCGCGTCGCGCTGATCAAACTGGCCGAGCGGACCTGCGCCATCCGCGCGGTGAAGAATGCCGACGATGACAAGCGCCATCGTGTCGCTCGCGAAGTGTTCGACATCTATGCTCCGCTGGCGCATCGCCTGGGCATCGGACATATCAAATGGGAGCTGGAGGACCTGTCCTTCCGTTATCTCGAGCCCGAGCAGTACAAGCAGATCGCCCAGTTGCTGCATGAGCGCCGCCTGGATCGCGAGCAGTACATCGATAACGTGGTTCAGCAGTTGCAGGACGAACTGAACGCCGCCGGTATCAATCCGGAAATCGATGGCCGCGCCAAACACATCTATTCCATCTGGCGGAAGATGCAGAAGAAGGGCCTGCAATTCAGCCAGATCTACGACGTTCGTGCCGTGCGGGTGCTGGTACCAGAAATTCGTGACTGCTACACCGCGCTCGGCATCGTGCATACGCTGTGGCGACACATTCCTAAGGAGTTCGACGACTACATTGCGAACCCCAAGGAGAACGGCTACCGCTCACTGCACACCGCGGTACTCGGCCCGGAGGGCAAGGTGCTGGAAGTGCAGATCCGTACCGTCGCCATGCACGAGGAGGCGGAATTGGGGGTTTGCGCCCACTGGCGCTACAAGGGCACGGACGTCAATTCCAGCTCCAACCACTACGAAGAAAAGATCGCCTGGCTGCGGCAGGTACTCGAATGGCATGAGGAACTGGGCGATATCGGCGGTCTGGCCGATCAGTTGCGCGTGGATATCGAGCCGGACCGGGTCTATGTCTTCACGCCGGACGGTCATGCCATCGACCTGCCCAAGGGTGCCACGCCGTTGGATTTCGCCTATCGCGTACACACCGAAATTGGCCACAACTGCCGCGGCGCCAAGATCAACGGGCGCATCGTGCCGCTCAACTACAGCCTGCAGACCGGCGAGCAGGTGGAAATCATTACCAGCAAGCACGGCTCGCCAAGCCGCGACTGGCTGAACCCCAACCTGGGCTATATCACCACCTCGCGCTCGCGGGCGAAGATCGTCCATTGGTTCAAACTCCAAGCTCGCGACCAGAACGTCGCCGCGGGCAAGGCGCTGCTGGAGCGTGAACTGGGCCGCCTCGACCTGCCGCCGGTGGATTTCGACAAGGTGGCAGAGAAGGCCAATCTGAAGAGCGCCGAAGACATGTTCGCTGCGCTCGGCGCCGGCGATCTGCGCCTGGCTCAGTTGGTCAATCACGCGCAGCAACTGGTGGAGCCGGATGGCCACGCCGCCGATCAGCTCGAGCTGATCCCACGCCGTCCCGCCAGCACCAAGCCCGGCAAGCGTGGCGACGTGCAGATCCAGGGCGTCGGCAACTTGCTGACGCAGATGGCCGGCTGCTGCCAGCCGCTGCCGGGCGACCCCATCGTCGGCTACATCACGGTCGGTCGGGGGGTCAGCATTCACCGTCAGGATTGCGCCTCGGTGCTGCAGCTGTCCGGGCGCGAGCCGGAGCGGATCATCCAGGTCAGCTGGGGCCCGATCCCGGAGAAAACCTACCCGGTGGACATCATCATTCGCGCCTACGACCGCGCCGGCCTGCTGCGCGATGTCTCGCAGGTGCTGCTGAACGAGCGCATCAACGTACTGGCGGTCAACACCCGTTCGAACAAGGAAGACAGCACGGCGCTGATGACACTGACCATAGAAATTCCGGGGCTGGGTGCGCTGGGGCGGTTGCTGGGACGGGTATCGCAGCTGCCGAATATTATCGAGGCGAAGCGCCAAAGAGCCTCCTGATCCGTTCCGAGCTGCTGCGCTCGATCTGGCGTTGTTGAAGGCCTACCGAAAAATGCCCATTGGCAGACGCCAACTCCGCTTTTTCGGTAGGCCTTCGCCTAGCCAGCTTTTCGCTCGCGACGCTCGGTGCTGACCAACCGGTGAAAAGCCAAGTCTTTTTGAGGACACCATGTACCAACTCCCCGATCTCCTGCATCTGATGGCCCGCCTGCGTGATCCGCAACACGGTTGCCCCTGGGACCTGCAGCAGGATTACGCCAGCATCGTGCCGCACACGCTCGAAGAAGCTTATGAGGTGGCCGATGCCATCGAGAGCGGCGATTTCGATCATCTGCCCGGCGAACTGGGCGATCTGCTGTTTCAGGTCGTCTACTACAGCCAGTTGGGGAAGGAGGAGGAGCGGTTCGAGTTCGCCACGGTGGTCGATGCCATTACCCGCAAGCTGATCCGCCGCCATCCTCATGTGTTTCCCGACGGTGACCTCTATGGCTCCCCCGAGTTGCCACGGCTCGATGAGGCGGCGATCAAGCAGCGCTGGGAAGAAATCAAGGCCGAGGAGCGCGCCGAGAAAGCGGCCGCGCCGGAGCAGCTTTCACTGCTCGATGACGTGCCCAGCGCGCTACCCGCCTTGAGCCGTGCCGCCAAGCTGCAAAAGCGCGCTGCTCAGGTTGGTTTCGACTGGCCCGATGCCTTGCCGGTGGTGGACAAGGTGCGTGAGGAATTGGACGAAGTGCTCGAAGCCATGAGCGAGAACGATCCAGAAGCCATCGCCGAGGAAATTGGCGACCTGCTGTTCGTCACGGTCAATCTGGCGCGTCATCTGAAGGTAGATCCGGAAAACGCCTTGCGCGCCGCCAATCGCAAATTCGAACGGCGCTTTCGGTTCATCGAGCAAGCCTTGCGGGATACCGGTCGGCCCATCGAGAATTGCGACCTGCAAGAGCTGGATGCGCTTTGGGGCGAGGCCAAAAAAGCCGAGCAGGCATCAAGCTGCGGTTGATAGCCGGAGCGTAATCACGGATGTTGTCTACGCCACGAACCTCCGCTCGGTGGATCCAGTAAATCCACCTTTACGTCTAATTTGAACTTCACGACTAAACGAGCCGACACATGAGTCTTTCCCTTCGCGACCAGCTGCTCAAAGCCGGGCTGGTCAATGAGAAACAGGCCAAGCAGGCCGGCAAGCAACAGCAGAAACAGCAGCGCCTGGTAAAGAAAGGCCAGGCCGAACAGGACAATTCCCAGCGTGAGGCGGCACTCAAGGCTCAAGCCGAGAAACAGGCGCGCGACCAGGAACTGAACCGCCAGCAGCAGCAAAAGGCCGAGCAGAAGGCGCGCACCGCGCAAATCAAGCAGCTGATCGAAACCAGCCGCCTGCCCAAGCTGACGACCGAGGATTACTACAACTTCGTCGACGACAAGAAGGTCAAGCGCCTGTCGGTGAACAAGCTGATGCGCGACAAGCTATCCAGCGGCTCGCTGGCCATCGTCCGTCATGGCGGCGGCTACGAGGTAATCCCGCGCGAAGCGGCGCTGAAGATTCAGGAGCGCGATCCGCGCCGCATCGTGCAGCTCAACACCCAGACTGAAGCGCCGGATGCGGACGATCCATACGCCGCCTACCAGATTCCTGACGATTTGATGTGGTAACGCGCTGCTGAATGACGTACCGCGACCGGTTATTGCCAGCCCGACAGAAGGATGGATTTCTGCCAGCCGCAAAGCCTCTACTGCTGTAGAAGCATCCGGACGTTCCGGTTACAGCAGGAGGACAGCGACATGGAAAACATATTCGAATTGGACGACACGCTCAGCTGGCAGGCCAACGGTGTACCGGGTGATCCGGAAGAGCCCGGCGTGCCGGATCTGCCGAGCGAACCCGGTGAGCCAACCATTCCAGACCAGCCGCCCCCCGCGCCAGTGGCCTGAGGTGGTCAGCGCCGGCTAGGGTGCATCCGCAAAATCCTGAGCTTGGGCGAGCAGGCCGATGACCTGCTCGTCATTGGTCTGCGTGAAATCACCATAGTGACGTCCTACACCAATGAACGGCTCGGGCATGGCCAGGCACACCAGCTCGTCGACCTCCGTTTTCAGCATTTCGACTTCCTCGCGCGGACCCACCGGAATTGCGAGCACGATCCGGCTGGGATTCGCCTGTTTCAATCCCTTCAATGCGGCTCTCACAGTCGCACCCGTTGCGACGCCGTCATCGATCACGATGACGCAACGACCGCCCAATAGCGGGGCGGGCCGTCCACCGCAATAGCGTTGCCGACGCCGTTCCAGCTCGGCCAGCTGACGTTCCATTTCGTCATCGAACCAGTTCGGTGGCGGTGCGATCTGGTTGAACAACTCCTGATTGATGACCCATTTCGGCTCGGCGCCATCGATCACCGCGCCGAGCGCCAGCTCTTCGTTGCCCGGTGCGCCGATCTTGCGCACCAGCACCAGGTCGAGACGCGCCTTGAGGCGGCGTGCCACTTCGAAAGCAACGGGCACGCCGCCACGCGGCAACGCAAGTACCACCGGGTTCGCGTCGGCCAGGTGTTGCAGGGCCTCGGCCAGCTCCTGGCCGGCATGGGCACGGTCGCGAAACAGATAGGAATCAGGAATGAACGCACGCATGACTCACTCTCCGAACGGGTAGGTATCCGGAACGATTTCGTCGTCGATCTGTTGCGGGCCTATCGGCGTCACCGCATGGGTCTGTTCCAGCCAGATCAAAGCGTCGAACTGTTCCGACAGTATGGCCTGGAAATAATGACTCTGCCGCTCGGTAGCCGGGCGGTAGATGACGCCGATAGCCCGTTCCAGACGCGGTTTGGCCAGCGTCTGGCGTAGTTGCGCGTTGTCGCGCCAGTTGGTCAGCGACGCAGCGATGCCGGTACGCAGAAACAATTGCTCCCAGCTGTCCGGACGAGACGGGCGAACCTGCTTGATCTGCATCGGCTCGTCCCAGTTGTCCGCCGCCGCCACCTCGCCACGGTCCGTGGCCATGCCGATCAGTACTGCATCGCTACCGAAAGCGGTACGGCACAGCTCGCCGATATTGAACTCACCGCCCCAGCCCATCGAGGTCGCCGCGGCGTTGCCGATATGCGAGTTGTGCGCCCAGACGATGGCCTTGGCGTCATCGCCGCGGTGGTCCAGCAGCGCGCGTAGGGTGTCGAACATATGCCGGTCACGCAGATTCCAGGAGTTCACCGAACCTTGATACATGGCCCGGTAGTACTGTTCCGCCGCGAGCACGACGCGGGCATTCTGCTCGGCATTGAAGAAGCTGCCGCCGTCCTTTTCCAGGTATTCCAGACGTTGATCGAGCAGCGCGCTCAATTGCTCTACCACCGCGTCTTCACAGGACGGCTGGCCAAGCATGACGTTGTGACCGTAGATCGCTGGCTCTTCGTGCCAAGGGCTGAGGCAACCGTAGCGATCCCGCGCGGCGCTGGCGGCCTGCGGGTCGACGCGATCGAGGTAGTCGAGCACTTCACGGATCGAAGAGCCGAGGCTGTAGACGTCAAGGCCACGAAACTCGACCCGTTGTTTGGGCGCCAGGGCCTCGTTGTGGCCACGCAGCCAACGGGCGAAATCAGCGACTTCTTGGTTGCGCCACATCCAGGTCGGGAAGCGCTTGAAGCCTTCCTCGACCCAGGTCGGCGGCTGCAGATGGCGCACGTAGCGGTCGATTTTCGCCGCATCCGGCCAGTCCGCTTCGGCAGCGATGATGGTGAAACCGTGACGCTCGACCAGCCGTCGGGTAATGGCCGCTCGGGCACGGTAAAACTCCGACGTGCCGTGACTGGCCTCGCCGATCAATACCACTCGGGCATCGGCGAATCGATCGAAGGGGTCTGCGAACGCCTGATCGTCGATCGCCAGTAGCGGGATCGCGTGCTGGCGCAGCAACTCGACGAGTTGCTCTTCGGTCATTTCTGTAGTTCTTGAGCGTGATCGAATCATGGTTTCGTCTCCGACTATCTATCGATGACCGGCGCTCGATTGCCCTGTTCAGACCGTTCGGCAGGTCGTCCGAACAAGCATGAGCGGCAGAACTGAACACGAAGGGCTAGGCTCTAAACAAAGCAACGCCCATTTCGGCGAGCAATGCCGAAGGCGCTACGAATAAAGGGGGCATTCATGACGACCTGGATCATCGCGTACAGCAAAGACGGCAATACCTCCATCCTCCGTACCGAATCCGAGCATCAGCCGGACATCGACGAGGCCGTAGAACTGGTTACCCGCAAGGCGGAACAGGATTATGCCGGTGAGGAAGACGCCTATGAGCATGATCCGGATATCGAGGAGACACCCGCCACACGCTTGGCCGAACGCTTCGGTATTACCGTGACCGGTATTTCCGAGGCCTGAATCCCGGGCTCAAGCCACCCGCCACACACAGTCATCCCCAACCACGAACAGACGCCGGCCCGGGTCGGCGTCGACCTCCATCATGCCGGTGAAGCTGCCGAAGGCCGGCAGCAGACTCACCCGCTCGCCGATGCAGTAGCAGGGCAGGCGCAACGACTGGCGTCCGCGCCCGTTGAGGCGGAACGCCGGATGCAGATGGCCGGCCAGCACGTGATGGGTGGGGTGCGGGTCGGGTTCGTGTTGCAGGGCGAACGGGCCGAGTAGCAGGGGTTCGGGAACCACGGTCATGCCGAGGGTGGCAGGCGGATCGCCGGCGCGGCGGTCATGGTTGCCACGGATCAAGGTGATGGCGAGCGCTGGGTGCTTGTCGCGCCATGCATGCAGTTGCCCGAGGGTGGCTGGCGTCTGCGATTCCGGTGCGTGAAGAAAGTCGCCCAGGAAAATCAGCTGCTCGCACCGATAGCGGGCCAGTAGCGCATCCAGTCGCTGCAGATTGGCCTGAGTAGTGCCGTGCGGCACCGGCTGACCGAGGCGTCGATACGCGGCGGCCTTGCCAAAGTGGATATCGGCGATCAGCAGCGCGCGCTGTTCCGGCCAGTAGATAGCCTTGTCGGCAAGCAGCCAGAGTTCGGTCTGTTCCAGTTCGATGGAGAGATGCAGGGTCATGCGGGGTAGTGTATCGCGGGGGTGCGATTCTTCTCAGTGCCCAGTTGGAGGCACGATCTCAAGCGAGGCTTCTCAAAGAATCGGGGCGCACCTGCCGCGTTTGTTGGATGCCCGCCCTCGGGGCGAAGAGTTTGATCGTTCGACGCTTTTCGTGGGAACGCACCCGTGACGCTCTTGCGTCTATGAACTGGCTCCGTGTGGAAGATCCTCAACCGGAGCGTTTTGCCTTCTTCAGCCTCGGCGTACCGTCCTTAGCCACGCGCGGTTTGCGCTTTGGGCTGGTTTCACGCTCGACCGCGATGCTGGCGTTTGCTTCCGGCTGATAGCCGCCAGGTCCCGCCGCCTTGTCCAGCTCGGCGACCATCCGCCGAATACGATCGGCCAGTTTTTCCGTGCTCATGCTTTCGCGGAATCGCTCGACCATCAGTGGGAACGCCAATGGCGTGGTGCGTTTGACCACATGGACGTCCAGCTGGCGTTGCTGCAGCCGGCTCAAGGTCTGTTCCAGCCGTTCGACCTCTAGTTCCTGTCGAAGCACTTCTTCCTCGGCCTGGGTCAGCAGCAGGTTGGCCGGGTCGTATTGGCGGAAGACATCGAAGAACAGGCCGCTGGACGCCTGTAACTGGCGGGCGCTCTTTTGCGCACCGGGGTAGCCGGAGAACACCAGCCCGGCAATCCGGGCGATCTCGCGAAACCGTCGGCGCGCCAGCTCGCCCGCGTTGAGGCTGGCGAGCACGTCATGCAGCAGATTCTGTTGACTGAACAAGATCGGCGTCAGCCAGTGCAGCCAATCCACTTCAGTGGCCGAGAGCAGTTCCAAGCCGTAATCGTTGACGGCGATGGAGAATGTCAGCGGCTGTCGCTGGCCCATGCGCCAGGCCAACAGGCTGGCGAGGCCGAGGTGCACGTGGCGGCCAGCGAAGGGGTAGAGAAATAAGTGCCAGCCTTCACGGGATTTCATTACCTCCGCCAGCAGCGTGGTTTCGGTCGGCAGCGCCGACCAATCCAGCTGCACGCGCAGCAAGGGCTCGACCAGGCGCATCTCCGCACTGGCGAACTGGCCGCGCGAGGCGGCACCGAGTTGCTCGACCACCGCATCGGCGAGTTCGCTGGACAGTGGCATGCGCCCGCCATTCCAGCGCGGCACCGCGGCTTTCTTACCCGTGGCGCGGCTGACGTAGACGGTCATGTTCTCGACCCGCACCAGCTCCAGCAGGCGACCGCCGAACAGAAAGTTGTCACCCGGTCGCAGACGGGCAATGAAGCCTTCTTCGATGGTGCCCAGCGAGCGCCCGCTGCCACCCTTGGCCCAGAATTTCACCGTCAGGCTGGCATCGCTGACGATGGTGCCGATGCTCATGCGATGGCGCAGAGCGACGCGTTTGCTCGGTACTTTCCACAGGCCGGTTTCGTCCGGCTCGACGCGTTGATAATCCGGGTAGGCCGTCAGCGAATGCCCGCCGTGGCGGACGAACGCCAGCGCCCATTGCCACTGGTCTTCGTCCAGATTGCGGTACGACCAGGCCTGGCGGACTTCGGCGAGTAACTCGTCCGGTCGAAAACCGCCGCCCAAAGCCATGCTGACCAAGTGCTGGACCAGCACGTCGAGAGGTCGATGCGGTGCGCTACGGGCCTCGATGCGGCGTTCGGCGATGGCGACCTGAGCGGCGACGGCTTCGACCACTTCTACGCTGTGCGTCGGCACCAGCGTGACCCTGGACGTCCGACCCGGTGCGTGGCCGGAACGCCCGGCGCGCTGCATCAGCCGCGCCACGCCTTTTGGAGAACCGATCTGCAGCACACGCTCGACCGGCAGGAAGTCTACGCCGAGGTCCAGGCTCGACGTACAGACCACCGCCTTCAGCGCACCTTGCTTAAGGCCCAGTTCCACCCAGTCGCGCACCTCGCGGGCCAGCGAGCCATGGTGAAGGGCGATCAGCCCGGCCCAGTCCGGCCGCGCTTCGAGGATGGCCTGATACCAGAGTTCGGATTGCGACCGGGTATTGGTAAAGACCAGCGAAGTGGCCGCCGATTCGATCTCCTCGACCACCTGCGGCAGCATGCGTAGGCCGAGGTGCCCAGCCCAGGGAAAGCGTTCGATGCTTGGCGGAAGCAGCGTGTCGACGCGCAGTTGCTTGTCGATCCTGCCTTGCACCAACCGACCCGTGCCCGGATGCAGCAGCACTTCCAGTGCATGCGGTTGATTCCCCAACGTGGCCGAAAGGCCCCAGACCATCAGCTCTGGCATCCAGCTGCGGAGCCGGGCCAACGCCAGTTGCAGCTGGACGCCGCGCTTGTTGCCCAGCAGCTCGTGCCATTCGTCCACGATCACCATGCGCAGATGGGCGAAAGCCTGCCGCGCGTCAGCGCGGGTCAGCAGCAGTGTCAGGCTTTCCGGCGTGGTAACCAGCGCACTGGGCAGGCGACGATTCTGCCGAGCACGCTCGGCGCCGGCAGTATCGCCGGTGCGCAGGCCAATGCTCCAATTGATGCCGAGCTCGTCGAGCGGAGCCTGTAGGGCCCGTGCGGTATCGGCCGCCAGCGCGCGCATGGGGGTAATCCAGAGGACGGTGAGCGGGGCGGGTTTATCGGATGGTCTGGGCTGGGCGTGTGATTCGTTCGCCGGCAGGGCTTGTGCAGGCGCAAAGCGGTTCAGTGCGCCTAGCCAGACGGCATAGGTCTTGCCCGAACCGGTGGTGGCGTGGAGCAGACCGGATTCGCCGTTCTGCACGGCTTGCCAGACGTCCTGCTGGAATGGGAAGGGCTGCCAGCCACGGCTGGCGAACCAGATCTCGGCGAGATTGCCGGTTTGCGATGGTGGAGCCTTGCTCATGTGCCATACCGTCGGGTGAAACGGTGCCCGTAGGCGCGATTGCTGCTTGCGATTGGGTCAGCGACCAGATGTGTCGCGGCCGCTCAGGTCAGCACCGCGTTGCATTCGCCGTTCGCTGCACTGACCCTGTTCGAAAGCACCAATTGCTCTGACAGCGTATGAGCTCACTCTATCTTGGAGGCGAGGTGTGCCGGTGGAACGCAGCGGCATCCGGCTCGCCGAAGCGGGCTTGGTTTTGGCAGAACGCCAATCGATACCGCGTCCTTCAGATCGCTACCAGCCCGCGCACCCCTTCGGCCTCCATCGTCTCGCCCCGGCCCTGCTGAATGATTTCGCCGCGGCTCATTACCAGGTACTGGTCGGCCAGCTCGGCGGCGAAGTCGTAGAACTGCTCCACCAACAGAATCGCCATGTCGCCACGTGTGGCGAGTTTCTTGATCACTGCGCCGATCTCCTTGATCACCGAGGGCTGAATGCCTTCGGTGGGCTCGTCCAGGATCAACAGACGCGGCTTGCTCGCCAATGCGCGGCCGATGGCCAACTGTTGCTGCTGGCCACCGGAAAGGTCGCCGCCCCGGCGGTGTTTCATTTCCTTGAGGACCGGGAACAGCTCGTAGATGAACTCGGGCACCTCTTTCGCTTCCTTGGCGCTGAAACGAGACAGGCCCATCAATAGGTTTTCCTCGACGGTCAGGCGACCAAATATCTCGCGGCCCTGCGGTACGTAGGCGATGCCGGCTTGCACGCGCTGGTGCGGCTTGAAGCCGGTGATCGGCTTGCCTTCCCAGTTCACCGCGCCTTCCTTGGCCGGGATCAGGCCCATCAGGCACTTGAGCAGGGTGGTCTTGCCGACGCCGTTGCGGCCGAGCAGGCAAGTCACTTCGCCGATCCTGGCCTCGAACGACAGGCCGCGAAGAATGTGGCTGCCGCCGTAGTATTGATGCAGTTGTTGGACTTGCAGCATGTCGATGTCCTTGTTCATACGTAGGGCAGATCACGTTTATCGATCCACCGTGCGGGTCTCGGACGCTTCAGCGCCCCAGATAAACCTCGATCACCCGCTCATCGCTCTGCACGGTTTCGAGCGAGCCTTCGGCCAGCACCTGGCCCTGGTGCAGCACGGTGACGTGATCGGCGATGGAGCCGACGAAGCCCATGTCGTGCTCGACCACCATTAGCGAGTGCTTGCGCGCCAGGCTCTTGAACAGCTCGGCGGTGAACTCGGTTTCGGCGTCGGTCATACCGGCCACTGGCTCGTCGAGCAGCAGCAGATGCGGCTCCTGCATCAGCAGCATGCCGATCTCCAGGAACTGCTTCTGGCCGTGAGAAAGCAGGCCGGCCGGCCGATTGCGCGAGTTTTGCAAGCGGATAGTGGTCAGCACCTCATCGATGCGATCGCGTTGCTGACCGTTGAGTTTCGCTTTCAGGCTGGCCCATACCGACTTGTCGGTCTTCTGCGCCAGTTCCAGGTTCTCTAACACGCTCAGCGCCTCGAACACGGTCGGCTTCTGGAACTTGCGCCCGATGCCGGACTGGGCGATCTCGACTTCGCTCATGCGCGTCAGGTCGAGGGTGTCGCCGAAGAACGCCGTGCCGCTGTCGGGGCGGGTCTTGCCGGTGATGACGTCCATCATGGTGGTCTTGCCGGCGCCGTTGGGGCCGATGATGCAACGCAGCTCGCCGACGCCGATATAGAGGCTGAGATTGGTTAGGGCCTTGAAGCCGTCAAAGCTCACATTGATGTCTTCGAGGCTGAGAATGGTCCCGTGGCGAGCATCCAGGCCGTCGCTTTTCACACGGCCGAGGCCTATGGCGTCGCGACCGCTGCCGTTGATATCGGACTGGTCGAGGGGCTCGATGAGTTCAGGTACGGGTGCGGTTTTCATTGTTCGCCCCTCCGGCGCAGCAATCCGATGACGCCTTTCGGCAGATACAGGGTGACGACGATGAACAGCGCGCCGAGGGCGAACAGCCAGTACTCGGGAAAGGCCACGGTGAACCAGCTCTTCATGCCGTTGACGATGCCGGCGCCCAGCAGCGGGCCGACCAAGGTGCCGCGACCGCCCAGGGCAACCCAGACGGCGGCTTCGATGGATTGCGTCGGCGCCATTTCGCTGGGGTTGATGATGCCTACCTGTGGCACGTAGAGCGCTCCGGCCAGGCCGCAGAGCACCGCCGACAGCGTCCAGATGAAGAGCTTGTAACCGCGCGGATCGTAGCCGCAGAACATCAGCCGGTTTTCCGCGTCACGCAGCGCGGTCAGTACCCGGCCGAACTTGCTGCGGGCCAGGCGCCAGCCGAGAAACAAACTGCCTGCCAGCAGCGCGACGGTGGCGAGAAACAGCGTGGCGCGGGTGGCCGGGGCCGATATCGAGAAACCGAGGATGGTCTTGAAGTCGGTAAAGCCGTTGTTGCCGCCGAAGCCGGTTTCGTTGCGGAAGAACAGCAGCATACCGGCGAAGGTCAGCGCCTGGGTCATGATCGAGAAGTACACGCCCTTGATCCGCGAACGGAAGGCAAAGAAGCCAAAGGCGAAGGCCAGCAGCCCGGGCGCCAGCACCACCAGGCACATTGCCCAAAGGAAGCTGGAGGTGCCGTACCAGTACCAGGGCAGCTCGGTCCAGGCAAGGAAGCTCATGAACGCGGGCAAGCCGTCGCCGGCACTTTCACGCATCAGGTACATGCCCATGGCGTAGCCGCCGAGCGCGAAGAACAGGCCGTGGCCGAGCGACAGCAGCCCGGCGTAACCCCAGACCAGGTCCAGCGCCAAGGCGACGATGGCGTAGCAGAGGATCTTGCCGACCAGCGTCAGGGTGTAAGCCGAGACGTGAAAGGCATTGTCCGCGGGTAGCAGGTGCAGCAGCGGCATTGCCAGCAGGATGGCGAGCACCACACCGAGGGCGACGGCGGTGAGTTTCGGGCCGGCTTTCTGCGCGGCCGTCAGGGTAAGGGGCTGGTTCATGGATGTGCGCCTCGGGCAGGGGATACGGACACCTTTGTGGTGTCGATCTGTAGGGGCGAATTCATTCGCCCGCGCTTCAGCGAGAGCTGGCTCAATCGATCACCCTCCCTTTCAGCGCAAACAACCCCTGCGGGCGCTTCTGGATGAACAGGATGATCAGCGCGAGGATCAGGATCTTGCCGAGCACGGCGCCGATCTGCGGTTCGAGAATCTTATTGGCGATACCCAGCCCGAAGGCGGCGAAGATGCTGCCGGCGAGTTGACCCACGCCGCCGAGAACCACGACAAGAAAGGAGTCGATGATGTAGCCCTGACCCAGATCCGGGCCGACGTTGCCGATCTGGCTCAGCGCCACGCCGCCGAGCCCGGCGATGCCGGAGCCCAGCCCGAAGGCCATCATGTCGATGCGCCCGGTGGGCACGCCGCAGCAGGCGGCCATGTTGCGGTTCTGCGTCACGGCGCGCACGTTCAGGCCCAGCCGGGTCTTGTTCAGCAACAACCAGGTCAGCAGCACCACGAACAGCGCGAAGCCGATGATCACCATGCGGTTGTAGGGCAGCACCAGATTCGGCAGCACTTGCAGCCCGCCAGACAGCCAGCCGGGGTTGGCGACCTCGACGTTCTGCGCGCCGAACAGCACGCGCACCAGCTGGATCAGGATCAGGCTGATGCCCCAAGTCGCCAGCAGGGTTTCCAGCGGGCGCCCATACAGATGGCGGATTACGGTGCGTTCGAGCGCCATGCCGACCGCGGCGGTGACGAAGAAGGCCACCGGCAACGCGACCAGCGGGTAAAGCGCTAATGCTTCCGGCGCGAATCGTGCCATCAGCACCTGCACCATATAAGTGGCGTAGGCGCCGAGCATCAGCATTTCGCCGTGGGCCATATTGATCACGCCGAGCAGGCCAAAGGTGATGGCGAGGCCCAGCGCAGCAAGCAAGAGAATCGAACCCAGCGACAAACCGCTGAAGGCCTGGCCGAGCAGTTCGCCGATCAGCAGCTTGCGTTTGACCTGCGCCAGACTGGTCTCGGCGGCCTTGCGCACGCCGGGGTTGGTTTCGGCTTCATCGGCCAGTAGGTTTTCCAGGCGAACCCGGGCCAGCGGCGCGCCGGTTTCGCCAAGCAGGCGGACGGCAGCCAGGCGTACGGCGGGGTCTGTAGCGCTCAGCTGCAGATTGGCCAGGGTCAGGGTGAGGGCTTCGCGCACGGCCGGGTCGTCTTCGGCTTCGAGGCGCTGTTGCAGGAGCGGCAGCTGTTCCGGCTGGCCGCTGCGCTGTAGGCGCTTGGCAGCGCTGACGCGTTGCGAGGGATCGTCGGAAAACAGCTTGTGGCTGGCGAGTGCGGTGTTGAGCAAGCCGCGCAAACGGTTGTTCAGGCGCAGCTTCTTCGGCGTGCCGACTGGCGCGGCGTCGCCTTCGAGGGCGCGGTAGTCACCGTTCTCCTCGATAAAAGGCGTCTTGTTCTTGTCGATCACCACGCGGCTGGCGCGCAGGGCTTCGATCAGCTCCAAACGCTCGGGTATGGGCGCGACGGCCCAGCTTTTCAGCAGCTTGGCCTGTTTGGCCGGGCTGGCCTTGGCGTAATCGGCTGCGTCTCCGGCGTGCGCTGCCCAGGGCAGGGCCAGCAGGAGCAGTAGAGTAATTCGATACAGGGCAGTGTTCATCTATGCATTTCCCAGGGGCGCTACGTGCTCTCTTGACGGAGCTGGCGGCTGTCGTAGGTGAATGAGCTGCAGTGTCGTAGGGTGGGCTTCAGCCCACCGATGACGTTACTGGTGGGCTGAAGCCCACCCTACGGACTGTGCGACATCTGCTGGTGGGCTGAAGCGGAGCGCCGCCCGGCCCACCCTACAAAAGCCGTATGGGCGCCAATCAGTTCGACTTCACCGCGTAGTCCGGCTTCTTGTCGTTACCGGGGATGTACGGGCTCCACGGCTGAGCGCGGAGCGGGCTTTCGGTCTCCCAGACCACCGAGAACTGCCCATCATCTTGGACTTCGCCGATCATCACCGGCTTGTGCAGGTGATGGTTCTTCTCGTCCATGGTCAGGGTGTAGCCGCTCGGTGCTTCGAAGGTCTGGCCGGCTAGCGCGTCGCGCACCTTGCCGACGTCGGTGGTGCCGGCTTTCTCGACCGCCTGCGCCCACATATGAATGCCCACGTAGGTGGCTTCCATCGGGTCGTTGGTCACGGCCTTGTCTGCACCCGGCAGGCCTTTTTCCTTGGCGTAGGCCTTCCACTTGCTGACGAACTGTTCGTTGACAGGATTTTCCACCGACTGGAAGTAGTTCCAGGCGGCCAGGTGGCCGACCAGCGGCTTGGTGTCGATGCCGCGCAGCTCTTCTTCGCCGACCGAGAAGGCCACCACCGGAACGTCGGTGGCTTCCAGGCCCTGGTTGGCCAGTTCCTTGTAGAAGGGCACGTTGGAGTCGCCGTTGATGGTCGACACCACTGCGGTCTTGCCGCCCGCGGAGAACTTCTTGATGTTGGCGACGATGGTCTGGTAATCGCTGTGACCGAAGGGGGTATAGACCTCTTCGATGTTCGCTTCCGGCACGCCTTTGCTGATCAGGAAGGCGCGCAGAATCTTGTTGGTGGTCCGCGGGTAGACGTAGTCGGTGCCCAGCAGGAAGAAGCGCTCGGCGCTGCCGCCGTCCTCGCTCATCAGGTACTCGACCGCCGGAATGGCTTGCTGGTTTGGCGCGGCGCCGGTGTAGAAGACGTTGGGCGAGAGTTCTTCGCCTTCGTACTGAACGGGGTAGAACAGCAGGCCGTCGAGCTCTTCATAGACCGGCAGCACGGATTTGCGCGACACAGAGGTCCAGCAACCGAAGGTCACCGCGACCTTGTCCTGGGTCAGCAGCTGACGGCCCTTTTCGGCGAACAGCGGCCAGTTGGATGCGGGGTCGACCACAACCGGCTCGAGCTGCTTGCCGAGCACGCCACCCTTGGCGTTGATTTCGTCGATGGT
The DNA here is from genome assembly GCF_019355055.1 of Pseudomonas sp. MTM4. Classification (NCBI taxonomy): domain Bacteria; kingdom Pseudomonadati; phylum Pseudomonadota; class Gammaproteobacteria; order Pseudomonadales; family Pseudomonadaceae; genus Pseudomonas; species Pseudomonas sp. MTM4. The sequence goes on from NZ_CP048411.1 coordinate 4,512,370, forward strand.
CATCAGCGCCATGTCTTTCAGGGAGGTTTCCGAAATGGCCATGGTGCCGGACAGCGAATGCAGGATGCCGACCTTGATGGTCTCGGCGGCCTGCAGGGTGAACGGGAACAGGCCGCTGAGCATCAGGGCACTGGCGGCAAGGGTGGACTTCAGTAGGGGACGGCGTTTCATGGTGGGCGGCTCCTTGGCTGTCCATGCGCAACTATGGGTGGGTCCTTGGGGACGTGGAGCGCTATCGCAGCATCCGTGCCAGCTTTGCGGGAGCCGCCTGGGGCGGGGCTTTGCCGCCGTCTTCACCATGCGCCGCAATTGTGCGGCGCGGCGGTGTGGTGCGAAAAAGGGGCGGCGGGGATGTGATGAAGCGGTGCTTTGCACGCTCGTGGTGCGAAGGCCAGAGGCTGGTTTGCTCTTTGCTCAGCTGACCAGCAGCCAGGCGCCAGCCAGTGCCGAGGCGGCGCCAGCGACCCGGATGAGTGGGGCAGCGGCTTGCGGCAGGCTGCGCGCCAGCACGTAACCGACCGCATGCAACGCAGCCGTGGCGGCGATGAAACCGGCTGCATACCCCCAGGGGCTGGCCAGTTCCGGTAGTTCCAGGCCATGGGCCATCCCGTGGCTGAGCGCGAACAGTGCGGTCAGGCCTGCCGCGAGCGACAGCGGTGGGCGCACCGCCAGGGCAACCAGCAGGCCGAGTGCCAGGACCGAGCCTGCGATACCGGTTTCCATGAATGGCCACTGGACGCCGGCGAAGCCGAGCAGGCCGCCGATCAGCATGGTGGCGACGAAGGTCAGCGGCAGTGCCAGCCGCGCAGTGCCTTGTTGCTGCGAAGCCCACAGGCCGACGGCAAGCATTGCCAGCAGATGATCGAGACCCAAAATCGGGTGGGCGATGCCGGACATCACGCCGGCATGGTCATGCCCCGGATGGGCGAAGGCCAGTGCTGGGCTGAGCAGTAAGGCGGAAGCGAAGAAGAATGTTCTGTGCAGGTTCATGCGATTACCTCTGGTTGTGTATGGCGGTCTCGAATCGTCGAGGTCTGATTGCGGTTTGCCGATGAGCCCGCTTGCTCAGGGGTGTTTTCCGCGTGGCCTTAGGGCAGTACGCGAGCAGGGACTCGGCGCTCCTGCGGGGATGTGTCCGGTCAGGCACTGGCAAGCATGCCCTGTCGTTCGATGAAGGCGATGATCTCGTCCAGACCCTGGCCAACCTTCTGGTTGCTAAAGACGAAGGGCTTGTCGCCGCGCATCTTGCGCGTGTCGCGGTCCATGACCTCCAGCGAGGCGCCGACCATCGGCGCCAGGTCGATCTTGTTGATCACCAGCAGGTCGGACTTGCAGATGCCTGGCCCGCCCTTGCGCGGCAGCTTGTCGCCGGCCGACACGTCGATCACATAAATCGTCAGGTCCGACAGTTCGGGGCTGAAGGTGGCCGACAGGTTGTCGCCGCCGGATTCCACGATGATCAGATCCAGCCCCGGAAAGCGCCGGTTGAGCTGCTCGACGGCCTCGAGGTTGATCGAAGCATCCTCGCGGATCGCCGTGTGCGGGCAGCCGCCAGTTTCCACGCCGATGATGCGTTCCGGCGCGAGGGCTTCGTTGCGCACCAGAAACTGGGCGTCTTCCTGGGTATAGATGTCGTTGGTGACCACGGCCAAGTTGTAGCGCTCGCGCAGCGCCAGGCACAGGGCGAGGGTCAGCGCGGTCTTGCCGGAGCCGACCGGGCCGCCGATGCCGACACGCAAGGGTTGGGTGTTCATGGTGATTTCCTCTGTTGCGGTAATGGGATGACTGCGTGCCGATGCTGTAGCGCTCATGAGCGAAACAGACGGCTGTACTGGCGCTCATGGGCCATGCTCGCCAGCGCCAGGCCGAAGGGGGCGCTGCCCCAGTGCTTGGGATCGATCTCGCGCGCGGCGCGCTGAGCCTGCTCTAGCGCTGGCAGCAACTCGGAAGTCAGCCGTTGGGCAGCCTGTTGGCCCAGCGGCAGGGTTTTCATCAACACCGCCAACTGGTTTTCCAGCCAGCCCCAGAGCCAGGCGCTGAGCGCATCTTCGGGCGATATGCCCCAGGCACGTGCGGCCAGCGCCCAGCCCAGGGCAAGGCCGGGTTCGTCGATGCGTGCAAACAGGACGCGGGCAGGTTCGTCCAGTTCCGGCAGGTTGCTCAGCAGTTGCTTGAGCGAGTAGCCCATTTGCCGGCTTTCCAAGCGCAGCTCCCGGGTTTCGCGGCTGGCGCGATGACGTGCGGCCAGGCGCTCCAGTTCGCACCAGTCTTCGGCGGCGGCTGCCTCGCAATGGGCTAGCAGCAGCGGCATTTCGAAGCGCGCCAGATTGAGCTGCATCTGGTCGCCGAGCCAGCATCGGGCACTGGCCTCGTCCTGTACCAATCCTTGCTCCACTGCCATTTCCAGGCCCTGCGAATAGCTGTAGCCGCCGATCGGCAGCTGGGGGCTGGCCAACCGCAGCAGCGCGAACGCAGCCGGATTCACCTGCGCGCGCCGAACTGGTGCAGCCGCGGCGCGTAACTGAATTCGGCTTCGCCAGCGTGGGAATGATGGTGGCCGCCGCCGTAGGCGCCGTGTTCCGGCTGGAAGGGCGCTTCGATGTGTTCGACGCTGGCGCCCAGTTGCAGCAGCATGTCCTTGAGCACGTAGTCGTCGAGCAAGCGCAGCCAGCCATCTCCGACTTGAAGGGCTACATGGCGATTGCCCAGGTGGTAGGCAGCCCGGGTCAGTTCGAAGCTGCTGGCGCAGGTTACGTGGAGCAGCTGTTCGGCGCGGGCACGCACGATGACGATGCGGCCGTCCTGGGCCTGCAGGCATTCACCGTCATGCAGTGGCGGCTGGCCGCGCTCCAGAAACAGCCCAACGTCCTCGCCATCGGTGGTAAAGCAGCGCAGCCGCGATTTGCTGCGAGCCTCGTAGGTGAGTTCCAGCTCGGCGTCGCCGTTGGCCTGCGTGGTGGTGCGTCGATGGATGACCAGCATGGTGCAGTTCCGCTTGTGTGATGACCAAGCAGAGCAAGGCCCTTGCCAACCTTCCTAATAGACGTGTCGTGCGGGCTGCGGTGGCCGGTGTGCCTGAAAATGGAGCTTGATCTGGTGTCGTCGTGGTGCGCTGAAGAGCTTCGCGCATCACATTGGTGCGCTGCCGTTGCGGCAGTAAGGACCATCACTTGCGATTGGGTAGTGATTAATGCTGATCGCGAAGATGTGACCGAGCCGTGCGGAGGCGCGCTTAGCGAATCGGCTGTCGGGGGGATGCAACCGAACGAACCGATTTTTGTGATCGGTCCGTTCGGATCCGCTCCCTTTACGGAGTCACAGCGGGTGCTACACCTGAAGCCACTGGGTGTTTACGCATCAGCAGGTAATGCACAAATCCTCCAAACAGCGCCCCGAGCAACCATGCGAAGCCCGACAGGCTTTCCAGTCCTGGCGTCCATACCGATGCGACCGAAAACAGCGAGCTGATGCCGAATGCGATGATCGCCTTTCGATTCCAGCCGGCGCTGAAGTAGTAGGTCGAACCCGGTTCGGCCGAGAACAGTTCCTGCACGTTCAACTGCTGACGGCGGATCAGGTAGTAGTCAGCGACGAGGATGCCGTACAGCGGCGCCAGCACGGCGCCCAGCGTGTCGACGAATGCGGCGATACCAACGGCGCTGATGAACGATACCCAGAGTGCGCCGATGAAGAAGGCGATGACCGCGGTGATGAAACCGCCGGTGCGGGCACTGATGCGGGCGGGCGCGAGGTTGGCGATGTCGTAGGCCGGCGGGATGAAGTTGGCGACCAGATTGATGCCCACCGTGGCGACGAAGAAGGTCAGCGCCGCAATCAGGGTCAGGCCGACGTTGTCGATCCGCGCGACGATATCGGTCGGGTTGGTCAGCGTCTCGCCGAATACCACCACGGTGCCGGCAGTAATCACCAAAGCGATCATGGAGAAGATTGCAAGGCTCACCGGAAGCCCCAGGAAATTGCCGATGCGCATCTGCCGCTCGTTTTTTACGAAGCGGGCAAAGTCCCCGTAATTGATCACCACGGCCGCGAAGTAGGCCACCATGGTTCCGACCACCGCAGCAAATGCAGCTATGGGGCCGCCGGTATAGCTGCCCGTGCCGCTGAAAATGCTGCCAAGCGCGCCGACGAGACCCGGCCCGGCCTTGAAGCAGATGGCGACCATCATGGCGATCATCACGAGATAGACCAGCGGGCCAGCCCAGTTGAGAAATCGTGTGACCCAATCCACGCCGCGCACGAACAACGCCACCTGGAATACGCAGACGATCACATAGGCCATCCAGTCGATTGAGGTCAGGCCCAGCAGCGTTGCCTCCGAGCCGGGGCCCGCTAGTGTGCGAATCAGCAGCGCCACGGCGGTTGAGGCGAAGTAGGTCTGCACGCCGTACCAGAAGATCGCCACGATGCCGCGCACCACGGCTGGGAAATTTGCCCCGCGTACGCCCATGCTGGCGCGTGCCATGACCGGGAATGGGATGCCGTACTTGACGCTGGGTTTGCCGGTCAACTGCACCAGCCCCATGACGATGAACCCCGCCAGTACGATTCCCGCAAGCACCGCCCAGCCGTTCAGGCCATAGCTGATGAACAGGGTAGCGGCGAGGGTATAGCCGAACAGGCTTTGAATGTCGTTGGACCAGACGTTGAATATTTCGAACCAGCCCCATTTGCGCTGCCCGGGGGGCAAGGGCGCAAGGTCGGCGTTGTGCAGGCTGGTATCGATCCGCTTGATATTGAAATCGTCGTGGTTCATGGCGTGCGCTCTGTATGCAAGACAAGGTGGCATAGATCTATGCAGTTCTTGTTCCGCGTACGGCTCAGCCCGCGAGTATCGAGCAATGTCGACCGATTAGGCTCTTGCTTGATGATAGGAGCTTAGACCGTCCGGCACGTTTCGCTACGCGCTTTGTATACATGCGACAAATGAAGAACTGGGGCGGTCGGTCGCGAATCGCCTCTTGTAATGCACCGATAGCTCGCAAGAAAACCGCGCGATGCCCTGGTGGTGTTGAAGTGGGATTCTCTCGGCGTGGCGTGGCGTGGCGTGGCGTTGAGATGAGCTGAGCTGAGCGCCAATGGCGGGTTAAAAACCCGCCCTACGGTGTGCCGCGTCTAGCGCATATGTCGAATGTCGACATGAGCGGTGGGCGGAAATGTTTCCGCCGTGGTGCTGCACGTTGGGTCAGAACAGGAAATACCGCTGCGCCATCGGCAATACCTCCGCGGGCTCGCACCAAAGCAGCTGGCCGTCTGCCTTCACTTGGTAGTTCTGCGGGTCGACGTCGATCTGTGGCGTGTAATCGTTATGGATCAGATCCTTCTTCTGCACCGCCCGGCACCCCTTCACCACGCCGATTTTTTTCTTCAGCCCGAGCTGCTCGGGCACGCCGGCCTCGGCTGCGGCCTGGCTGATGAAGGTGAAGCTCGATGCGTGTAGTGAGCCGCCGTAGCTGCCGAACATGGGCCGGTAGTGAACCGGCTGCGGGGTCGGGATCGAGGCGTTGGCATCGCCCATCAGGCTGGCAGCGATGACGCCGCCCTTGAGGATGAGGGTCGGTTTGACGCCGAAGAATGCCGGCCGCCAGAGCACCAGGTCGGCCCATTTGCCAGCTTCGATGGAGCCGACTTCGTGGCTGATGCCGTGGGTGATTGCCGGGTTGATGGTGTATTTGGCGATGTAGCGCCTGACACGAAAGTTGTCATTGTCCGGCCCGTCGCCCGGTAAGGCGCCGCGCTGTTTCTTCATCTTGTCGGCGGTTTGCCAGGTGCGGGTGATGACTTCGCCGACGCGGCCCATGGCCTGGCTGTCGGAGCTGATCATCGAGAAGGCGCCGAGGTCGTGGAGGATGTCTTCGGCGGCGATGGTCTCGCGGCGGATGCGTGACTCGGCGAACGCCACGTCCTCAGCGATGCTCGGGTCCAGGTGATGGCAGACCATGAGCATGTCCAGATGCTCGTCGATGGTATTGCGGGTAAACGGCCGGGTCGGGTTGGTCGAGCTGGGCAGCACGTTGGGGAAACCGCAAGCCTTGATGATGTCTGGTGCATGACCGCCACCCGCGCCTTCGGTGTGGTAGGTGTGAATGGTGCGGCCCTTGAACGCGCCGAGCGTGGTCTCGACGAAGCCGGATTCATTCAGCGTGTCGGTATGGATCGCCACCTGAATGTCGTACTGGTCGGCCACGCTCAGGCAATTGTCGATGGCCGCCGGCGTGGTCCCCCAGTCTTCATGCAGCTTGAGGCCGATGGCGCCAGCCTGGATCTGTTCGATCAGCGGCTCGGGCAGCGAGACATTGCCCTTGCCGGTGAAGCCGATGTTCATCGGGAAGGCTTCGGCGGCCTGGAGCATGCGCGCCATGTGCCACGGGCCGGGTGTCACGGTGGTGGCGTAAGTGCCGGTGGCCGGGCCCGTGCCGCCGCCGATCATGGTAGTAGTGCCGCTCATGAGGGCTTCTTCGATCTGCTGCGGGCAGATGAAGTGGATATGGCTGTCGATGCCGCCCGCGGTGAGGATCAGGCCTTCACCAGCGATGACTTCGGTGGCTCCGCCGATAGCGATGGTCACGCCGGGCTGAATATCCGGGTTTCCAGCCTTGCCGATGGCGGCGATACGCCCGTCCTTGAGGCCGACGTCGGCCTTGACGATGCCCCAGTGATCGACGATCAGCGCATTGGTGATCACCGTATCGACCACGTCGGCAGCGCACAGCTGGCTCTGGCCCATGCCGTCGCGGATGACCTTGCCACCGCCGAATTTCACCTCGTCGCCGTAGACGGTGAAGTCCTTTTCCACTTCGATCCACAGCTCGGTATCGGCCAGGCGCACCTTGTCGCCAATGGTGGGGCCGAACATGTCGGCGTAGGCTTGGCGGGAGATTTTCATCCTCGTTCCTCGGATTCAGGCTGCAAGCGTCAAGCTGCAAGCCTCAAGTAAAAATGAATGCCGGACTGCTCTCTTGCAGCTTGCGGCTGCGCTCTAGAGCGCCCCCATCACCCGCCCGGCAAAACCGAACACTCGGCGATCACCGGCCAGATCGACCAGCTCTACCTCGCGGCTCTGGCCGGGCTCGAAGCGTACTGCCGTACCTGCGGGGATGTGCAAGCGCATTCCTCGCGCGGCGGCGCGGTCGAAAGTGAGGGCGTCGTTGGCTTCGAAGAAGTGATAGTGCGAGCCGATCTGGATCGGGCGGTCGCCGCTGTTGGCCACGCTCAGGGTCAGGGTGTGGCGGTCGGCATTGAGCTCAATGTCGCCGTTCTGAATCCGGTATTCGCCAGGGATCATGACAATCACTCCGTAATTTAGCGGTACGTTTGGACAGAAGTCGGAAGCGAAAGCCGCTGGGAATCGCTCTGGTTTGCAGTGTTAGATTTATGGCTGCTGTCAGGCGATCGGTTGATGGACCGTGACCAGCTTGGTGCCGTCAGGGAACGTCGCTTCGACCTGGATTTCCGGAATCATTTCCGGCACGCCTTCCATCACTTGCTCGCGGCTGAGCAGAGTGGTGCCGTAATGCATCAGCTCGGCGACCGTCCGGCCATCACGGGCGCCTTCGAGCAATGCCGCAGAAATGTAGGCCATTGCCTCCGGGTAGTTGAGCTTCACGCCGCGTGCCAGGCGGCGCTCCGCGACCAGGCCAGCGGTGAAGATCAGCAGCTTGTCTTTCTCTCTAGGGGTGAGGTCCATTGGTGCTCCATTCGTAGGGTGGATGTCTTCTTCACATCCACCGGTTTTCGGCGGGGATCGCTACGTGCTCCAGATTCTCGGCGGTACGACCTCACGCCCCAGCAGCTCCGGGCGCAGCAGGCGCCACAGCTCGATCAGCCAGGCACGGGCGTGCAGCGCTTCGCGGGCCAGGCAGCGGCCGACGATCAGCCCCGGCAGTTGTGTCAGGTCGCCGCGAACCCGGTTCGGTAGTTCGCGGCAGCGCTCCATCAAACCCGCGTCGATTTCTCCCGTGGCGATCAGGGTGGCGAACACCGGTTGGCCATCGAAACCGATCGGCGAATCCAGCAAACCGTCACCGCCGACAACGCGCTGGCATTCGTGCCAGAGCAGTTCGCCGTCACGACGGATATCCAGTTGCGCCTGAAAATGCCCAGCGTCGAAACGTTCGCTCGCAGCGGGGCGGCCCAGAGCGACCATGTCCCAGTAGAACAGCCTGGCGTCACCTTCCAGTTCGATAGCCGTAGACAACTCGGCCTGCGCAGCGGAGTAGACGATGGTCTCCTGCGGCAGCCATTCGAGCGTGGCGCCGGCTTCGACATGCAGTGCCAATTGCTGGAACGCCGGGGCGGCGGCGCGATACCACTTGGCTGCACCGGGACTGGTCAGCTGTGCCCAGGCGTCGGCGCCGACCGTGGCGCTGATGTCCAAGCGATCACCGCCGGCAATCCCGCCTGGTGGGTGCACGATGATGTGCTGGCAGACTTCTGGGCCTTCGGCATACAGATGCTTCTGCACCCGCAGCGGACCGCTGTGGCGTCGGTACACCGGGCGCGTCGTCTCGCCGAAACGTGCATAGCCGAGTTCCAGTTCGGCGTGCCAGTGAGGAGTAAACAGGGAAGTCAGCGCAGTCATTGCCGAAGGGTTCATCGATAGTTGAACCGTCACTCAGCAATAGTCGTGCCTTGGTAGAGCGCCAAACCGTTACGCCTTGCTCATAGCTAGGGCTCGATGCTTTGGAAACCAATGCTTGCACCGGTTTGGTGCTTGAAGCGTGCAATTTCTTTATTGCGCCCGATTGTGGTGCGGCCGAATAAATTCGGTCCTACAACGACGGGAGTGAGACTGCGATTGTGCTTGTAGGACCGAACTTGTTCGGCCGTGGGGGCAGGCTAGAACGGTCATCCCAACAATTCCTTGAGCGTCTCCAGCGTATCCGCCTCATCCACTGGTTTGTCATGACGCCAGCGCAGCATCCTTGGGAAGCGCACGGCGATGCCGCTTTTGTGCCGGCTGCTGGCGGCGATGCCTTCGAAGCCCAGCTCGAACACCAGCGTCGGTGTCACGCTGCGCACTGGGCCGAACTTCTCCACGGTGGTCTTGCGCACGATGGCGTCCACCTTGCGCATCTCCTCGTCGGTCAGGCCGGAATAGGCCTTGGCGAAGGGCACCAGCTTGCGTTCGGGATCACCCGGCTCGCCGTCCCACACGGCGAAGGTGAAATCGGTATAGAGGCTGGCGCGGCGGCCGTGGCCGCGCTGGGCATAGATCAACACTGCATCGACCGAGTAGGGGTCGATCTTCCATTTCCACCAGAGGCCCACATCTTTTGTGCGACCGACGCCATATTGCGCGGCGCGGGCCTTGATCATCATGCCCTCGACGCCTAGGGCGCGGGAGGCCTCGCGCTGGCGGGCCAGGTCCTGCCAGTCGGCGCCCGTGACCAGTGACGACAGCATCAGCCGTGGGTTAGGGCATTGTGCGACCACCGCTTCGAGCTGTTGTCGGCGCTCGCGGTGCGGTCGTTGCCGCCAATCCTCGCCCTGCCATTCCAGCAGGTCATAGGTGAGGACGGAAACGGGCGCATCCTGCAGCACCTTGGCGGTGAGGTTCTTGCGACCAATGCGCTGCTGCAGCAGGGCGAAGGGTTGTACGCCGAATCCTTCAGGCGTGGGCGCTGCGGCATCAAGGCCCGGTAGCGCAGTGGTTGGATGCTCGGGCGGATGTTTCCAGACCAGGATCTCGCCATCGATCACCGTTCCGTCCGGTAGACAGCCGGCCAGCTCGCACAGCTCGGGAAAGCGCTCGCTGACCAGTTCCTCACCGCGCGACCAGATCCAGATCTGCCCGTCGCGCTTGACCAGCTGGGCGCGGATGCCATCCCACTTCCATTCAACGAACCAATTCTCCGGCGCGCCCAGCAGCGTGTCGAAGTCTTCCGTCGGCGCTTGCAGCGGGTGTGCAAGAAAGAACGGGTAAGGCTGGCCGCCGCGCTGGGCATGTTCGTGTTCCGATTCGTCGGCGATCAGCGCCAGGTAGCCTTCGGCGCTAGGACGGTGTGACAGATCCGTGTAACCGACCAGGCGCTGCGCCACTCGTTTCGGATCGAGATCGGCCAGCGAGGCCAGCGCTCGCGTGACCAGTAGCTTCGATACCCCGACGCGGAAGGCGCCGGTGATCAGTTTGATGCACACCATGAGGCTGATCCGATCAAGTTGTGACCAGAGCGCCGGCAAACGCTCGGCCAATATCTCGGGCGGCAGGCCCCGCAGCGGCAACAGCTTGTCCTGCATCCACACCGCCAAGCCTTCGTTCGAACTGTGCTCGGCTTCGGGCATCAGCAGCGAGATGGTCTCGGCCATGTCACCGACGGCTTGGTAGCTTTCCTCGAACAACCATTCCGGTAAACCGGACGCTTGCATGGCCGTATCGCGCAGCACGCGGGTCGGCACCAGCTGGCGCGGTCGGCCCCCGGACAGGAAGTAGACCGCCCAGGCGGCGTCGGCGGGATCTGCTTCGCGGAAGTAGTCGCGCATCGCAGCAAGCTTGGCGTTACTGGAGGTGGTCGCGTCGAGGCGGCTGTACAGGGTGGCGAATGCTTTCATTTCGTACCACCGTCATGTCCCGGCGCAGCCTGTTCGTGAGCAAACGCGCTCTTACAATTCCGCGAGGTTGAGCGCCGGATCATTCGGCCTCCTGTGTGGCTGCGTCGTCCTCTTCGCCGTATTCTGTCTCGAAGGCTTGGGCGTCGAGGCCGCGCATCTCGCGCAGGTAGCGCACCAGTACCGGCACCGAGCCGTGGGTCACCATGACTCGCTCCGCGCCGGTCTGTTCGATGGCCCATAGCAGACCGGGCCAGTCGGCATGGTCGGAGAGCACGAAGCCACGGTCGACGCCACGACGCCGACGGGTGCCGCGCAGCATCATCCAGCCGCTGGCGAAGGCATCGGCATAGTCGCCGAAGCGGCGCATCCAGGTGCTACCGCCGGCCGAAGGCGGGGCCAAGATGATTGCCTGTCTCAGGCGTGGATCGCCTTTCTTCAGGTCGCCGGCGTACAGCGTTGGCGGCAGATACACGCCGGCGTCGCGATAGACCCGGTTCAGTGGCTCGACCGCGCCATGCACCACCACGCTGCCGATACTTTCATCGAGGCCATGGAGAATCCGTTGCGCCTTGCCGAAGGCGTAACAGAACAACACGCTGGCGCGCCCAGCGGCGGCATTGGCGCGCCACCAGTCGTTGATGCCGCGAAACACTTCGGTTTGCGCGGGCCAGCGATAGATGGGCAGGCCGAAGGTGGATTCGGTGATGAAGGTATGACAGCGCACCGGCTCGAAGGGCGCGCAGGTGCCGTCCGGTTCTACCTTGTAGTCGCCCGAGGCGACCCAAACTTCGCCGCGGTATTCCAGGCGAATCTGTGCCGAGCCGAGCACATGGCCGGCGGGATGGAAGCTGAGCGTTACGCCGTGATGGTTGATGGTTTCGCCGTAGCCCAGCGTCTGCAGTGGCATGTCGGCGGCGATACGCGAGCGCAGGATGCCTTCGCTGTCGCTGGAAGCCAGGTAGTGACCCATGCCCCAGCGCGCATGATCGCCGTGGGCGTGGGTGATGACGGCGCGTTCAACGGGACGCCAGGGATCGATGTAGAAATCACCGGGAGGGCAGTAGAGGCCTTCGGGGCGGGCGACGACTAGGTCCATGAGTACAGGCACTGTGAGGGCTTGTAGTCTTGGAGCCTGCCGGAGCGGCGGGAGTTCGGCTGGCTGGTGGAGTAGGGTGGGCCGGGCGGCGTTCCGCGTCAGCCCACCAATTCTCCCAGCCAACTACTTGGTGGGCTGAAACGCAGCGCAGCCCGTCCGATGTGGCGCGTTACTCCACCAACTTCAGATGCGAGGTATCTGGAACGGGGGCATCGCTGGCGCGGCGGCGTTCGCTCATGTCGCTGCCCACCGGCGCCAGGCTGAATTGCGATAGATTCAGTGTCGGCGGAGGGGTTGTAGGGCGGGCATCCTGCAGATCGACACCGACCGGCGCGATGCCGAAATCCGGGGCCTCGACATCGACGAAAGCAGCCATGTATTCATCGCGAGGTGCGACCTTCAGCGGCTTAGGCGCGGTCGTGGATGCCTGCGGTGCGGGCGGCTCCTCGGCAGGCGGCGGTGCCAGTTCGATTTCCTCGACGGCGACCGGCATCGGCCTGACTTCGACCTGCGCGCCGGCGCGCTCCAAAGCCTGGCGATACTTCTCCACGGCGGCGAAATCCAGGTTCTGCTTGATGACCATGCGCCGCCCGGAGAACAACTGCGCGATGCGCTGGGCGTCGGCCTGGAACAACTTGCTCAGGTTGGCTTCGACCTGCTCGAGCCGTGCGCCAGGGAGCAACTGGCCGGAAAACGCGATTTCATAGAGGCTCATCGGCATGTCCTTGTCTGGTTCGATGGCGGTTTACAGTTAGTGGTGGAAAGCTTGGACTAAAAGCAGGTCGTCATCCAGCTTGGGTGTGAAGGGAATATTGATGTGTACGGCCCCTCTCGCAATGGCCGATCTCCTGCATCCACGCAGCCGTCTCCGGTGACGGAGACGGCTCTGAGGTCGGTGCCCATCGGAAGTCGCAGTCCAACGGCTTGGCTTCTGCTTTCACCTTTCCAACGGTGCCAGCAGCGCCTCGATATCGCTTTCCTGTAGCGTCCAGTCGGCTTCGCCGCTGCCTTGCAGTACGCCGGCTGCCAGCTCGGCCTTGCGGGCCTGCAGTTGCTGGATCTTCTCTTCCACCGTGCCGCGGGCGATGAGTTTGTAGACGAACACGGGCTTGTCCTGGCCGATGCGGTAGGCGCGGTCGGTGGCCTGGTTTTCGACGGCCGGGTTCCACCAGGGATCGTAATGGATCACGGTATCGGCGGCGGTGAGGTTGAGCCCGGTGCCGCCGGCCTTGAGACTGATCAGGAACACCGGCACCTCGCCGTTCTGGAAGCGCTGCACTGGGGTGCGACGGTCGCGGGTGTCGCCGGTGATCTGCACGTAATCGATGCCGCGCTGCTGCAGGCTTTCCTCGATCAGCGCCAGCATCGATGTGAACTGCGAGAACAGCAGCACGCGGCGGCCTTCTGCGAGCAGTTCCTGGAGCATCTCCATCAGACTGTCCAGCTTGCCTGAGCTGCCGCCGCGAACCGCGCGCGCCGTTTCACCCTTGACCAGGCGCAGGTCGCAGCAGACCTGGCGTAGCTTGAGCAGGGCGTCGAGAATGATGATCTGGCTGCGCGCCAGCCCCTTGCGGTCGATCTCGTCGCGTACCTTGCGATCCATGGCCAGCCGCACCGTCTCGTAGAGGTCGCGTTGCGCCGGGGTCAGCTCTACCCAATGCAATATCTCGGTCTTGGGCGGCAGCTCGTGCGCCACCTCTTCCTTGTGCCGGCGCAGCAGGAAGGGGCGGATGCGGCCGATCAGGTGTTGCAGCCGCACGGGGTCGCCGTGTTTCTCGATGGGTGTGCGATAGGTGCGGTTGAATTCCTTGGCGTTGCCCAGCCAGCCGGGCATGAGGAAGTGGAACAGCGACCAAAGCTCGCTGAGGTTGTTTTCCAGTGGGGTGCCGCTCAGGCATAGGCGTTGTCGCGCCTGCAGCTGGCCAGCGGCCTGGGCGGCTTTGCTGCCGGCGTTCTTGATGTTCTGCGCCTCGTCCAAGACCAGCACATGCAGCGGCTGTTCGGCCAGGCGCTCGACGTCCCGGGGTAGCAGCGCGTAGGTGGTCAGCAGCAGGTCGTAATCGGCCAGTTCGCCGAAGTGTTTTTGCCGGGCCGGGCCGTGCAGGGTGAGCACCCGGAGGTCGGGTGCGAAGCGCGCCGCCTCGTCCTGCCAGTTTGGAATCAGGCTGGTGGGCATCACCACAAGAGCGGGGCGGTCGAGGCGGCCGGCTTGTTTTTCCATAAGCAGATGGGCCAGGGTCTGCAGGGTTTTGCCCAGACCCATGTCGTCGCCAAGAATGCCGCCTACCTCCAATTCGCGCAGCGTCTGCATCCAGCACAATCCCTGCAGCTGATAGGGCCGCAGCTCGGCGTTCAGTCCTGCGGGCGGTGGGCAGGGGAGCTGGCGATAGTCGCGCAGGCGCTGAGCGAAATCGCGAAGGCGCTCGCCGCCGTGCCACTCCAGCGGGAGCGCGTCGAGCTGGGCCAGACGCGCGGCGTCGGCCTGGTCCAAGCGCAGGCTGTCGCTCATGGCCAAGGGCTGTTGCAGATACAGATCGCCAAGGGTCGCGAGAATCGGTTTGAGCCGACCGAAGGGCAGCAACACTTGAAGTGGATGACCGTCGTCGCGGCGCGCGAGGGTGATGCGCAGCATCTCATCATCGCGACGCTGGGCCAGTTGTTCCGGGGCCAGCAGCGCCGGCGTCTTGCGGATCACATCCAACAGCACCGGCAGCAGGCTGATGCGTTCGCCTTCGACGACGATGCCCAGTTCCAGCTCGAACCAGCTGTGTTCCGGCGATTCATCGACCTCGGCGTACCATTGCTCGACCTGCGCCAGGTCGTAGGCGAAGCCCGGCTGGATGACGATCTCCCAACCTTCGTCGAGCAGCTGCGGCAGGTGCTGCTGAACGAACTGCAGCCAGGCGGCCTCGTTGGGCAGCTCGTACATCTCTGCCGAGTCCTTGGGCAATGCCTGACTCTGGCGCAGGGCGGGGCGCAGGCCGAATTGCTGCAGGCGCTGGCGCAGTGCCTGTTCGGCTTTGGGCTGGCGGGCAATGCTGAGGATGCCCTGGTCACCGACCTGGCGTATGCGTTCGTCAGCCTTGCTCTTTCCATGGGCCGCCGTGCGGTCATAGACGAAGCTGAGGCCGGCGCGGTGCTGCTGTTCATTGACCATGCGCCCGCTGCCGGGGTGGTAGTTCATGAACTGATGGCTACCCAGCGCCAGGCGTGGTCGGGGCGACAGGTCGTCGATACGTTTTTCCTGCGGTTTGCTCGGTGCGGGTAGCTTGGGGGCGATATCGTTCAGCGAGAGGCTGAATAATGTGGCCTGCGCGGCAGGCACTTCGGGCAGCTTGAGCAGATGCCGGGCCAGCGCATCGCCGAGGCCGTGAGCGATCACACCCAACTCGTTCTTCGCCTCGTCCAGGTAGTAGAGAGGGTCGATGGCTTCGATCAATTCGACATCCTCCGGAACGAGGCTGGCGTATAGGGTTCCGTTGCGATTGGTGCGCCATTGCAGCTGTGCCTCGCGGCAGAGGCCAGGTTGCAAGGCGGGCCGGTCGAAACTCAAGAAGGCGCGCCCGCTTTCAAGCACGAGCCGCAGCGCCTCGCCGCCATTCGGGCCTTCCAGCTGGAACGTGTTGCTGCCGCCTGCGCACAGGTTCAGCAGGGCGGCGATGCGCAAATCGATCGGCAGCATGAAGCGTGGTTGCCGGAAGCTCGCCTCGCGCATTGCGAAATAGAGCTGAGGAGTGCTGAAGCTGCCATCCTTGAGTTGCCGCACTTTATATACGGTGACGGTGAGATCTGGTTCGAGCAGATAGTGTAGGCAGTGCTGCGCTGGCGCCGTCGGTGCCTCGCCGAGGGCCTGAGGCAGGTGTGAAAGCCAGGCTTGCAGCGCGCCGTGCAAACCGTCTTGGGAATCGCTCACTGGAGCGGTGGATCGTGGCTGTTGCTGTTGTCGCTCCAGCTCATACAGCACGGCCGCCGCGTGTTTGCAGGCCCAGCCCACCGGACAGGTGCAGAGGCAGTGCAGCTCGCCGCGCGGGCCGAGGGTCAGGGTTTGCCGGTAGCTATTACTCCCCGAGCCCTGGCAACTCGCCGCGACCCGCTGCGCCGACTGCTCGATGATCCGCACCCGTCCTTCGGCGGCGTATTGCTCACCACGGCTCAAGGCCAGTGGTGAGAAATAGGTCGTCCAGGGTTCGGGAAGGTGATCGAAAAAAGTCTCGGACATGGCTCAGGTGCAAGGAGGGATAGTCGGCACAACGGCGAATGGTCTCACTGACCAGCCGCCGGTGTCAGACGTTCGAGCAGGGCTTCCAGCGTATTGAAACGTTCTTCCGGTCGTTCCATGGGCACCTGGAATTTGAACACCGTCGCGCCTTCGAACTTGTAGCGCTTGGGCTGCGTCTGGATCAGTTTGATCAGCGCCATCGGATCGACCGGTGTATCGGCGGCGAATTCGATGCGTCCGCCCTGGGGCCCAGCGTCGATCTTGGTGATGCCGAGCTTTTCGGCCTGCAGCTTGAGCAGCGTCAGGCGGATCAGGTGCTTGGCCGGGTCCGGCAGCAGGCCGAAGCGATCGATCATCTCCACCTGCAGCTCGTTCAGGCCGTCCTCGTCGGCGGCGTTGGCGATGCGCTTGTAGAGGATCAGGCGCGCATGCACGTCCGGCAGGTAGTCCTCGGGGATCAGCGACGGGATGCGCAGGTTGATCTCCGGACCGCCGCCCAGTGGCTGGTCCAGGTTCGGCTGTTCGCCCTTCTGGATGGCCTTGACCGCGCGTTCGAGCATTTCCATATAGAGGGTGAAACCCACCGCCTGGATCTGCCCGCTCTGGCCGTCGCCGAGCAGCTCGCCGGCGCCGCGGATTTCCAGGTCGTGGGTGGCCAGCACGAAACCGGCACCCAGATCCTGGGAGTTGGCGATGGCTTCCAGGCGCTTTTCCGCGTCTGGCGTCATCTGCTTGCGCGGCGGGGTGAGCAGATAAGCGTAGGCCTGGTGGTGACTGCGGCCGACGCGGCCACGCAGCTGGTGCAGCTGGGCCAGGCCGAACTTGTCGGCGCGCTCGATGATGATGGTGTTGGCACTGGGCACGTCGATGCCGGTCTCGATGATGGTCGAGGCCACCAGCACGTTGAAGCGCTTGTGGTAGAAGTCGCCCATCACCTGTTCCAACTCGCGCTCGCGCATCTGACCGTGGCCGATGCCGATACGCGCCTCGGGCACCAGTTCGGCAAGGTCCGCGGCGCATTTCTCGATGGTCTTCACATCGTTGTGCAGGTAGTAGACCTGACCACCGCGCAGCAGCTCGCGCAGCAGGGCTTCCTTGATGGTCGGCTTGTTAGCCTCCATGACGAAGGTGCGCACCGACAGCCGCCTCGCCGGCGGCGTGGCGATGATCGACAGGTCGCGCATGCCCGCCACCGCCATATTCAGCGTGCGCGGGATCGGCGTGGCGGTGAGAGTGAGGATGTCCACCTCGCTGCGCAGCGCCTTCAGCTGTTCCTTCTGGCGCACGCCGAAACGGTGTTCCTCGTCGATGATCACCAGGCCCAGGTTGGTGAACTTGACGTCGTCCTGCAGCAGCTTGTGGGTGCCGATGAGGATGTCCACCTTGCCTTCGGCGAGCTGGTCCACTGCGCCCTGAATTTCCTTGGCGGATTTGAAGCGGCTCATTACCTCGACCTTCACCGGCCAATCGGCGAAGCGGTCGCGGAAACTGTTGTAGTGCTGCTGGGCGAGCAATGTAGTGGGCACCAATACGGCGACTTGGCGGCCACTGTGAACGGCAATGAATGCGGCGCGCATGGCCACTTCGGTCTTGCCGAAGCCGACGTCGCCGCAGATCAGCCGGTCCATTGGCTTGGGCGCGAGCATGTCGCTGCGCACGGCTTCGATGGCGGCCTGTTGGTCCGGCGTTTCCTCGAAGGGGAAGCCGGCGCTGAAGGTGTCGTAGTCCAGCTGCGGGTCTTGGAAGGCATAACCTTCGCGGGCGGCGCGGCGGGCGTAGATGTCGAGCAGTTCGGCAGCGACGTCGCGGACCTGCTCGGCGGCCTTGCGCTTGGCCTTCTGCCAGGTTTCCGAACCCAGCCGATGCAGCGGTGCCAGGGCGTCGTCGCTGCCGGTATAACGGGCGATCAGGTGCAGGCTAGCGACGGGCACGTAGAGCTTGGCTTCCTCGGCGTACTGCAGCTGGAGGAATTCGGCCGACTGGCCTTCGATCTCTAGGGTGATCAGGCCCTGGTAGCGGCCCACGCCGTGGTCGATATGCACCACCGGCGCGCCTTCGCGCAGCTCGGTGAGGTTCTTGATGACGTTCTCGCCTGCATCGCGGGTCTTCTCGCGACGGCGGCGCTGCATGATGCGCTGGCCGAACAGCGGGCTTTCGGCGATCAGTGCCAGTTGCGGCTGTTGCAGCAGCAGGCCCTCGTCCAGCGGCGCGATACTGATCGCCAGGCGTTCCTTGCCCTGAAGGAATGCCGGCCAGCCCTCGACTTCCTGCGGGCGCAGTTTCAGGCGGGCCAGCAGTTCCAGCAGCACTTCGCGGCGCCCAGCGGATTCGGCGGTGAACAGTACACGGCCAGGGAATTCATCGAGAAAGCGCCGCAGCGCCCCCAGCGGCTCGCTGGCCTTGGCTTCAATGGCCAGCTCCGGCAGCGGACTGGCCGGGAAGCGTTCGCGGCCGATGCCGGTTTCCACATCTTCCTGGCTGGCGACTACGCGTGGCCATAGCTTCAAACGGGCGAAGCAATCCTCTACCGGCATGAACAACTCGGCAGGCGGCAGCAGAGGCCGTTCGGGATCGACGCGGCGGTCTTCGTAGCGGTTGCGTACGTCCTTCCAGAAGTTCTCGGCGGCCTGCTCGATGCCAGGCAGAGAAAACACTTGGGTGTCCTCGGGCAGGTAATCGAACAGCGTCGAGGTTTCGTCGAAGAACAGCGGCAGGTAGTACTCGATGCCCGCCGGGGTGATGCCGGTGGACAGGTCCTGGTAGACCGGGCAGCGCCGGAAATCCACGTCGAAGCGTTCACGGAAGCGCGCGCGGAAACCGGTGACCGCTTCCTTTTTCACTGGAAACTCGCGGGCCGGCAGCAGGCGCACCGAATCCACCTTTTCGATGGAGCGTTGGTTTTCCGGGTCGAAGGTCCGCAGCGTTTCGATCTCGTCGTCGAACAGGTCGATGCGATAGGGCAGTGCGCTACCCATGGGATAGAGGTCGATCAGCGCGCCCCGCACGGCGAATTCGCCATGCTCGTACACCGTATCCACGCAGCGGTAGCCCGCCGCTTCCAGCCGCGAGCGCATCTGTTCGACGTCGAGCTTCTGGCCGACATCCAGCACAAGGCTGGAACCCAGCAGGAAGCGCTTGGGTGCGAGGCGGTGTAGCGCGGTGGTGATCGGAACTACCAGTACGCCGTGGGTCAGTTCAGGCAGCTGATAGAGCGCCGCGATGCGCTGGGAGATGATGTCCTGGTGCGGCGAGAACACATCGTAGGGCAGCGTTTCCCAGTCGGGAAAATGCAAAACCGGCAAGCTCGGCGCGAAGAATGCCAGTTCTTCCTTGAGGCGCTCGGCGCTCTGGCTGTCGGCGGTGAGAAGAAGGGTGAAGCATTCTGCGCGGCTGGCGGATTCGGCGATGGCCAGGCTTAGCGCGGCTCCGGGAAGGTTGCCCCAGGTTTGCTTGCCGCTGGCGGCAGGCATGGGCGGAAGGCGCAATACGGACACGAGTGGACGTGACTCCGGTCGAAAAATGGACCGCCCGGATTGTAACTATCCGAGCGGGACGCTGTCAGTGTTTCCGCTGCACAGATTGCCGGCGCTAGGGTGCGCCGGCATAATGTAGCCCTTTTTCTCAGCCCCTACATGTTGGAAGGAACTGCCCGTGACTCAGAAGCCCGACCAGTGTCTTGGTGAATGGATTGATCGAGAAGCCCTCGCCGAAGCGATGATTCCGCTGATTGGTCAGCTGTATCGTAACAATAACGTGGTGACTTCCATCTATGGCCGCGGGTTGATCAACCGTTCGGTCATCGCATTGCTCAAAGCGCATCGTTTCGCTCGTCACCGCCAGGCTGACGAAGCCGAACTCTGTGTCAACGAAACCCATCAGATCCTCACGACCATGAGCAGCATGGACCTGGGCGCCGCCTCGGTGGATCTGGGCAAGGTCGTCGCCAAGTTCAAGGCCGAGGGCAACGGCCGCAGCCTTGACCAGTTCGTGCGTGATGAGTTGGCTGAAGTCGCTGGCAAGCGCAATACGACTGGCGTCCATAAAGGCACCGACGTCGTGCTTTATGGCTTTGGCCGTATCGGCCGCCTGCTGGCGCGCATCTTGATCGAAAAAACCGGTGGCGGCGACGGTCTGCGCCTGCGTGCCATCGTCGTGCGCAAGGGGGCGGAGAATGACCTGGTCAAGCGCGCCAGCCTGCTGCGCCGCGACTCGGTGCACGGCCCGTTCGACGGCACCATTCATATCGATGCCGAGAACAACACCATCACTGCCAACGGCAACCTGATCCAGGTGATCTACTCCAACGATCCGGCTTCGGTGGACTACACCCAGTACGGCATCGAGAACGCGTTGCTGGTGGACAACACCGGCAAGTGGCGTGACGCCGAAGGCCTTGGCCAGCACCTCAAGTGTCCTGGCGTTGCCCGCGTCGTCCTGACCGCGCCTGGCAAGGGCGAGCTGAAGAACATCGTGCATGGCATCAATCATGCCGATATCACCGAAGACGACAAGATCGTCTCCGCTGCCTCCTGTACCACCAACGCCATCGTGCCGGTGCTCAAGGCGGTCAACGACCAGTACGGCATCGTCAACGGTCACGTCGAGACCGTGCACTCTTACACCAACGACCAGAACCTGATCGACAACTTCCATAAAGGCAGTCGTCGTGGTCGTAGTGCCGCGCTGAACATGGTCATCACGGAGACCGGCGCTGCAACTGCGGCGGCCAAGGCGCTTCCGGTGCTGAAGGGCAAGCTGACTGGCAATGCTATCCGCGTTCCGACGCCGAACGTCTCTATGGCGATCCTGAATCTGAATCTGGAAAAGGCCACCAACCGCGACGAGATCAACGAATACCTGCGCCAGATGGCCATGCATTCGGATCTGCAGAAGCAGATCGACTTCGTCAATTCACAGGAAGTGGTTTCCACGGATTTCGTCGGCTCGCGCCATGCCGGCGTTGTAGATGCCGAGGCAACCATCTGTAGCGATAACCGCGTCGTGCTGTATGTCTGGTATGACAATGAATTCGGCTACAGCTGCCAGGTAGTGCGCGTCATGGAAGATATGGCAGGGGTCAATCCGCCAGCCTTCCCGCGCTGAGTCTGCGCAGATAATGAACGGGAGCTTCGGCTCCCGTTTTTCATTTTGACCGTAAACAGATTTCCGCCGTATCAAGCCATGTAGCGGCTCGCGTCAATAGTTGGTTACAAGGCGCGCTTGTCCGCAGTCAAAAAATTGAAAGCTCTTGGGTGGCCAGTCTTGGTCCGCGACCTCTATAATCGGGCGGATTTCTACTTGGGACCTGCGGCATGGCGTCGCGCTGATAAATCATCAGTGCGTGTCGTGCAATTCGACTTTGAGCTAGGTCGCAGGCTCGTAAAAAAGCCTTCAATCAGTGGTTAGCGAACCGATGATCAATATAAAACGTGGGCTTGATTTGCCCATTGCAGGTGCGCCGGCGCAGCGTATCGAGGCTGCAAGGCCCGTGCGAAGCGTCGCGGTTTTGGGATTTGACTACCCGGGCATGAAGCCGACCATGGACGTTCAGGTGGGTGATCGGGTCAAGTTGGGGCAGGTTCTGTTCTCGGACAAAAAGACGCCTGGAGTCGTTTTCACGGCGCCTGGCGCCGGCGTTGTCAGTGCAGTTCATCGTGGTGAGAAGCGGGTCCTGCAGTCGGTGGTCATCGACTTGGACGGAACGGACGAAGTGACGTTCAGCCAGTATGGTGCAGCCGAACTCGAAGGGCTCAGCGATGTGCAGGTTCGTGAGAATCTCCAGCAGTCGGGCCTCTGGGCTGCCCTGCGCACGCGTCCATACAGTAAAGTGCCGGCGATCGATGCCGTGCCCAATTCCATTTTCGTCACGGCAATCGACACCCATCCGTTGGCAGCCGATCCATCGATCATAATTGCTGAACGTGCAGCTGATTTCGAAGCTGGCCTCAAGGTTCTCGGCAATCTGGGCAAGCTGTTTCTTTGCAAGGCCGATGGCGCCTCGCTGCCAGGCGAACAGCTCGCCAAGGTCAAGACCGAGAGTTTTGCCGGGCCGCATCCTGCGGGTCTCGCTGGTACGCATATCCACTTCCTTGATCCCGTCAGCGCCAGTAAAAGCGTCTGGACCATTGGCTATCAAGATGTCATTGCCATAGGTGCGCTATTTACGAGCGGTCGCCTGTCGGTTGAGCGAGTGGTATCGCTTGCCGGCCCTGTAGTTGAACAACCGCGCCTGGTGCGCACCCGTCTGGGCGCCAACCTGGATGAACTGACTGCAGGCGAATTGCAGCTAGGAGCCAATCGCGTCGTTTCCGGTTCGTTGCTTGGCGGTCGTACCGCCCATGGCGCCTTCGCCTATCTCGGTCGCTACCATCAGCAGGTTTCCTGCCTGCGCGAGGGCAAGGAGCGCGAGATGCTGCATTACATGCGTCTGGGACGAACCAAGCACTCGGTGCTCAATATCTTCATTTCCAAGCTCAACGCCGGTAAGAAATTCGCGTTCTCTACTTCCACCAACGGCAGCCCGCGCGCAATGGTGCCGGTTGGCAACTACGAGGAAGTGATGCCGCTCGATATCCTGCCGACTCAATTGTTGCGCTCGCTGATCGTAGGCGACACCGAGGTGGCGCAGAAGCTTGGCTGCCTGGAACTCGACGAAGAGGATCTGGCGCTGTGCAGCTATGTCTGCGCTGGCAAATACGAATACGGCCCGATCCTGCGGGACAATCTGACCCGCATCGAGAAGGAGGGGTAAGGCATGGGCATTCGCGCATTCCTCGACAAGATCGAGCATCATTTTGAAAAGGGCGGCAAGTACGAGAAGTGGTACGCACTGTACGAAGCCGCCGATACCTTCCTCTATCGTCCGGGCAGCGTCACCAAGACCACTGCGCACGTGCGTGACGGCATCGACCTCAAGCGGATGATGATCACCGTCTGGATGTGCACCTTCCCGGCGATGTTCTTCGGCATGTGGAACGTGGGTTATCAGGCCAACCTGATCTTCGCGCAGAGCCCCGATCTGCTGGCTGCGCAGGAAGGCTGGCGCTTCGCGCTGATCGGCGCTCTGGCCGGCTTCGATCCGACCAGCTTGTGGGATAACTTCATCCAGGGGGCGGCCTACTTCCTGCCGATCTACGCGGTGACCTTCATCGTCGGCGGTTTCTGGGAAGTGCTGTTCGCATCCATTCGCAAACATGAGGTCAACGAAGGCTTCTTCGTCACTTCGGTGCTGTTCGCATTGATTCTGCCGCCGAGCATCCCGCTGTGGCAGGTGGCGCTGGGCATCAGCTTCGGCGTAGTGATCGGCAAGGAAATCTTCGGCGGCACCGGCAAGAACTTCCTTAACCCGGCTTTGACCGCTCGTGCTTTCCTATTCTTCGCCTATCCGGCGCAGATGTCCGGTGACGCGGTGTGGACATCCGTGGATGGTTTCTCTGGTGCGACCGCACTCAGCCTCGGCTTCGTCGGCGGTATCGAGAATATCATCGGCAACGGCATCACTTGGATGGATGCATTCATCGGCACCGTGCATGGCTCGGTCGGAGAAACCAGCACGTTGGCGATCTTCATCGGCGGCGCGGTGCTGCTGCTGACCAAGATTGCCTCTTGGCGCATCGTTTCCGGCGTGATGATTGGCATGATTGTGCTGAGCTACCTGTTCAACCTGATCGGTTCCGACACCAATCCGCTGTTCGGCATGCCTTGGTACTGGCATATGGTGGTGGGCGGTTTCGCCTTCGGTCTGATTTTCATGGCGACCGATCCGGTTTCGGCCTCCATGACCAATACCGGAAAGTGGGTATTCGGCATCCTCATTGGTGTGATGGTCGTGCTGATCCGCGTGGTCAACCCTGCCTTCCCGGAAGGCATGATGCTGGCGATTCTGTTCGCCAACCTGTGTGCACCGCTGATTGACCATTTTGTCATTCAGGCCAATATCAAGCGGAGGCTGGCACGTAATGTCTAGTCAGAAAGAATCGACCGTTCGTACGCTGACGGTAGCCCTGTTGGTCTGCCTGGTGTGCTCTATTTTCGTTGCGGGCGCCGCTGTGGCGCTGCGCCCGACGCAGCTGGAAAATCGCTTGCTGGACAAACAACGCAGCATTCTGGCCATCGCCGGCCTGGGTGAGGCTGGAATGTCCGGCAACCAGGTCAAGCAGCTGTTTAACGAGCGTATCGTTGCCCGCCTAGTCGATCTGGAAACTGGCAAGTTCAGTGATGAATTTGATGCCACGACTTTCGATCCGCTGGTTGCTGCCAAGGATCCAGCTTTGTCCGAAGCGCTACCGAGCGACGAGGACATCGCCTCGATCAAGCGCCGCGAGCGTTACAGCACCGTTTATATCGTTGAAGGGGAGAGTGCGGGCGAGATCGATACACTGATCCTGCCTGTTCGTGGCTACGGCCTGTGGTCAACTCTCTACGGCTTTATGGCGGTCGAAGGCGATCTCGACACCATTGCCGGCTTTGGTTTCTACCAGCATGGCGAAACTCCCGGCCTGGGTGGTGAGGTCGATAATCCGATATGGCGAGGTCAGTGGCCCGGCAAGGAGCTGTTCGATGACAACGGCAACCTTGCTGTGCAAATCGTCAAGGGCAGCGTGGATCCGCAGAGCCCGAAGGCGAATCACCAAGTCGACGGCCTAGCAGGTGCAACGCTGACCAGCAACGGTGTAAACAACCTGCTGCACTTCTGGCTAGGCGAGAATGGCTTCGGCACCTTTATCGCTAATCTGCGCGCAGGGGAGGCATGAGCATGTCGCAACCTACAATCAAGCAAGTCCTGTTCGATCCGATTTTCAACAACAACCCCATCGGCCTGCAGATTCTCGGAATCTGCTCGGCGCTGGCGGTTACTTCCAACCTCAATACTGCGTTAGTGATGTCTGTCGCGCTGACGCTTGTGGTTGCGTTCTCCAACTTGTTCATCTCGATGATCCGAAGCCAGATCCCGAGCTCGATCCGCATGATCGTGCAAATGGTGATTATTGCCTCGCTGGTGATCCTGGTTGATCAGGTGCTCAAGGCTTATGCATTCTCGCTATCAAAGCAGTTGTCGGTCTTTGTCGGTCTGATCATCACCAACTGCATCGTGATGGGACGTGCCGAGGCGTTCGCCATGCAGAACCCGCCGATGCTGTCGTTCTTCGACGGATTGGGTAACGGTCTGGGCTACAGCGCCATGCTGATCGCGCTTGGCATCATTCGCGAGCTGTTCGGTGCGGGCAAGTTGATGGGCTATACCATCTTCCCTGTGGTCAACGACGGTGGCTGGTACCTACCCAACGGCATGATGCTGCTTCCTCCTTCGGCGTTCTTCCTGATCGGTCTGTTCATTTGGGGCATCCGTGCCTGGAAGAGGGAGCAGGTCGAGAAGCCGTCCTTCAAGATGGCGCCGCAAGTCTCGAACAAGGAGGCTTACTAATGGAGCATTACATCAGCCTGTTCGTCCGTGCCGTGTTCATCGAGAACATGGCCCTGGCGTTCTTCCTCGGCATGTGTACCTTCATCGCGATCTCGAAGAAGGTGGAAACGGCGATTGGCTTGGGTATCGCGGTTATCGTGGTCCAAGCCATCACCGTGCCGGCCAACAACCTGATCTACACCTATTTGCTCAAGGCGGGTGCGCTGTCGTGGGCCGGTTTGCCTGAAGTGGACCTGAGTTTTCTCGGGCTGCTCAGCTACATCGGCGTGATCGCGGCCATCGTTCAGATTCTCGAGATGACCCTCGATAAGTACGTGCCCAGCCTCTACAACGCGCTGGGTGTGTTCTTGCCACTGATCACCGTGAACTGCGCCATCATGGGCGGCACCTTGTTCATGGTCGAGCGTGATTACAACTTGGCGGAAAGTACTGTCTATGGCGTTGGTTCGGGCTTGTCCTGGGCACTGGCCATCGCTTTGCTGGCGGGCATCCGCGAGAAGCTGAAGTACAGCGATGTACCGGATGGTCTGCAGGGTCTGGGCATCACCTTCATCACCATCGGCCTGATGTCGCTGGGCTTCATGTCATTCTCTGGCGTACAGCTCTAAGGACGGGATGAACAGATGAGTTACGAAATTTTCCTCGCCATCGGTATGTTCACCGCCATTGTGCTCGCGCTGGTGGTGATCATCCTGGCGGCACGCGCCAAGCTGGTTTCCAGCGGCGATATCAACATCGAGATCAACGGCGAACGCACTATTACCGTGCCTGCCGGCGGCAAGTTGTTGCAGACTCTCGCGTCGAATAACATCTTCCTCTCGTCCGCCTGTGGTGGTGGCGGCACCTGCGCGCAGTGCAAGTGCATCGTCGAGAGCGGTGGTGGCGAGATGCTGCCCACCGAAGAGTCGCACTTCACCCGTCGCGAGGCAGGGGAGGGCTGGCGTCTGTCCTGCCAGACTCCGGTCAAGGCAGACATGAAGATCGAGGTGCCGGAAGAAGTCTTCGGCGTGAAGAAGTGGGAATGCACGGTGGAGTCCAACCCCAACGTGGCCACCTTCATCAAGGAGTTGACCCTTAAGCTGCCCGAAGGCGAAAACGTCGACTTCCGTGCCGGCGGTTACGTGCAGCTGGAGTGCCCACCGCACACGGTGGCCTACAAGGATTTCGATATTCAAGAGGAATATCGCGGCGACTGGGACAAGTTCAACCAGTGGAAATACGTTTCCAAGGTTGAGGAAACGGTGATTCGTGCTTATTCCATGGCCAACTATCCCGAAGAAGTCGGCCTTGTGAAATTCAATATCCGCATTGCTTCGCCGCCTCCGGGTAAGGATCACTTGCCACCGGGGCAGATGTCGTCGTGGGTATTCAATCTCAAGCCGGGTGACAAGGTCACCGTTTACGGGCCCTTCGGTGAGTTTTTCGCCAAGGATACCGATGCCGAAATGGTCTTCATCGGCGGCGGCGCCGGTATGGCACCGATGCGTTCGCACATCTTCGATCAGCTCAAGCGTTTGAAGTCCAAGCGCAAGATGACCTTCTGGTATGGCGCACGCTCCATGCGCGAAGCGTTCTACGTCGAGGAGTACGATCAGCTGCAGGCCGAGAATGAAAACTTCGAGTGGCACTTGGCTCTATCCGATCCTCAGCCTGAAGATAACTGGGAAGGCCCGACCGGCTTCATTCACAACGTGCTGTTTGAGAACTATCTGAAGGATCATCCGGCGCCGGAAGATTGCGAGTTCTACATGTGCGGCCCACCGATGATGAATGCCTCGGTCATTAAGATGCTTACCGACATGGGCGTGGAACCGGAGAATATCCTGCTCGACGACTTCGGCGGCTAGCATGACCCACGCGTTATTGCAGCCCGTCATCGTTGCCGCCTTGGCGGCAGCCCTGACGGGCTGTCTTTTTCAGGACAAAGTGGAAAGCTTCGGCGGCCCGACCATGGGCAGCACCTATTCGGTGAAGTACGTGGCGGGCGACCAGGCCAACAAGGCACAGCTACAGCGTGACACCGAGTCGATACTGGCGGAGATCGACAAGCAACTGTCGACCTATCGCTCTGATTCGGATATCGAAGTTTTCAATGCCTTGCCTGCCGGTGAATGCATGGCCATGCCGAGCGGCGTGCGCGAGTTGGTCATGGCAGGACAGCGGCTTTCGGAGGAAAGCGACGGTGCTCTAGATCTCACCATCGAGCCGCTGCTCAACCTCTGGGGCTTTGGTCCTCAGGGACGAGGCGAGCGGGTTCCGTCGGCGGAAGAGATCGCCAGGGTTCGACAGGATGTCGGCCAGCAGCATCTGCGGGTCGAAGGCGAGCAACTTTGCAAGATCAGGGCCGTGCAGGTCGATTTTAACAGTATCGCCGCAGGCTACGCGGTGGATCAGGTGGCGGAAACGCTCGAGGCATCTGGCGTTAGCAGCTATCTGGTAGAAATCACTGGTGAGCTCAAGGCTCGAGGCCGTAAGCCGGACGGCGCGCCTTGGCGCATCGCTATCGAAGCGCCGCATGATGATGAGCGCGTCGCTCAACGGATCATCGAGCTGGATGGCTATGCCGTTTCCACCTCCGGCGACTATCGCAACTATTTCGAGCGTGACGGCAAACGTTATTCCCACACGCTCGATCCGCAGACCGGTTTCCCTATCGATCATCACCTGGCAGCTGTAACGGTTGTCGATCCCTCGACATTGCGGGCCGATGGCTTGTCTACTGTGCTCATGGTGTTGGGTCCCGACCGGGGGTTAGCGTATGCGGCAGAGCGTAAAATCGCAGCGCTCTTCGTCATTCGCGAAGGGCGGAAATTCGTAAGCAGAAGTACCGAGGCGTTCGATGAACTGTTCGGTGCGGGAGTAGAGCAATGACTTGGTTAATTGTTTTTCTCGTCATGTTGTTGGTCGTGTTCGGCATGTCCATCGGTGTGATCATGGGGCGCAAGCCCATTGCTGGTTCCTGTGGCGGTATCGCCAACCTTGGCATCGAGAAGGAGTGCTCGATCTGCGGCGGAAGCCGCGAGAAATGCGAGGAGGTCAACAAGGAGACGAGCCAGGGTGCAGAAGCGGATCTCGCATACGACGCGACCAGACGCTGACAGTGGGCGTTGATCGGACTGCCGGCTTCAGCCATCGGACTCCAAGGTGCTGGGTTTCGCGTCGATGCCGCACGGATTCTCGGCGCATGACTCAAGGCACCGATGCGCAAGCGATCTTGCTGGTCGACCAATTCGTTAAAGCAGCAGGGTTCCTGCTGCGTGTTCAGGGGGGAATATGGCTGTCTACAATTACGATGTAGTGGTATTGGGCTCGGGGCCAGCCGGCGAAGGCGCGGCGATGAACGCGGTCAAAGCGGGGCGCAAGGTAGCCGTAATCGATAGCAGACCGCACGTCGGTGGCAACTCTACCCATCTGGGTACCATCCCTTCCAAAGCGCTGCGCCATTCGGTGCGGCAGATCATGCAATACAACACCAATCCGTTGTTTCGCCAGATTGGCGAGCCGCGCTGGTTTTCGTTCCCCGATGTACTGAAGAGTGCTGAGAGCGTAATCGCCAAGCAGGTGACTTCGCGCACCGGCTATTACGCACGTAACCGCATCGACATCTTCTTCGGCACCGCGAGTTTCGCTGATGAGCAAACGGTGGAAGTCGTCAGTGCCAACGGCATGGTGGAAAAGCTGGTGGCCGGCCAGTTCATCATCGCCACCGGTTCGCGCCCTTATCGTCCCTCCGACGTCGACTTCTCGCACCCGCGCGTCTACGACAGCGACACCATTCTGACCCTGAGCCATACACCGCGCCGGCTGATTATTTATGGCGCCGGCGTGATCGGATCCGAGTATGCGTCGATTTTCAGTGGACTGGGTGTGCTGGTCGACCTGATCGACAATCGCGATCAGTTGCTGAGCTTCCTCGACGATGAAATCTCCGATGCGCTCAGCTATCACCTGCGCAACAACAACGTGCTGATCCGCCATAACGAGGAGTACGAGCGCGTTGAGGGTGTTGACAATGGTGTCATCCTGCACCTCAAGTCAGGTAAGAAGATCAAGGCAGATGCCTTCCTTTGGTGCAATGGGCGGACCGGTAACACCGACAAGCTTGCGTTGGAAAACATTGGTCTGAAGGTCAACAGCCGCGGGCAGATAAAAGTAGACGAGCATTACCGTACCGACGTGGGCAACATCTACGCGGCTGGAGACGTGATCGGCTGGCCCTCGCTGGCCAGTGCTGCGTATGACCAGGGGCGTTCGGCCGCTGGCAGCATCGTCGAGAACGACAGCTGGCGCTTCGTTGATGACGTGCCGACCGGCATCTACACCATTCCGGAGATCAGTTCGATCGGTAAGAACGAGCGTGAACTCACCGAGGCGAAGGTCCCCTACGAAGTGGGCAAAGCGTTCTTCAAAGGAATGGCGCGGGCGCAGATCTCAGCCGAACCGGTCGGTATGCTGAAAATACTCTTCCATCGCGAGACGCTGGCGGTGCTTGGCGTGCATTGCTTTGGCTATCAGGCTTCGGAAATCGTCCACATCGGCCAGGCGATCATGAATCAGCCGGGTGAGGCGAATACGATCAAGTACTTCATCAACACCACGTTCAATTACCCGACCATGGCCGAAGCCTATCGCGTCGCTGCATTTGACGGACTAAACCGGCTTTTTTGAGCGGCTCCGACCGGTGGCCTGAGCCGGTCGGAGAGGTTACCCGAAATTGGCGCTGGCCAAATCGGGAGAGTTTTTGATCAGGTAGAAGCAGCTGGAAGGTGGACGGTGGAAGTAAAAGCAGGAAGAGCGCTTGACGGTTTTTCTGCGCCAAGCACACCAGCTTATCGCTTGGCCAGTGTTTCAACCGCCAAACCGGGAAAGTCGGTAATCAGGCTGTCCACACCAAAATCGGCGAGCCGGCGCATCAGCGCCGGTTCGTTCACCGTCCAGACCGATACGTGCACGCCTTGCTGGCGAGCTTTCGCGATCCGCTCGGGTGTGCATAGCGTCCATTTCAGTGCCAGCAGATCGCAGTCGTATTGCTTGGCCACTTTCAGCGGGTCGAGCCAGGCGTATTCGGCCACCAGACCGCAAGAGATTTCCGGCGTCAGTCGCTTCAGCGCCCGCAACACTTCCCGCGATCCGGACGTGACCGTGATTCGATCAAGCAGGCCGTGACGTTCGGCCAGCTCGCGGATCGCCAGCACCGAGCGTGCGGCACGGACTCTGGAGGCGCTTTTGACTTCCAGCTGCCAGTGGTCGAACGCGCATTTCTCGAACAGCTCCGACAGGCGCGGAATAGGGCAGGGGTGTTTCCAGCCAGGCCCACCCTGGCGTGCATCGTAATGAGTCAGTTCTTCGGCGTCGTGCTCCACGACCTTGCCGCGCTGCCCGGTGGTGCGCTTGAGCGTCGGGTCATGGATGACCATCAGTTCGCCGTCTTTGGACAGATGCAGATCCAGTTCGCAGCGACGCACGCCATGGTCGAGGCACTGCTGGAAACTGACCAAGGTATTTTCCGGGGCTTCGCCCTTAGCGCCTCGATGTCCGTAGATCAGAGTCACGGTTGTATGCCTCGCTGTAGCGGCGTGATGCGTTGATGATGCTGGACGCTGTTGATGACCCGATTGCCCTCGAAGTAGACGGAAAATTCACGGTAATCCCAGCGCGTGATGGGCGGCTGGCCCACGGCAGGGTGTTCCTCGTCGGCGAGACCGAAGCGGTCCAGTACCAGATTCTTGGAGTCGCCCCGAATGGGCATGGCTAGCTCGGCAGAGCCCTGATGGCCAACGGGAATACGGATGATGTCGGCATGTGCCGGGATGCAGAGTGCGATTGTCAGGAAAGGGATCACTAACCGAGGCATTTCAAGTTCCTTGCAGGCTCTCACGGGCCAGGCGTCGTTCAGTCGCCTGTTTCTGAAGGATATGTCGAGCGAGCAGTTGCCGTTGTGCATCAGTCAGCGCTTCGAAGGACGTACCGATTGCAAACCGATTCTCGTCGAGTGCCTGGCAGCTGGCGATGCGTGCGGTGAGCAACATACCCAGGCCCTGCGGCATCAGCACCAGCTTGAGCATCCAGGCCGAACCCTCTTCGAGAGGCTGATCGTTTACGAAGCTGATGCCGCCTTCCGACAGCACGACCGTGCGCGCTGGGGCGAGATTTTTCACCAAGTCTTGCGCCAGTGCCTGGCCGATCAGGTCGATGCGTTTGTTTTGTACCTTCAGATAGTTGGCCAGTGTGCGGTTGCCCTCGGCTATCTGACGTAGGAGATGTTGCGCTTCGAAGTCGAGTTGGTGCAGCTCGCCAAGCAGGTCGAACAGCTGGTTTGCGCCGCTGTCCTTGACTGTTGCTGGGTGTTCCAGCGACAGGATTTCCAGTGCGATCACGTCCTCGATACGGTAGTATTCGCGGCGATCTTCAGTATCTTCTATGGGCATGTCGTTCCCTGGGCTGCAGTGATGGTTTGAGTGTATCAGGCCGCCTGGCAACGTCATTCAGCTTGTTATTTCCGCCAGCGAAAGCGAACCCATCGATTTATGTTCAGACCGCTGTCCGTATATATCGGGGCGCGTTACACACGCGCCAGACGTCGCAGCCTCTTCGTCTCCTTCATATCCTTCACCTCCATGATCGGGCTCGCGCTGGGTGTGCTGGTCATGATCGTCGTGCTGTCGGTGATGAATGGTTTCGACCATGAGATGCGCACCCGTGTGCTGGGCATGGTTCCGCACGCCACGGTCGAAAGCGCGACGCCGATCGACGACTGGCAAACGCTGGGTCAGCGACTCGAGCAGCATCCGCAAGTCGTGGCGGTAGCGCCGTTCATCCAGATGCAGGGTCTGCTGACCAATCGTGGCCAGGTCACCAAGATTCTCATCAATGCGGTGGACCCGGCACTCGAGCCGGATGTATCCATCATCGGTCAGTTCTTCCGTCAAGGGTCGCTGGATAGTTTGCAGCCAGGCGAGTTCGGCATCGTCATCGGCGACAGGGCTGCGGCCAAGCTCGGCGTCGGCGTCGGCGACAAGGTCACCTTCGTCGCGCCGGAAGTGTCGGTCACTCCGGCTGGCGTTTTCCCGCGCATGAAGCGTTTTACCGTGCGCGGCATCTTTCATGTCGGGGCGGGTGAGATCGATGGCTACGTGGCGATGGCCAATATTTCCGATCTCGCACGGCTGCATCGATGGAAGCCGGATCAGGTTCAAGGGCTGCGCCTGCGTTTCGCCGATCTGTTCCAGGCTCCGCGTATCGCCTGGGAGCTGGCCGGCCAATTGGGCGACGACTTCTATTCCCGCGATTGGACCCGCACGCACGGCAATCTCTATCAGGCGATACGCATGGAAAAGGCCATGATCGGCCTCTTGTTGTTGCTCATCGTCGCGGTAGCCGCCTTCAATATCATTTCCACGCTGGTCATGGTCGTGACGGACAAGCGTGGCGACATCGCCATCCTGCGTACGCTCGGCGCGACGCCCCGTCAGATCATGGCGATCTTCATGGTTCAAGGCACGGTAATCGGCGTTGTCGGTACCTTGGTAGGTGCCTTGCTCGGCATCTTCGCCGCGCTCAATGTCAGCAGTTGGATCGCAGCGCTGGAGCGCTTGATCGGGCACAAGTTTCTCAGTGCCGAGGTGTATTTCATCGATTACCTGCCGT
The DNA here is from genome assembly GCF_019355055.1 of Pseudomonas sp. MTM4. NCBI lineage: Bacteria > Pseudomonadati > Pseudomonadota > Gammaproteobacteria > Pseudomonadales > Pseudomonadaceae > Pseudomonas > Pseudomonas sp. MTM4. The sequence goes on from NZ_CP048411.1 coordinate 4,545,325, forward strand.
CTCGGCTGATGGCTGCCGACGTGGTGCAGGTCTGTATCGCGGCGCTCGTCCTGAGCTTTTTCGCCACCCTGTACCCGGCTTGGCGAGCGGCCCGTACCCAACCGGCCGAGGCGTTACGTTATGAGTGAGCTGGTTATGAACGAAAGGTCTTCGAACGACCGCGCGGTACTGAGTTGCCGCAACCTGGGCAAGCGCTACGAGGAAGGCCCGGAGTCGGTCAGCGTGCTGTCCGGATTGCAGCTGGAGCTTTTTCCGGGAGAACGGGTCGCTATCGTCGGCAGTTCCGGGTCGGGCAAGAGTACATTACTGAACCTGCTCGGAGGCCTCGACACGCCTAGCGAAGGCAGCGTCTGGCTGGCCGGCGAAGAACTCTCGGCATTGAGCGAAAAGGATCGCGGGTTGCTGCGTAACCGCGCGCTGGGCTTCGTTTATCAGTTCCACCATCTGTTACCGGAGTTCACTGCGCTGGAGAATGTATGCATGCCGCTGCTGATCGGCAGGGTGCCGATACCCGAAGCGCGCACGCGGGCCACCGAACTGTTGCAACGGGTCGGGCTTGGCCACCGGTTGGCTCACAAGCCTTCGGAGCTGTCGGGAGGCGAACGCCAGCGTGTGGCGATCGCTCGTGCCTTGGCCAATCGCCCGGCATTGGTGCTACTCGACGAGCCCACTGGCAACCTGGATCACCATACTGCGCAGGGTATTCAGGACCTGATGCTGGAGCTGAGCAGCTCGTTGCGCACAGCCTTTCTTGTCGTGACCCACGACCCGCAACTGGCGGGGCAGATGGATCACATACTGCGTCTGGAAGACGGTCGGCTGGTGGCTGATTGATGTTCAGGCCGCTCAGCATCTTCATTGGCAGTCGTTACACGCGGGCCAAGCGTCGTAACCACTTCATCTCGTTCATCTCCCTGACGTCCATGATCGGCCTCTCGCTGGGTGTGCTGGCGATGATCATGGTGCTTTCGGTCATGAACGGTTTTCAGCGCGAGATGAGCAATCGCATTCTCGGAATGGTCCCGCATGCCGTTATCGCAGGCGACGGACAGCCAGTGGATGATTGGCAAGCGTTGGCTGACCAGGTAATGGCGCATCCTGAAGTGCTCGGCGCCGCGCCGATTACACAGCTCGAAGGCATGCTTTCCTTCAAAGGGGCCATGCAGCCTATCGAGATCAAGGGTATCGATCCGCAGACGGAAGGGGAGGTATCGATCCTCGGCTCGAAAATGATGGCTGGCAGGCTCGACGACCTCAAGCCGGGCGAGTCCGGGGTCATTCTCGGTTTGATGGCCGCGCGTCGATTCGGCCTGAAACTGGGCGACAAGCTCACGCTGATCGTGCCGGAGCTCAGCGATACGCCCGGAGGTGTCACGCCGCGCATGCAGCGCCTGAATGTGGTAGGAGTGTTCAAGGTCGGTGCCGAGCTGGACGGCAGTCTGGCCATGATTCATCGGGCCGATGCGGCGCGGATGCTCCGTTGGCAGCCTGATCAAGTCGAAGGCGTGAGGGTCAGGCTGGCGGATCTGTACCGTGCGCCTGAAACGACGGCTGAGATCATTGCCAGGCTCGATGGGGACTATCGCGGCGAGGATTGGTCGCTGACCCAGGGCAGTCTGTTCAGTGCGATGAAGATGGAAAAAACCATGATCGGCCTGCTGCTTCTGCTGATCGTGGCGGTTGCCGCGTTCAATATCATCGCGACCTTGATCATGGTAGTCGCCGATAAGCGTGCCGACATCGCGATTCTGCGTACCCTGGGCGCAACGCCCCGTCAGATCATGGCGATCTTCATGGTGCAGGGCAGCATCATCGGCCTGACCGGTACACTAATAGGTACTGTTCTAGGAATCCTTGGCGCGTTGAACGTCAGCGCTCTAGTGGCCTGGCTGGAAAAGGTATCGGGACAGCATATCTTTAGCTCCGATGTGTATTTCATCAGCACGTTGCCGTCCGAATTGCGGTTCGAAGACGTCGTCTTGGTGACGCTTGCGGCACTTGTGCTGAGTTTTCTTGCAACGCTCTATCCCGCCTGGCGCGCTGCACAGACACAGCCCGCCGAAGCACTGCGCTACGAGTAGTGCTGCACGTTGGCAATGCCGTATCGAACCGGCCCTGTTGCGGGCCGATCAATCACTACGGCGGTAAAAGACATTGATCCGTTGAGCGTTGCGCTCAACCGTCGAGCCCGTCTGTGGCTGTAATCAATTCAATGTCGGTGCGCCTTGGCTCGCCATGCTCGTGTATTCAACGGCCTGCCAGCCGTAGGAAATGGGTAAAGGTCAGCGGCGATTCTGCTGGCGTTTGCGCCAGCTGCGGCCAACCCACCAGCGCCAATATGCCTGGGTGGCAACGTAGCCCAATACCGATAGCACTATAGCGACGACGAAGGAGCCTAGATAAAGCGGTTGCCAATGGCTATTGAGCATCTGGCGCACCCAGGCGAGGCTCAATTCCACCGGCATTGGCGAGGCCGGAGTATCCATAAGCCAGGCACCAATCTTGTAGTTGCAATAGAAAATCGGCGGCATGGTCAGAGGATTGGTCAGCCATACCAGGCCTATGGCAATTGGCAGGTTGGCTCTGGCGGGCACTGCGCAAACTGCGGCGACGAGCATCTGCATGGGCATGGGGATCATGGCCCAGAACAGGCCGATAGCCATCGCCCTGGAAACGGAATGCCGGTTGAGGTGCAGCAGGTTGGGATCGTGAATCAGCGCGCCAAGAAAGCGCAGGGACTTGTCCTCTTTTATGCGATCCGGGTGCGGCATGTAGCGTTTGAAAAAGCGACGCGGCATGGCGTTTCTCTGGCAGGCGTAAGCACGGCGATTATGCCTGAAACGAGACCCGGCACTGCTAGAGTTTGTGACATTAGGTATACACTGCACCGGCCGACAGGATGTCGAGCTTCGTAGTAGACCACCCGATTATTCGGGTCGCGTTTATTGTTTTGGAAGGGAATCCGGGAGATGTAATGCGTGCAGCGATGCTGGCGCTGGCGGCAGGCCTCCTACTGCTGCGCTTTCTACCGCAGTTACCACCAATGTGGGCGCTGCCCCTCATATTCATAACAGGCCTGGCATTGCTGCCGTTGCGCGTTTGGCCGGGCGCTTTTTTCTGCTTTGGGTTTGGCTGGGCCTGCCTGAGTGCTCATTGGGCGCTGGATGATCGCTTGCCGGTAGACCTCGACGGGCGCACCTTCTGGATGGAAGGACGCGTTACCGGACTGCCGGACATCAGTGATGGCGTGGTGCGGTTCGAACTGGTGGATATTTCGTCGCGCCATGCCGGGCTGCCTTCGCGGGTGCGGTTAGCCTGGTACGGTGGGCCGACATTGCAGGCTGGCGAGCGCTGGCGGCTCGCAGCCAAACTGAAACGACCGCGTGGTCTGGTCAATCCGAACTCGTTCGATTACGAGGCCTGGCTTTTGGCGCAGCGGATCGGTGCCAGCGGCACGATCAAGGCCGGCGAGCGCGTGCCGCTCGCGCAAGGAAACCAGTCGTGGCGCGATCGGCTGCGCCAACGCTTGTTGGCAGTCGATGCGCAGGGGCGCTCGGGCGCAATCGCAGCGCTGGTGGTTGGTGACGACAGTGGTTTGTCTACGTCCGACTGGCGGATACTTCAAGACACCGGAACCGTGCATTTGATGGTGATCTCGGGACAGCATGTAGGGATGCTGGCCGGTCTGCTTTATGGCCTGGTCGCGCTGATGGCGCGCTGGGGTATCTGGCCACCACGGGTCGCCTGGCTACCTTGGGCGTGTGGCTTCGCTTTGGTAGGTGCGCTTGGATACGGCTGGTTGGCGGGCTTCGAAGTGCCGGTGCAACGCGCTTGCATGATGGTCGCGCTGGTGCTTCTGTGGCGCTTGCGCTTTCGACATCTCGGTGTCTGGCTGCCTCTGTTGATCGCGCTCGATGGTGTCCTGCTACTGGATCCGTTGGTAAGCCTGCAACCGGGGTTCTGGCTGTCGTTCCTGGCGGTGACATTACTCGTCCTGATTTTTCGTGGTCGGCTCGGCAGCTGGGTCTGGTGGCGGGCGTTGGGTCGCGCTCAATGGGGTATGGCGTTCGGCTTGTTACCAGTATTGCTTGCGTTGGGCTTGCCGGTAAGCCTGAGCGGTCCGATCGCCAATCTGTTTGCCGTGCCGCTGGTCAGTGCGCTGATCGTACCCTTGTCATTATTAGGCACCTCGCTGTTGTGGCTACCGGATGTCGGCGAGCTGCTGCTATGGCTGGCTGGCGGACTGCTGGCGTTTCTGTTCGATGCGCTGCAATGGCTCGCTGGGTGGCAACCGGCATGGCTGTCAACGTCCTTGCCGCTGTGGAGTTGGTTGCTAGTTGCGCTGGGCATGCTGTTGATCTTGTCGCCTTCCGGAGTGCCGTTCCGGGCGCTGGGGTGGGTGTTCTTCGCGCCGTTGCTATTCCCACCGACGAACGAACCCGCGGTGGGCCAAGCGGAAGTGTGGGTATTCGATGTCGGTCAGGGGCTGGCGGTACTTGTGCGTACGCGTAAGCATGCCTTGCTATATGACGCGGGGCCGCGTTACGGGGACTTCGATATCGGCGAGCGTGTTGTGTTTCCTTCGCTAAGGGCGTTGGGGCTGGCCGATCTCGATCTGCTGATCCTCAGCCATGCTGATAGTGATCATTCGGGAGGCGCCGAGGCAATTCAGCGATTGTTACCGGCAGCACGGGTACTTAGCGGCGAACCGGAGCGACTACCTGCTACGTTGGGCGCCGAGTGGTGCCGTTCAGGAGATCGTTGGGAGTGGGATCAGGTCAGTTTCACGCTTTGGCAATGGCCAGAAAGCAAAAATAGCAACCAGTCTTCTTGCGTACTGTTGGTTGAAGCGGCTGGCGAGCGGCTGTTACTCACCGGGGACATCGATGCGGCAGCGGAACAGGCGCTGATAGCGAGCGATATGCCACTCGAGGTGCGATGGCTGCTGGTGCCGCACCACGGTAGTCGCAGCTCGTCTTCCGCAGCGTTCATCGAGGCGGCGAGTGCTGAGGGGGCGCTGGTCTCGCGCAGTCTTCACAATGCTTTCGGCCATCCACACCCGGACGTCGTGCAGCGTCTGCAAGCATCCAATACGCAGCTTTACGACACCGCCGAGCAGGGTGCCATACGAATCCTTCTTGGACGTTTCGAATCCGCGCAGGGATTGCGCGCCGAACGGCGATTCTGGCGGGAAAAATGAGAACCGAGGCCGTCGGCTGCCTATCGACCCTATGCTAGAGTGGCGCCACTTTTTCGAGGGGGATTCATCTCGTGTGGGAGCTGGTTAAAGCGGGCGGCTGGATAATGCTGCCAATCATTTTCTGTTCCATCGCTGCCGCTGGTATCGTCGCCGAAAGGCTGTGGACGCTACGGCCTGCTCGCGTGACCCCGCCGCATCTGCTCGGCCAGGTGTGGAAATGGATCAAGGACAAGAAGCTCAGTAATCAGAAGCTCAAGGAGTTGCGCGCCGATTCGCCGCTAGGCGAGATTCTGGCAGCAGGCCTGGCCAACTCAAAACATGGCCGGGAGATCATGAAAGAGTGCATCGAGGAGGCTGCGGCGCGTGTCGTCCATGACCTTGAGCGTTACCTCAATGCACTGGGCACCATCGCCGGGATCGCGCCACTGCTCGGGTTGCTGGGTACAGTGCTTGGGATGATCGAGATTTTCAGTGCCTTCATGGGCTCCGGCATGGCCAACGCACCGTTGCTCGCAGCGGGCATTTCCAAGGCGTTGATCACCACTGCAGCAGGTCTGATGGTCGGCATCCCGGCATTGTTTTTCCATCGTTTCCTGCTACGCCGCGTCGAAGAACTGGTGGTCGGTATGGAGCAGGAAGCGATCAAGCTGGTCGAGGTCGTACAGGGTGACCGTGACGTCGATCTGGGTGAGGGCAAGGCGTGAAATTTCGACGCAAGGCGCGGGAAAACGTCGATATCGGCCTGGCACCGCTGATCGATGTAGTGTTTATCCTGCTGCTGTTCTTCGTGGTGACGACAACCTTCACCCGTGAAACTCAACTCCAGGTTGATCTGCCTGAAGCGGCCACCGGTACGCCACCACAGCAAGCCGAGACAAAGCGGCTGGAAGTGGTCATCGATGTCGAAGGCAAATTCACACTCAATGGCAAGACCTTGATCAAGCATGACCTGAGCACGCTCATGGCAGCACTCAGCAAGGAGTCGGAGGGCGACACCAATCTGCCGATGGTGATCAGCGCCGACGGTAAGACTCCACACCAGGCGGTCATCACGGCCATGGATGCGGCGGGCAAATTGGGCTTTGCACAGCTGCGCATCACTACCGTCGAGGCCCAGCCGGAACCCTGATGTCCTTTACCGAACGTCTACAGCGAGCCTGGTATGAAGGGCACCCGGCGCTGGCCTTGCTCGCCCCCTTGGAGGCGCTCTATCGGCGGGTGGTCGTCGCCAAACGACAGAAATTTCTCAGTGGCTCGACCGACCGTTATCGGGCTCCGGTACCTGTGGTGGTGGTGGGCAATATCACCATTGGTGGAACTGGCAAGACGCCCCTAATTCTCTGGCTCATCGAGCATTGTCGCCAGCGCGGCCTCAAGGTCGGCGTGGTCAGTCGGGGTTACGGCGCCACGCCACCGGCCCATCCGTGGCGGGTAATGCCCGAGCAGACGGCGGCCGAGGCGGGCGACGAGCCGCTACTGATCGCGCAACGGACAGGCGTGCCGGTGATGATCGATCCGGATCGCGCCCGTGCGATTCGCGAGCTGCTCAAGCTCGAATCACTCGACCTGATTCTTTCCGACGATGGGTTGCAGCACTACCGGCTTGCGCGGGATCTTGAGCTGGTACTTATCGATGCCGCCCGCGGGCTCGGCAACCGCCGCTGCCTGCCGGCCGGCCCATTGCGTGAGCCTGTGGAGCGGCTGGAGTCGGTCGATGCGGTGCTTTTCAATGGAGCGCTGGCCGACAGTTCCTCCGGTTTCGCCTTCGCCTTGCAGCCATCACGTTTGGTCGAGTTGGTCAGTGGACAGAGCTGGCCGCTCGATCATTTCCCACCGGGCCAGCAGCTGCATGCGGTCGCCGGAATCGGCAATCCGCAGCGTTTCTTCACCACGCTCGAGGCGCTACACTGGCGACCGATTCCGCATCCCTTCGCCGATCACGCTCGTTATAGCCTGGAGCAGCTGAGTTTCTGTCCCGAGCTACCCTTGGTGATGACGGAGAAGGATGCGGTCAAATGCCGGGCATTCGCTTTGCCGGGTTGGTGCTATCTGCAGGTACAGGCCGAGCCTTCGGCGGCGTTCGTGACCTGGCTCGATGCCCAGCTGGACCGATTGCTGCCCGAACACCCCTAAGCCGCTCGACTTGCCTGGTGCGGTCGATCCAAGGACTGCGCATGGATACCAAACTGCTCGATATTCTCGCCTGCCCCCTCTGCAAGGGACCGCTGAAGCTGGCCGACGACAAGTCCGAACTGATCTGCAAGGCTGACGGCATGGCCTTTCCTGTGCGAGACGGGATTCCGGTGATGTTGGAGAGTGAAGCCCGCACCCTCGAAGTGGATGAGCGTCTGGACAAATGAGTAGCGCTTATACCGTTGTGATCCCGGCGCGTTACGCGTCCAGCCGCTTGCCTGGCAAACCGCTGCAAGACATCGCAGGCAAACCGATGATCCGCCACGTCTGGGAACAGGCTTGCAAGAGTGGTGCGCAACGGGTGGTGGTGGCGACCGATGATCCGCGCATTTTGAAAGCCTGCGAAAACTTTGGTGCGGACGCCGTGCTGACCCGGGTCGAGCACAACTCGGGGACGGATCGCCTTGCCGAAGTAGCGGAAAAGCTGGGCCTCGCGGCAGATGCGATAGTGGTCAATGTGCAAGGCGACGAGCCGTTGATTCCCCCTTCGGTGATCGATCAGGTCGCATTCAACCTGGCCGCGCATCCCGAAGCGGCAATCGCTACCCTTGCCGAGCCGATCAGTGATTCTCAGGCGCTGTTCAATCCGAACGTGGTCAAAGTGCTCAGCGATATCAATGGCTTGGCGCTGACGTTCAGCCGTGCACCACTGCCTTGGGCGCGGGACGAATTTGCACAGGACCGGAATGCTTTGCCGTCCGGCGTTCCATATCGCCGACATATCGGTATCTATGCTTACCGGGCCGGGTTCCTGGCTGACTTCGTAGCTTGGGGCCCCTGCTGGCTGGAGAATACTGAGTGTCTTGAGCAGCTGCGTGCCCTCTGGCACGGCCAGCGTATTCACGTAGCCGATGCGGTCGAGGCGCCTCCGGCAGGGGTCGACACCGCCGAGGATCTCGAGCGCGTCCGTAAGTTGCTAGGAGCCTGAAGGTGAAGGTTCTGTTCGTTTGCATGGGAAATATCTGCCGTTCCCCCACAGCTGAGGCCGTGTTTCGCAAGTGCGTACAGGACGCGCAGCTGGATGATCGGATCAGCATTGACTCGGCTGGAACCGGTGACTGGCATGTTGGTAAGGGGCCGGATCAGCGGTCCTGCCAGGCTGCCGCCAGAAGAGGCTACGATATCAGTGCGCTGAGAGCGCGGCAGGTGGTAGGGGATGACTTCCGGCGCTTCGATCTGATTCTGGCGATGGATCATGACAACTTGGAGCGATTGCAGGCGCTGCGGCCTGCTGATTCGCGCAGTGAACTCGACCTGTTCCTGCGCCGCTACAAGCTGGGCGAGGACGTAGTGCCCGATCCGTATTTTGGTGGCGACGAGGGCTTCGAGCGGGTGCTTGAGTTGGTGGAGAAAGCATCCGCGGCGCTGCTCGACGAAATCCGGGGGCGTCTGTGAGTCTTCTCATCGAACAGAATCGCTCGCTTAAACCATTCAATACCTTCGCCGTCGAGGCACGCGCGACGCGCTTTGCCGAGGCGCATGACGATCAAGAGGTCATCGAAGCCCTCGCAGAGGCTCGGCGTCTCGGCGTTCGACCGTGGGTGCTCGGCGGCGGCAGCAACTTGGTGCTGACCGGGGATGTGGATGCGCTGGTGCTGCGTATGGCCAGCAGAGGCATTCGGATTATCGAGGATGACGGAGAGCAAGTGGTGATCGAGGCGGAGGCGGGAGAACCCTGGCATCCCTTCGTGCTGCACAGTCTGGCGTGCGGCCTGTGCGGGCTGGAAAATCTCAGTCTGATTCCAGGCACCGTCGGCGCCGCGCCCATTCAGAATGTCGGAGCGTACGGCGTCGAGATCAAGGATGTCTTCGCGGGGCTGACGGCATTGGATCGGGAAACCGGGGAGCTCGTTGAGTTTAGTCTGCAGGCGTGTGAATTCGGTTATCGCGACAGCGTGTTCAAGCGCCAGCCCGAGCGCTACATCATTCTGCGGGTGCGCTTCGCGTTGCAGCGCACACCGAATCTCAAGCTCGAATACGGACCGCTTCGGCATTGGTTGCAACAGCATGCTATCGAGTCCCCGACGCCGAGGGATGTAAGCCGTGCAATCTGTTCGATTCGCAGCGAGAAACTGCCCGATCCGAGAGTCTTGGGCAACGCCGGCAGCTTCTTCAAGAACCCCTTGGTGTTTCAGGCGGCAGCTGACACCTTGCGCGAGCGCTTTCCGGACCTCGTCGCGTTTGCGCAGGGGGATGGGCAGGTCAAGCTTGCGGCTGGTTGGCTGATCGAACGGGCCGGCTGGAAAGGTTATCGGGAAGGTGATGCTGGCGTGCATAAACTGCAGGCGCTAGTTCTCGTCAACTACGGTGAGGCCACCGGGCGGCAGATTCTGGAGCTTGCTCGGCGCATTCAGAGGGATATCGGCGAGCGTTTCGGTGTGCAGCTGGAAATAGAGCCGAACGTTATCTAGCCGACCTGCTGAAGCCCGCTACTTTCCGGTTGAGTTGACTGCCAAGGATTGAACGAAAAAAGGGATGCAGAAGCATCCCTTTGTCCTTGTTATCGGTAGCGACTCAGCGCTCCAGATACTGCAGCTTGTCTTTCACTCCGTCCCATTCTTCGGCGTCAGGCAGCGAGTCCTTCTTCTCGGTGATGTTCGGCCAGACTTCGGCCAGATCGGCGTTCAGCTCAATGTACTCCTGCTGGTCTTCCGGCACCTCGTCTTCGGAGAAAATCGCCTGCGCTGGGCACTCCGGCTCGCAGAGCGCGCAATCGATGCACTCGTCCGGGTGAATGACCAGGAAGTTCGGGCCTTCGTAGAAACAGTCCACCGGACAGACTTCTACGCAATCGGTGTACTTGCACTTGATGCAGTTGTCGGTGACGACGAAGGTCATTTCTATTATCTCCTCAGGCGTTTCGGGTGGCGTTGCAGTGATGCCCCCGGTTCGGCAGGCTCAGCGGCACCAGGCAAATGCCGCTCATGTCCAAAAATGCGCGCGATTCTAGCAGCTTTTTGCGGCCCGTCAGATTTGCGTTTTCAGCTTGTATAGCAGCTCCAGCGCCTGACGCGGGGTCAGGTCATCGGGCTGGACCTTGCCCAGCGCCTCGATGACCGGGTGCGGCAGGCTGGCGAACAGGTCGTTCTGCAGCGGCGGCGCGGGTTGGCCGGGCTCTATTTTCGGCATTTCGTGGGGCAGGCTGGTGGTTTCCAGGCGCGACAGATGGTCGCGGGCGCGCTGGATCACTTCGCCCGGCACGCCGGCCAGTTGTGCCACCGCCAGGCCGTAGCTCTGGCTGGCCGGGCCGGGCAATACATGGTGCAGGAAGACGATGCGCTCGTTGTGCTCGGTGGCCGACAGGTGCACGTTGGCCACCACCGGCTCGCTTTCCGGCAGCACGGTCAGCTCGAAATAGTGGGTGGCGAACAGCGTGAACGCACGCAGCTTGGCCAGGTGTTCGGCGGCGGCCCAGGCCAGCGACAGGCCGTCGAAGGTGCTGGTGCCACGGCCCACTTCATCCATCAGCACCAAGCTGCGGTCGCTGGCGTTATGCAAGATGTTGGCGGTTTCGCTCATCTCCACCATGAAAGTGGAGCGACCGCCGGCCAGGTCATCGGAAGAGCCGATACGGGTGAAGATGCGGTCTACCAGCGACAGCTCGCAAGCCTTGGCCGGGACGAAGCTGCCGATCTGTGCCAACAGCACGATCAAGGCGGTCTGGCGCATGTAGGTGGATTTACCACCCATGTTCGGCCCGGTGATCACCAGCATGCGGGTGTCGTCGTCGAGTCCCAGGTCATTGGCGACGAAGGGCGTCTGCAGGACCTGTTCCACTACCGGATGGCGACCCTGTTCGATGCGCAGGCAGGGCTGCTCGACGAAGCGCGGACGATTCAGATCCAGCGTCAGCGCGCGCTCGGCGAGGTTGCTCAGTACATCTAGTTCGGCCAGCGCGGCGGCGGAGTCCTGCAGCGGCGCCAGATGGCCGATCAGCAGTTCCAGCAATTCCTCGTAGAGCTGTTTTTCACGGGCCAGGGCACGGCTCTTGGCCGATAGCGCCTTGTCTTCGAATTCCTTGAGTTCCGGCGTGATGAAGCGCTCGGCGCCCTTGAGCGTCTGTCGGCGGATGTAATCGGCGGGCGCGGATTCGGCCTGCTTGCTCGGTAGCTCGATGAAATAGCCGTGCACGCGGTTGTAGCCGACCTTGAGGTTGGCCAAGCCCGTGCGTGCCTTCTCGCGGGTTTCCAGGTCCATCAAGTACTGGCCGGCGTTTTCGGACAGCGATTGCAGCTCGTCCAATTCAGCGTCGTAACCAGTCTTCAGCACGCCGCCATCGCGGATCACTGCCGGCGGGTTGTCGATGATCGCCTTGGCCAGCAGCTCGGCCAGTTCCGGGTAGGTGCGGATGCTCGCGGCCAGTTCGATCAGGTGCGGTGCGACCAGCTCCTGCATGCCCGCTTGCAGTTGTGGCAGGGCGGCCAGAGCGTCGCGCAGCCGTGCCAGGTCGCGCGGCCGAGCGTTGCGTAGGCCGATACGGGCAAGGATGCGTTCCAAGTCTCCGATGTCCTTGAGCTGCGGCTGGATCTGCTCGAAGCGGTAGTGCTCCAGCAGGCAGGTGATCGAGTCCTGGCGCGCTTCCAATACCTGGCGGTCGCGCAAGGGACGATTCAGCCAGCGGCTCAAAAGACGGCTGCCCATGGCGGTCTGGCAGCGATCGACCACCGATTGCAGGGTGTTGTCGCGACTACCGCCGAGGTTGATATCCAGCTCCAGATTGCGCCGGGTGGCACCGTCGAGCACCACGCTGTCGTCGAGACGCTCATGGCGCAGGCTGCGCAGATGGTGCAGGGCGGTACGCTGGGTTTCCTTGGCATAGGTCAGCAGGCAGCCGGCGGCACCGATGGCCAGGGTCAGCTTTTCGCAGCCGAAGCCTTTCAGGTCCTGGGTCGCGAACTGCTGGCAGAGGCCCTTGAAGGCGCTGTCGCGGTCGAAATCCCAGGGCGCGCGACGGCGCACGCCACGGCGTCTTTCCAACGGCAGGCCTGCGGGCCAGTCATCGGGGATCATCAGTTCGGCGGGGTTCAACCGCTCCACTTCGGCCAGCAGGGTTTCCCAGCCGCCGAATTCCTGCACCGTGAAGCGACCACTGGTGATGTCCAGCACCGAGAGCCCGAACAACCTCTCATCGCCGACGACAGCGGCCAGCAGATTGTCGCGATGTTCATCGAGCAGCGCCTCGTCGCTCACCGTGCCAGGGGTGATGATGCGCACCACCTGGCGTTCTACCGGTCCCTTGCTGGTGGCCGGATCGCCGATTTGCTCACAGATCACCACCGACTCGCCGAGCTTCACCAGGCGGCTGAGATAGCCCTCGGCAGAATGAAAGGGAATCCCGGCCATGGGGATGGCATTACCGCCCGACTGGCCACGCGCGGTGAGGGTGATATCCAGTAGTTTGGCAGCCTTCTTGGCGTCCTCGTAGAACAGCTCATAGAAGTCGCCCATGCGGTAGAACATCAGCTGATCCGGATGCTCGCGCTTGAGCTTCCAATATTGCTGCATCATGGGCGTATGTTTGGAAAGATCCTGAATATCTTTTTTCATCAATGGCTTAGAGCTGTTCGAGTGTTTGCGGTGGGGCAGGATTGAGGCCAAGCAGTTCGGGTTGCATTCGCGCCGAATGGTTCGAAGCCGCGGCTCGTCCTTTTGGCGGACGCAAGGTTATCACGGCCAGCAGCCTGGGCTAGGCGCGGTCGGAAGCGAATGTCGGCGGGAGACGTCGGGCTGGTCCTGACTGGCGGTCTGCACGATCCATCGCTGTGCCGCTCGAATGACAGGAGGCCACAGGCGGCCTCGTTGGAGGTGGATGATGCAAGACCAACGCGACCCTAACGATCCCGATTCGTCTGCGCAGCTGCCCGGTGACCCGGAAGGCGCCGGCATCGACGACGCACCCATGTCGGATCCGGACAACGGCGAGCTGACCGACGAGGACGTCGAGCTGTTCGAGGACGATCCAGACATTCCGACGGTCTGAAAAGCTTCCGCTTGAAGATAATCAGCCCCGCTTCGGCGGGGCTGTTTTTATTATCCGGAACAGCTTTGGACTGCGTGCTGATTCCAGTTAGCCGACGAGAAGACCGGCTGTACGGCGCCTTTGGCTGAGGTAGGCTGTAGCTTTTCGTTGCTCTGAGGACATCGCGATGAACCCGACCGAAGCACTCGCCGCCGAACTGGGTCGCGCGCTGCAGCTTGCCAGTGCACAGGTCACCACTGCCGAGTCCTGTACCGGCGGCGGCATCGCCGAAGCCATTACTCGCATCGCTGGCAGTTCGGCCTGGTTCGAGGCGGGTTTCGTCACTTACTCAAATGCGCAGAAGACACGACAGCTGGGCGTGCCAGCCGACTTGTTCGCCCAGGTCGGTGCAGTCAGTCAGGAGGTTGTAAAAGCGATGGTGCGTGGTGCACTGCATGCCAGCAGAGCGCATTACGGCGTCGCCGTTAGCGGTATTGCGGGCCCAGGCGGTGGTTCGCCGGAGAAACCGATTGGCACCGTTTGGTTGGCTTGGGCGGCAGGTGACCAGATCGTTGCCAAGCGCTTCCAGTTCGACGGCGACCGGCAGGCCGTACGTCAGCAGAGCGTGGACGCCGCGCTCGTCGGATTGATCCGGCTCGTGGCGGGAGAAAAATCGGTTTAGGGCTAGGCGCTTTATTTTGCCTATGCTCTAATACTGTCTACTTATACAGTTGTCGTGGCCTCTGGCCCTCTTGATCAAGTGAGGATTGTAATGGACGAGAACAAGAAGCGCGCCTTGGCCGCCGCCTTGGGCCAGATCGAAAAGCAGTTCGGTAAGGGTGCGGTCATGCGTATGGGCGATCACGATCGCCAGGCTATTCCTTCTATCTCTACCGGCTCGCTGGGGCTGGATATCGCACTGGGCATTGGCGGTCTGCCGAAAGGCCGTATCGTCGAGATCTATGGTCCCGAGTCATCGGGCAAGACCACCATGACGCTGTCGGTGATTGCCGAGGCGCAGAAGGCGGGTGCTACCTGCGCCTTCGTCGATGCTGAACATGCATTGGATCCCGATTACGCCGGCAAGCTCGGTGTCAATGTCGATGATCTGCTGGTTTCCCAGCCGGACACCGGCGAGCAGGCGCTGGAAATCACCGACATGCTGGTGCGTTCCAATGCCGTTGACGTGATCATCGTCGACTCCGTGGCGGCGCTGGTGCCCAAGGCGGAAATCGAAGGCGAAATGGGTGACACCCACGTCGGCCTGCAGGCTCGCCTGATGTCGCAGGCGCTGCGCAAGATCACCGGCAACATCAAGAACGCCAACTGCCTGGTGATATTCATCAACCAGATCCGCATGAAGATCGGCGTGATGTTCGGCAGCCCCGAAACCACAACCGGCGGTAACGCGCTGAAGTTTTACGCTTCGGTTCGCCTGGACATCCGCCGTACCGGCGCGGTGAAGGAAGGCGATGAGGTGGTGGGCAGCGAAACCCGCGTCAAGGTGGTCAAGAACAAGGTGGCTCCACCGTTCCGCCAGGCCGAGTTCCAGATCCTCTACGGCAAAGGCATCTACCGCAACGGCGAGGTCATCGACCTCGGTGTGCAGCAGGGCCTGGTTGAGAAGTCCGGTGCCTGGTACGCCTATAAAGGCAACAAGATCGGTCAGGGTAAGGCTAACGCCGCTAAATACCTGGAAGAAAATCCGGAAATTGGCCGCGAGATCGAACAACAGATCCGCGACAAATTGCTGGTAGTCGCACCGAACACCAAGGCCAACCCGGTTGCTGAAGATCTGGCTGAAGCCGATCTCTGATCCGTATGCCGGTTGTGCTCGATAATCCCGCCGCCGTGCGGCGGGCAGCCATGGATCTTCTGGCCCGTCGCGAGCATGGGCGCATCGAGCTCAGCCGCAAGCTACGTACGCGCGGCGCGCTGCCCGAACTCATTGAGCCGGCGTTGGATCGGTTGAGCGAGGAGGGGCTACTCAGCGAAACACGCTATCTGGAAAGCTTCGTCCGCATGCGCGCAAACGCGGGGTACGGCCCCTTGCGTATCCGTGAGGAGCTGTCCCAGCGAGGGCTGGCCCGTGACGATATCGAGCAGGCGTTGCGTGACAGCGGCTTCGATTGGGGTGCGCAGTTACATGAGGTCTGGATACGCAAATTCGCCGGCGAGCTGCCGAGCGATCAGCGGGAACGCGCTCGACAGGGCCGATTCCTCAGTTACCGCGGTTACCCTCTGGATATGATAGGCCGGCTTTTGCAGCGCGGATCGCTCGATAGTTGAGGCGCGGCTGATTCTTTTCGCAGCATATGTCCGGGTCTGGGTGGTGGATAGACAAGCCTATCCGTGTTTCAGTCGTTCACTCATGCGAAACTGCCCAGTTCTGCCGCTCATTGATGAAGTCGGTCAGCTCGCGTAAGCGACCGTGATCGCGGCCATTGAATACAAAGCTCAGCCGCGGCAACTGTCGCAACTCCGGCTCATCCAGTTCCATCGCGCAACATGGCTGCTGTTCGAAGCAACCCTTCAAGCAAAGATCTGCGAATTCGGTGTTCAGAGCGTCCAGCGCAGCGCCGGTCAGCTGGTAGTTCAAGCGCATGACGAAGCGGTCTTTCCACCAGCGGCTCGAATGGAAGTTGCTGTAGAACTTGTCAATTTCCACGGCGGCGTCTTCGGCGTTATCAACCAGCCGCATCAGGCGCATATCGGTAGGCAGTATGTAGCGATTGCCTTCAAGTTGGCGGCGCATGAAGTCCAGCGCGTCCTTCCAGAAGGAGCCGCCGGGCTCGTCCAGCAGAACGACAGGGACCAATGGGCTCTTTCCCGTCTGTATCAGCGTCAGTACTTCCAATGTTTCGTCCAGCGTGCCGAAACCACCGGGGCACAGGACCAAGGCATCGGCTTCCTTGATGAAGAACAGCTTGCGCACGAAAAAGAAGTGGAAGGACAGCAAATGCTCAGTACCGTCCACCGTGGGGTTGGCGCGTTGCTCGAAGGGTAGGGTGATATTCAGCCCGAGGCTGTTGTCTGTACCGGCGCCCTCATGGGCAGCCGCCATGATGCCACCGCCGGCTCCAGTAATGACCATCAGGTCGTAGCGCGCCAGGGTTTCACCCAGTTCGCGTGCCAGCGCATACAGCGGATGCTCGACGGGCGTACGTGCCGAGCCGAACACCGTGACCTTGCGGCGCCGTTTGAACGGTTCGAGTCGGCTGAAGGCATGCTCCATTTCGCGCATGGTCTGCAGCATTATCTTGGCATCCCAACGGCTTCGATCCGCTTGCGCCATGCGCATAACGGTGATCAGCATTTCGCGGTAAAGGGGGAGGTTCGGGCTGTCTGCCGGTACAACCGAGGCTACCAAGTCATCAACCCTTTTCGACAGCCCGGCACCGCTGGTCGCGAAATGTTGTGATAAGTCGTCGTTCGGTTCGAAAGGCATACTACGTCTCCCTTGCATTCCTGCGGCGTTGCTCTAGGCCGCCTTGCGCGAGGGGTTCGCGCGGTGTGCTTAAGCTTGCCAGTAATCTTTGGAACAGACCAAGATTGGGCGATGCTTTGTGCCTTTGATGTTAACGGTAGCCCATCGCGGAGATCGATATCAGCCGCGTGCTTGCTTGGTGCTGCGAACCGCCTTGTTCATCGAATAAAGACATAGCAGTAACAAGCAAGCGAGCACGATTTTTTTGCCAGGCGGCAGGGCAGCATGCAGTTGCCCTTTTAAGGAGCTTTCAGCAATTTAGGGGCTTTCAGCAATCGCTAGCACGGTACCTTTCGGTTGTGATCGGCTTCTTGTTTTCGTATTCGCTGAATTCGAAGCGCAACACCGCGCCCTGATCCATCAGCTGACGTAGGCCATCATTGCTGCAAACACTTGCAGCCAGCTGCGTGCGGACCTGCTCGGGATTGTCACGCATCTGCGCGGCATGGCGGGGCTGGACGCTCAAATGGTTGACCAGCTCATTGCCGTCGACGCTGTACCCTTCGTCGAGGAGGTCGGAGTTGATTGCCCGCGGTGTTCCGACGCTGCTTTCGCTCGCAACTTTCTCGAGTAACGGGCCGAGTGCCGGATCCTGTGCCGTGGCGGCGTGAGCGAAGGGTAGGGCGAGGCAGAGCGTGAATAGAGTGGTCAGACGGTGCATGGTGATCTCCTGGTGACTGCCGTCGTTCGACCGGTCTCCGCCGGCACGGTTCAGCTGCTGCCATGGTTTCCGGCCAGGCTGCTAAACTGCCGCCCCGCCCAGACAGATCGAAACGCTCATGCCACATGCTGTAGCCCGTTTGCGCGAAGCGCGCCTGGCCCGTAGCGCCAAGCCTTTCGTCGCGCGTGGATCGCGTACGTCGCGCTGTCCGCGTTGTCGTGTCGCTAGTAGCCATTGCCTATGCGACTGGCTTCCGCAAGTGGCGGCGAACAGTGCAATGTGTCTGATCATGCATGACATCGAGCCTCTGAAACCGAGCAATACCGGCTGGCTGATCGCCGATATCGTCGCCGATACCTACGCCTTCACCTGGCAGCGGGTCGGGGTGGATCCAGCCCTGCTGACGCTGCTCGCCGATCCCCGCTACCAGCCGATCGTGGCATTTCCCGGCGAATATGCCGAGCCCGAGCGGGTGGTTTCAGAAGTGGAAGTGGCCTCAGGCAAGCGCCCGCTGTTCATCCTGCTCGATGCGACCTGGACTGAAGCGCGCAAGATGTTTCGCAAGAGTCCTTATCTGAATGGCCTGCCCGTGTTGAGTCTGCAGGCCGAAGTGGTGTCACGCTATCGTTTGCGCCGCTCGACGCGTAGCGAACACCTTTGCACTGCCGAAGTTGCCGCTTTGTGCCTGGGCCTGGCGGGTGATGCTCAGGCCGCTTGTGCACTGGATGTCTGGCTCGATGCATTCACCGATCATTATCTGGGTGCCAAGCATCACCGTACGCCCGATCCGGATGACGCCACGCATCGAACACTGGCGGCGTTCGGGGAGCGCTGATCGGGTCGCTGCGATCAGTGCCTGGCTGTCTGTGGAGTTTCATTATCGACAGCCATAGACAGGGGCTTACGCGGCCAAAGCTGCGCGGCGAGCATGCCGACGAACATCAGCGCGCAACCGAGATAGCCGCGCATACTGAGGCTTTCATCGAGAAACACCGCACCGGCGATCGCGGCGAATACCGCTTCGAGCGACAGAATGATGGCCGCATGCGAGGCAATTGCGTGCTTCTGCGCCACTACTTGCAAGGTGTAGCCCACACCCACTGCAAATAGACCGCCATAGATCAACGCGGGGGCCGCCAGCCAGATGCTGTTCAGACTGGCTTCCTCGAAGACCGCCGCCAGCACCAGGCTGACCACCGCGCAGGTGGCGAATTGCAGAAAGGCCAGGCGGATGGCGTCGTGGCGCCCGACGAAAAAACTCACCAGTAATACGTGTACGCCCCAGACGAAAGCGCCGGCCAGCTGTATCCAGTCGCCTGAGGCGACCTGGAAGTTTTCGCCAATACTGAGCAGGGCCATGCCGAACACTGCCAGAATCGCACCTAACCAAGTGCCTGCCCCGGTTCGCTGGCCGATGATCAGCCCCAGCAGAGGTACGACGATGACGTACAGGCCGGTGATAAAGCCGGAATTGGTCACGCTGGTGAAGAGCAGGCCGACCTGTTGCAGATTGATGCCCAGTGTTAGCGCAAGCCCCATGCAGAGGCCGCCCAACAGCAGGCTGCGCTGAAAGAAAGGCTCGTGCCGAGCCGCTCCACGGCCCTGATGCAGTAGCAGAGGCAAAAGAACGATGGCGCCCAGGGCGAAGCGCAGGCCGGTAAAAAGGAAGGGGCCGATGTTATCCATTCCGACCCGCTGTGCGACGAAAGCGCTGCCCCAGATCATGGCCGTAATGAGCATCAGGAAATCAGCGCGAAGGGCTTGGTTACGCATGTTTGAGTTCGTCTGGGGAAACCTGCGAACTGTGCATCAAAGCGATGCGATTGGCCATAGATTCATCGGCCCACTAGGCTGGGGCCTTGATTAAATGCGGAACGGTGATCGAATTTCGAGTGGTGGCGCGATATCATCACCGCGGTCCATCAGGAACGCCTCGGGTTCTTCGACCTGAAGTCGGCATCCGGCTCAGGCCGGTGAAAGCGCCAATAAAAAAATCATAGGTCTGCCATGGCTGCTTACGAAATCCTTATCGCTGACGATCATCCCCTATTCCGCAGTGCGCTCCAGCAAGCCTTGACGCTTGGTCTGGGCGACGGCGTGCATTTGTCCGAAGCGGCGAGCATCGCCGAGCTGGAAGCTCAGCTGACCCGGGCCGTAGATTGGGATTTGGTCCTGCTGGATCTGAATATGCCGGGCGCTTATGGCTTTTCAGGACTGGTCCTGCTCAGAGGGCAGTATCCTCAGCTGCCGGTAGTGATGATTTCCGCTCAGGAAGACGCGGCGGTTGTCGCCCGTTCTCGCGAATTCGGTGCCAGTGGCTTCATTCCTAAATCCAGCTCGCTGGAAACCATTCAGGAAGCGGTGCGAATGGTGCTGGACGGCGACGTCTGGTGGCCCAGCAATATTCAGGACGTCGCCCATGTTAGCCCCGAGGCCAAGGCGGCCAGTGAGGGTCTCGCCAGCCTCACGCCTCAGCAGTTCCGGGTATTGACCATGGTGTGTGACGGCCTGCTGAACAAGCAAATCGCCTATGAGCTGAGCGTGTCCGAGGCGACCATCAAAGCGCATGTCACAGCGATCTTCCGCAAGCTAGGCGTTCGTACCCGGACACAGGCGGCGTTGCTGTTGCAACAGATGGGTTCGATTCCGGGCAGCTGATACAGGGCTGGCTACGTCACGGTTCGCCGAAGAGAGGCAGGCCGTAACGGATCTATACCGAGACGATCTACGTATCAGGCGATCGATGGCAGGACGATCTCGTCACTGCGCTGCACTCCCGCAGTCAGTGCCCGGCATTGTTCGATGAACTCGCGCATCGCGGCAGTCTGGTATTTCAGCGAATGCCAGATGAAATAAAACTGCCTAGTCAGATCCAGCTCGCGTGTTTCCACCGCAACCAGACTGCCGCGCCGAAACGCATCGCGCAGTGCCAACCGTGATATGCAGCCGATCCCCAAACCTGATTCGACGGCGCGCTTGATCGCTTCGGTATGTTCCAGTTCGAGTCGGATATTCAGTTTGGCGGGATGATGGCGCATCGCGTGGTCGAATGTCCGCCGAGTGCCAGAACCCTGTTCACGAAGGATCCACGCCTCACGCGAAAGCTCTTCCATGCTTACTTCGGTGCGTCCCGCCAGGACATGTTGCGGTGCGCAGAAGACCACAAGCTCATCTTCTACCCAAGGCAACACCTCGATATCGGGGTGCTGGCAATCGCCTTCGATCAGACCCAGGTCAAGTTCATGTTGTGCGACCTGATGGACAATATGCGCCGTATTTTGCACATGCAGCTTCACTCGGCACTCGGGGTGACGCTGCATGAAACTGCCAATCAGCAAGGTGGCGAGATAGTTGCCAATCGTAAGGGTTGCGCCGACGTTGAGTGAGCCGAATCCGGTCTTGCCGGCCAGCAGGTCCTCGATGGCCTTGGCCTGATCCAGCAGGCTCACCGCTTGCGGCAGCAGTTGATGACCTAGTGAATTGAGCCACAAGCGCTTGCCGGCGCGGTCGAACAACTGGCAGCCCGATTGCCGCTCCAGTTCGGCCAACGAAGTACTAGTAGCCGATTGGGACAGCGCGAGGCTTTGCGCTGCGCGGGAAACGCTTTCCTGGCGGGCGATGGAGACAAATACCTGAAGCTGACGCAGCGTAAAATGCATATCTATATAACCGATAACATATATCGTTAATATTCACTTAGCGGATATTAACGATGCCGGTAAACTCTCGTAAATATCAAAGCGTGCTCTTCGCGAGCTAGAAGGGGAATCCGTAACATGAGTAACCTGAACGTCGAGCGAGTCCTCAGTGTTCATCATTGGAACGACACGCTGTTCAGTTTCAAAACCACCCGTAATCCGGGGCTGCGCTTTGAAAATGGCCAGTTCGTGATGATCGGTCTCGAAGTCGAGGGCCGACCATTGATGCGTGCCTACAGCATCGCCAGCCCGAATTATGAAGAGCATCTAGAGTTCTTCAGCATCAAGGTTCCGGATGGCCCCCTGACGTCGCGCCTGCAGCACCTCAAGGAAGGCGACTCGCTGATGATCAGCCGTAAGCCTACCGGTACGCTCGTCCTGGACGACCTGCTGCCAGGCAAGCATCTTTATTTGCTGAGCACGGGTACCGGTTTGGCGCCTTTCATGAGCGTGATTCAGGATCCGGAAACCTATGAGCGTTTCGAAAAGGTCGTGCTGATTCATGGCGTGCGCTACGTGAACGAAGTCGCTTATCGGGAATTCATTACCGAGCACCTGCCGCAGAACGAATTCTTCGGCGAAGCGCTGAAAGAAAAGCTGATCTACTATCCGACCGTGACGCGCGAGCCGTTCGAAAATCAGGGACGCCTGACCGACCTGATGCGCAGCGGCAAGTTGTTCACTGACATTGGTCTGCCCCCAATAAATCCCGAAGATGATCGCGCCATGATCTGCGGAAGTCCGAGCATGCTGACTGAAACCAGCGAGGTGCTGAACAGTTTCGGCCTCAAGGCTTCGCCGCGCATGGGCGACCCGGGGCATTATCTGATCGAGCGTGCTTTCGTCGAGAAGTAAGCTCAGTGAAATCGTGAAAGAAGGCCGGCTGGCGCGATGCGTTTGCCGGCCTTTTTCATATATAGGCAGCGCAGCACTTTTTGAATTTCTGGCCGCTGCGGCAAGGGCAGGGATCGTTGCGACCGGCTTTCAGTGGGACGGTCGGATCGATGAAATACCATTTCCCGTCGTGCTGAACGAAAGCCGAACGTTCATGCTGCGCATGCTGTCCCGCCGGATCGTGCCAGCGAGCGGTGAACGTCACCAACGCGTGTTCCGGTTGCCCACCAATGAGTTGGCTGTCTTCCACTTCCAGCCCGAGCCAGGTGCTTGTGGCGCTCCAGTCTCTCATCGATTGCACGTCTAGCGACTGCTGCTGCACGGGCAGCGTCGTGGCCTTGAGATAATCGACGAGCCCTAAGACGTAGGCGCTATAGCGTGAACGCATCAGCTGTTCCGCACTCGGCGCCGGCTGGCCGCCGTGGTATCGCCCGCAGCACTCGCTGAGCGAGTCGCCGCTGCCGCAAGGGCAATTGGCGTCATGTTGTGTGTCGCTGATCATCGATTCACCACCAATATTTACCGAACATCTGGGGATTGGCCCAAAACTTCGCATTCAGCCAATCCGGAACCTGCTTGTAAGCAAGCAGGTCGTAGGTGAAGAGGGTCAGGGTCTGGCGGTCACGTTCGAAGTGCGCGCTGATCTGCAGGGCGAGGGCAAAGAAGTCGGTGGCCTGCCAGTCGCATGCATTGAGGTCGATCAGAACCGCGATTCGGTTGGCGTTGAGATTGCGGATGCCACCGAGCAGTTGCAGACCTTCGTGCTTGGGCAAATGTTCGAGGCAATCGGCGACGATCGCCAGATCATAACGTTGGCTCGCCAGTTCCACGGGCAGCGGAGCGGTCGGGGCGTGGTCGATGTGGCTGTTCAGATGGCTGCGGCTGAACGCATCGACTGCTGGCATGGCGCTACGGCCAACCTGCAGGAGCCGCATCGGCACGTACTGCTCAAGCAGTGCGGCCAGTGCCTGTTGCGGCGATTGTAGTGAGCCGGATGCGATCAAGCCGGGATCCTCGAAGTTACGTACTGCACGCTGCAGATTGCGGTTCGTATGTTTTGCCAAGGTGTAAAGACTAGCGCGACGGCGTGCGCCGTCCTAGTCTCGTTATAACTGGAGCCGCTTTGCCATCCCGCATGGCGCTCTGGCCGATTCCAAACTAGGAGGTTTTACCGATGAGTAGCTTACGGACAGCAGTACCCGTGATTGTAATGACCACCTTCCTGGCCGGCTGTGCAGGGGTGCAAAAGCAGGATTGGCCTAGCTGTGCGGCGGTCGGCGGTGTCACCGGTGCTGCGTTGGGTGCGATAGAAAGCAGCACTTACGCTGGGTACGGTGCCTTGATCGGTGGCGGTGTGGCTGCGGCGTACTGCTGGGCCAACGGTACCGAACAGGAAACAGTCGCCGTGGTCGAGACCGTCGAGCCAACGCCGGTTGCCGAGCCTGAACCAGAGCCCATGGCCGAGCCCGTGCGTGTCGAGCTGGACGTCAAGTTCGACTTCGACCGTGCGCAAGTCAAGCAGGACAGCATGGCCGACATCAAGGATCTGGCTGACTTCATGAAGCAGTACGGTCAGACCTCGACCGTTGTCGAGGGGCATACCGACTCGGTTGGTACCGATGCGTACAACCAGCGTCTGTCCGAGCGCCGTGCTAACGCCGTGCGCGACGTGCTGGTCAATCAGCATGGCCTGGATGGTAGTCGAGTCGACGCAGTGGGTTATGGAGAGTCTCGTCCGGTCGCCGACAACTCGACCGATGAAGGGCGGGCCATCAACCGCCGTGTAGAAGCGGAAGTAGAAGCACGCCCTTGAGGCGCGGCTGAAATGAAAAAGCCGGGCACTGCGCCCGGCTTTTTCATGCCGTCGAGTCGATTCGTCTGGTTCAGAACAATGGACGAGCGCTGGCCAGCGCGATGACCAGCAGTCCCAGCAGCAGATTGATACCCACCAGCCGGCGGATTCTTCCGAGCGCCGCGCCACCCTCCGGCCAGTTTTGAGCGGCGATAGCGCGCTTGAGTTCAGGCAGCTGCAACAACTGGATACGCAGAAACAGCGCCAGCATCACCAGAAAAATGCCAGCCATGATGTGTACATAGCGGGGCGCCGCCGCCAGCCCGTCGAAGCGCATGTGCCACATGCCGATACCGCTGATCGGCAATACCAGTACCGTAATCCAGACCCATTTGAAGAAGCGGCGAAATAGTTCTGCCCATAACTTCAACCGCTCGGGAGCCTGCAGTTCGGAGACAGCGGCAGGGCGCACTATCATCCAGGCGAAAAACATACCGCCAACCCAGATCATGGCGGCCAGAACGTGGAGCGAATAGGGTAGGGCGAAGGCGGTCACGGTAAATCTCCGGTGGCGATTGAAGAAACGCGCGCTATCATAGCCACCTCTCCGAAATACTGAAAATATATACAGCTCACGCGCCCATGCTCAGCACCGAACTCAAGTCCCAGATCCAGGGCGCCTACTCGCGATTCCTCGAAGCCAAAGGCCTCAAGCCCCGCTACGGCCAGCGCCTGATGATCGCCGAAGTGGCGAAGGTTCTGGGCGCGATCAAGGTTGATGACGAGGGTCGCCGGGACGGTGAGCCTGCGGTCGTCGCGGTCGAGGCTGGAACGGGTACCGGCAAGACGGTTGCCTACAGTCTGGCGACCATTCCGACGGCGAAGGCAGCGGGCAAGCGTTTGGTGATCGCGACCGCTACCGTCGCGTTGCAGGAGCAAATCGTAAACAAGGATCTACCGGACCTGCTGCGCAACAGTGGTTTGAATTTCTCCTTCGCGCTCGCAAAGGGGCGGGGCCGTTACCTGTGTTTATCCAAGCTCGACGTCCTGCTTCAGGAAGGCCAGGCGCAGAGCGCTACCGCTCAGCTCTTCGAGGAAGAAGGCTTTCGCATCGACGTGGATGAGCGCAGCGAGAAGCTATTCGGCAGCATGATCGAGAAGCTGGCCGGCAATCGCTGGGACGGTGATCGCGACAGCTGGCCGGAAGAGCTGGCCGATCCGGACTGGGCGCGCTTGACCACAGACCACAGCCAGTGCACCGGTCGTCACTGCCCCAATTTCCAGCAGTGCGCGTTTTACAAGGCGCGGGAAGGCATGACCAAGGTCGACGTCATCGTTACAAACCACGACATGGTGCTTGCCGACTTGGCGTTGGGTGGCGGTGCGGTGCTGCCGGACCCGCGTGACACGCTTTATGTCTTCGATGAAGGTCATCATCTGCCAGACAAGGCCATCGGCCATTTCGCACACTTTACCCGTCTGCGCTCCACCGCCGACTGGCTCGCGCAGATCGAAAAGAACCTGACCAAATTGCTCGCCCAGCATCCGCTACCGGGTGATCTGGGTCGGTTGATCGAGGCGGTGCCGGAGATCGCCCGGGACCTGCGCAGTCAGCAGCAATTCATGTTCAGCGCCTGCGAGCAATTGGCGGATTTCAAGGCGGGCGAAGACATGGAAGGGCGCGAACGGCCGAGACACCGTTTCGTCGGGGGCGTGGTGCCAGAACACCTGATCGAACTGGGCATCGAGCTGAAAAAGGGCTTCGCCAAGCTTAACGATCTGTTCACGCGGTTGACCGAGCTGCTGAAGGAAGCGATGGATGGCGAGGCGGGTGTCGGCATCGCCAGTCATCAGGCCGAAGAATGGTACCCGTTATTCGGCAGCCTGTTGACCCGCGCTCAAGGCAACTGGGAGCTATGGACGGCATTTACTGTCGACGACCCGGAAGATAGCCCGCCAATGGCACGTTGGCTGACGCTGGCCGAAGGCGGCGCGCTATTCGATATCGAGGTCAACGCCAGCCCGATCCTGGCCGCCGAGACGCTGCGGCGTAATCTGTGGAATGTCTGCTACGGCGCGCTGGTGACCTCGGCAACCCTCACTGCACTGAACAGTTTCGATCGATACCGCATGCGTGCCGGTCTGCCGCGTTGCGCAGTGACTGCGGTGGTGCCGAGCCCGTTTCATCATGCCGATGCCGGCGTGCTGCGCGTTCCCAACCTCAACGCCGACCCTCGTGATGCGACCGCGCATACGGCCGCGATCGTGCGTGACCTGCCGGCGCAGGTAGAAGCCTCGCGCGGAACGCTGGTGCTGTTCTCGTCACGCAAGCAGATGCAGGACGTATTCGATGGGCTGGACCGTGACTGGCGCCGTCGGGTACTGATCCAAGGGAATTTGTCCAAGCAGGAAACGCTGAACAAGCACAAAGCGCGCGTAGATGACGGGGAGAAAAGTGTGCTGTTCGGGCTGGCGAGCTTTGCCGAAGGCGTCGATCTGCCGGGCGCCTATTGCGAGCAGGTGGTGATCGCCAAGATCCCGTTTGCCGTTCCCGATGATCCGGTAGAAGCTGCACTTGCCGAATGGATCGAGGCGCGGGGCGGCAATCCCTTCATGGAAATTGCCGTGCCCGATGCGTCATTGCGACTGGTCCAGGCCTGTGGCCGATTGCTGCGAACCGAAGAGGACCGCGGCACGATTACTTTGCTTGACCGTCGGGTCGTCACTCAACGCTACGGCAAGGCCATCCTCAATGCATTGCCCCCGTTTCGAAGAGAAATCAGCTAACTCCTTTCGCGGCGATCCGGTACGCCGCATGGGGGCTTATTCAAACGGCTGATGGTTCGGTAATCGACGTCGAGTCTGTTTTCTTGCGTCGGCGCGGCTGGAACAATGCGCCGGATAGTTAATAACCAAGGGGCGCGAACGTGCAGGTTCAAGGATATTTCGATCTTCGTTTCGAGGCCGTCAAAGACGCGTTCAGCGATCTGTTCGAGCAGACCCAGCAGCGCGGAGCGGCGGTTTGTGTGAAGGTTGGCGGCGAAACCGTCGTGGATCTCTGGGCCGGCGTAGCCGACAATGCCGGTGAGCAAGTCTGGCAAAGCGACACCCTGGTCAATCTGTTTTCCTGCACCAAGACCTTTACTGCGGTCGCCGCCCTGCAACTGGTAGGCGAAGGCAAGCTGCAGCTGGACGAACCTATCGCACGTGTTTGGCCGGAGTTCGCCGCCAACGGCAAGCAGGCAATCACCTTGCGGCAGCTGCTCAGCCATCAGGCCGGGCTGCCTGCTATCCGACAGTCGCTGCCCCCAGAGGCGTTGTACGACTGGGAGGCGATGATCAAGGCTTTGGCGGCGGAGGCACCGTGGTGGACGCCAGGTGATGGTCATGGATATGCCGCGATTACCTACGGCTGGCTGCTCGGCGAGGTGATCCGCCGCGCCGACGGCCGTGAGCCGGGCGAAGCGATCGTCGCGCGTACTGCCCGACCTTTGGAGCTGGATTTTCATCTGGGACTGGCCGACGCCGAATTCGACCGGGTCGGTTACTTGACCAGGCAGAAGAACAATTTCGGCGATGCGGCTGCTCAGCGCATGCTCAAGGCGTTGACGGGCGATCCGCAGTCGCTGACCGCCCGCGCGTTCACCAACCCGCCATCGATCATGAACAGTGCCAACAAGCCGGAGTGGCGCCGAATGGTTCAGCCCGCCGCTAACGGACACGGCAATGCTCGGGCACTGGCCGGCTTTTATGACGGATTGCTGCGAGGTGAGCTGCTCGATTATGAGTTGTTGACCGAGATGACCCGCGAGCATTGCATCGGTGAAGACCGTACGCTGCTGAGTCGCACCCGTTTCGGCCTGGGTTGCTGGCTGGATCAGCCGGATGTGGAGAACGCAACGTTCGGCACGGGGGCCGGCGCCTTTGGCCATCCGGGTGCGGGTGGCTGCGTCGGTTTCGCCGACCCGCAACGCGACTTGGCGTTCGGCTATGTCACCAATACGCTAGGTCCCTATGTCTTGATGGACCCACGTGCGCAGACCTTGGCTCGTGCCGTGAACGCTTGTTTGGCTTGAACCGCTCGTCTGTTCGCCATGCCAGAGCTTTTCATAACAATGACCTGCGTCCACAATTTAAGACAAATCCTTGCTTAAGCTACGTGTAGATCCAACGCAACCTGTATTCGCCAACTCACCTCACGGAACCTGGCTCATGAACTTGCCGAAAAGCACCTTCCTCATTCTCTGCATGGTCATTGGTGGCTGTAGCTCCAACAGCGAGAAACCAAAAGAGACGGTCGTTGTGCCGGAGACTGTTATCGATCATGCCTGGCTGGATGGCTACGAGCCGCGGCTACGCGATGCATTGAAAGACAGTCGCTTCGAACTCGAGCGGCGTGAGGGTGTGCTGGTGGTCACTGCGCCGGTCGATGCATCGTTCAACCCCGACCGCCCTGGCATGTTGCTGCCTGTGACACTTGGCCCCCTTAGCCGCGTGGCGAAACTGGTCGAAGGTGACGAGAAAACCGCCGTCATCGTGCTTGGTCATGCTGATAGCACCGGATCGCTAGAAATCAATCGCGACATCAGCCGCCAGCGTGCCGGTGCCGTTGCGGCGATCTTTCGTCTCAGCGGCTTGAAGCACGACCGTCTGCGCATTCGAGGGCTGGGCTCGGATATGCCGCGCGCGTCCAATGAAAACGAGGAAGGCCGTGCTCTGAATCGTCGAGTCGAAATGGTGCTGGCACCTCAGCCGACGTTGCTGTCGCTGGTCGCCCAGTACAGCGAGGCGCCCACCAAAGAGACCCAGGTTGCGGTTGCAGAAGTGACCAAGGCCAAATAACCAAGCCGCTAAAGCGAGTTCTTGTTTGGCCTTGTTGTGTTGAATCAAGCGGGACCCAATAGCAAATCGATAAACTTTTAGCTTCGACTGTTTCCAGGATTCCGAGATGACCCAGACCTTGGCCGACATGCGGCGCGACTACACGCGCGAAGGGCTCAGCGAAGCGAATGCGCCGGACGAACCTTTTGCACTCTTTCGCCAGTGGTTCGCTGACGCGGTGCAGACGGAGCAGTTGCCAGTCGAGCCGAACGCCATGACGCTGGCTACGGTCGATGCCGAAGGTCGCCCGCATTGCCGTGTGCTCTTGCTCAAGGCGCTGGATGGTCGGGGTTTCACGTTCTTCACCAACTATGACAGTGCCAAGGCCGAGCAGCTGGCGGCTCGTCCGTTTGCTGCAATGACCTTCTTCTGGCCTAGCCTGGAACGTCAGGTGCGAATCGAGGGGCGGGTCGAGAAAGTCAGTGCTGCCGAGTCGGACGCCTATTACCAGGTGCGGCCGCTGGGGAGCCGCTTGGGGGCCTGGGCTTCACCGCAAAGTCGAGCGATTCGTGATCGGGCCGAGCTCGAGCGGCTGCTCGCCGAGACCGAGCAACGTTTTCTCGATCAGGCGCCTCATTGTCCTCCCCATTGGGGAGGTTACCGTTTGCTGCCGGAGCGGATGGAATTCTGGCAGGGGCGGCCCAGCCGTCTGCATGATCGTCTCAACTATCGGTGCGTCTCCAATAACTGGCAGCGCGAGCGTCTGGCGCCCTGACCGCTGTTACATTCGGAGCATGACTGCGACTATGGCGGAGGCCGGTATAACCGGCTCCACCATGAGTCATTCGGCATCGTAGCGCCCCATTTCTCGCTCCAGCCAAATCTGCAAATCCTTCCTTTTCACACGGCACCCTTCGCTGCTGCGAGGCGCTGCAATGCCCACTCTCGCTTTTTTGGATCGTTTCCCGCCAGGGATAACGCCAGATCCCGGTCCGCCCAGCGCCTGAAGCGCACAAACAGCCAGGCATGAAAAACCAGTCCGGCGAGCGTGACAACGGTGATGATGAAATAATCCATTGGATCGTCTCGTGAAACAGCTTGAACAGCAGCTTACATGCGGGGCGGGATCGCCTCGGGTAAAGTAAGGTCTTAGTTCAGGAATGCTGAGTAAGGTCGAGACCGCTGCCAAGTGTCTGTTCGTCGCAGGCACTCAGGCGATGCGGTCGGGAATGCCAACCCGTTTCGAGGAGAGTACTTCATGCGCAACTCCATCTTTGTTGCTTCGTTTACCGCCATAGCGCTGACCATCGGCGGTTGTACATCGAACCTCACCGGGGATTCCTATTCCCGCGACGAAGCACGAACGGTTCAGACCGTCCGTTACGGAACTATCGAATCACTACGTCCAGTCAAGCTCGAGGGCACCAAAACGCCTATCGGTAGCGGTGCGGGTGCCGTGGTGGGCGGTATTGCCGGCAGTGGCGTCGGCGGTGGCCGTGGCAGTGCGGTTGCAGCGGTAATCGGCGCGGTGGCAGGCGGCATGCTCGGCGCCGCGGCGGAGGAGGGCATCACCCGTGCACAGGGGGTTGAAATCACGGTACGGGAGGACGATGGGAACATGCGCGCCTATGTACAGGAAGTTGAGCCCAACCAAGTCTTTCGTGTCGGTCAGCGCGTACGCATCATGACGGTCAATGGCACGAGTCGCATTGCACCTTGAAGTAGGCAATCTGCTGTGGCTGAACGATCGCTGTCGCCGCGCATCGTGATTTTGCTATAAGCATGCCGGCCTGAAGCTATGCGCGTTGCGTGGGCTTTTAGCGCCCAAGCTGAGCAGCGTCTGGCTCGGTGTTGGGCTGCGCCTTTTGTTTTTCGAAATACTTGAGTCCATGACGTTGCTTCGACCGGTATGGATAATCGGCCCACACCGCCATGTCTCTTCGGGCTTAGATCCGTGACAGGGAACATAACTGCCGCGCGCATGCGCGGCTTAAGGGGTTTTTGCTCATGGCGCTTGCGCTGATAATCGCTCTGCCATTTTTAGGGATTTGTCTACCGCTACTGCTCGAACGTTTTGGTAGATCCGCCTGTGCGTTTGGTGCTGGGTTGGCTCCGTTGGCGGCTCTGGTTCTTCTGTTATCCAAACGTGCCGCTGTCTTTGGTGGCGAAATAGACGTACAGATGATGCCCTGGCTGCCAGAACTCGGGTTGAACCTGAGCCTGAGGCTCGACGGACTCGGCTTTTTGTTTGCGTTGCTGATTCTAGGCATTGGTCTGCTGGTCATCCTTTATGCGCGTTATTACCTATCCAAGCATGAGCCGATGGGGCGCTTTTATGGATTTTTCCTGCTTTTCATGGGTGCGATGCTCGGCGTGGTGCTGGCTGAAAACCTGTTGCTGATGCTGATGTTCTGGGAGCTGACCAGCCTCTCGTCGTTTCTCCTGATCGGCTTCTGGAATCATCGGACCGAAGCCCGTCAGGGCGCGCGCATGGCGTTGGCGGTGACTGGCGGGGGCGGGTTGGCGCTGCTGGCGGGCATCCTGCTGATCGGACATATCGTCGGTAGCTATGAGCTGACCACTGTGTTGGCTTCGGGCGACCTGATTCGGGCGCATTCGCTATATCCGCTGACGCTGATCCTGGTGCTGCTTGGGGTTTTCACCAAATCCGCACAGTTTCCGTTTCACTTCTGGCTGCCGCAGGCGATGGCGGCACCGACGCCAGTTTCGGCCTTTCTGCATTCGGCAACTATGGTCAAGGCCGGGGTGTTTCTGCTGGCGCGGCTGTATCCGGCACTTTCGGATTCGGAGTGGTGGTTCTATCTGGTCAGCTTGACCGGGCTGGCAACACTGTTGATCGGCGCGGTCATGGCGCTGTTCCAGCACGACCTCAAGGGCCTGCTTGCCTACTCGACCATCAGCCACCTGGGGTTGATCACTTTGCTGTTCGGTCTGGATTCGCGGCTGGGTGCAGTGGCGGCGATCTTCCACATCATCAACCACGCCACCTTCAAGGCGTCGCTGTTCATGGCTGCCGGCATCATCGACCATGAAACCGGGACCCGCGACATGCGGCGCATCAACGGCATGCTGAAATACATGCCGCACACGGCGGCGCTGGCGATGATCGCCTCGCTGGCCATGGCCGGGGTGCCCTTGCTCAATGGATTCCTCAGCAAGGAAATGTTTTTCGCCGAAACCCTCGACCAGCACCTGCTGGGCAGCTTCTATTGGACGATCCCGGCACTGGCGACCCTAGCAAGTGCTTTTTCGGTGGCTTATTCGCTGCGCTTCGTACATGACGTCTTCTTCAACGGCGAGCCGATCGACCTGCCTAAATATCCTCCACACGAACCGGCTCGCTACATGAAGATTCCGGTGGAGATTCTGGTACTGCTCTGCCTGTTGGTTGGAATGTTGCCGGCCTACACCGTAGCGCCGCTGCTGGCGGCTGCGGTTGCCGGAAGCCTGAATGGCCCGGTTCCTGAATACAGTCTGTCGATCTGGCACGGTTTCAACCTGCCGTTGCTGATGAGCTTTGTCGCGCTGGCGGGTGGATTGCTCATTTATTCGCTACGCAAGTGGGCGTTCCGCTGGTACGAGGGGCTTCCCCGAGTGGATTCGCTGCAGGTCTTCACGCGAGTGATCAGCGATCTTGCCGGGAGCGCGCGCTGGTTAACCGAGCGCTTGGAAACTGGCTCATTGCAACGCTATCTGATGCTGGTTCTATTTAGTTCCCTGTTGCTGGTGGTGTATGCCCTGACGCCATTGAAAGCGTTGAGCGGTCCGGTTGCGCTCACTCCGCCGGACGCTATCACTGTTTTTGGGATGCTGGTCCTTTGCCTGGCGTCGCTGCTGACGGTATTTTTCCACCGCCGGCGTCTGGTGGCGTTGATGGTACTGAGCGTCGTCGGCCTGATGGTAGCGCTGGCGTTCGCCCGCTACTCGGCACCCGACCTGGCGCTGACACAGCTTTCGGTCGAAGTGGTGACCATTATCTTGTTGATCTTGGCGCTGTTCTTCATGCCTGACCGCACGCCCACAGAGTCGAGCAGCCTGCGCAGCTTCCGTGATCTGGTTCTGGCCGGCAGCTTCGGCACCATGATCGCCTTGCTCGCTTATGCAGTGTTGACGCGTCCTTACGACAGCATCGCATCGTTCTTCCTAGAGAATAGCGTTTCCGGCGGCGGTGGAACCAACGTGGTCAATGTCATACTGGTCGACTTCCGCGGCTTCGACACCTTTGGGGAGATAGCGGTGCTGGCCATCGCTGCGGTGGGCATCTATGGGTTGCTCTATGGGCTGCATCTGCCTCATCCGCTTCGGGATTACCGTGGACGTTTATGGAGTACCGATAGTCATCCGATGGTTCTGGATACGCTGTCACGTACGCTGCTCCCGATGGCCTTGCTGATTTCTGTTTTCATCTTCCTGCGTGGCCACAACCTGCCGGGGGGAGGCTTCATTGCCGGCCTGATCACCGCAGTCGCACTAATCCTGCAATACATTTCACACGGTGTTATCTGGGCACAACAGCGGCAGCCGTTCAGCTACCACGGCATCGCGGGACTGGGTGTCCTGATCGCCGGGCTGACCGGGCTGGGTAGTTGGTTGTTCGGACGGCCGTTCCTGACCTCGGCTTTCGGTCATTTCCATCTTCCGCTGATTGGTGAGTTCGAGCTGGCTACGGCCATGCTGTTCGACCTGGGCGTGTATCTGACGGTGGTAGGCGCGACTTTGTTGATTTTGTCCAACATCGGCCACGTCAGTCAGGATCAATCGTGCAAGGAGGTGCTCTGATGGAAGCTGTACTGGCGATAACGCTGGGAGTCATGATGGCAAGTGGTGTGTACCTGCTGCTTCGCGCGCGAATATTTCCTGTGGTGATGGGGCTGACGCTAATTTCTTACGCGGTGAACTTGTTCATTTTCTCCATGGGTAGGCTTGCCACGGGCGTGCCGGCCGTAATAGGCAGAAGCGCCGAGTACGGTGATCCGCTTCCGCAGGCTCTGGTGCTAACCGCCATTGTCATCGGCTTCGCCATGACTGCGTTCATTGTGGTGCTGTCACTGCGCGGCCTGGGTGAGTTGCGCACCGACCATGTGGATGGCAGGGAGCCGCGCGAATGAATCATGCGTTGATCCTCCCGATCTTGCTTCCGCTGTTCGTCGGTAGTTTGTTGCTGCTGACCCACAGGCAGGCGTTGCCCTTCAAACGTCTGGTGTCTTTGCTGGCGACTTGGCTGCTGGTGCCGCTGGCCCTATGGCTTCTGCTACAGGCAAACACTGGCACTCTGTTCGTTTACCAGCTGGGAGATTGGCTGCCGCCGTTCGGCATCATATTGCTGCTCGACCGCCTGAGCGCACTGATGTTGCTGGTGACGGCGGTGCTTGCCGGTTTTGTAGTGCTTTACGCGTCGCGCGGTGATGATGAGCGCGGGCCGAATTTCCATGCGTTGTTTCAGTTCCAACTGGCCGGGATCAACGGTGCGTTTCTGACCGGTGATCTGTTCAACCTTTTCGTGTTCTTTGAAATTCTGCTGATTTCATCCTATGCGCTGTTGTTGCACGGCAATGGTGCCAAGCGCGTACAGGCCGGTATTCACTATGTCGTGCTGAATCTGCTGGGCTCAGCACTGTTCCTGGTTGGCGTCAGCATGCTTTATGGGCTCACCGGGACGCTGAACATGGCCGATCTGGCCATCCGAGTCGGTGCGGCTGAATCTGCCGATGCACCGCTTCTCGCGGCGGCGGGTTATCTGCTACTGGTGGTGTTCGGCCTCAAGGGTGCAATCCTGCCACTGTACTTTTGGCTTCCGCGTGCTTATGCATCAGCGACGGCACCGGTTGCGGCCCTGTTTGCGATCATGACCAAGCTCGGTCTCTATGCAATTGTCCGAGTATTCACGCTCATTTACGGCAGCGAAGCGGGCATCCTGAATAACATGGTGCTCGACTGGCTATGGCCATTGTCAATGCTCACGCTCGCAGCCGGCGTGCTGGGCGCGCTGGCAGCCCGTAACCTGCAGATACTCCTGTCTTATCTGGTGGTGGTTTCGGTGGGCACCCTACTGGCAGGTGTTGCACTGGGCACTGAACAAGGGCTGAGCGCTGCGCTTTATTACCTGCTGCACAGCACATTGGTGACAGGTGGTCTGTTCTTACTGGCGGATGTGATTGCTCGTCAGCGGGGCGAGATGGCGTCGGATCTGGTTTCGGCGCCAGCATTGAGGCAGCCTCTTATGCTGGGTGCGCTGTTTTTTGCCGGCGCGATTTCAGTCGCGGGATTGCCACCGTTTTCCGGTTTTTTGGGCAAGGTGATGCTGCTGCAGGCGGTCTCTCCCGGTAGCGGTGCCTCGCTGCTCTGGTCGGTGGTGCTGATTGGTGGGTTGGGTATGGTGATAGCGCTGAGCCGCGCTGGAAGTCTGGTTTTCTGGAGATCGGGCGAGGCGGCAGTCGTGGCCGTGCCAGCCGATTCGCTGCGCATGCTCGCAACCTTCGGGCTGTTGCTGGGTAGTGTGCTGCTGGTTATTGCCGCGCAACCGATCCAGGCCTACGTCCAGGCCACAGCCGCCCAGCTGTTCGACCTTGGGCCTTATCTGGAGATTATTCAGGGAGCTGGTGCATGAAGAAGTCCCGCCTGTTGCCGAATCCTGCTCTTACATTGTTGCTGACCGCGCTATGGCTTTTGCTTAACAACACCTTAGGAGTGGGCCATATCCTGCTGGGCCTCTTCCTTGGCTGGGCGATTCCGCTGCTGATCTCTGGTTTTCTGATTGAGGTGCCGCCTGTACGCAAGCCCGTCAAGCTGTGCCTGTTCATGCTGAAAGTGTTCTATGACATCGTCATCGCCAATATGCATGTGGCCAAGCTGGTACTTGGGCCAAGAGAGAACTTGCGGCCCGCATTCATCGAGGTGCCGATGGTGATCGAGAACGACTTCGTGCTGGCAATGTTGACGAGCATTATCTCGCTGACGCCTGGCACGGTGTCAGCCGGCCTTAGTGAGGACCACAAAGTATTGATTCTGCATGCGCTGGACGTACCCGATATCGAGACGCTGGTCGCTGATGTGAAGAGCAGCTACGAGGCGCCGCTGCTGGAGATTTTTGAATGCTAGCCTATGTAATTCCGCTTTGTATGGGCCTGTTGGGTGTGGCGGCTTTGCTCAATGTCATTCGTCTGATCAAGGGGCCGGACATGCCTGATCGGGTACTGGCGCTGGATACGCTGTACATTAACGGCCTGGCGCTGATCGTGCTGTTCGGTATCTGGCTGGCTTCCGATCTGTTCTTCGAAGCCGCACTGCTGATTGCGGTGATGGGATTCGTCAGTACCGTCGCGGTGGGCAAGCATTTGCTGCATGGCGACATCATCGATTGAGGGAAAGCGCATGCCGTTCTGGATTGAGTTGCTGGTCAGCGCCTGCCTGATCATCGGAAGTATCTTTGCATTGATCGGTGCGATAGGCCTGTATCGTCTACCCGATTTCTATACGCGCCTGCATGGGCCGACCAAGGCTACGACGCTCGGCGTTGGCGGCATCGTCATCGCCTCGATGATTTTCTTCAGCAGCAGGAACGACGGCCTGAGCCTGCATGAATTGCTGATCACCATGTTTCTCTTCATCACCGCTCCGGTCAGCGCGCACATACTGGCGAAGGCTGCCATGCAGCAGAAGCTGAGCTGCACCGAGCGAACCCGTGGCAAGCCTTGGGACTGAAGGCGTTATGCATTGAGTCCGGCCTCTGCGTAGGGCCTCGCTCTTTGTCGCGTGCTTGAGCTTTCATTTACTCAAGCGGCACGTCAGATGACGATGCTGCTTGGGGAGGGCTGGTGCTCATTTTCCTGGGACAGCTGCTTGATCATCGCCTGTTGTAGCTGAACGCAAAGTTTCAGATCCGATAGTGGCTGATTGTCTGCGTTGGTGACGAAGAACACGTCCTCGACGCGCTCGCCGAGCGTGGCGATCTTGGCGTTTTGCACGGACAGATCGAAGTCCTGGAACAGCTGGCCGATACGTGCCAGCAGGCCGGGGCGGTCGGGCGCAATCACTTCGATAATAGTCTGCGGGCGTTGCATATCGTTATGGATGGTGACCTGCGGCGGAAATGCAAAATGCTTCAGCTGACGAGGTACGCGCTTCTTGATGATCGTCAGGTAATCGTCCGGATTGCGCAGCGCATCGATCAGGCCTTGGCGGATTTCTTCGGTGCGCTTCGGATCGTTGCCGATAGGTGTGCCATCGGCATCCAGCACGATGTAGGTGTCCAGGGTGAACTGGCTGCTTGAAGTGATGATGCGGGCGTCGTGAATGTTCAGATTCAATTGATCCATAGCCGCTACGGTCACCGCGAAGAAGTCGTGTTGATCCGGTGCGTAAATGAAAATCTGCGTGCCGCCTTCGAACTCGCGCTGAGTGGTTTCCTTGATTAAAACCAGCGGACCGCCGTCGCTTGGGTGCTCGATGATGGCTTCGGTATGCCAGGCGACATCCGTGGAGCTGTGGCGCATGAAGTAATCGTCGCCCAGCTGCGACCACAGCTGTTCTGCGTCGTCGGGATCGGTGCCGTTGCGCACCAGGTTGTCGAGTGCGGCGCGCTGGGTCTGGCGAATCTGCTCTTCGCGACCTAGTGGGTTTTCCAGGCCACGTTTGAGGGCTCGTTTGGTTTCGGTATATAGCTGGCGCAGCAGACTGGCGCGCCAGGAATTCCAGAGGGTCGGGTTGGTTGCGTTGATGTCCGCCACCGTCAACACGTACAGGTAATCGAGGTGGGTCTCATCGCCGACCAGCTGGGCGAAATCATTGATGACCTGCGGGTCTGATAGGTCCTTGCGCTGAGCGGTGGTGGACATGACCAGATGGTTTTCTACCAGCCAGACCACCAAGCGTGTATCCCAGGCGGGAAGCTTGTGGCGCTCACAGAATGCCTGGGCGTCCACTGCGCCAAGTTCCGAATGGTCGCCGCCGCGGCCTTTAGCAATATCGTGATAAAGCCCTGCGATGTAGATGAGTTCAGGCTTGGGCAGACGCTCGACCAGCTTGCTGGCCAGCGGGTACTTCTCCGCCACGCCGGGCTTGCTGAGCTTGCGCAGGTATTTGATCACGTTGAGCGTGTGGGCATCGACCGTATAGATATGGAACAGGTCATGTTGCATCTGCCCGACGATATGGCCGAACTCGGGCAGATAACGCCCCAGGATGCCGTAGCGGTTCATTCGACGCAGGTTGCGGTGGATGCCTTCCTTGCACTTGAACAGCTCGACGAACAGGCTGGTGTTGCGAATGTCGCTGCGGAACTCGTCATCGATGAGGTGACGATGGTCACGCAACAGACGAATGGTTTCGGCCCGAACACCTTGAATTTCAGGGTGCTGCGCCAGTAGTACGAAGATTTCGAGAATCGCGAAGGGCCTGCGTTGAAACACCGAGTCGTCAGTTACTTCGAGATAACCGTCGCGTACCAGAAAGCGGCTATTGAGCGGTACGGCATCACCGCTGTCGCCTTCCCAAAGAATAACTTCCGCAAAGTGCTGCCCCACCAGATCGCTGAGCTCGGAAATGCTCATGACCACGCGGTAGTACTTTTGCATGAAGCGTTCGATCGCCAGCTTGGCGTCGCTATCCTTATAGCCGAGGAGGGCGGCGAGGCTGCGCTGATGGTCGAATAGCAGGCGATCCTCCGCGCGGCCAGCCAGCATGTGCAGCCCGTAACGGACACGCCAGATGAACTCCTGGCCGGAAACCAGCAATGCGAATTCACCTTCGGTCAAGAACCCCTGGTCCACGATCGCATTCAGGTTCAGGCTGCCGAACTGCCGGCGTGCGATCCACAGGATCGTCTGAATATCGCGCAACCCGCCAGGTGAGCCTTTGACGTTCGGCTCCAGGTTGTACTCGGTGTTGTTGTATTTGGAGTGGCGTGCCGCCTGCTCGTTACGCTTGGCGAGAAAGAATTCCTTGCTCGGCCACATTTCCGACGGGCTGGTGACCTTCAGCATGTTTTGCCGTAGGTGCTCGGGGCCGGCGATGGTGCGGCTTTCCATGAGATTGGTTATAACCGTCAGGTCCGCACGTGCCTCTTCGGCGCACTCCCGGACCGAGCGCACGCTCTGGCCGACCTCGAGCCCGATATCCCAGAGCAGGGTCAGAAGGCCTTCGATGGAATCACGAAATTTCTCGTGACTGTTATCTTCGAGCAGGATCAGCAAATCGATATCGGAATAGGGGTGTAGCTCGCCGCGGCCATAGCCCCCAACGGCAACCAGTGCGATTTCGGCATCGCTGCTCCAGTCGAAGCGGCCCCAGGCGGCCCTGAGGATCTGGTCCACGAACCATGCACGGTCTTCGATCAGACGGCGGATATCACGGCCAGCCAGGAAGCGTGCATCAAGCACTTCTCGCGCATTGCGAATGGCCTTTTTGAAGGCGGCGATGGGGCTGGCCTTGAGTGCCAGTTCTGCTTGGAACTGGCTGCGGTCGAATAACTCCGGATCAACCTGAGGCATGCCGCCGCCCTCCGTCAAACATCAAATCGGTAAGCAATCATGGCGATGTGCGAGCTATGGTGTCATCGCTGCGCAGTGTGAAAATTTCATAGCCGTCAGCGGTGACCACGATCGTGTGTTCCCATTGAGCGGACAGCTTGCGGTCCTTGGTGATGGCTGTCCAACCATCGCCGAGCAGGCGGGTTTCCGAACGGCCTTGATTGATCATTGGCTCGATCGTGAAGGTCATGCCTTCCTTAAGTTCAAGACCGGTTCCCGCGCGGCCATAGTGAAGCACCTGGGGTTCCTCGTGAAAAACCTTGCCGATGCCATGACCACAGTATTCACGGACCACGGAGAATCCATTTTTCTCGGCGTGCTTTTGGATCACTTCGCCAATATCGCCTAGACGCGTGCCGGGACGGACGATCTCGATACCTTTATAGAGGCACTCTTGAGTCACCTTGCACAGGCGCTCGGCCCATTCCGGCGCTTTGCCGACGATGAACATCCTGCTGGTGTCGCCGTGGTAACCATCCTTGATGACCGTGATGTCGATATTGAGAATGTCGCCATCCTTCAAAGGCTTGTCGTTGGGAATCCCATGACAGACCACGTGGTTGATCGAAGTGCAGATCGACTTAGGGAAGCCCTTGTAGTTGAGCGGGGCAGGTACGGCCTGCTGCACGTTGACGATATGGTCGTGACAGAGGCGATCCAGCTCGTCGGTGGTGACGCCCGGCTTGACGTGCTCGCCGATCATCTCGAGCACCTCGGCGGCGAGCCGCCCAGCAATGCGCATCTTCTCGATATCTTCGGGCGTCTTGATGGTGACAGTCATGCAAACCTCATTGGCGCCGGGGAGCGCTGCGAAAAACGAAAGCGCAAATGATAAACCAAATGAATGAGAAGCTGATAAAAGCGCTGGAGGCTAGAGGGCTCAACGAACAGGGCGCTCGAGAATTCCGTCTAGCCTTCCAGACTGTCTTTGTGCTATAAAACGCGCCGCTCAACGGGGAGGCCCGTTGCGCTTAACCCCACACACGTGTCGACACGGTATCCTGGGTGCTCGCAAGAGTTGGATATCGGGGCGCGTGGAGGCCTAACCCGACTTATCCGAGGAAGTATCATGACTCAAGTCACCATGCGCGACATGCTGAAGGCCGGTGTGCACTTCGGCCACCAGACCCGTTACTGGAACCCGAAAATGAACAAGTTCATCTTCGGTGCGCGCAACAAGATCCATATCATCAACCTCGAAAAAACCCTGCCGATGTTCAACGACGCGCTGCAGTTCGTTGAAAAGCTGGCTGCGGGCAAGAACAAAATTCTGTTTGTCGGCACTAAGCGTTCAGCTGGCAAGATCGTTCGCGAAGAAGCCGCTCGTTGTGGCTCGCCGTATGTCGATCATCGCTGGTTGGGCGGCATGCTGACCAACTACAAGACCATCCGTGCGTCGATCAAGCGCCTGCGCGAGCTGGAAGCCCAGTCCCAGGACGGTACTTTCGACAAGCTGACCAAGAAAGAAGCCCTGATGCGTACCCGTGATCTGGAAAAGCTGGATCGTAGCCTGGGTGGTATCAAGGACATGGGCGGTCTGCCGGACGCGATGTTCGTCGTTGACGTCGATCACGAGCGCATTGCCATTTCCGAAGCCAACAAGCTGGGCATTCCGGTTATCGGTATCGTCGATACCAACAGCAGCCCGGAAGGCGTCGACTACATCATTCCTGGTAATGACGATGCCATCCGTGCCGTGCAACTGTATCTGGGCTCCATGGCAGATGCTGTGCTGCGTGGCCGTCAGAATGGCGCCGGTGGTGCTGACGAGTTCGTCGAAGAAGCCGCCCCCGAGGCCGCTCAAGGCTGAGCACGCGGTCGCATAGCTGATACCCGTTGAACAGAAAGGGGGCTATGCCCCCTTTTTGCCAATCACGAATTGATCGCCCGAGTTAGAGGGCATGATCGAAAATCGAATCGAGAGGATTTGCGAACATGGCAGAGATCACTGCAGCCCTGGTTAAAGAACTGCGCGAGCGCACTGGCCAAGGCATGATGGATTGCAAAAAGGCACTCACCGCTGCCGGCGGCGACATCGAGAAAGCCATCGACGACATGCGTGCCGCTGGTGCCATCAAGGCCGCCAAGAAGGCGGGCAACATCGCCGCTGAAGGTTCCATTGCGGTCAAAGTCGCCGATGACAACAAGCGTGCCGTAATTATCGAAGTTAACTCGCAGACCGACTTCCTGGCTCTGCAGGACGACTTTAAGAATTTCGTAAGCAACAGCGTCGAGAAGGCCTTCGCCGAGAAGATGGTCGATGCAGCTCCGCTGATTGCCGCTCAGGAAACTGATCGTGAGGCGCTGGTTGCCAAGTGCGGCGAGAACGTCAATATTCGCCGTCTGACCACTGTTGAAGCTGATCTGGTTGGTTCCTATCTGCATGGCCATCGCATCGGCGTTCTGGTAGCCCTGAAGGGTGGTAACGTCGAGTTGGCTAAAGAAATTGCCATGCACGTCGCGGCCAGCAACCCTCAGTTCCTGGATCCGTCGCAGGTTTCCGAAGAGGCCGTTGCGAAGGAAAAGGAAATTTTCCTGGCGCTGAACGAAGATAAGATCAAGGGCAAGCCCGCCGAAATCGTCGAGAAGATGGTTGCCGGTCGCATCAGCAAGTTCCTTGCTGAAGCCAGTCTGGTCGAGCAGGCCTTTGTCAAAGATCCTGACGTCAAGGTTGGCGAGCTGGCGAAGAAAGTCGGTGCAGAGATCGTTTCCTTCGTCCGTTACGAAGTGGGCGAAGGCATCGAGCGTGCTGAAGTCGACTTCGCTGCTGAAGTTGCGGCTCAGGTAGCTGCCACTAAGCAATAAGACGCTTCTGCTGTCCTCGAAGAGGCTGCCCGCTCACGCGCGCGGCCTCTTCGTCAGACTGGAGGGTGGAAATGTTTTCTGCCGCGCTATAGTCAGCGCTGGCACCAACCCGTCATTGCGCTGTCATAGCGCAGATATTTTCTGGCAGTAGAGCCAGCTTAGTCATACAAACGCCGCAGGAGAGACAACGCCAATGGCTCAGCAGATGAGTGCACGCAATCCTCGCTATAAACGCATTCTGCTCAAATTAAGCGGCGAAGCCCTGATGGGT
This sequence comes from Pseudomonas sp. MTM4, assembly GCF_019355055.1. Classification (NCBI taxonomy): domain Bacteria; kingdom Pseudomonadati; phylum Pseudomonadota; class Gammaproteobacteria; order Pseudomonadales; family Pseudomonadaceae; genus Pseudomonas; species Pseudomonas sp. MTM4. The sequence goes on from NZ_CP048411.1 coordinate 4,587,653, forward strand.
TCGGAAGACTTCGGCATTGATCCCAAGGTGCTTGATCGCATGGCCTTGGAAGTCGGGCAATTGGTAGGCATCGGCGTAGAGGTGGGTCTGGTCATCGGCGGCGGCAACCTGTTCCGTGGCGCCGCCCTTTCGGCAGCCGGTATGGATCGGGTAACCGGCGATCACATGGGAATGCTGGCAACGGTGATGAACTCGTTGGCCATGCGCGACGCTCTGGAACGCTCGAACATTCCCGCCTTGGTCATGTCGTCGATTTCCATGGTCGGTGTGACCGATCATTACGATCGTCGCAAGGCGATGCGCCATCTCAAAAGCGGCGAGGTGGTGATCTTCTCGGCCGGCACCGGCAATCCTTTCTTCACCACTGATTCGGCCGCCTGTCTGCGCGCTATCGAGATCCATGCTGATGTCGTGCTCAAGGCTACCAAGGTTGACGGCGTTTACACCGCTGATCCTTTCAAGGATCCGAATGCCGAGAAATTCGAGCAACTGACTTATGATGACGTGCTCGACCGCAAGCTGGGCGTCATGGATCTGACTGCCATCTGCCTATGCCGCGACCACAATATGCCGCTGCGAGTGTTCAACATGAACAAGCCCGGTGCCCTGCTCAATATCGTGCTCGGCGGCGCTGAAGGAACACTGATCGAGGAACAGAACCAATGATCAACGAGATCAAGCAAGACGCCCAGGAGCGTATGACGAAGACCCTGGAATCTCTGGGGCATGCATTCGCCAAGATCCGTACCGGCCGTGCTCACCCGAGCATCCTCGATAGCGTGATGGTGTCTTACTACGGCAGCGATACCCCGTTGCGTCAGGTTGCAAACGTGGTTGCCGAAGATTCCCGTACCTTGGCCCTGACCGTTTTCGACAAGAGCATGATTCAGGCCGTTGAGAAGGCCATCATGACCTCTGACCTGGGATTGAATCCCGCTACTGCCGGTACCACTATTCGCGTTCCGATGCCTGCGCTCACCGAGGAGACTCGTAAGGGTTATACCAAGCAGGCGCGTGCCGAAGCCGAGAACGCTCGTGTTGCGGTGCGTAATATCCGTCGCGATGCCATCGCGCAGTTCAAGGATTTGCTGAAAGAAAAGGAAATCAGCGAAGACGAAGATCGGCGGGCTCAGGACGACGTTCAAAAACTGACCGACAAGTATGTTGCGGAAATCGACAAGGCACTTGAAAGCAAGGAAAGCGACCTGATGGCCGTTTGATGGGCGGTACAGGACTTCGTCCGTATTGCTCGCGTCGGAGCGCGCGATCCGTCCAGGATTCTAAGCGCGAGGGGGATGTGCCCCAGGAATTGCCTTCGTCAGTTCCTCCCACTGTTCGCAACGTGATTGAGCGCAGGTAGAGTCGTTTCATGGAAAAGGTCAGGCAGATTGCCGGGCGGAATGTACCCCGTCATGTCGCAGTCATCATGGATGGCAACAATCGCTGGGCCAAGCGCCGTCTCTTGCCGGGCGTGGCCGGGCACAAAGCGGGTGTCGATGCGGTGCGAGCCGTCATCGAAGTCTGTGCCGAGGCGGGTGTCGAGGTGCTGACGCTATTCGCCTTCTCCAGCGAGAACTGGCAACGGCCGGCTGATGAGGTTGGTGCGTTGATGGAGCTGTTTCTAACTGCGCTGCGCCGAGAGGCGCGCAAGCTCAATGAGAACGGCATCAGCCTGCGAGTCATCGGTGATCGCTCGCGCTTTCATCCTGAGTTGCAGACCGCAATGCTCGAGGCCGAAGAGATAACGGCTGGTGCCGGCCGTTTCGTTCTTCAGGTCGCAGCCAATTATGGCGGTCAGTGGGACATCCTGCAGGCGGCTCAACGGATGGCTCGTGAAGCACAGAGTGGTCGTCTAGATCCAGAGTCGGTTACTCCGGCGCTTTTCCAGAGCTATCTCGCTACCGGCGATATGCCCCTGCCGGATCTATGCATTCGCACCGGCGGCGAACGACGCATCAGCAATTTTCTGCTGTGGCAGCTGGCATACGCTGAGCTGTATTTCTCCGACCTGTTCTGGCCGGATTTCAAACACGATGCAATGCGCGCCGCTCTGGCCGATTTCGCCAAGCGGCAACGGCGTTTCGGTAAGACCGGCGATCAGGTCGAGACAGAGGTCCGTGCAGAATGTTGAAACAACGCATCATCACCGCCGCCATCCTGCTGCCAATTGCACTGATCGGCTTCTTTCTCCTCGACGGTCTCGCATTCGCGCTGTTCATTGGTGTGGTGGTGATATTGGGTAGCTGGGAATGGGCGCGTCTGGCGGGGTTTTCCGGTCAGTTTGCGAGAATCGGCTATGCGTTGGTCGTTGCCCTGCTGCTTGTTGCGCTGTACCGGTTGCCATCACTGACTCCTTGGTTACTCTCGATCAGCGTCGTCTGGTGGCTGATCGCAACGGCATTGGTGCTTGGATATCCAGGCAGCCAGCGCCACTGGGGAGGGCGCATTGGCAGTCTAGTGATCGGTTTGTTGATTTTGCTTCCGGCTTGGCAAGCCCTCGTCGTGCTCAAGCAATGGCCGCAAGGAAATTGGCTGATCGTAGCGGTGATGATGCTGGTTTGGGCGGCCGACATCGGTGCCTATTTTTCAGGCAAGACCTTTGGTCGTCGCAAATTGGCGCCTCAGGTTAGCCCGGGTAAGAGCTGGGAAGGCTTGATCGGCGGGCTGGTCACGAGCCTGCTGATCACGCTCGGTGTCGGCCTGTATCAGGGCTGGTCGCCACGGGCGCTGGTATTGGCGCTCCTCGGCGCTGCCCTGGTGGTTGTGATCTCCGTTGTGGGCGATCTGACCGAAAGCATGTTCAAACGTAGCTCCGGCATCAAAGACAGCAGCCAACTGCTGCCCGGACATGGTGGTGTGATGGATCGCATCGACAGTCTGACCGCGGCGGTACCGGTGTTTACCGTTTTGTTGTGGCTTGCTGGCTGGGGTGCTTGGTGAGTCGACCCTTGCAGGTAACGGTGCTGGGGGCGACCGGTTCGATCGGCTTGAGCACGCTGGACGTCATCTCTCGTCATCCGGAGCGCTACAGGGCGTTCGCATTGACTGCGTTCAGCCGTGTCGCTGAACTGCGCGAGCTGTGCCGCATACATCTTCCACGTTATGCCGTGGTGGCTGACAGCGACAAAAGGCGCGAGCTGCAGAGTCAGCTCGACAGCGACGGTGTAAAGACTCGCGTGCTGGTCGGCGAGGGCGGGCTGAGCGAGGTTGCGGCGCATCCCGAGGTTGATGTGGTGATGGCCGCTATTGTCGGTGCGGCTGGCTTGCGTCCCACGCTCGCAGCCGTGCAGGCCAGCAAGCGCGTGCTGTTGGCGAACAAGGAGGCGCTGGTAATGTCCGGCGCGCTGTTCATGCAGGCGCTTCGGGACAGTGAGGCCGTTTTGCTGCCAATCGACAGCGAACACAACGCTATCTTCCAATGCCTCCCGGGCAACTATTCGCAAGGGCTCAGCAGCGTCGGGGTGCGGCGGATACTGCTAACCGCGTCCGGAGGACCGTTCCGCCAGCTGCCGCTAGAACAGCTTTCAGCCGTGACCGCCGAGCAGGCATGTGCGCATCCGAACTGGTCCATGGGGCGCAAGATCTCCGTAGATTCGGCAAGCATGATGAACAAGGGGCTCGAGCTCATCGAGGCGTGCTGGCTGTTCGACGCACGTCCTGAGCAGGTCGAAGTGATCATTCACCCGCAAAGCGTCATTCATTCTATGGTCGACTATGTTGACGGCTCTGTGCTGGCGCAGCTCGGTAACCCCGACATGCGTACTCCCATAGCGCACGCGCTGGCCTGGCCGGAGCGAATCGACTCAGGTGTTTCGGCGCTGGACCTGTTGCAGACAGGAAGTCTGAATTTCGAAGCTCCAGATCTGCAGCGGTTCCCGTGCCTTCGCATTGCTCGGCAGGCTGCTCAGGACGGCGGAACGGCGCCGGCCATGCTCAATGCCGCGAACGAGGTGGCGGTGGACGCGTTCCTCGAGGGTCGCATTCGCTTCACTGAAATCGCGAGTATCATCGAGGCCGTACTCGACCAGGAAGCATCGGTTCCGGCTCGCTGCTTGGCAGATGTGCTTGCTGCCGATGCCCAGGCTCGCACATTGGCTTCGCGCTGGTTGCATAATCGAGATCGCTAGTGGCTGAACCCGTGCCAGCAGCGGCGATGCGCGGAATTGACTTCATCGGAGTCGGTAGCTAACCAGGCCTTTCGAGGCAGAGGAAAATATGAGCGCGCTGTACATGATCATCGGCACCCTCGTGGCGCTGGGTGTGCTGGTAACCTTTCACGAGTACGGGCATTTCTGGGTCGCACGTCGTTGCGGCGTCAAAGTTCTGCGTTTTTCGGTAGGCTTCGGTCGTCCACTGTTGCGTTGGCACGATCGCCAGGGTACCGAGTTCGTCATAGCGGCGATTCCGCTCGGCGGCTATGTGAAGATGCTCGATGAACGTGAAGGTGATGTCCCGCCCGCATTGCTGAATCAGACATTCAACCGCAAGTCAGTGAAACAACGCTTCGCCATCGTATCGGCCGGGCCGTTGGCGAACTTCCTCCTTGCGCTGGTGTTTTTCTGGGCGCTGGCAATGCTTGGAACCGAGCAGATTCGACCGGTAGTCGGTGCTGTTGAAGCGGGCAGCCTCGCCGACCGCGCCGGGCTGATGGCCGCGCATGAAATCGTAGAGGTCAACGGCAAAGCTACCTCGGGCTGGTCAGAGGTGAATCTTCAACTGATCAGGCGGCTGGGTGAAAGCGGCTCGCTCGAATTGCTTGTGCGCGATAGTAATAGCAGTCAGTCGCAGCGACTGCAGTTGGAGTTGAACGATTGGCTGAAAGGCGCCGAGGAACCGGACCCGATCGGTTCGCTGGGTATACGTCCCTGGCGTCCGGAAATCGCCCCGGTAGTCGCTCAGCTCGATCCGCAAGGACCTGCTCAAGCGGCCGGCATGCGTCTTGGCGATCGGCTGCTCAGCCTCGATGGTGAGGCGCTTAATGAATGGCAGGACGTTATCGATCGTGTCAAGCCGCTGTACGGTCAGGCTGTTCAGCTCGAAATCGAGCGTGATGGGCAGCGGTTGGAGTTGCCTCTAACGCTAGCCGAGCGGGGTGAAGACGGTAGCCGTCGTGGGTATCTTGGTGCAGGAGTCGCAGCCGGTGAGTGGCCGGCGGAAATGCTGCGAAACGTCAGTTACGGGCCGCTTGAGGCGGTGGTCGAAGGACTCCGGCGGACCTGGACGATGAGCGTTCTGACGCTCGATTCTTTGAAAAAAATGCTCTTCGGGGAGCTCTCGGTAAAAAACTTGAGCGGCCCGATAACCATTGCTAAAGTGGCGGGCGCTTCTGCACAGTCGGGCGTGGGCGACTTTCTGAACTTCCTCGCCTACCTGAGTATTAGCCTTGGGGTACTCAATCTATTGCCTATCCCGGTCCTGGATGGGGGGCATTTGCTCTTCTATCTGGTTGAGTGGGTCCGTGGACGTCCCTTGTCGGACAGGGTCCAGGGCTGGGGAGTACAGATCGGTATCAGCCTGGTTGTTGGGGTGATGCTACTTGCGCTGGTCAACGACCTTGGCCGCCTTTAATTGCCATATACCTTGATGTCGCCGCGCAAAGCGCAGGTTCAATTATCAGGTTTGAAAAGAAAGGACTTCATGAAACGTCTGCTGCTACCTGCGGTTATTTCCGCACTGATGATTGCCGAAGTTCACGCCGAGTCCTTCACCATCTCCGATATACGTGTCAATGGCCTGCAACGCGTTTCCGCAGGCAGTGTCTTTGGCGCGTTGCCGTTGAACGTCGGTCAGGCTGCCGATGACAGTCGTCTGGTAGACGCAACCCGCGCACTGTTCCGTACCGGCTTCTTCGAGGATATCCAGCTTGGTCGCGAAGGCGATGTGCTGGTAATCAATGTGGTCGAGCGACCATCGATTTCCGGTATCGAAATCGACGGCAACAAGGCCATCAAAACCGAGGATTTGCTTTCCGGTTTGCAGCAGTCTGGCCTCGCCGAGGGTGAGATCTTTCAGCGCGCGACGCTCGAAGGCGTACGCAACGAGTTGCAGCGCCAATACGTTGCGCAGGGCCGTTACTCGGCCACCATCGAGACCGAGGTCGTCCCGCAACCGCGTAATCGCGTCGCGCTGAAGATCAACATCAACGAAGGCTCGGTCGCTGCGATCAAACACATCAACGTCGTTGGCAATTCGGTCTTCCCCGATGAGGACCTTACCGATCTGTTCGAGTTGAAGACCAGCAATTGGCTGTCGTTCTTCCGTAACGACGACAAATACGCTCGGGAAAAGCTCTCCGGTGACCTTGAGCGCCTGCGTTCCTACTATCTGGATCGCGGCTATATCAATATGGATATCACCTCCACCCAGGTATCCATCACGCCTGACAAGAAAGACGTTTACGTCACTGTAAATATCGCCGAAGGCGATCGCTACACGGTTAGCGACGTAAAACTGAGCGGTGATCTCAAGGTTCCGCAGGAGGAATTACAGTCTCTGCTGTTGGCGAAAGAAGGCCAGGTTTTCTCACGAAAGGTGATGACCACCACCTCCGAATTGATCACGCGACGACTGGGGAATGAAGGTTATACCTTCGCCAACGTCAACGGCGTGCCGCAAGCCAACGATGAAGACAACACCGTATCGATTACTTTCGTCGTCGATCCAGGTAAGCGGGCTTACGTCAATCGCATCAATTTCCGTGGCAACACCAAAACTGAAGACGAAGTACTGCGTCGCGAAATGCGCCAGATGGAAGGCGGCTGGGCCTCGACCTACTTGATCGATCAGTCCAAGACCCGTCTGGAGCGCTTGGGATTCTTCAAGGAAGTAAACGTCGAAACCCCGCAGGTGCCTGGCACCGATGACCAGATCGATGTGAATTACAGTGTCGAAGAGCAGCCTTCCGGTTCGATCATGGCGAGCATTGGCTTCGCTCAGAATGCTGGTCTGATTCTGGGTGGTTCGATCAGCCAGAACAACTTCCTGGGTACCGGTAACCGGGTCAGCATCGGTTTGACCCGCAGCGAATACCAGTCGCGTTACAACTTCGGCTTCGTCGATCCCTACTGGACCGAAGACGGTGTCAGTCTTGGCTATAACGCCTTCTACCGGACCACCGACTACGACGAGCTGGACTATGACGTGTCCAGCTACTCGGTCGACAGTCTGGGCGGCGGGGTCAATATCGGTTATCCGATCAGCGAGACGTCGCGGTTGTCGTTTGGTCTGTCCGCGCAACAGGACACCATCGACAGTGGTCGCTACACCGTCGACGAGATTTTCGATTTCATGGAGGAGGAGGGTGACAGCTACCTCAACTTCAAGGCGTCCGTTGGCTGGTCCGAATCCACACTGAACCGCGGCGTACTGGCGACGCGCGGTCACTCGCAAAGTCTCTCGCTGGAAACCACCATTCCAGGCAGCGACCTGTCGTTCTACAAGATCGACTACAACGGTCAGCTTTTCGTGCCGTTGAGCGAGAGCTACACCATGCGTCTGCATACTCAACTAGGGTATGGCGATGCTTACGGCTCGACATCGCGTCTGCCGTTCTATGAGCACTACTATGCCGGCGGTTTCAACTCGGTTCGCGGTTTTGAAGACAGCAGTCTTGGGCCGCGTAGTACGCCGAGTGATGGCTCGAACCCAGGCACCATCAGAGATCCCGATCAGGATGAGCTGCCCTTTGGTGGTAACGTGCTGATTCAAGGGGGCATGGAAGTTCTATTCCCGATGCCCTTCGTCAAGGATCAGCGTTCGCTGCGTACTTCGGTGTTCTGGGACGTCGGTAACGTCTACGATACCAATTGCCCGTCGGAATCAGCCAAATGCAGCGATATCGATTTCGGCGATGTGGCCAGCTCGGTCGGCGTAGGACTGACCTGGATCACCGCGATGGGGCCCTTGAGTTTCAGCTTGGCGATGCCAGTCGTGAAGCCCGACGATGCAGATACCCAGGTTTTCCAGTTCTCGCTGGGCCAAACCTTTTAATCATCCGGAGCGTTGCTCCAGTGTTTCCTGAAGAGTGGTATATACCGTGCGTAAGTTGACTCAATTGCTCCTTGTGGCTGCTGCTCTAGCGGCGACGCCTGCATTCGCCGACATGAAGATTGCGGTGATGAACTATCAGATGGCGCTGCTCGAGTCGGACGCTGCCAAGCGTTACTCCGTCGATGCGGAAAAGAAGTTCGGTCCGCAACTGGACAAGCTCAAAGGTTTGGAAAGCGATGCCAAGCGCATCCAGGACCGTCTAGGCAAGGATGGGGACAAGATGCAGCAGGCGGAGCGTGAGCGCCTCGAGCTGGAATTCAAACAGAAGGCGCGTGATTTCCAGTTCCTCTCCAAGGAACTGAACGAATCCAAGGCCGCTGCCGATCGCGACATGCTCAAGCAGCTCAAGCCGAAGCTGGATAAAGCTGTGGAAGAAGTCATCAAAAAGGGTGACTACGATCTGGTGCTCGAACGCGGTGCGGTGGTTGATGTCAAGCCGCAGTACGACATCACCCGCCAAGTCATCGAGCGCATGAATCAGCTGCGCTAATGAATACGGTCGTCTATACGCTCGGCGAACTCGCCGAGCAGCTGGGCGCCACGCTGCGTGGCGATGCGGCACAACCGGTGTCGGGCCTGGCTACACTGCAGGACGCCGGTCCGCAACAGCTGAGCTTTCTGGCCAACGCCCAGTACCGCAAGTTTCTCGAAAATACTTGCGCCGGAGCCGTACTGCTTACGCCGAAGGACGCCGAGGATTACAGCGGCAACGCGCTGCTTATCGACAATCCCTATCTGGCGTATGCACGTGTCTCGCACCTGTTCGAGACACGGCCGAAGGCTGCCAGCGGCATTCACCCAAGCGCAATCATTGATCCAAGTGCACAGGTCGACTCCAGCGCCAGCATTGGCGCCCAGGTCGTGATCGAGGCGGATGCCTGGATCGGTGCGGATGTGGTGATTGGTGCTCAATCGTTCATCGGTGCTCGCAGTCGTGTGGGTGCCGGAGGGCGTCTGGCTTCGCGCGTCACCCTCTGCCACGACGTCCGTATCGGTGAGAGGGTCGTGATTCAGCCGGGTGCGGTGATCGGTGGCGAAGGTTTCGGTTTCGCCAACGAAAAGGGCAGTTGGGAAAAGATCGCTCAGCTCGGCGGCGTACGCATTGGCGACGACGTCGAGATTGGTGCAAATACCACGATCGATCGCGGTGCGCTCTCCGACACGATCATCGGGAATGGCGTAAAGCTGGATAACCAGATCATGATCGCGCACAACGTACAGATCGGCGAAAACACTGCCGTAGCAGGTTGTGCCGGGATTTCCGGAAGTACCAAGATCGGTCGTAACTGTATGCTCGCCGGGGGCGTCGGGCTCGTCGGGCATATCGAGATTTGCGACAACGTGTTCATTACCGGCATGACCATGGTCACCCGGTCAATCACCGAGCCGGGAAGTTATTCTTCTGGGACGGCCATGCAACCCGCTGCGGAATGGCGTAAGAGTGCCGCCCGGATTCGTCATCTCGACGATATGGCTCGTCGCCTGCAGCAAGTGGAAAAACGCCTGGCTTCCGTGACCCCGCGCGGGGATGCGGCTTCTGATGCCTGACCCTATCGCCTGATCGTCCCTGCTAGAGGCTTTCACCGCGGGTTCACGGCCCTGGCCGTGCTGGCTCCCATAATTCTTACGGGCATTTTCTTCATATGATGGATATCAACGAGATTCGCGAATACCTTCCTCACCGTTATCCCTTTTTGTTGGTTGATCGGGTGACGGAGCTGGATACGGACGCCAAGCGTGTTCGCGCATACAAGAACGTCTCCGTCAACGAACCGTTCTTCAATGGTCACTTTCCACAGCATCCCATCATGCCGGGAGTGCTGATTATCGAAGCCATGGCGCAGGCGGCCGGACTGCTTGGTTTCAAGATGATGGGCACCAAGCCGGCTGACGGTACGCTGTATTACTTCGTCGGCTCGGATAAGCTGCGCTTCCGCCAGCCGGTCGTGCCGGGCGATCAGTTGAGCCTTGAAGCGTCTTTCATCAGTGCCAAGCGCGGAATCTGGAAGTTTGATTGCCGCGCGAGTGTTGAAGGCAAGCTCGTCTGCTCCGCCGAAATCATTTGCGCGGAACAGAAGATATGAATTTGATCGACCCTCGCGCTATCGTCGATCCTTCGGCCAAGCTGGCTGATGACGTCCAGGTCGGGCCATGGTCGATCATCGGCCCGGACGTCGAAGTAGGCGAGGGGACGGTGATCGCGTCGCATGTGGTCATTAAGGGGCCGACCCGCATCGGCCGCCATAATCGTATTTTTCAGTTTTCTTCGATTGGCGAGGACACGCCCGACCTTAAATACAAAGGCGAGCCGACGCGTCTGGTGATCGGTGACCACAACGTGATCCGCGAAGGCGTGACCATTCACCGCGGTACCGTGCAGGATCGAAGCGAAACCACCATCGGCGACCATAACCTCATCATGGCTTACGCGCACATCGGTCATGACAGCGTGATCGCCAACCATTGCATCCTGGTGAACAACACCGCGCTGGCGGGACATGTGCACGTCGGTGATTGGGCGATTCTGTCGGGATACACCTTGGTTCATCAGTATTGCCATATCGGCGCGTACAGCTTTTCGGGCATGGGTACCGCCATTGGCAAAGACGTTCCGGCGTTCGTCACTGTATTCGGTAATCCCGCCGAGGCACGCAGCATGAATTTCGAGGGCATGCGCCGCCGCGGTTTCAGCGCCGAGGCCATCACAGCCCTGCGCAACGCCTACAAGGTCGTCTACCGCAAAGGGCTGACGGTCGACGCTGCGTTGACCGCGCTCACCGCCGATGCGCAGACGTTTCCCGAAGTGGCGCTGTTCCGTGATTCGGTGCAAGCCTCGAAACGTGGCATCACGCGCTGATATGTCCAGGCCGCTGACAGTCGCGCTGGTGGCCGGTGAGGCCTCTGGCGACATTCTTGGTTCGGGTCTGATGCAGGCGCTCAGAGCGCAGCACCCTGAGGTCGAATTCATTGGCGTGGGCGGTCCTCTCATGGAGGCGCAAGGGCTTAAATCCTATTTCCCGCTGGAACGTCTGGCGGTGATGGGATTGGTGGAGGTGCTCGGTCGGCTGCCCGAACTTCTTGCACGCCGCAAGCGTTTGCTGAAAACGCTGCTCGAAATCCGCCCCGACGTGTTCATTGGTATAGACGCACCGGATTTCAACTTGGATCTGGCCCTCAAGCTGCGGCGCAACGGTATCAGGACTGTGCACTACGTCAGCCCCTCGGTCTGGGCGTGGCGGCAGAAACGCGTGATGAAGATCCGAGACGCCTGCGACCTGATGCTTACCCTTTTTCCGTTCGAGGCGAAGTTCTACGACGCGCACCAGGTTGCGGTGCGTTTCGTCGGTCATCCGTTGGCCGATACCATCCCGCTGGAACCCGATCGCGCCGTGGCACGAGCTGCGTTGAACCTCCCGCAGGAAGGAATGATCGTTGCGCTGATGCCGGGCAGCCGAGGTGGCGAAGTGGGTCGTCTTGGTGAGCTTTTCCTCGACGCCGCTGACCGACTGCGTTCGATGCGCCCTGGTATCCGCTTCGTCGTTCCCTGCGCCAGTCCTGAGCGTCGTGCACAGCTGGAACAAATGCTGGCTAGGCGTGACCTGCCGCTGACACTGCTCGATGGGCGGTCCCATGAGGCGCTGGCGGCGTGCAATGCGGTACTGATTGCCTCTGGTACCGCGACGCTCGAGGCCTTGTTATTCAAGCGCCCGATGGTCGTGGCCTATAGCGTTGCGCCGTTGACCTTTCGCATTCTCAAACGCATGGTGAAAAGTCCGTACGTGTCATTACCCAATCTTCTTGCCCAGCGCCTGCTGGTGCCAGAGCTTCTGCAGGACGCCGCGACCCCGGATGCCATGGCGCAACTGCTGTCGCCCCTGCTGGATAACGGCGATATACAAACCGAAGGCTTCGACGCCATCCATCGGACGCTGCGCTGCGATGCGTCGAGTCAGGCCGCCAGTGCGGTACTCGAACTGGCCGAGGCAAGCTGATGCAGATCGGTCTCGACTTCAACCTCGTCGAAGAGCTGGTGGCTGGCGTCGACGAGGTCGGCCGCGGCCCCCTGTGCGGACCTGTCGTGACGGCTGCGGTGATCCTCGATCCCGCGCGGCCGATCGAAGGGCTCAATGATTCGAAGAAACTCACCGAAGCAAGGCGTGAAGCGCTTTTCGACGAGATATGCGCGAAGGCGCTCGCTTGGTGCATCGCCCGCGCCGAGGTACACGAGATCGACCAGCTGAACATCCTGCACGCTACCATGCTGGCGATGCAGCGAGCGGTCGAGGGGCTGAGTGTCACGCCGCGGTTGGCCCTCATCGACGGCAATCGCTGTCCCCAGCTGGCGGTGCCCAGTGCCCCGGTGATTCAGGGCGACGCCCAAGTGCCTTCCATCGCAGCCGCTTCGATTCTGGCGAAAGTCAGCCGTGACCGGGAGATGTGTGCGCTGGATCTATGCTATCCGGGCTACGGCCTGTCGGCTCACAAGGGGTACCCGACGCCGCATCATCTGGAAGCGCTGCAACGGCTCGGTCCGACCGTCATCCATCGGCGCTCGTTTGCACCGGTACGCAATCTGCTGGAGCAGGCCGCCCTCGCAGAGTCTTCCAGCGTCATGGTTGCCTTACCGGTCTGAGCCGGCGCGTTACGCGACTGGTGATCACCCGTCGCCTTCATCGTTCAGGCTTTCCGGTACAATTTGCGGCCTGTCGTTTCACCAGTCCAAGGTTCTTTCATGCCCGTCTCCTTCGTCCATCTTCGCCTGCACACTGAATATTCTCTGGTCGATGGTCTGGTGCGGGTCAAACCGCTGGTCAAGTCGGTTGCTGGCGCGGGCATGCCGGCGGTGGCCGTCACCGACCAGAGCAACATGTGCTCGCTGGTCAAGTTCTACAAAGCTGCTCAAGGAGCCGGGATCAAGCCGATCTGTGGTGCCGATATCTGGCTTGCCGGTCGCGACGAAGACGGCCCACTCAGTCGGCTGACGTTGCTGGCGATGAACGGCAAAGGTTATCGGAACCTCACCGAGTTGGTATCTCGCGGCTGGACCGAGGGGCAGCGCAACGATCAGATCATCATCGAGCGTGATTGGGTAAAGGCCGCAGCCGAAGGATTGATCGCGCTCTCCGGCGCAAAGGAAGGGGAAATTGGCCATGCCCTGCTCGCCGGTGAAGAGGCGGCAGCCGAGACATTGCTGGCCGAGTGGCAAGCGGTTTTCCCCCAGCGCTTTTATCTCGAGGTGCAGCGCACCAGTCGCGTCAATGATGAGGAGCATCTGCACGCGGCGGTCGCTCTGGCTCAGCGTTGTGACGTTCCGTTGGTGGCTACCAACGACGTGCGTTTTCTCAAACAGGAAGATTTCGAAGCCCACGAAACCCGTGTCTGTATCGGCGAGAGCCGCATCCTGGATGACTCACGGCGGCCGCGAAATTACTCCGATCAGCAGTACCTGAAAACGCCCGAGGAAATGTGGGAACTGTTCAGTGATCTGCCCGAGGCGTTGGAAAACACGGTCGAGATCGCCAGGCGCTGCAACATCGAAGTACAGCTGGGCACCTACTTCCTGCCGGACTTCCCCGTGCCGGATGGGATGACCATGGACGAGTATTTCCGCAAGGTCTCGTTCGAAGGGCTCGAAGAACGCCTTGAAGTGCTGCTGCCCAAGGATACGCCGGACTACGAAGCGAAGAAGCAGGTCTATATAGACCGGCTGAATTTCGAGCTCGACATCATCATCCAGATGGGCTTTCCAGGTTACTTCCTGATCGTCATGGACTTCATCCAGTGGGCCAAGAACAACGGCGTGCCGGTGGGCCCCGGACGTGGATCGGGCGCGGGCTCGCTGGTTGCCTACGTGCAGAAGATTACCGACCTCGATCCGCTGGCCTACGACCTGCTGTTCGAACGCTTCCTCAATCCCGAGCGGGTTTCCATGCCCGACTTCGACGTCGACTTCTGCATGGATGGCCGCGACCGCGTCATCGACTACGTGGCGGAAAAGTACGGCCGCAACGCGGTCAGCCAGATCATCACCTTCGGTACCATGGCGGCGAAGGCGGTAGTGCGCGACGTGGCACGGGTACAAGGCAAGTCCTATGGTCTGGCCGATCGGCTGTCGAAGATGATTCCCTTCGAAGTAGGCATGACGCTGGAAAAAGCCTACGAGATGGAAGAGCCGCTGCGCGATTTCCTTGCCGTCGATGAGGACGCCCGAGAGATCTGGGACATGGCGCTCAAGCTCGAAGGCATCACGCGCGGCACGGGTAAACACGCGGGCGGGGTGGTGATCGCGCCGACCAAACTCACGGATTTCGCGCCTATTGCTTGCGATGACGAGGGCGGCAGTCTGGTCACCCAGTTCGACAAGGATGACGTCGAACAAGCCGGCCTGGTCAAGTTCGACTTCCTCGGCTTGCGTACCCTGACCATCATCAAATGGGCCATGGAGACGATCAACCGCGAGCAGGCGAAGAAAGGCCTTGAACCGCTGAACATCGACTTCATCCCGCTGGACGACAAACCCACCTTCTCGCTGCTGCAGAAGGCCGAGACCACCGCGGTGTTCCAGCTCGAATCACGCGGCATGAAGGAGCTGATCAAGAAGCTCAAGCCGGACTGCCTGGAAGATCTGATCGCTCTGGTTGCGCTGTTCCGTCCGGGGCCGCTGCAATCGGGCATGGTCGATGACTTCATCAACCGTAAGCACGGTCGTGCGGAGATTTCCTACCCGCACTCGGATTACCAGTACGAAGGCCTCAAGCCGGTGCTGGCGCCCACCTACGGCATCATCCTGTACCAGGAACAGGTGATGCAGATCGCCCAGGTGATGGGCGGCTACACGCTCGGCCAGGCTGACATGCTGCGCCGTGCCATGGGTAAGAAGAAACCCGAGGAGATGGCCAAGCAGCGCGGCGGCTTCATCGAGGGGTGTGCCAATAACAGTATTGATGCCGATCTGGCCGGCAACATCTTCGACTTGGTGGAAAAGTTTGCGGGCTATGGTTTCAACAAGTCGCATTCGGCTGCCTACGGTCTGGTTTCGTACCAAACCGCCTGGCTTAAGGCGCATCACCCGTCGCCGTTCATGGCCGCGGTTTTGTCGGCGGATATGCACAACACTGACAAGGTGGTCACGCTGATCGAAGAATGTCGCAGCATGAAGCTGCGCATCGATGCGCCGGACGTGAACAATTCCGAGTTCAAGTTCACGGTCAGCGACGATGGACGGATCATCTACGGTCTCGGAGCGATCAAGGGTGTCGGCGAGGGTCCGGTAGAAGCGATTTGCGAGTGCCGTAACGAGGGCGGTTCATTCAAGGATCTGTTCGATTTCTGCAGTCGCGTCGACCTCAAGCGAATCAACAAGCGCACCCTGGAAGCGCTGATCCGGGGCGGCGCGCTGGATCGCCTCGGTCCGTACTTCTCCGATGAGCCCAAGGCATATCAAGCCAATATCGACCGCAACCGTGCGGTGCTGTTGTCGGCCATGGAAGAAGCTATTCAGGCGGCCGAGCAGACGGCACGTAGCGCGGAGAGTGGCCACATGGACCTCTTCGGCGGCCTGTTTGCCGAGCCTGAGGCAGATGTTTATGCCAACCATCGCAATGCGCGCGAACTATCACTGAAGGAACGTCTGAAGGGTGAGAAAGACACGCTGGGGTTGTATCTGACCGGCCATCCGATCGATGAATACGAGGGCGAAGTTCGCCGCTTCGCCCGGCAGCGGATCGTCGATCTGCGCCCTGCACGTGGTGAGCAGACTATTGCCGGCTTGATCGTCAACCTGCGGGTAATGAAGAACAAGAAGGGCGACAAGATGGGCTTCATCACCCTCGATGATCGTTCGGGGCGGATCGAGGCCTCGCTGTTCGCCGAAGCTTTCAACAGCGCTCACGCGCTGCTGCAGACTGACGCCCTGGTAGTAGTCGAGGGCGAGGTCAGTAATGATGATTTTTCCGGCGGTCTACGTCTGCGTGCCAAGCGAGTCATGAGTCTTGAGGAGGCACGTACCGGGCTCGCTGAGAGCTTGCGTGTCAAAGTCGCTGGCGATGCGCTGAAAGGCGACCGGGTGCGCTGGCTGGCCGATGTCTGCGGACGTCACCGCGGCGCCTGCCCAATCACAATGGAGTACACCGGGAGCGACGCGCGAGCGTTGTTGCAGTTCGGCGAGAGCTGGCGGATCGACCCAGCAGACAACTTGATTCAGGCATTGCGTGACCAGTTCGGGCGCGACAACGTCTTTTTGCAATACCGATAGCGGAACGTAACGGATCGGCGTGCCAATGCTGGCTGCCGGTCCGGATGACCGCCGATATGATCCGATCCTGAATCGGTCAAATTGCGAACATTTTTTGTTCGACCTGAATGCGTCCGTCCCGTAAGGT
The DNA here is from genome assembly GCF_019355055.1 of Pseudomonas sp. MTM4. Lineage (NCBI taxonomy): Bacteria > Pseudomonadati > Pseudomonadota > Gammaproteobacteria > Pseudomonadales > Pseudomonadaceae > Pseudomonas > Pseudomonas sp. MTM4. Next base: position 4,604,083 of record NZ_CP048411.1, read on the forward strand.
AGGGCGCAAAAAACGGAACAGCTTCCCGGCCGCCTGGCCGTCGACGCATGACGGATGACTATGAACCCGAATTTTCTCGATTTCGAACAGCCGATCGCCGACCTGCAAGCCAAGATCGAAGAATTGCGCCTGGTTGGTAACGACAACTCGCTGAATATTGGCGATGAGATTGCCAGACTGCAGGACAAGAGCGAGTCGCTCACTGAGAGCATTTTCGGCAATCTCACCAGCTGGCAGATCGCTCGTCTGGCTCGTCACCCGCAGCGCCCCTATACCCTCGATTACGTCAAACATCTGTTCACCGAGTTCGAGGAACTGCACGGCGACCGGCATTTCTCCGATGACGCCGCGATTGTTGGCGGTACGGCTCGCCTGAACGGTGAGCCGGTGATGATCATCGGGCATCAGAAGGGCCGCGAAGTCCGCGAGAAAGTGCGCCGCAACTTCGGCATGCCGCGTCCTGAAGGCTACCGCAAGGCCTGCCGTTTGATGGAAATGGCCGAGCGTTTCAAGATGCCGATCCTCACCTTCATCGATACGCCGGGTGCTTATCCGGGCATCGATGCAGAAGAGCGCAATCAGAGCGAGGCGATCGCTTGGAACCTTCGCGTGATGTCCCGCTTGAAGACGCCGATCATCGCGACTGTCATTGGTGAAGGCGGTTCCGGTGGCGCGTTGGCCATTGGTGTCTGCGATCAGTTGAACATGCTTCAGTATTCCACCTATGCGGTCATCTCTCCGGAAGGCTGTGCCTCGATTCTCTGGCGTACCGCCGAAAAGGCGCCGGAAGCAGCCGAGGCCATGGGCGTTACCGCCGAGCGTTTGAAAGATCTGGGCATCGTCGACAAGGTCATCCCTGAGCCATTGGGTGGCGCGCATCGGAATCCTGCGGTTACGGCCGCATCGTTGCGTGACGAGCTGACTTCGCAGCTTGAAATGCTCAAGGGCCTCGATACCGACGCGCTGCTGGCCCGTCGCTATGACCGTCTGATGAGCTACGGTATCGCTTGAGCGTGACGGCATGACAAAAACGGCGGGCATAGGCCCGCCGTTTCTTTTTGCAGGTCAGGCGGCGCTGCTTCGCGCGTTTTCAGCCCATCCTTGGCGTTTCGCCTTTCCGAGCGTATGCGCATGGCACTTGAATCTCATCTTCTTTGCTTTCTGAAACCGTGGCTCAATGCGCCGGCATGGCGTGTTGCCTTTTCTGGAGGGCTGGATTCGACCGTGCTGCTCACTGCATTGGTCTATCTGCGGCGGCAGCACCGGTTGCCGCCGCTCAGTGCCATTCATGTTCATCATGGCTTGCAGGCGGTGGCCGATAGCTGGCCTGCACACTGCGCGAAGATCTGCGATGGCTTGGGTGTTCCGCTTGAAGTCGTGCCGGTGCAGGTAGCGGCAGGCGCGAGTATCGAGCGCGCCGCCCGAGTGGCTCGCTACAAAGCTTTCGCCGACAGACTTGGCGAGGATGAGGTGCTGCTCATGGCTCAGCACCAGGATGACCAAGCCGAAACACTGCTGTTTCGTGTGCTGCGTGGCGCCGGCGTGCGCGGCCTTGGCGCGATGCGAGTGAGTCGCGAGCTAGGGCAGGGCAAGCTGGTGCGACCGTTACTCGCGATCGATCGGGCCGATTTGGAATCCTACGCTCGCACGCAACAGTTGGAGTGGATCGAAGATCCCTCCAACGCAAGCCTTGTGCATTCACGCAACTACCTTCGCTATCAGGTGATGCCGGTGCTGAAACAGCGCTGGCCGCGCGCGCCGTCCAGTATGGCTCGAACCGCTGGGCATCTGGCCGAAGCGCAGTCGCTGCTCGATGAGCTCGCCGAGATGGATCTACTGGCGGCTCGAACGCCGGAAAACTGGTCATGGCTGCCCCTGCCGAGCCTGGACTTATCGGTACTGCGCTCACTGAGTTCGGCTAGACAGCGCAATGCGCTACGCCACTGGCTGGCTGAGTTCACGCTGTTGCCGGATACCGACCACTGGGCCGGCTGGGAGGCGCTGCGCGATGCCGCTGTGGATGCTACGCCCCGCTGGCGTTTGGAGGGCGGCGAGCTTCATCGTGCCGGAAACCGGCTGTGGTGGCTTTCCGGGCCCTGGCTCGAAGCGGTCGAAGGTGCGTTTCCGTGGGAGCGAAGAGTCACCACGCTGGCATTGCCCGGTAATGGCGCGGTGAGCCTCGGAGGAGCGATGCAGGGCGCGTTCGAGATTCGTTATCGGCAAGGCGGCGAGAGCATGGCACTGTCCGGACGTGGCAGACGCGATCTGAAGCGCCTGCTCAACGAAGTCCAGGTGCCGGGGTTCGTCCGCTCACGCCTGCCGCTGCTCTATCTCGATGGCGAGCTGGTTGCCGTTGCCAATCTGCCGCAATTCGATACCGCCCAGGTGTCACTCGTCTGGACGCCACCAGTGTGATGCGCGTTTGAGCTGATGGGGTCTTTCCAGTAGACTACGCTCCCGTCTCAATACAGCTTCTACGGTTTCTTCGAATCCGTGGCAGTTGCGCTATTGCCGCTCGATGCGCAATGGCACCTTCGCTTTCCCCCGGCGGCGCCAGCCGCTTAACGCAGACTTCTAGGGTTTTTCATGACGCGCTACATCTTCGTCACGGGTGGTGTTGTTTCTTCATTGGGGAAAGGCATCGCCTCGGCTTCATTGGCGGCCATCCTGGAGGCGCGGGGCCTGAAGGTCACGATGCTCAAGCTGGACCCTTACATCAACGTCGATCCGGGCACCATGAGCCCGTTCCAGCACGGTGAAGTGTTCGTCACCCATGACGGCGCCGAGACCGACCTCGACCTAGGTCACTACGAACGCTTCATTCGTACCCGCATGACCCAGAACAACAACTTCACCACCGGCCGCGTCTACGAAGACGTGCTGCGCCGTGAGCGCCGTGGTGATTATCTGGGCGCGACCATTCAGGTCATTCCGCACATCACCGACGAAATCAAGCGTCGCGTCATCAAGGGCGCCGGCGATGCCGACGTGGCTTTGGTGGAAGTGGGCGGCACCGTGGGCGACATCGAGTCGCAACCCTTCCTCGAGGCGATTCGCCAGTTGCGTGTGGAAGTCGGCGCCAAGCGCGCCATGCTGATGCATCTGACGTTGGTGCCTTACATCGCCACTGCCGGCGAAACCAAGACCAAGCCGACCCAGCATTCGGTAAAAGAATTACGCTCCATCGGCCTGCAGCCGGATGTGCTGGTCTGCCGTTCGGAAGTGCCGATCGATCTGTCCTCGCGCCGCAAGATCGCCCTGTTCACCAACGTCGAAGAGCGCGCGGTGATCAGCCTGCCGGACGCCGACACCATCTACAAGATTCCCGGCATGCTGCATGCGCAGGGGCTGGATGATTTCGTCGTCGAGCGCTTCGGGCTGGAATGCGGCGGCGCCGACCTCTCCGAGTGGGATCGAGTGGTCGATGCCAAGCTGAACCCGGAAAAAGAAGTCACCATCGCCATGGTCGGCAAGTACATGGAACTTCTGGACGCCTACAAATCTCTGATCGAGGCAATGAGCCACGCTGGCATCCAGAGCCGTACCAAAGTGAATCTCCGTTACATCGACTCCGAAGATATCGAAAATCAGGGCACCGGTCTGCTGGAAGGCATGGACGCGATTCTGGTGCCGGGCGGCTTCGGTCTGCGCGGCGTGGAAGGCAAGATCGCCACCGTCAAGTACGCTCGCGAGAACAAGATTCCCTATCTGGGCATCTGTCTCGGCATGCAGGTTGCGGTAATCGAATTCGCCCGGGACGTACTCGGCTGGACCGACGCCAACTCTACGGAATTCGACAAGGACAGCACCCACCCGGTGGTGGGCTTGATCACTGAGTGGGCTGATGCCACCGGCGCCGTGGAAACTCGCACCGATGCTTCCGACCTGGGCGGCACCATGCGCCTGGGCGCCCAGGAGTGCGGTCTCGAAGCCGGCTCGAACGTTTTTGCCTGCTATGGCGCGGAGCGCATCGTCGAGCGTCACCGCCATCGCTACGAAGTGAACAACAACCTGCTGCCGCAGTTGCAGGAGGCTGGCCTGAAGATCACCGGTCGCTCCGGCGACGGTGCGCTGGTGGAGGTTGTCGAGGCGCCAGACCATCCCTGGTTCGTGGCCTGCCAGTTCCACCCCGAATTCACCTCCACGCCCCGTGACGGTCATCCGCTGTTCAGCGGATTCGTCCAGGCAGCGCTGGATTACAAGGCGGGCAAGGCATGAGTCAGAAGACCATCCGCGTCGGCAACATCGAGATCGCCAACGACAAGCCGTTCGTGCTGTTCGGCGGCATGAACGTGCTGGAGTCCCGCGACCTGGCGCTGCAGATTTGCGAAGCCTATGTGAAGGTGACGGAGAAACTCGGTATTCCGTACATCTTCAAGGCAAGTTTCGACAAAGCCAATCGCTCCTCGATCAACTCCTTCCGTGGTCCAGGCCTGGAAGAAGGCATGCGTATCTTTGAGGACGTCAAAAAGACGTTCGGCGTGCCGGTAATCACCGACGTGCATGAGCCGCATCAGGCGCAGCCGGTGGCTGAGGTCTGCGACATCATCCAGCTGCCGGCTTTCCTGTCGCGGCAGACCGATCTGGTCGTCGCCATGGCCAAGACCGGTGCGGTGATCAACATCAAGAAGGCTCAGTTTCTCGCACCCCAGGAAATGAAGCACATCCTCGCCAAATGCGAGGAAGCCGGTAACGATCAATTGATTCTCTGCGAGCGTGGCTCGTCCTTCGGCTACAACAATCTGGTCGTCGACATGCTCGGCTTCGACATCATGAAGCGGATGCAGTATCCGGTGATCTTCGATGTCACTCATGCGTTGCAGATGCCTGGCGGTCGTTCCGATTCTGCCGGCGGTCGTCGTGCCCAGGTTACCGATCTGGCCAAGGCTGGACTCAGCCAGGGACTTGCCGGATTGTTCCTCGAAGCGCATCCCGATCCAGACAATGCCAAGTGCGACGGCCCGTGCGCCTTGCGCCTCGATAAGCTCGAACCTTTCCTCACCCAACTCAAACAGTTGGATGATCTGATCAAGAATTTTTCGCCAATCGAAACTGCTTGAAGCCTTGAAGCTATCTACGGAGTGTTAATAAAAATGGCAAAGATCGTCGACATCAAAGGGCGTGAAGTTCTCGACTCCCGTGGCAATCCCACCGTGGAAGCGGACGTTATCCTCGATAACGGCATCATCGGTAGCGCCTGTGCGCCGTCCGGTGCGTCCACTGGTTCGCGCGAAGCGCTGGAACTGCGTGATGGCGACAACAGCCGTTATATGGGCAAAGGCGTGCTGAAGGCTATCGGCAACATCAATGGTCCGATTCGCGATCTGCTGCTGGGCAAGGACCCTGTCGACCAGAAAGCCCTGGATCGCGCGATGATCGAGCTGGACGGCACCGACAACAAGGCCAAGCTGGGCGCCAACGCCATCCTCGCCGTGTCCCTGGCTGCCGCCAAGGCTGCTGCCCAGGATCAGGACCTGCCGCTCTACGCGCACATCGCCAACCTCAACGGCACGCCGGGCCAGTACTCCATGCCGGTGCCGATGATGAACATCATCAACGGCGGCGAGCATGCCGACAACAACGTCGACATCCAGGAATTCATGGTGCAGCCGGTCGGCGCCAAGACATTTGCCGATGCCCTGCGCATGGGTACTGAAATCTTCCATAACCTCAAGGCCGTGCTGAAAGCCCGTGGCCTGAGCACTTCCGTAGGTGACGAAGGTGGCTTCGCGCCGAACCTGGCGTCCAACGAAGATGCCCTGGCAGCTATCGCTGAAGCCGTCGAGAAAGCCGGCTACAAGCTGGGTACCGACGTGACCCTGGCGCTGGACTGCGCATCGAGTGAGTTCTACAAGGACGGCAAGTACGACCTGGCTGGCGAAGGCAAGGCATTCGACGCCGCAGGTTTCGCCGACTACCTGGCTGGTCTGTCCGAGCGCTATCCGATCATCTCCATCGAAGACGGCATGGATGAGTCCGACTGGGACGGCTGGAAGGTCCTGACCGACAAGATCGGCAGCAAGGTTCAGCTGGTCGGCGATGATCTGTTCGTGACCAACACCAAGATCCTCAAAGAAGGTATCGAGAAAGGCATCGGTAACTCGATCCTGATCAAGTTCAACCAGATCGGCTCGCTGACCGAGACTCTCGAAGCCATCCAGATGGCCAAGGCCGCCGGCTACACCGCGGTGATCTCGCACCGTTCCGGCGAAACCGAAGACCACACCATCGCTGACCTGGCTGTTGGTACTGCCGCAGGTCAGATCAAGACTGGCTCGCTGTGCCGCTCGGACCGCGTGTCCAAGTACAACCAGCTGCTGCGTATCGAAGAGCAGCTCGGCGGAAAAGCGGCCTATAAGGGGCGTGCCGAGTTTCGCGGCTAATACTTCGCATGCTAGAAAGGGGCGGCGTTAGTCGCCCTTTTTTGTGGATAACGTTTAGCACTGATAAGGTCGTCGCCGAAATGAGGCGATGCGCCCGCCAGCAAAGGAAAGCCAGGCCATGTCGCTGACCGCTGCCTATATCTCGTCATCTGAAACCAACCGAAGCCGTTCCATGCCGTCCATGCGTAGCCCCTACTGGTTGTTCGTCGTTTTGATCCTGTTGTTGGGCGGTCTTCAGTACCGTCTGTGGGTGGGCGAGGGGAGCCTCGCTCAGGTCAGTGGACTGAACAAGCAGATCGCTGAACAGCAGGGCGAGAACCAGCGCCTGCTCGAGCGCAATCGCATCCTCGAGGCTGAGGTGATGGAGCTCAAGCAAGGTATGGAAACTGTCGAAGAGCGTGCTCGACAGGAGCTTGGGATGGTCAAGGAAGGCGAGACGCTATTCCAGCTCACGGAGTAAAGACGGCCATGTTCCCGGAGTTCTGGACCGTGATACCGGCCGCCGGTGTCGGCAGCCGCATGCGCGCCGATCGGCCTAAGCAATACCTGCCCTTGGCCGGCAAGAGCGTCATCGAACATACACTCAGCTGTTTTCTCGACCATCCCGGTTTGCTTGGGTTGGTCGTCAGCCTGGCGGCCGATGATCCGTACTGGGCGAATCTGGACTGCGCCAAGGACCCTCGCATTCAACGCGCTGACGGCGGCGCCGAGCGCGCCGACTCGGTACTGGCTGGGTTGCACCGTCTGTCCGAGCAGGGCGCACGATACGGCGATTGGGTGCTGGTGCATGATGCCGCTCGGCCCAATCTCTCGCGTCAGGATCTCGACAAACTGCTGGTCGAACTGGGCGACGATCCAGTCGGTGGGCTACTCGCCGTACCGGCCCGGGACACATTGAAACGAGCGGGTACCGACGGACGGGTCGTGGAAACCATCGATCGCAGCGTGATATGGCAGGCTTTCACACCGCAAATGTTTCGCCTCGGGGCGTTACGCGATGCGCTTGCCAATGTGCTCGAAGCTGGCGCAGCCGTTACTGATGAAGCGTCCGCGCTGGAATGGGCGGGATTCAGTCCGCGACTGGTAGAAGGGCGCTCGGATAATTTGAAGATTACGCGTCCGGAAGATCTGCAATGGCTGCAACAGCGCTGGCAATCGTGATTGCGCAGCGCTGTGCATCCTGAAACGCGATTCTTTCGCAACTTCGTGGCAGATGGCTTACTAGTAGCGGTATATCGCCGCCGCGCCGCTCGCGGTTGGCATACGCTCGGTGGGTACCGAGATCACTTCGCCGCCTTGCTCCAGCGTCCAGATCGTCAACTCGTCGAGCAGATCGGGCGTGGTGGCGGACTCATCGTCGACCGCCATCGCTTTGCCTTCCTGCTTGTCCGCCATCCCTGGTATCTGCCGATCAGCTTCGACCAGCAACGTCGCCACCCGTCCTTCCAGGGTCGCCTGGCCGATCTGTTCGAGCTGATCGGTGGCCAGGCCCTGACCATGCGATTCGCCGTACTGGTTGATAAAGCCTTCGAGGCGTTTGATGTAACGCGGCTGCATGACCATCCAGCTTTTTTCCCGCAGCTCTTTCTGGCTGAGCAGCGAAACATCGCTCTCGATGCCCTCAGGTAGCAGTAGATCGTTGTGACTGTGCTTGCGGAAATGGGACTGATGCTCGGGGAGTGCGGCAAGAATCAACGGTAGGCGGGTCTTGCGGCTATGGTGTTCGAGGATGGCGCGATCCACCTCACGGAAGAAGCGCTCGCGATCCCGATCGATCTCGTCCTGCCGACCGGCTCCGCCGCTCTCGACCTGCATCGCATCGCCGCGTTCGCTGGCGCGGCCATAGCCTTGAGCGAATCCGGTCTGACCCTTCTCGGTTAGTTCGCGCCCAAGCGCCTCTTCCACGGTTTTTGGTACACCCTCGGCAAGCGGAACTTCATCGACACCGTCACGGTTGCCTTCGAACAGGCGCACCGAATCCAGTGTTATCGCGAGGATCTGGTAGCGATCGGCGGATTGGGCGATGCGCAGCAGCGGCTTAAGGTGCATACGATCGTTGGCGACCGCCAGCTCCGGTACGTTGCGCTGGAGGCGGAACACCTCGAAATAGTCCTTGGCGCCGAACACAGCCAGTCCGTCGCGGTTGGAATTCCAGAAATCGACATCATCGATCAGCGCATAAAACGGCTCGAGCAGCGATTTGGCCTGATCGCCTCGGCCTTGCTGTTTGAGGGAGTCTTCCAGCTGTCGCACTAGATGCTTGAAGCGGATCGGGTCTTGCTGGCGCTCGGGAAAGCTACGGTGGGTGGGCTGGTACAGCGACAGGCAGGGTGCCTCGCGCTTCGCCAGCAGCTGGGACATGGTTTCACGATCGAGCAATCTGTTCATGCATGGCCTCTTTCGTAATCGGGTGGTTCGGTCCCTCGGGCATTGATGGCCTGGTTCGGCAAGACGGGTCAGTGATGGTTGAGTTTGTCCAGGGCATGCGCCAGGGCATGGTTGAGCTTTTCCGCGGCTCCGTCGATTGCGAGCGTCATGGAGTCCGCCTTGTGGGTGGCCGAAATCGGCTCATGGCCTTTCACTCGGGCTTCCATCTGGCAACGCTTGTCCTGAGGGCCGCTTTTACCGCTGTTCTCATCGTTGAGATGAACTTCGACTCGGGTCAGCTGATCATCGAAACGCTCCAGTTCGCTCTCCACGGTTGCCTTCACGTGTTCCTCGAGGTTGCTGGTTACGCTGACGCTGTGATTGCTGTTCACCAGAATCTGCATGATGTCCTCCTGATTGAATCGCCGGGTAGCTCCAGGCAAAACGCAAAGGGCACCGGCTACACAATATCGACGTGGCCTACGGAAGCGGGTTCCTCCCGAAATAGGCAGTCAGACGCGCGGCGCCGTAGCACCTCAGTTGCGTCCGCTGCGGTATTCCGGGCGATTGGCCAGGCCTTCCTTCAATGCCTGGATCAGCAGGCGCACCTTCGGTAGCGGATAGCGGCGCTGCGGGTAGACGGCCCAGACGGCGGTATTGGGTGGCTGATTGGCTTCCAGCAGCGACACCAGCTCACCTCGGCGCAGCGGCTCCTGCACGTAATAGTCCGGCAACTGGCACAGGCCGAAGCCGCGCAGAGCGGCGTCCAGCACCGCCTGACCGCTGTTGCAGCGCCAGTTGCCGCTGGGCTTGAACGGCTGTTCGCGGCCGTCGACCTGCAGCATCCAGGTATCGCCCGTGCCCACCAGGCAGTTGTGTCGCGCCAGCTCGGAAAGCGTGTGCGGGCGTCCGTAGCGTTCGAGGTAGGCCGGTGCGGCGCACAGGTACATGGCGCGTGGCGCGATGCGGGTCGCCACCAGCCGCGACTCGCCGAGGCGGCCCAGGCGGATGGCCAGATCGAAGCCTTCCTGCACCATGTCCAAAGTGCGGTTGGACAGTTCTATCTCCACCCGCAACTGTGGATGCTGCGCCATGAAGTCGTTCACCAGCGGCACGATGAAGCGCTCGCCGTATGCCACGGCTGCGGTCATGCGCAACAGACCGGTGGGCGCCGTGTGCAGATCGCTGATGGCATGGAAGGCTTCGTCGCGTTCTTCGATCAAGCGCTGGCAGCGCGCCAGGAAGGTGTGGCCGGCTTCGGTCAGCGAGACGCGACGCGTGGTGCGGTAGAGCAGGCGGGCCTGCAAGCGCTCTTCCAGGCGCGCCACTTGGCGGCTGACATGCGAAGAAGACACTCGCAACTGCTCGGCGGCGCGCATGAAGCTGCCACATTCGGCTACGGCGGCGAACTCGTCGAGACCTTCCCAGCGGTTCATGTCGGGCTCCTGTTTGAAGAACTTGATTATCCCTGTGCGGCAACAATGTTTTCGCGTTTAGCTCATTAACCCAGCGTAAGGATGAAACTACACTTTGCTTCATTCACCAAGAGGAGTCCTTCATGACCATCAAATCTCGCGCCGCCGTCGCCTTCGCCCCCAACCAGCCTCTGCAGATCGTCGAAGTAGATGTCGAGCCGCCCAAGGCTGGCGAGGTACTGGTGCGCATCGTTGCCACCGGCGTTTGCCATACCGACGCTTACACCCTGTCCGGTGAGGATTCCGAAGGTGTGTTTCCCTGCATTCTCGGCCACGAAGGTGGTGGCATCGTCGAGGCCGTGGGCGAGGGCGTGACTTCGGTGGCGGTGGGTGACCACGTGATCCCGCTGTATACCGCCGAGTGCCGCCAGTGCAAGTTCTGCACCTCCGGCAAGACCAACCTCTGCAGCTCGGTACGCGCCACCCAGGGCAAGGGCCTGATGCCGGACGGCACCACCCGTTTCAGCTACCAGGGCCAGCCGATCTACCACTACATGGGCACCTCGACCTTTTCCGAGTACACGGTGCTGCCTGAAGTCTCGGTCGCGAAGATTCCCAAGGAAGCGCCGCTGGACAAGGTCTGCCTGCTGGGCTGCGGCGTCACTACCGGCATCGGTGCGGTGCTTAACACCGCCAAGGTGGAGGCGGGCGCGACGGTGGCCATCTTCGGTCTCGGTGGCATCGGCCTGGCGGCAATCATCGGCGCGAAGATGGCTGGCGCCAGCCGTATCATCGCCATCGACATCAACCCCTCCAAGTTCCCCATCGCCGAAGAGCTGGGCGCGACCGACTTCGTCAATCCGAAGGATCACGACAGGCCGATTCAGGAAGTCATCGTCGAGATGACTGACGGCGGTGTGGACTACAGTTTCGAGTGCGTCGGCAACGTGCAGCTGATGCGCGCCGCGCTGGAATGCGCGCACAAGGGCTGGGGCGAGTCGATCATCATCGGCGTCGCCGGTGCGGGGCAGGAGATCAGCACCCGTCCGTTCCAGCTGGTCACTGGTCGCGTCTGGCGCGGCAGCGCCTTCGGTGGCGTCAAGGGCCGCACCGAACTGCCCAGCTACGTCGAAAAGTCCCAGAGCGGCGAAATCCCGCTGGATACCTTCATCACCCACAACATGGGGCTGGATGAGATCAACCAGGCGTTCGACCTAATGCATGAAGGCAAGAGCATCCGCACCGTCATTCATTTCTGATCGTAGGGGTGGATAACGCCGTCGTCAGACGGTTTATTCACCTCGACTGGTGGAAAACGCTTCGCGGTTTTCCACCCTACGCGAGGCATAGCCATGACCCTTGAAAACATTTCCTGCCAGAAAAGCTTCGGCGGCTGGCACAAACGCTACCGTCACCGCTCCAGCAGCCTGAACTGCGACATGGTGTTCGCCGTGTACCTGCCGCCGCAGGCGGAACAGGGCGAGAAGCTGCCGGTGCTGTACTGGCTGTCGGGCCTGACCTGCACCGACGAGAACTTCATGCAGAAGGCCGGTGCGCAGCAATTGGCTGCCGAGCTGGGGCTGATCATCGTCGCACCCGATACCAGCCCGCGTGGGCCGGACGTGCCGGACGACCCGGACGGTGCCTGGGATTTCGGCCTGGGCGCAGGCTTCTATCTGAACGCCACCCAGCAGCCCTGGGCGCAGCACTACCGCATGTACGACTACGTGGTCGGCGAGCTGCCGGCGCTGATTGAGGCGAATTTTCCGGTGTCCGACAGGCGCGGCATCAGTGGGCACTCCATGGGCGGCCACGGTGCGCTGGTCTGTGCGCTGAAGAATCCGGGACGTTATCAATCGGTTTCGGCCTTCGCGCCCATCACCAATCCCGCCAGTTGCCCCTGGGGCGAGAAGGCGTTTTCCCGCTATTTGGGCGAGGGCCGCTCGCGCTGGTGCGAATGGGATGCCTGCGCGCTGTTGGCCGAAGCCGGCGAGAAGCTACCGCTGCTGGTGGATCAGGGCGACCGCGACGACTTCATGGAAAGCCAGCTCAAGCCCGAGGCGCTGGAGGCTGCGGCCAAAGCGGCAGGACATCCGCTGACGCTACGGATACAGCCGGGCTACGACCACAGCTACTACTTCATCGCCAGCTTCATTGATGATCATCTGCGACATCATGCCGAGGCGTTGAGATCCTGACAGGAGGGCGTTCCCCCGCGGGAGTGGGAACGATCAACACGAAAAAAGGCCCGACCGGAATAACCGGCCGGGCCTTTCCACCGCTGGGAGCTAGAGCGATGGATAATCGGTGTAGCCCTCTGCGCCCTGGGCGTAGAACAGCTCAGGCTTGGGCTCGTTGAGCGGCGCATCCTGGCGCAGGCGCTTGACCAGGTCCGGGTTGGCGATATAAGGAATGCCGAAGGCCACCGCGTCGGCTTTCCCGTCGCCCAGCCAGGCGTTGGCCTGTTCGCCAGTGAAACGCTCATTGGCGATGTAGTTGCCGCCGAAGATCTGCTTCAACTGCGGGCCGAGGCTGTCTTCGCCGGCTTTTTCACGCGTGCAGATGAATGCGATGCCGCGCTTGCCAAGCTCGCGAGCCACGTAGCCAAAGGTCTCGGCGCGGTTGGAGTCGCCCATATCGTGGGAGTCTGCGCGCGGTGCCAAGTGCATGCCGACGCGGCCGGCACCCCAAACGCTGATCGCGGCATCGGTGACTTCCAACATCAGGCGTGCGCGGTTTTCCAGCGAGCCGCCGTACTGGTCGGTACGCTGGTTGGTGCTGTCCTGCAGGAACTGGTCGAGCAGATAGCCATTGGCGCCGTGGATTTCCACGCCGTCGAAGCCCGCCTCCTTGGCATTCTCGGCGCCTTTGCGGTAGGCCTCGACGATGCCTGCTATTTCTTCGGTTTCCAGCGCGCGCGGGGTCTCGTAATCCTTCATCGGCCGTACCAGGCTCACATGCCCGGCCGGCTTGATGGCGCTAGGGGCGACCGGCAGCTGGCCGTCGAGGTAGAGCGGGTCGGAGATGCGGCCGACATGCCAGAGCTGCAGCACGATCTTGCCACCCTTGGCATGCACGGCATCGGTGATCTTCTTCCAGCCCTGCACCTGCTCGGCGGACCAGATGCCGGGCGTGTCCGGGTAACCGACGCCCATGGGCGTTACCGAGGTGGCTTCGCTGATGATCAGGCCAGCATCGGCGCGCTGGGCGTAGTATTCGACCATCAGCTCGCCCGGTACGCGGCCGGGCTCGGCGCGGCAGCGGGTCAGGGGCGCCATGATGACGCGGTTGGCCAGTTCCAGCTCGCCAATGCGGATCGGATCGAAAAGTGTGGGCATGGTGGTGTTGCTCCTTATATAGGGATTCAGAGTTCCTGGCCGATGCGGGCCAGAAAGTCCTGGATGACCGGCTCATTGCGTTGAAAGAAATGCCACTGGCCGACTTTGCGGCTGGTAATCAACCCGGCTCGCTGCAGGGTGGCCAAGTGGGCCGATACCGTCGATTGCGAAAGACCGGCCCGCTGGTCGATCTGTCCGGCGCAGACGCCGTTCTCCAGGGAGTGATGCTGCTCGGAAAAGTACCGTTGCGGCTCCTTCAGCCACTGCAGGATGTCCCGGCGCAGCGGGTGGGCGAGGGCCTTGATGATGTCGTCGAAATTGTCGGGCATGTGTTCGTCTGGTTCGGTATATCGCAATGGAGCGAACTATATATCGTCGAATCACGATATGAGATCGTTTCGGTTGATGGTGACTATCGTGCTCGTTGATGCGGCGCCGGAGCCGATGAGCCAAGCCATGACGTCTCCTGTAGAATCCGCCGCTGATCTTTCAAGGGTGTTCTGACTATGCGTATTGGCCACGGCTATGACGTGCACCGCTTCGGCGAGGGCGACTTCATCACCCTCGGTGGTGTACGGATTCCTCACAGGTTCGGTCTGCTGGCGCATTCCGATGGTGACGTGCTGCTGCATGCGCTCAGCGATGCGCTGCTCGGTGCCGCCGCGCTGGGCGATATCGGCAAGCATTTCCCGGATACCGACCCGCAATTCAAGGGCGCCGACAGCCGTGTACTGCTGCGCCATGTCCTGGAACAGGTAAAGAGCAAGGGCTGGGAGGTCGGTAATGTCGACGCCACCATCATTGCCCAGGCACCGAAGATGGCGCCGCATATCGAGGCCATGCGCGGCCTGATCGCCGAGGACCTGCAGGTCGAGTTGGATCAGGTCAACGTCAAGGCCACCACTACCGAGAAGCTGGGTTTCGTCGGGCGGGAAGAGGGTATCGCCGTGCACGCCGTCGCTCTGCTGGTCCGCGCATGACCGAAGATCAGTTGCTCGGGTCGCAGGCGCACGGCGGGCCATGTGGCCGCGCGGTGCTCAAGGCCGTGGCCGAGGACTTTCAAGTCGATGAAGTGCTGGACATTCCGTTGTCCGGTGAAGGCGAGCACCTCTGGCTCTGGGTCGAGAAGCGCAACCTCAATACCGAGGAAGCGGCGCGCCGCATCTCCCGCGCCGCCGGAGTTCCGGTGCGCAATATCAGCTACGCCGGTCTGAAGGATCGCCAAGCGCTGACCCGTCAGTGGTTCAGCTTGCATCTGCCGGGCAAGGCCGATCCCAATTTGGATAGAGCTGAAGACGAAACGCTGAAGATTCTCAAGACCTGTCGTCACCAGCGCAAACTGCAGCGCGGCGCCCACTCGGCAAACGGCTTCACCCTGCGCCTGACCCAACTGCAGGCCGAACACGCTGAACTGGACGCGCGCCTAGAGCGAATCATGACGCACGGCGTGCCCAATTATTTCGGCCTGCAACGCTTCGGCTTCGAAGGCGGCAACGTTCTTGGCGCACGCGAATATGCCGAGCGACAGGAGCTTCCCGTGCAGCGCAACCTGCGCTCGCGGCTGCTCTCGGCGGGGCGCAGCTATTTGTTCAATCGGGTCTTGGCCGAGCGTGTCGCAAGCGGGACCTGGGATAAGGCGCAGGTGGGCGATCTACTGGCCTTTACCGACAGCCGCAGCTTCTTCCCAGCAGGCGAGGCCGAATGCAGCGACCCGCGTCTGAGCATTCTCGACCTGCACCCTACCGGCCCCTTGTGGGGCGTTGGTGAGTCGCCCGCAGGCGGCGGAATACCTGCGCTGGAATCGAATGTCGCGGGGGCAGAACCGGCAATCGCCAAGTGGCTCGCAGAAGCTGGAATGAAGCATGAACGGCGCATTCTTCGCCTCCCCATTGGCGGCTTGTCGTGGCATTATCCCGAGCCTGACATTCTGCAACTTGAATTCGTCCTGCCGACCGGCTGCTTTGCCACAGCTGTGGTGCGCGAGCTGGTCAGCCTGGCAGGGCAGACGGACATCTGATGCGTATTCTGATCGCCAACGACGACGGGGTGTATGCACCCGGGCTCGCCGCGCTTTATGACGCGCTGGCCGACTATGCCGAGTGCCGCGTAGTCGCCCCCATCCAAGACATGAGCGGCGCCAGCAGCGCGCTGACGTTGGATCGCCCGCTTCATCCTACGACCATGCCGAACGGTTTCATCGGTGTGAACGGCACACCTACCGATTGCGTTCACCTGGGCATGAACGGGCTGCTAGACGAAGCACCCGATATGGTGGTTTCCGGTATTAATCTGGGCGCCAATCTGGGGGACGACGTCCTGTACTCAGGCACCGTCGCTGCAGCAATCGAAGGCCGCTTCACTGGCAAACCGGCATTTGCGTTTTCGCTGATCTCGCGCGCTCCGGACAATCTGCCCACGGCTGCCTACATCGCTCGCAAGCTGGTCGAGAAACACGATCAGCTCGACCTGCCGCCACGGACTGTGCTCAGCATCAACGTGCCCAATCTGCCCCTGGATCATATCCGCGGCATTCAGTTGACCCGCCTTGGTCACCGTAGCCGGGCCAAACCGCCGGTTAAGCAGGCCAACCCGCGCGGCAAGGACGGCTACTGGATCTCGGTTGCCGGCGACGTCGAAGATGGTGGGCCAGGGACCGATTTTCATGCAGTGATGCAGGGCTACGTGTCGATTACTCCTTTGCAGCTCGATCGGACGTTCCATGAAGCGTTCAAGGGGCTCGATAACTGGCTGGAGGACGTACTGTGAATCACCGTGGACAAGATGATCTGCTGCGCCACGGCACCGGCATGACTTCGCAGCGCACCCGCGATCGCCTGATTCAGCGGTTGTATGAGGAGGGCCTGTCCGATCCTCGCGTGCTCGAGGTCATTCGACGCACGCCGCGTCATCTGTTCGTCGACGAGGCGCTGTCGCATCGCGCTTACGAAGACACCGCGCTGCCAATCGGTCATAACCAGACCATCTCGCAGCCGTTCATGGTCGCGCGCATGAGCGAGCTGCTGCTTGCGGACGGCCCGCTGGATAAGGTCTTGGAAATCGGTACCGGCTCCGGTTATCAGACCGCTGTGCTGGCACAACTGGTCGAGCGGGTGTTCTCGGTCGAGCGCATCCAGGCGCTGCAGGATCGTGCAAAAGAGCGTCTGGTCGAACTCAAATTGCGTAATGTGGTCTTTCGCTGGGGTGATGGTTGGGAAGGTTGGCCTGCATTGGCGCCTTATAACGGCATCATCGTTACCGCGGCGGCAGCCGACGTGCCACAAGCCTTGCTCGATCAACTGGCTCCCGGCGGGCGGCTGGTGATTCCGGTCGGGGTCGGCGAAGTCCAGCAACTGATGCTGATCATTCGAGAGGAAGACGGTTTTTCCCGCCATCTGCTGGATACCGTACGCTTCGTGCCGCTGCTCAATGGACCTGTAGTTTGATCTCAGCGGAAGGAAGCATGAAAAACACGTTGTTGTTGTACGCCAAGGGCATCGCGATGGGCGCGGCGGATGTGGTGCCGGGAGTTTCTGGCGGTACCATCGCTTTTATTACCGGCATCTATGACGAATTGCTGCGATCGATTGGCGCTATACCCGGCGCTGCGATGCTGTTGTTTCGTGGCCGCATTCGGGAAGCATGGGCGACGGCAAATGCGAATTTCCTTCTGGTTCTATTCGGCGGCATTCTTACCAGCGTGTTCAGCCTCGCGAAACTGATCACCTATCTATTGGAAGCACACCCAATCCCGGTGTGGTCGTTCTTCTTCGGCCTGATCCTGGTTTCGGTGCATCTTGTCGGCAAAGACATCCAGCGCTGGGATCTGTCACGCATCGTCGGTCTGATACTCGGTGTCGTCTTTGCCTACGTGATAACCGTGGCCGCTCCGATGCAGTGGAGCAGCAGTAGTTTGAGTTTGTTTTTCGCCGGTGCCATTGCGGTCTGCGCGATGATCCTGCCGGGTATCTCCGGTAGCTTCATTCTTGTGCTGCTGGGACTGTATCCGGTCGTACTCGGCGCGGTGAAGGATCTAGATCTAGCTGTCATGGCGATTTTTGCGGCAGGTTGTCTGGTGGGCATTCTCAGTTTCGCCCGTGTGTTGAGCTGGATGCTCGTCCGTTGGCGCGACCTCACGCTGGCCTTCCTGACGGGCCTGATGCTGGGTTCGCTGAACAAGGTTTGGCCATGGAAGGAGGCGCTGACTTGGCGCATTGACTCGCATGGCGCACGTATCCCGATGCTGGAGCAGAACCTGCTACCGGGCGCCTATGGCGAGCTGACCGGACAGGACCCGCAACTTGCGCTGGCAATAGTACTGGCAGTAGCTGGTGTCGTTCTCGTCCTTGGACTCGAATGGTTTGCCGGGCGGCGCCAGCCATCGGTGCAAACGGTCTGAACGGCCTTGTTGATCAAAAGGAGCGCGCCGTGAAGGCCACAGCCAGCATGCGGTGGATGAGCATTCCGCCTTTCCGTTGTGCGCTTGTCGCGCTGCTCGCGGGTGCATTACTTGCTGGCTGCGCCAGTCCTCCGTCGGGAGGCGTGCATGTCGTCGATCGCAATAGCCGCGACCGTGTCACTAGCGGTCACTATATTGTCCAGCGGGGTGACTCCCTTTGGTCGATCGCCTTTCGCTTCGGTTGGGATTGGCGCGAGCTGGCTCAAGTCAACAATATTCCCCCGCCGCACGTCATCCATCCGGGACAGACGATTCGCTTCACTCGGCATACTCAATCCCGGACGGTAGCCGCTCGTCCGACTCCTGTTCCCGTCCCGCCAGCAAGCACATCGCCATCCGTGGTGACTACGCCTGTGCCCATTCCGCCACCGCTGACGAGGCCCAGCGTACCGGCGGCCAAGCCTCCCGCTGCGACTACGCCGGTCAAGCCTGTAGCGCGCTCTGCAAGCGGTTGGGCTTGGCCTACGAACGGCGCTGTAATCGGTCGTTTTTCCTCAAACGGCAGTTTGAATAAAGGCATTGATATCGCTGGGGAATTAGGACAGCCTGTTTTAGCTGCTTCTGATGGGGCTGTTGTGTACGCCGGCAGTGGTTTACGGGGTTACGGCGAACTTGTGATCATCAAGCACAGCGATACCTATGTAAGTGCCTACGGCCACAACCGCAGGCTGCTGGTTCAGGAGGGTCAACAAGTCAAAGCTGGGCAGACCATTGCCGAGATGGGATCGACTGGAACCGACCGGGTGAAGCTGCATTTTGAGATTCGCCGTCAAGGCAAACCGGTAGATCCGTTGCAATACCTGCCAAAGCGCTGATTTGCTACTACCTGTTCCGGCACTAGGAGGGGCTTGAGCGTTACCAGGGAGTGCGTGCCGCCCGAGCCTGTTGTCGAACTCAGAACAGGAAAACAATAATGGCTCTCAAAAAAGAAGTGCCGGAGTTTGACGTAGACGATGCCGTTCTACTCATGGAACCGTCCGCGGACGCCGATCCAATCAGCGATATCTCCCGCGCCGGTTCAACGGGCACCCGATCCAAGACCGCGACCCTCAAGCAACACAAGTTCATCGACTACACCCGTGCGCTCGACGCCACACAGCTGTATCTCAACGAAATCGGATTTTCTCCCCTGCTGACTCCCGAGCAAGAGGTGCATTTCGCGCGTCTGGCTCAGAAGGGTGACCCGGCAGGGCGTAAGCGCATGATCGAAAGCAATCTGCGGCTGGTGGTGAAAATCGCCCGGCGCTACGTCAACCGTGGGCTGTCTTTGCTGGACCTGGTCGAAGAGGGCAACCTGGGGCTGATACGGGCTGTCGAGAAGTTCGACCCCGAGCGTGGCTTCCGATTTTCTACCTACGCCACCTGGTGGATCCGGCAGACCATCGAGCGGGCGATCATGAACCAGACCCGCACCATTCGGCTGCCGATCCACGTGGTCAAGGAGCTGAACGTTTACTTGCGTGCCGCGCGCGAGCTTACCCAGAAGCTCGACCACGAACCCAGCCCGGAGGAAATCGCCAACCTGCTCGAGAAGCCGGTTGCGGAGGTCAAGCGGATGCTGGGGCTGAATGAGCGAGTGACCTCCGTGGACGTGTCTCTCGGACCGGACACCGACAAAACATTGCTAGATACCCTGACCGATGACCGGCCCAGCGATCCCTGCGATCTGCTGCTTGACGACGACTTGTCGGAAAGCATCGACCAATGGCTGTCTGACCTGACCGAGAAGCAGCGCGAGGTGGTCATCCGGCGCTTCGGTTTGCGTGGCCATGAAAGCTGCACGCTGGAAGAGGTCGGCCAGGAAATCGGGCTGACCCGCGAGCGGGTAAGGCAGATTCAGGTCGAAGCGCTTAAGCGGTTACGCGAGATCTTCGAGCGTAACGGTTTATCGAGCGAGTCCCTGTTCCACTAAGGAACGGCGCCCCTTACCGGCAACGTAAGGGGCGTTCCCAGGCTTTCTATTTTTTCTACATGTCGGGCTAACCAACAGGGTTAGTCCTGGTTTCGTCGTACTTCCTCGAAAGCTCTTTGCTATGTACGCATTTACTTACACGGCGTGTAAGAAAAGAGTGAAGAGCTTTGCTGGCTATACTCTCTTTACTAAAAGATATTTTTTAACTGATTGATTTTAAAGGGGAAAAGTGAAATCTCATATTCCTATCAAAAAGCCATTACGAATTTTTGGGAGTTGTAGTTGTCGTCCAAAACTTTAATATCGCACCTGTGCTTAAGGACAAGTGCAGGCCGGCAAGGATGTTGGTCAGGATTAATCGCTGGATGCGGTGCGTCAGGAAGACGAGCTGGGAATAAAGGAAGCAGGGAAGGAGGCGGGCGGGGATTAAACCCCGCCCCTTTTTTTTGCCTGCGAATAGGTATTCGATCCCGCCGAACGACTGCATTGCTGGGTGGCCTAACGTTCTGATTCAAACTCAGAGGAGCTCACCATGAACGGCAAAGACTCGAATCAACCTACCCAGCCGGGATCAGATCAAGAAGACCACATCGAACGCCGTCCAGACGAGGCCGATGAAGATAAGCTGGACGAGGCGCTAGAAGAAACTTTTCCGGCAAGTGATCCCATCTCTCCATAGCCTAGCGCCAGCACCAGATGATGGTGTCAACTTTCTTTCGCTGCTAGTCGCTGGAGCAGAGCGGGGAGTACCTGTTCGCGCAACAGCGGGGCGAGATGTTCCTGCTGCTGCGTACGAGGTACCAGCCAGTCCAGCGCTTCGATTTCTGCCTGTACCTGTACCTCGCCTTCAACACGGCTCACGAAAACGTCTGCTTCAACCCAATGATCTGGCTCGTTGGCTGCGCGCGACTGGAAATGTCCAAGCGCCTGCAGTTGCGATTCCTCGACCCGTAAACCCAGCTCCTCGTGAAGCTCGCGCCGCAACGCCTGCAACGGCGTTTCTCCCGCCTCGATCTTGCCGCCCGGCAACATGAACATCCGCGTACCGCGCTTGCGGACAACCAATATGTGACCGGCTTCGTTGAGCAGGCAGGCTGTAGCGATCTTCAAAACGTTATGTGACATGGGAATTCTCGTTATCGTGCCATAGCGCCACGAGCTTCTTGTTTCGGTTGTAACGCTGCAGACGGGATGCCAGCACTTCAGGCAGAACGGTGGCCTCGGTGAAGTTCAGCTGTCGGTAGAAGGCAATTACCTTGAGCTCACAAAACAGCCAGACAGGTCCGTGATTTGCGGCCAGTGCCCGGGTTACCAACCGCGTCGCCAGACCCTGGTTGCGCTGACTTGGCGCGACCAGCAATCCGGTCAACCAGTGACCATCGGCAATGCCGCTCAAGCAGAGACCGGCAACGATATCGGTGTGCCCGACGACCCAGCAATGCGCACCGGCCGGTACCCGCATGTGGCTGCGATGGGCTCGGTAGAACTTGTCGAGTAGCGGCTGACATTCGGCAGGTAATTGGCGCGGTTGGAGTTCGAACATGAGTGGTATCCGATGACGCAGCGCATGGTACCCGATGAGCGCCGTCAGCTGGCTAGCCGGCCCGTCCGATCCGTTTATCCGATGGCCGCAATTTTTCGCTGCAGTGAAGGCTCTGAAGAGAACTACTCCACAGGGCCATAACAATGATAGATCTCCTGATAGTGGTGGTTTTCATCCTGTACGGTCTGGGTTCGGGCCTCCGTGCGCGCGGAAAGGCTTCTCAGAGCCTCGATGAGTATTTTCTCGCCGGCAAGACGATCAAGGGTTGGAAGGCCGGCTTTTCCATGGGGGCGACTCAGTTCGCTGCCGATACGCCGCTGCTCGTTACCGGTCTCGTTGCGACGGCTGGCATCTTCGCGCTTTGGCGATTGTGGATTTACGGCCTTGCGTTTCTGCTCATGGCGTTCGTTTTCGCGGTTGGCTGGCGCAGGGCCGGCGTGTTGACCGATGCCGAGCTGACCCGAGTGCGATACAGCGGCAAGGGCGTCACTCCGCTACGTTTGCTCAAGGCGATCTACTACGGCACGGTGATCAATTGCGTGGTGCTGGCGATGGTGCTGGTGGCTGCCATTCGTATCGCCGAGGTGTTCTTGCCATGGCACCTGTGGCTGCCCTCCGGAGTCTACGAGCCCATCGTGGATTTCATCGCCACTACAGGCATACAGCTCGGCGAAAGTATTACCGGGCTGGAGCCGGCGATGATGAGCGCCAATAACCTGATATCGATCCTGCTGATTCTCGCGTTCACCGCGATGTATTCGATAACCGGGGGGCTACGCGCTGTCGTCCAGACCGATGTGGTGCAATTCAGCCTGGCGATGATCGGCACGCTGTTTTATGCCTGGTTCGTCGTCGACGCCGCCGGTGGGTTAGGCGGATTGACGGATCGCATCGTGGAAATCTACGGAGCCGAGCAGGCAAGCAGAATGTTGTCCTTCGCCCCTCCAGCCGATGCGGGTGAGGCGCTGATGCCGTTCCTGGTCATCATCGGTCTGCAGTGGTTCTTCCAGATGAACTCCGATGGTACTGGCTATCTTGCGCAGCGAAGCATGGCGTGCCCGACCGACCGCGACGCTCGAATCGCCGGTCTGGTCTTCGCCTGGCTACAGATCTTTTTGCGCAGCCTATTCTGGCTGGCGATCGCGGTTGGGCTGCTGGTGCTGTATCCGTTCACTCCAGCCGAAATGGCCGGCGATGGTTTCACGGCCGGGCGAGAAGCACTGTTCGTGCAAGGTATCGAAGATTTGTTACCGCCCGGTGTGCGCGGCCTGATGCTCGTCGGATTGCTGGCCGCGCTGGCTTCTACCGTCGATACACACCTCAACTGGGGCGCGTCTTATTGGAGCAATGACGTCTATGGCGGCGTATTCGCACCACATGTGCTCAAGCGCAAGCCAAGGGACCGCGAATTGGTGCTGGTGGCGCGGTTGTCCAACGTGCTGATTCTGGTGATCGCGATGATCATCATGGCCAATCTCGGTTCGATCCAGACCGCCTGGTTCATTTCGCTGCTGTTTGGCGCGGGGATGGGTTCGGTACTAGTGCTGCGTTGGCTCTGGGAGCGAATCAATCTGTACTCGGAGCTAACCGCCATGGCGGTATCGCTGATTACGGCGCCTTTGCTTCTCTATTACCTGGGCACCGATCCGGAGCGCGAATGGATACGTCTCGGGATCATGGCCTTGACCACTACATCCGCCGCGATCCTGGTTACCTTCATCACTCCGGCGACCGACGACGCCACGCTCAAACGCTTCTATCGCCGTGTTCGCCCCTTCGGCTTCTGGCGGCACGCAGCGATGCTCAACGGCATTGGGGCTGCGGTGTCGGTCAAGGCGTTGGGGACTCGGCTGTTCGCCGTGGTGGTAACCGCCGTTTCGCTTTTTACATTGCTGATTGGTGTTGGCCGCTTGATGTTCCCTCCACCACAGGGAAGCTCCCTCATCAGTTGGCTGTGCCTGGCGGTTGGGTTATTGCTGATACCGGTCTGGCTACGAATCGCCATGGGGCGACAGTTCGATACGGACCCAGAAGATGAACCACTGCCGGAAGACGTGTCGGCACGAAAAAGTGGCTCGGCGTGATATTAACCATCCATTTTAAGTTCGGATTCATGTCGGCGGACCGGTTGCATAGATTCGTTCCGTTTGTTGTTAGGGGGATCAGCCGGTCAGGCCTAATTAGCGAAGCGGCGATAAAAAATAAATAATCAATTAAAATAACGGGTTGCTTGACATACCTAAAATAAAATGAACAGTGGTTGTGCCCTCTTGTCATTAAAATACGCATCGCGTGAGCGTTACTGCGTATTCCGCCATAGTAAGAACAAGAGGGTGTTGTCATGAAACGACTTTTCAAAACTTCTCTCCTGGTTGCCGCCATGCTTCCCGCTATCACAGTTGCCGCTCCGGTGGCGGGTGATCGTGAAGTTACCTTGAGTGGTGCGGGAAGTAGCGATAAGGATTTCGACGATACAGTGTTCTCGGTACAGGGTAGTTGGGGTACTTATCTTGATGAGCGATCCATGTGGGGCATCCGGCAAACGGTGAATGCCAGAGACTCGGAAGATGAAAGCGTCCAGTTCGACGGCTCGACCCGCGTGTTTTATGACTACCACTTCGGTAGTGGAAACACTCGCCCATTCATTGGCCTGAGCGTGGGTGGGGTCTACGGCGAAGAAGTGGACGAGACCTTCATGGGTGGACCGGAACTCGGCATCAAATACTGGGTTCAGGACAAGACGTTCATCACCGCGATGGCTGAGTATCAGTTCCTGTTCAAGAGCGGAAGCGATGCGCGAGATCGTTATGACGATGGA
The DNA here is from genome assembly GCF_019355055.1 of Pseudomonas sp. MTM4. NCBI lineage: Bacteria > Pseudomonadati > Pseudomonadota > Gammaproteobacteria > Pseudomonadales > Pseudomonadaceae > Pseudomonas > Pseudomonas sp. MTM4. The sequence goes on from NZ_CP048411.1 coordinate 4,628,315, forward strand.
GCGTTCTTCTATAGCGTCGGTATTGGTTACAACTACTGATGCATGCGAGTGCGATGCCAGACGGCATCGCACTTTTATCGCTTCGTTTGTTTATTCTTTCGCTTCGCTTGATATAACCATTGCCCGTTAGCCTTCAACCAGATTTCGCAAAAAGTTCTGCAAGGCCAACCCCGGTTCGTCATCTTCCGAAGTAATCATCTGAATTCCCCATTGGCTGAGAATTTCTTCCTGCACCGGGTTGGGTTTGTGCGAAAAGACATAGGATATCGGCCGGACGCCAAGGGTTTCGTGTTCGTTCCAGATCTTCGATAGTTTGTAGAACAATAATCGAATGTTGGTATCCGAAAGGCTGTAGCCAATAAACAGAACGGCTTTGCTCAATGTGTCGGCGCGTAACTTGATATCCAGCGGCGTTTCGAATTGCAGGCGTTCGTAATAGCTCGTTTCGTCGAGCACGATCGAGTCATCGTCATCGAAGTCGCCGTGGAATTTGACGATCTGCCTGACGCCATCACGGGCCTTTACCAGGTCACTGGCATTGGCGATTTTGATGTAACCGACGCCATGAGCGTCATGGGCATTTTCCAGCCAGCGGTCGTAGTTGGTCGTGTAGATGGCTGGAAACCGGCCCTGAACGATCAGCCGGTGAATCTCCGAATCGCGGATCTCGATGCTCTTGTGCCACTCTCGGTCCATCCAGCTGCGCAGTGGCCCGATGTTGCCTTTCCTGATGCGGTAGTACTCGGCAAGCGAGAGGAAGTTTCCATAGGTATCGAAGACATCGGGGTCGTAATCGAGTTGCTGGGCAATTTCGTTGATCAGGTCGCGCCAGGGCGGTAATCCGATATTGGCCGACACGCCGGAGCCTACGAAAAGAATCAGGCGGTTATGCCGGTACGCCTCCAGAAGCTTCTGCATCGATACCTCTCAGACCCGGCGCAAGTGATTGATGAAGGCATCCAGTGCCCGCTTACGCATGGAAAGCTCGTTATGGACGCCACCCAACTCGGCGAACGTGCAGGAATAACCGTCGGGAATGAACACGTTGTCCCACTCGAAGCCCTCTGCACCCGCCGGTTCGCGGGAAATCCTGCCGGTAACTTCTCCCTCGAAGAAATGCCGCTTGCGACCGTCGCAGTAGCCGATCAGCGAACGTGCCACCGCGGAAGGGTCGTCCAGATTGCCGATCAGTTCGGAGAAGCGCACAGCGTGCAAGCGATCCCAGAATGTCTGGGTCAGCCCGCCGGGAAAGCCGTTCAGGCTATTGATGAACAGGCCCGAGTGCTCGACGAAGACCGGTTTGCCAATCATTTTGAAGGCGTCCATCAGCTTGTCACTGACCAACTGATGCAGATCTTCGGTTTGCTGTTCGACGATGCGCACCGGGAAGCTGATGATCTCGATGCCGCTCTGCTCGAGGAATTCTCGTGCGTCGCGAATCTTCTGCTCGTTGACCGAGGCAAAGCGGATCTTCATCTAAATCACCCTGACTGCTGTTCGAAGCTGCGGATGCCGCATCCGAGCATCGTTATCCCACAGAGTTATGACGCAGCGATGTGCCCAGGGTTCGGCCTGTCGATCCGCGTCGGCTATGGGAGCGGCGAGTGCGGGTGCGCCGGACACGGCTGTAGTCCGGCTTGCAGGATGCGTTCCGCCGGTACCCGCAACTGCACCAACAGGTAGTCGGCGAAGCCCGCTGAGTAGCCCTGCCTGGCAATGGCGAGCGCCATGCATTCGAGCCAGGCGTCCCGCTCAGCTTCGCCCACAGTCCAGCGTCTATGGAATTGCGGGATGCTGATGCTGCCGAATTTTTCGGCGTAACGGCGCGGCCCACCCAGCCAGCCACAGAGAAACGCCGCCAGACGTTCGCGCGCCTCGCTCAGATCCTGCGGATATAAACGACGTACGCAATGGGCGGCTTCGTGCTCGTCCATGATCCGGTAGAAGTCCGTGACCAACTGTTGGATGCCGGCTTCGCCGCCGGCTGCCTTGAAAGAGGCGTCGCCGACGCCGAACGGAGCGTTGGAGGTTGTACTCATCGACTGTCTCGCAAAGGAGTTGATTGTTTCCGGTGCCGGAATTGATCCAGCGCAATGGATATGTTCCTGGCGCTCGGGTGCATTGGGCGGTGGTCTATGCTGTTTTCAAATGTTCAATGGAGACCCGCCATGCGCAATATTCTTTTAGCTTTCGACGGTTCGGACAACGCTAAACGGGCGCTGCGATACATCGTCGACTTCGCCGCCGATGCGCCTATACCGCTTCAGGTGCACGTCCTGAATGCGCAGCAGGAACCGGTTATCTATGGCGAATTCGTCACTGCAAGTACGGTTGAAGATCTGAACAAGAGCTTTCTCGAAAAATCTCACCGTACTCTGGAGGAAGCCGCTACGGAGCTACAGGCCGCCGGCATACCGCACCAGACCCATGCCGTTCTAGGCGATGTCGCAGCGCAGGTGAATACGGCGGTGCAGCAATTCGGGTGCGACACCGTGGTCATGGGCACACGCGGCCTGGGCAGTTTCACCGGCATGTTGCTGGGCTCGGTTGCCAACCGTGTGGTCCATGAGGTTTCGGTGCCGGTCCTGCTGGTCAAGTAACCGGGACGTGTGAGCTGCGCCCGTTTCGTCGCGGCTCACGGCGAAACGGGAACAAATCCCGAAGTCACTGAATCAATCCGACTTGCCCTTGAGCAGGTCACCCAGGTTGGCGAAGGCCTTGAAGGTTTCCTTCGGGCCCAGATCGCTGCCTGGCCTGGCTTCGGCCTGATACTGATTGTCCGTATAGCGGGAATGCTCGTTGTCGTGGCAGTACAGGCAGAGAAGCTCCCAGTTGGAGCCATCCTCGGGGTTGTTGTCGTGGTTGTGGTCCTTATGGTGGACCGTCAGCTCGCTCAGCCGCTTGCCTGAGAACTCCCGCGCACAGCGTCCACAGACCCAGGGGTACATTTTCAGCGCCTTCTCGCGGTAACCCTGTTCGCGCTGGGCATACGGCGTATTCGGTTTGTTCGTGCTCATGACCTTTGCCCTCCATTGAATCCAGAGTCAGCCCGCCAAGCCGACATAAACGTTCTGCACATCGTCATGGGCATCGATGGCCGCGAGGAAGGCTTCGACCTCTTCGAGTTCCGCGTCCGACAGGCTGGTGACTGGGTTCTTGGGTCGATAGCCGAGCTGTGCCGACTGTACGGTGAAGCCCTGTTCGGGCAGCGCACGGCAGACCACATCCATATCGCTAGGGTCACTGATGAATAGCGTGGCCCCGTCTTCGGCGGCTTCGAAATCCTGCGCGCCGGCTTCGATGGCGGCCAGTTCCGGATCGGCATCAGCTGTGTCCGGCGCCGCTTCGATCAGGCCGCAGTGGTCGAAATCCCAAGCGACCGAGCCGGACGAACCGAGCTGACCCTTGCGGAACAGTACGCGGATTTCAGCGACGGTGCGGTTGACGTTGTCGGTCAGGCACTCGACGATCACCGGCACCTGATGCGGGGCGAAACCTTCATAGGTGGTGCGCTCGTAGTTGACGCTTTCACCGAGCAGGCCGGCGCCTTTCTTGATTGCGCGCTCCAGGGTTTCTCGCGGCATCGAGGCTTTCTTGGCCTGTTCCACCACCAGGCGCAAGCGGGGATTCATATCCGGATCGGCGCCGCTGCGGGCTGCGATCATGATCTCCTTCGATAGCTTGCCGAAGGTGCGTCCCTTGGCGTTGGCTGCCGCTTCTTTATGCTTCGCTTTCCACTGTGCGCCCATGCTTGCTCTCGTGCGGGTTGATTCGTTCGCTAGCGATTCTAGCTCTTTGCACCCGAAGCTGGCACGGAGTGCATGGCATCGACCCATGCCGGAAAGAGCCATTCGCGGCGCAGGTTTGCCGCGCTGCGACTGTATTGCCGAATCCTTTGCTCGCTGTATGAGTGCACGATCGCTGTGGAGGGCTTTAATGATTTTTTAACTTGGGAAGTGCGCCATGGCACCCAAAGACCTCCTGCTGGCCCTCGTGGTAATCGTTGTCTGGGGCATGAACTTCGTAGTGATCAAAGTCGGTCTGGACGATATTCCGCCGATGCTGCTGGGCGCGTTGCGTTTCCTGCTTGCCGCCTTCCCGGCGATTCTGTTCATCAAACGTCCGCAACTGCCGCTGCGCTGGCTGCTGGCCTATGGCGCGACTATCTCGCTTGGGCAGTTCGCTTTTTTGTTCTCGGCCATGAATGTCGGCATGCCGGCCGGGCTGGCCTCGTTGGTGCTGCAATCGCAGGCATTTTTCACGCTGTTCTTCGCCGCGCTGTTTCTTGGCGAGCGCCTGCGGGCGACCAATTTCATCGGCTTGTTGATCGCGGCGGGCGGGCTGCTGCTGATCGGCATGCAGGGCGATCGCAGCATGACCTTGGCCGGCTTCGTGCTGACCATCTGTGCGGCGTCGATGTGGGCGCTGGGCAATATCGTGACGCGCAAGGTGGGCAAAGTGAATCTGGTCGGATTGGTGGTGTGGGGCAGCCTGTTTCCACCGATCCCATTCTTTGCGCTTTCATGGATGCTGGAAGGCCCGCAAGTGATCGAAAGCGCGTTGCGCGGCATCGGCTGGAGTTCGGTTCTGGTGCTTCTCTATCTGGCCTTCGGTGCGACTATCCTCGGCTACAGCCTGTGGAGCCGGCTGTTGTCGCGCTACCCGGCCAACACCGTGGCGCCTTTCTCGCTGCTGGTACCGGTGGTGGGGCTTACCTCCGCAGCGCTGCTGCTCGATGAGCATCTTGGTGTGATGCAGGCGATCGGAGCGCTGCTGGTAATGCTGGGGCTGATGATCAACGTAGGCGGCGGCTGGCTGCTGGGCCGGGTGCGCATGGCGCTGGGCGGTTCGGCTGCCTGAAGAAACCGGATCGCGACTTCCATGCCCGATCCGGTTCTGCAGATTTCACATCAGACCTTGAAGCGGCCAATCAGCGTCTGCAACTCGCTGCCCAGTTGGGCCAGTTGCGCCGTGGACGCGGCCGTTTCCTGCGCCGCTTCGGCGGATTGGTCGGCTACGTCGCGCACGTTGAGCACACTGCGATTGATCTCTTCGGCCACTGAACTTTGCTGCTCTGCAGCGGTGGCAATCTGCTGATTCATCGCCTGAATGATCGACACTGTCTCGGTGATCGCCTGCAGTTCCTCACCGACATCACGCGCCAGGCTGACCGTGTCCTTGGCGAGACTGCTACTGCTGTCCATCATCCCCGAGGCGGTACGCGCGTCTTTCTGCAGGTTGCTGATCAGCTCCTCGATCTGCGCGGTGGATTGCTGGGTGCGCTGTGCCAGGCCGCGGACTTCGTCGGCGACCACGGCGAAACCACGACCCGCCTCGCCTGCACGTGCCGCCTCGATTGCCGCGTTGAGTGCCAGCAGATTGGTTTGTTCGGCGATGCCGTTGATCACCGTCAGCACGGTGCTGATGCCATCTGTTTCCTGGTTCAGCTGGGTCATGGCTTCGGCGGAAAGCGTAACTTCCGCGGACAATCGATCGACCTGTGCCAGCGCCCGTTGCACCACGGCGTTGCCCTTGGTTGCCTGTTGGTCCGCGCGCCTGGCAGCGCCGGATGCTTCTTCGGCGTTGCGCGCCACTTCCTGCACCGTGGCGGTCATTTCATGCATGGCGGTGGCGACCTGATCGGTTTCCTGACGTTGGCTGTTCACGCCTGCGCTGGCCTGGGCGGTGACCGCCGACAGTTCTTCCGAGGCGGCCGCCAGCTGCGTGGTGATACCGCCAATATGGCCGATGAGCGATTGCAGGTTGCTGCGGGTTTTGCCCAGCCCATCGAGCAGCTGACCGAACTCGTCGTGGCGTTTATCCACATCCTGTCCGGTCATGTCGCCGGCGCCGATACGCTCGGCCATTCGCACGGCCTGATTCAGCGGCTGGGTAATCTGCCGAACGATCAAGGCGCTGATCAGCACACCTAGGGCAATAGCCAGCAACGTGATGCCAATGACTTGCACCTTCTTGGTCTGGGCTTCCTCGGCGCGTTTGCTGGTTTGACTGGCGATGATGCCCTGAGCCTGTTCATAGAGCCTGGCGAAGATCGCCTCCATGTCCTGGTGCGCCTGTTGTTGCAGAGCGACGATGGGCGGTAACTTCTTGACCAGCTCGACGTATTCGTTCGCGCTGGCCTTGAGTATCTTCAGGCGTTCGGCCTGAGGCCCGATCAGCTCGCTTTCCAGGGATGTGATGGCCGCGTTGAGGCTGTCGAACTGCTGATTGAGCGCCTGCAGGGCGGCCTCGGACTCTTCCATCAGGTAGCCACGCACCGTGTAGCGCAGCAGCCGGTTCTGCTTGGACAGTTCGCTGGTGAGCAGGGCGATGTTGGCGGTATCGCTGGCTGGATGCAGTACCGGGTTGCCCTGGACGCCGTTCCAGCGTCGCTCCAGGTCGCCGATCAGTTTGTCAGTGTTGTTTCCAGTTTCGACCCAGTTGGCGCGGGTTTGCGTTTTCTGCGCGTGGAGGGCTACCAGTTTTTCGAACGCGTCCTGGTAATGGCGGGCTTCACTGGCGATGGTTTCCAGATACTCAAGGTCTTGCGGCTCGGAGAAGCTGGCCCTTTCCCTTTCGATGATCTGAACGATGTTGGCCACCGAATCCGTGACGTGAGCGACGTGGCTGGGATCGCTGCGCTCCTCGAAGCGCACCTGCGCGTAGCGAATTTCGTTGGCTTCGTTGAGCAGGCTCTCAGCCGTCTGTGCCTTGTCGCTGCGGGAGATCAGCGCGTCCATGCTGAACACGCCGATAACGGCGACGCAGACGGTCAACAGCAGTACGGCTGCGAAACCCAGAGCCAGCTTGTAGCTGACCTTCAGATTTTTCATTGTTGTTTCCTCAAGGCAGGATGCCACTGAAGTTAGTCGTAATATGACATCGGCAGAATAAGCCTTTACTTGAGTATGTCGTCTGATGACTACAAAGGTTTTTTCTGCTCACAACGCATCGCCTGCCGTTGAGGCGAGGCGATTGAGGTCTGGTTGAAGGCGTTGGTGCCGGACTGGCTGCGCTTCAGCCTTCGTTCAGGCGAGCAAGCTCATGGCGAACCATCGCCGCGTATTCCGGTGGGGTGAGTTGGTAGAGTTCCGAGGCGACCCAGGACAGCCAGCGAGCTCCCAGTTCGGGTCGCTTGTCGAGCAGCCGCCGTGCTTCGGCGGTCGCCCGCTCGGCATGTTGGCGATGAAATCCGCTCTGCTCATGATGCTTCGCTCCTGGCTGAGCGGGCGATTCTAGTCCAGCAGGGCTAGGGCGGGGCAGCGGTCTTGGTAAAGCCGTCATGCCGCGCTAGGCTCGGCTTTCTTATTTATCGAGTGCGATCCATGCCAGTGCCCCTGAACTTCAAGGACAAGATCACCCGTCAACGGCCCTATGGCCAGATGGAGCAGGGGATGCGCGCCTCGGACGGCAACCTGCAGGCGGTCATCGATCAGCTGGAGAGCGACCGCGGCCGCATCATAAATTCGGCGGCGGTGCGTCGCCTGCAGCAGAAAACGCAGGTGTTCCCGCTGGAGCGCAACGCGGCGGTGCGTAGCCGGCTGACGCATTCGTTGGAGGTCCAACAGACCGGTCGTTTCATCGTCCGTACGCTATATAAGCAGCTTGGCAACAAGGCCAGCCTGTATGGCCTCGATGATCTGGAAGGGGCACTGGAAAGCTTGGTGGAAATGGCCTGCCTGATGCACGACATCGGTAATCCGCCCTTTGGGCACTTCGGCGAGTTCGCCATCAGTGAGTGGTTTGCTCGCCATCTCGAGACGCTTTTCGACTCGGCCGTGCCGGTGGAGCAGGGCGGTATCGAGCTGCGCGCACGCATGCTGCTCGATCTCAAACAGTTCGAAGGCAACGCTCAGGCGATTCGTCTGGTGGTGAGCCTGTTGCGGCTCAATCTGACCTATACCCAGACGGCCGGCCTGCTCAAGTACGTGCGGGCTGCCTACGCGCCCAAGCCTGAGAAGGGCACGCCTGGCGCCTATCTGCACAAGAAGCCGGGTTTCTATCTATCCGAAGAGCCGTTCGTGGATGATTTGCGCACCGCGCTGGGTCTGCAATCCGGCACGCGCCATCCCGTCGCCTACATCATGGAAGCAGCGGACGACATCGCCTATTGCCTGGCCGATATCGAGGACTCGGTGGAGAAGGGCATCTTCACCATCGAACAGCTGGCAGATCTGCTGGTGGCCAAGTTCGCCGAGCACGGGTCGCCGGACGAGCCGATCGCGGCAGCTGGGCGCAGCTTCCGCAGCATGGTCGCCTATGCCGAGTCGCGGGCGCGGAAGGAGCCGATCAACAAGGTTGGCGAGTTCTTCATCTGGTTGCGGGTGAACATGGTCCATCCGCTGGTGCAGCATGCGGCTCAGCAGTTCGTCGACAACATCGAATCCGTCTACCACGGCACGCTGGACCGAGCACTGCTGGAAGATTCCAGTCTGGCCAACGCCATCGTGCAGACCTTCAAGGACGTTGCGATGGACCGCGTGTTCTGCCATCGAGAAGTGGAAACCTTGCAATTGCAGGGCTATCGGATACTGCAGGGCTTGCTCGACGCCTATGCACCACTGCTACGTGTCGCCCCGGAAACCTTCCAGGCCTTGACCGAGGGCGGCTGCCGCAGCGAACCACATCTGCAGATGCTGGCGCGGCGATTGCCAAGCCAACTGATCAAGGCCTACCACGAGGCCATGAAAGCCCACCCCATGGAGTCGCCTGACCAGCCGTTGTGGGAGTTCTACTACCGCTGCCGAATGCTGCAGGATTTCGTCAGTGGTATGACCGATCAGCTGGCGCAGGACGAATTTCGAACGCTTTCCGCGCTGTAGATCCTACGGCTGCTCCCGCTGCGTCGTGATTGTTCGAGCCGGGATGTTCGTGCCGGCTCAGCCCTCCGCAGACTGCGCGCAGTCATAGGCGCGGATGAACAGCGCGACGCAGTCCTGCACATGTTCGTCGGCCTCTTCCGAATCGGGCGCATCCGTGTAGCCGATCAGCAAGCGGAAGTGCGCAACGCCTTTTATCAACGAGCAGAAGTGTTCGGCGGCGCGCATAGGCTCGCTTACCTGCAGCAGTCCGCGCTGGTTGGCCTGAATCAGCAGATGCTCCAGATCCACCAGCAAGCGCTGCGGTCCCGCATCGAAAAACATGCGTGACAGCGCGGAATTCTGCGTGGCCAAGGCGACCATGACACGGTGCAGTCCGATGGATTCCGGGCTGTTGACCAGCGCATGGAATGCGCGGCCCAGATCCAGCAGCACCTGCCGGATCGAACAACCGTCTTCGAGTACGAACAGCGTGCGCGGCAGGCGCGTCTCACAGGTGGTCTTTATCGCCTCGCCAAACAACGCCTCCTTATCCTTGAAGTGGCTATACAGCGTGAGCTTCGAGACGCCCGCCTCGGCGGCGATAGCGTCCATGCTGCTGCCTTCATAGCCGTTGCTCAGAAACAACACCTGAGCGGCGGCGAGAATCGCTTCGCGCTTGGCTGGATCCTTCGGGCGGCCCGGGCCAGAGGGCACGGATGGTTTTTCTGTCATAAGTGTTTTTAATACTAGACTGGTGAGTTCGGTATTTTTACTATGCCGGCCAGTATAGGTATTAAAGCCCGCCTTGCGACAGAGAGAGAACCAAACGTGTTCCGACATGCCTTGCCTTTCCTTGGTGTCATTGGTCTCGCCTTGTTATCCGGTTGCGGCAATGGTGAGCCCGAGCAGCTCTCGGCAAGGCCGGTCATGGTGGTTCAACCGCAGCCGGCCAGCGAGGCGGTTGAAAGCTATCCGGGCGAGGTGCATGCGCGTTACGAGCCTGAATTGTCGTTCCGAATCGGCGGAAAGGTGACCGAGCGTCTGGTCGAAGCCGGTGAACGGGTGCGCAAGGATCAGCCGTTGGCCAAGCTCGATCCGCGCGACGTGCAATTGCAGTTGGAAGGTCTGCGCGCCCAGGTAGCCGCCGCCGAGGCCAACCTTCGCGTCGCGCGCGCCGAGCACGAGCGCTACAAGACGCTCATGGATCGCCAACTGGTCAGCCGCTCGCAGTTCGATTCTTCCGAAAACGCCTTTCGCTCGGCCCAGGCGCGTCTGCAGCAGGCGCGCGCTGAGTTCGACGTGGCGCGCAACCAGGTCGACTACGCCGTTCTGCGGGCGACCCGCGATGGAGTGATCGCGCAACGTCGGGTCGAGGTCGGCCAGGTGGTCGCGGCAGGGCAGACCGCGTTCGTGTTGGCCGCTGATGGCGAGCGTGAGGTGGCGATCCATTTGCCGGAGCAGGCGCTGGATCGTTATGCGGTGGGGCAGAAGGTCTCTGTGGAAATCTGGTCGCATCCCGGCAAGCAGTACCCCGGACACATTCGTGAGTTATCGCCGGCGGCCGATCAGCAATCGCGTACCTACTCGGCGCGCGTCGCGTTCGCCGATGCCGAGGTGCCGGCCGATCTGGGTCAGAGCGCCCTGGTGTCGATCCGCAAAAACGGCGAGGTGCCGCTGGCCGTGCCGCTTTCGGCTGTCACGGCCGAGCAGGGCAAGGCCTATGTCTGGCGAGTGACGAAGGGCGCCACCTTGGAGCGAGTCGCTGTGCGCACCGGTGCCTTCGGCGAAACCCTGGTACCCATATTGGATGGCTTGCAAGCTGACGACTGGGTCGTGCTAGCCGGCGTTCAGATGCTGCACGAAAATCAAGAGGTAAGGGCGGTGGACCGCGACAACCGACCGGTCGTGCTGGCGGCCCAGGAGTAATCGCGATGCGCTTCAATCTCTCCGCCTGGGCGCTGGGTAACCGGCAGATCGTGATCTATCTGATGCTGTTGGTGGCTGTCGTCGGGGTACTTTCCTACAGCAAACTCGGCCAGAGCGAAGACCCGCCTTTTACCTTCAAGGCGATGGTGATCCAGACTCAATGGCCCGGCGCCACGGCCGAGGAAGTCTCCCGTCAGGTCACCGAGCGCATCGAGAAGAAGCTGATGGAGACGGGCGATTACGAGCGCATCGTTTCCTTCTCGCGACCGGGCGAATCCAACGTGACCTTCATGGCGCGCGATTCGATGGGCTCCGGGGAGATTCCCGAACTCTGGTACCAGATTCGCAAGAAGATCGGCGATATCCGCCATACCTTCCCGGCCGGCGTGCAGGGCCCTTTCTTCAATGACGAGTTCGGCACCACCTTCGGCAACATCTATGCGCTGACCGGCAAGGGCTTCGACTATGCGGTGCTCAAGGATTATGCCGACCGCATCCAGCTGCAGCTGCAGCGCGTGACGAATGTCGGCAAGGTCGAGCTGATCGGCCTGCAGGACGAAAAGATCTGGATCGAGCTTTCCAACGTCAAACTGGCCAACCTGGGAGTACCGCTGGAAGCCGTGCAACAGGCGCTCGAAGCGCAGAATACAGTGTTGTCGGCGGGCTTCGTCGAGACCTCGAGCGACCGCGTCCAACTACGTGTGACGGGCAGCTTCGAGACGGTCAAGGAAATTCGCGACTTCCCCATCCGCGTGGCTGGCAGCACCTTCCGTATCGGCGATGTGGCTGACGTCTATCGTGGCTTCAACGATCCGCCGGCGCCCCGTATGCGCTTCATGGGCGAGCCGGCGATCGGTCTGGCGGTGTCGATGAAGGACGGTGGCGACATCCTCATGCTGGGCGAGGCACTGCAGGGCGAATTCGCGCGATTGCAGCAGGAATTGCCGGCCGGCATGGAGCTGCGCAAGGTGTCCGACCAACCGGCGGCGGTGAAGACTGGTGTTGGCGAGTTCGTTCAGGTGCTCATCGAGGCGCTGGTGATCGTGCTGCTGGTGAGCTTCTTCTCGCTCGGCGTGCGCACCGGTCTGGTGGTGGCGCTATCGATCCCGCTGGTCTTGGCGATGACCTTCGCGACCATGAATTACCTCAACATCGGTCTGCACAAGATATCGCTCGGCGCGCTGGTGCTGGCGCTCGGGCTGATGGTGGACGACGCGATCATTGCGGTAGAGATGATGGCAATCAAAATGGAGCAGGGCTTCGACCGGCTCAAGGCGGCGAGCTACGCCTGGACCAGCACGGCTTTTCCGATGCTGACCGGCACCCTGATCACCGCGGCGGGTTTCTTGCCGATTGCCACGGCGCAGTCGAGTACCGGTGAATACACCCGTTCAATCTTTCAAGTGGTGACTATCGCACTGGTTGCCTCGTGGATCGCCGCGGTGGTATTCGTCCCTCTATTGGGTGCGAAACTGCTGCCGGATCTGGCCAAGCGTCACGCGCAGAAACACGGCGGTAGCGACGAAGGGCACGATCCCTATTCGACGCCGTTCTACCAGCGGGTCAGGCGCCTCATCCAGTTCTGCGTGCGTCGGCGCAAAACGGTGATCGTGCTGACGCTGTTGCTCTTTGTCGGTGCGATCGGCCTGTTCCGCATCGTCCCGCAGCAGTTCTTTCCGGCGTCTGGGCGTCTGGAGCTTATGGTCGATCTCAAGCTGGCCGAAGGCGCTTCGCTCAAGGCCACTGAAGCCGAGGTGCACCGCCTCGAAGAAATGCTCAAGGATCGTGCAGGTATCGATAACTACGTGGCCTATGTCGGCAACGGGTCACCGCGTTTCTATCTACCGCTCGATCAGCAGCTGCCCGCTACGAGCTTCGCCCAGATCGTGGTGCTGGCCGAAAGCATTGAGGAACGCGAAGCCCTGCGCAGCTGGTTGATCGATCGCCTGCGCGAAGATTTCCCGACCCTGCGTGGGCGCGTCAGCCGGCTGGAAAATGGCCCGCCCGTGGGGTATCCGGTGCAGTTCCGAGTGACCGGCGAGCACATTGATGCGGTGCGCAAGTTGGCGCGTCAGGTCGCAGCCAAGGTGCGTGAGAACCCCCGCGTGGCCAACGTACACCTGGATTGGCAAGAGCCGAGTAAGGTGGTTTGGCTGAATGTCGACCAGGATCGCGCCCGCGCCCTTGGGGTGAGCACGGTCGAGCTATCGAGTTTCCTCAAGCGCACCTTCACCGGTACCACCGCCGGCCAGTTCCGCGAGGACAACGAGCTGATCGAGATTCTGCTGCGCGGCACCGAACGTGAGCGCGAGATGTTGTCGATGCTGCCCAGCCTGGCGATTCCTACCGCCAGCGGCCTCAGCGTGCCTTTGTCACAGGTCGCCACGCTGGAATATGGCTTCGAGGAAGGCGTGATCTGGCACCGCAATCGCCTGCCGACTGTGACGGTGCGTGCCGATGTCTACGGAGAACAGCAGCCGGCTTCGTTGGTGCAGCAGATCGAACCGACGTTGAGTGAGATTCGCGATGCGCTCCCCAGCGGTTATCTGCTGGAAGTTGGCGGCACGGTGGAAGATTCCAGCCGTGGGCAAGCGTCGGTGAATGCCGGTATGCCGCTGTTCATCATCGTCGTGGTCAGCCTGTTGATGATCCAGCTCAAGAGCTTCTCGCGCTCGGCCATGGTGTTCCTCACCGCGCCGCTAGGGCTGATCGGCGTTGCGCTGTTCCTGCTGTTGTTCGGTAAGCCGTTCGGCTTCGTCGCGATGCTCGGCACCATCGCGCTGTCGGGGATGATCATGCGCAACTCGGTGATTCTGGTGGACCAGATCGAACAGGACATCGGCGCCGGCCAAGATCGCTTCAATGCGATCATCGACGCGACGGTGCGCCGTTTCCGTCCCATCGTGTTGACCGCGCTGGCCTCGGTGCTGGCGATGATTCCGCTGTCACGCAGCGTGTTCTTTGGACCGATGGCGGTGGCGATCATGGGTGGCTTGATCGTCGCGACCGCACTGACGCTGCTGTTCCTGCCGGCACTTTACGCGGCCTGGTTCCGCGTGAAGGAAGAGCGCACGACGTAAGGGCGCATCACCGGCGTTTATTCAGACGCCGGCAGCCTGCAGCAACTGATCGGCCGCCGCCTTGGCCAGCAGCGCCTGATCAGCTGGCCCCTCGATGTGCGCCATGCTCAGCGCACCCTCGATCAAAAATTGTAGTTGCCGCGCAAGTTGCTTCGGCTGCGGTGCGTCGAGCGCTTCGAGCAGTTCGCGCAGATGCGTCTGAAACTGAGCCTTGTAAGTCGCCGAGCGCTGATGAATCGGATGATCGCGGTCGTGATATTCAGCCGCGGCGTTGATGAACAAGCAGCCACAGAACGCGTTCGGGCTGTGAATCATATTGTTCAACCCATCGAAAACGCCGAGCAGCGCCTTGCGCGGCGGCAGCTTGTCGCGCGCTTCGCGCAGACGCTCGAGCATCGGCTGCTGGCGTGCGTCGAGCACCGCCAGGATCAGTTCTTCCTTCGACTTGAAGTGCTTGTACAGCGTCATCTTGGCCACGCCGGACTCATTGAGAATCCGGTCGATGCCCGTGGCGTGGTAGCCCTCTGTGTAAAACAGCCGCTCGGCGGTGCTGAGCAGTAGGTCGCGCTTGTTCGATGCCATGTAGGTCTCCTCGGGCGGCCATTATGCGGCAGCGGTTCTTTTCGCTCCAATCGTCATCCTCGAGAACATTTTGCGCTTGCAGTGTACAGACAGGTCTGTCTATTATCCAGTCGTGCCTTACCCAACCACATCTGCGAAGGAGCGACACGATGAAACTGTACGATCTGACCCTGTCCGGTAACTGCTACAAAGCGCGCCTGTTTCTCAGCCTGATCGGCCAGCCGGTTGAGCTGGTGCCGGTGAATCTGCTGCAAGGCGAGCACAAGCAACCGTCGTTTCTCGCTATCAATCCGCGCGGGCAGGTGCCGGTTCTGGAGGATGGCGATACCCGCGTGGTCGACTCCCAGGCCATCCTCGTCTACCTGGCACGGCGCTACGCCGACGAAGTCTGGTATCCGCAGGATGCGCTCACTCAGGCGCGCGTCGTTGGCTGGCTGAGTTTCGCCGCCAACGAGATGCATCACGGCCCGGCCACGGCTCGGGTAGGGCGCTTGTTCCGCCGCCCGATCGACGAACCCTTGACCGCCAGCCGTGCGCTCGCCGCTTTACAGTTGGTCGAGCAGCAGCTCACCGAACATGCCTGGCTGGCCGAAACCGCTGCGCCAACCATCGCCGATCTAGCGGTATACCCCTACGCGGCGCTGGCTGGTGAGGGCGGTATCGATCTCGGTCCGTACCCGGCAATCCGCTCCTGGTGTTCCCGCATCCGCGAGCTGCCGGGCTACATCGGAATGCCCGGCCTGGAATAGGAGATATCGCTATGAGCAGCCCCTTCCACGTCGGCGAGCAATCCGTTCAGACCCGTGCCGGCGTTCGCGAAAAAGCCGAGCAAATAGGCAGTCGCGTGATCCGCTCGTCGTTTATGCCTGAGCAGCATCGGGAATTTTTCGCGCAATTACCGGCTTTGCTGGTAGCGGCGGTGGACAGCGAAGGGCAGCCTCATGCATCGATACTTTGCGGCGCGGCTGGGTTCGCCTGGTCGCCCCATCCAGCCTTGCTGTGCGTTGGCGCCCGGCCACAGATCGACGATCCGATCGCATCACTGCTGCAGCCGCGCGCCGCGGTCGGTCTGCTCGGGCTCGAATGGCCGACTCGCAGACGCAACAGGATGAATGGGCGCATAGTCGAGAGTGACGAGCGCGGCTTCAGCGTCGCGGTCGCGCAGTCGTTCGGCAATTGCACGAAGTACATCCAGGCACGCGATTGGCAGGCGACCCCGCGCCTGCCGGGGTTAATGCTTAAGGGTGACGGCCTGGACGAACAATGGCTGGGGCTGGTACAGGCGGCGGACACGTTGTTCATCGCCAGCCAGAGTTCGGACCCACAGGGTGGCGGAGTGGATATTTCGCATCGTGGCGGACCGGCCGGTTTTATCGAGGTCGGCCGGGACGGTCGGCTCTGGATACCGGACTACAGCGGCAATCGGCTATTCAATACGCTCGGCAATCTGCTGCGCGACCCGCGCTGTGGGCTGCTGTTGATCGATTTCAGTAGCGGCGATCTGCTGCACCTGCAGGCGCGTGCTGAGCTGATCTGGCCTGAGCAGTACGAGGCGTTGAATGTCACACCGCCGGCTGGCGCGGAGCGAATGCTCGCGCTGACGCCGGGACGCTGGACGCTGCGCCGCTCGCGCCTGCCGTTGGCGTTCGCTTCGCCCCAGTTTTCGCCATTCCTTCCCGAGGCAGGAGTGTGAGCCATGCGCAGCCTGAGGATAGTTGGCTTGTCATTGATGTTATTGGCCGGAACCGTGAGCGCAGCGGAACTGCGCTTCAGCTTGGTTCGCACCGCGCAGACCACGTCCAGCGGTGAATTCTCCTGGCGCGATGGTGGCTGGGTACAGCCGCCAACCGTCAACCACATTGCCGTCCTGATCGAGCATCAGGGCAGTCGGCTGCTATTCGGCACGGGCCTCGGCCGGCAGATCGATGCGCAGCTGGACAGCGCGATTCCCTGGCGTGAAAGGCGCTACCGGGCCGTACAGCCTGCGCGTGATCAGCTTGATCGCGATGGCATAAGCGTCGACCGGGTTGTGCTGGGTTGCGCCCGTTGGGAGTACGCGTCCGGGCTGGCCGACTTCGCCGATCTGCCGGTGCTGGCCAATCCGGAAAGTATTCATTACGCCCGCACCGCAACGCCGCCTGCAGTGATCCCGGCGCAGTTCGCTCATGGGGTCGATTGGCAGCCGCTGCGCTTCGAACGGCGTTCTTTTTATGGATTCGAGGATAGCCTCGACCTGTTTGGCGACGGGCGGCTGATAGTGGTGAAACTGCCCGGGCATGGCGCGCTAGGGCTGTTCCTCACCTTGGATGATGGGCAGCGCTACTTCTTTCATGGCGATGCCGTCGGCAGTGAAAGCAATCAAAAGCCGTTGCCTGCCGAGGTTTTGCAGGTGCGGGATGCTCAGCTGCAAGCGCGGCTCGGTTTTTATCCAACGTGGATCGAATAAGGGGCTCTGCCAAGGCCGTTCTTGAGCGGCTCCGTTCGTCTGCTTGAACACGTGAACGAAACGCCAACAGCTAAGCTTAAGCCTGTGATTTTCCTAGGAAGCCAGGCCGGAACATATGGGCGCAGTATGGCGGAGCGATACCTCCCGGGCGGCTGGTGGCAAGCGCGCATCGAAGGCCAGCAAAACCGGTAGACCAACCACGCACGGCAGCCGTCTGGCGCGCCGCATGACGCTGTTGCTGGGCATCTCGCTGCTGGCAGGCGGTGGCTATGCGGCCTGGCATGAGATGCATACCTCAAAGCTGCAGGCGCTGTGGCTGAGCCGTTATGCCGAGAACCTCGACTATCGGGTCGAGCCCGGCGCGAGCACCAATATCCGCTTCCCCGAGGCTGGGCCTTTCGATCGGCGTCTGGGCTATGCGGCGCTGCCAAAGTTTCTCGAGCGGCTGACCGAGCGCGGTTTCGATATCCAACAGCAGGTGCGTTTTTCGCCGGCCTTGCAACGCTACGCCAGCCACGGCTTCTTCCTGCCCTATCCGGAAAAGTCGCAGGCGGGGCTGACGATAGACGATTGCCGTGGCGAGCCCCTATACGCCAACAGCTACCCGCATCAGTACTACGAAACCTTCGAAGACGTGCCGCCCATCATCGCGATGAGCCTGTTGTTCATCGAGGATCGCGGGCTGCTCAATGCCGAGCGACCCCGCGCGAACCCGGCTGTGGACTGGCCGCGTTTCACCATGGCGGCTGTGAGCCAGGTCGAAAAGAAGCTCGGCCTGCCGGTACAGGCGGCTGGCGGCAGTACGCTCGCGACCCAGGTAGAGAAATACCGCCACTCGCCTGAAGGCCGAACCGGAAGCGCGGAGGAAAAAATCCGGCAGATGATTTCGGCGAGCGTGCGCACCTACCGCGAAGGCCAGCAAACCTTGACCACGCGCAAGCGTATCGTGCGCGACTACCTCAACAGCGTGCCGCTGTCGGCGGCGTACGGTCACGGCGAAGTGCATGGCATTGCCGATGGACTGCGCCTCTGGTTCGGCGCGGATTTCGCCGAGGTCAACCGTGCGCTGGACTCGCGCCGCAACGCCGATGTCAGTTATGAGGCACGGGGCCTGGCGCTGCGCCAGGTGTTGTCGTTGCTGATCGCTCAGCGGCGCCCGTCGTATTACCTGTTCTCCGGACGAGAAGACATGGCGGAGCTCACCGACAGCCACATCCGTCTGCTGGCCAACGGTGGGGTGATCGGCACCCGGCTGCGCAACGCGGCGCTGCAGCAGAAGGTGATGTTCCGTGATCTACGCCGCGAGCCGGGTATCCGCGAGGTGCCGACCAGCAAGGGCATCACCGCCGCGCGCATGCGTTTGAGCAGTCTGCTCGGCGTGTCGCTGTATGAACTGGATCGTCTCGATCTGGCCGCCACCACGCCGCTGCACGGGGAATTACAGAAGCAGGTCAGCGATTATCTGCTGCGTCTGGCGGAGCCGGAGTTCGCGGGCGAGGTCGGGCTGTTCGGCGAGCGAATGCTGTCGCCGGAGCGCACCGCGGACGTCCGCTACAGCTTCACGCTGTTCGAGCGCGGTGAGCAGGGCTTCCGCGTGCGGGTACAGACCGACAACACAAACCAGCCGTTCGATATCAATGAAGGCAGCAAACTGGAGCTTGGCTCCACGGCCAAGCTGCGCGTGCTGACTACCTATCTCGAAGTGATCGCCGAATTGCACGATCGCTATGCGCAAAGCGAAATCAGCGAATTGCGCAAAGCCGAGGCGGTCGATCCGCTGACACGCTGGGCCGTGGGTTATCTGATCGAGCACGAGGACCGCAACCTACCGGCGATGCTCGATGCGGCGCTGGAACGCCGCTACTCGGCCAGTCCCGCCGAGCGTTTCTTCACCGGGGCCGGTATGCATCGATTCGGCAATTTTCGTCGTGAGGATGACGGACGTTTGCCCACCATGCGCGAGGCGCTGCGAGAGTCGATCAACCTGCCGTTCGTACGCTTGATGCGAGATCTGGTGAGGTACAGCACCTACCAGACCTCCAACGGCGCCGAGCTGTTGAAAAGTGACGACAACCCCGAGCGGCGTGAATATCTGCGACGCTTCGCCGACCGCGAGGGCTCGGTGTTCCTTCAGCGCTTCTGGAAAAAGTACCGTGGCAAGACTGCTGAGGAACGCATCGAAGTGCTGCTGGACGGCATGCGCCCGACGCCGCCCCGGCTCGCCGCGGTGCACCGCTACCTGATGCCGGAGGCCGATCGTGCTGCTTTCGACCGCTTCCTCAAGCAAGCCCTGCCGGGCGTCGAACTCAACGACGACAAGCTCGATTCGCTCTACACCCGTTACGGACCGGGCGCCTATAGCCTGCCGGATCAGGGCTACATCGCCAGGGTGCATCCGCTGGACCTGTGGTTGCTGGGCTATCTGATCAAGCACCCGGATGCAGGCATCTCCGAGGTGATCGCTGCCAGCACCGCTGAGCGCCAGGAAGTCTACGGCTGGCTGTTCCGCAGCCGGCACAAGAGCGCGCGCGACAGCCGCATTCGCATCATGCTGGAAGTGGAAGCCTTCACCGACATCCACCGTCGCTGGCAGCGTCTGGGTTATCCCTTCGATCATCTGGTGCCGTCGCTCGCCACCGCGCTGGGCAGTTCCGGCGATCGCCCGGCCGCGCTGGCGGAGCTGATGGGCATCATCGTCAATGACGGCGTAAGGCTGCCCAGTGTGCGTATCGACAGCCTGCATTTTGCCAGCGACACGCCGTATGAAACGCGCGTGGGCATCAGGCCGAATACGGGTGTCAGGGTGCTGCACAGTGAGGTGGCCGCGGCGTTACGCGAAGCGCTCGCCAATGTGGTTGAGGGTGGCACGGCGCGCCGGCTGCGCGGCAGCTTCCTGCAAAGTGACGGCGAACCGCTACGTGTTGGCGGCAAGACCGGAACGGGCGACAACCGCATCCAGACCATTGGGGCAGGCGGGCGGCTGATCAGTTCGCTGGCATTGAATCGGACTGCCACCTTCGTTTTCTTTCTCGGTCCGAATCATTTCGGCACCTTGACCGCCTACGTTCCAGGGCGCGGCGCAGACAGTTTCCGCTTCACCTCGGCGCTGCCGGTGCAGGTGCTCAAAGGCATGGCGCCGATTCTCCAGCCCTATCTGCAGGTCGGCGCACAGACGCAATGTCAGCCGCCGGCAGAGCCGATCAAGCCCACGCTGACCGCCAGCATGGTGTCGAGCTCCTGACCCGGCCACAGCCAGTCACTCAGGAAGATTGCCGAGCGCTTCCCGCTCGGCGAGACTCGTTCGATTAGCGCGCCCGATGGCGGGCGCCAAGCAGGGATGAGGGCGAGCATGAAACTGCCGATCTATCAGGTCGATGCATTTACCGATGTGTTGTTCAAGGGCAACTCCGCCGCGGTGGTGCCGCTGGAGCAATGGCTGAGCGATGCGCAGATGCAGTCGATCGCCATCGAAAACAACCTGTCGGAAACCGCCTTTCTGGTACGCGAGCCGGACGGTGCTTTTCATATTCGCTGGTTCTCGCCCATTACCGAGATCGACTTTTGCGGTCACGCAACGTTGGCTAGCGCCTTCGTGCTGCTCAGCCAGCGAATGGCGACGGCGCCGCTGACCTTCCGTGCGGCGTCGGTGGGCGACATCAGCGTCGCGCAGCTGGACGACGGCTTGCTGGAAATGAACTTCCCCAACCGCGAACCCGAGCGCGTGGATGACCCTCCGGCGGAGTTATCCAACGGCCTAGGCATCGTTCCGCAAGCCGTCCTGAAAAGCAGTCAGGCCTGGTTCGCCGTATACGAGGACGAGGAGCAGGTACGCGCTCTGACGCCGGACCTTGCTGCCCTCAAGACACTCGCCCCGCTGGATGTGGTGATCACCGCGCCGGGGCGTGAGCAGGACTTCGTCTCGCGTTATTTCTGGCCGGCCAATGGTGGTGATGAAGATCCGGTGACGGGCTCGATTTATGCCGGTCTTGCGCCTTACTGGAGCGGGCGCCTGGGCAAATCATCGCTGGTTGCGCTGCAGGCCTCGCGTCGTAGCGGGCTACTGTATTGCCGGGTGGAAGGGGAGCGCGTGTTCGTCGCCGGGCGAGCAGTGCAGTACCTGCAGGGAACGATCGAGGTTTAGCGTCGTGCGTGGCTTACTGCCGAGGCTTCGATTTAGAACGATTTGATCATCCGTCCGAGCAATTCCATGGCCTTTTCGCTGCGCGCATCCCACGGGTGGCCATGGTTCAACCGCGCGCAGTTTCGGAATCGTTGAGTGGCCGAGAAGATCGGGCCGGGGGCGAGACTGATGCCTTGGGCGAGCGCGAGCTGCAGCAGTTGCAGGGAATCGACCGGCTCCGGGAATTCGAACCACAGAAAGTAGCCGCCGCCGGGGCGTGTGACCCGCGTGGTCGCCGGGAAATGTCGGGCGGCGGAGGCGAGCATTGCGCCTTGCTGCATTTCCAGCGCGTGGCGCAGCTTGCGCAAATGACGGTCGTAGCCGCCGTGCTGCAGGTAGTTGGCGATGGCCGCCTGGGCCGGGACGGAAGGAGAAATCGTGGTCATGAGCTTGAGCCGGCCGATCTGCTCGGCGTACCGCCCGCCAGCGACCCAGCCGACTCGATACCCCGGCGCGAGGCTTTTGGAGAATGAGCCGCAGTGCATGACCAAGCCGTCTCGGTCATGGCTTTTGACGGGCTTGGGCGGTTCCTGGGTGAAATAGAGCTCGGCGTAGACGTCGTCTTCGATCAGCGGTACCTGATGCTGCCGCAGCAGCTCGTAAAGCTGCAATTTCTTCGGCTCACCCATGCTCGCGCCCAGCGGGTTTTGCAGGCTGCTCATGAACCAGCACGCCTTGATCGGAAGCTTGGCGAGGCTGTCAGCGAGTGTGTCAAGATCGATGCCCTCGCGCGGATGCACCGGGATTTCCACCGCCTTGAGCTTGAGCCGCTCCAGTACCTGCAGCGTGGCGTAGAAAGCGGGCGCTTCGATGGCAACCAGATCACCTGGCTCGGTCACGACCTGCAGACACAGATTCAGCGCCTCCATGGCGCCGGTGGTGATCACCAGTTCGTCCATCGGCAGCATCACGCCGCTGACCATGTAGCGCAGGGCGAGTTGCCGGCGCAGGTCCGGATTGCCGGCCGTCATCTCGGCGATCACCGCGCTGGCCGGCATGTCGCGTACGCACTGAGCCATGGAGCGAGCCAGGCGTTGCAGCGGAAAGAGTTCCGGGCTGGGAAAGGCCGAGCCGAAGGGCACGGTGTTTGGATCGCGTAGCGAGGCGAGCACCGAGAACACCAGCTCGCTGACGCCAACGTCGGTGGTTTCGGCCAGCCGCGGGCCGATCTCGGGTTCGTGCAGCGGACGCTTGGCGTGTTCGCGAACGAAGTAGCCCGAACGCGCCCGCGCCTGAATCAGGCCGCGATCCTCGAGCAGGTAGTAGGCCTGAAACACCGTCGACGGGCTGACCCCGTAGGTGCGGCTGGCGTGGCGCACCGACGGCACTCTTTCGCCCGGCCCCAATACGCCGGTGCGGATCAGTTCGGCTATCTCGTCGGCGAATTTTTCGTAGCGCTTCATGCGTCTGGCTCAGCTGCGGCAATGGGTGACGATACTGCACGAAGCGCGGACGGTGTATCTCGTGTTGCCGCGCGGCTCACGGATTGGCTGGCGCGACAAAGGTGCTGTAGGTACTGACGGCGCTGTGTGGATCGTCCAGGTCACGAATCTCGAACTGCAGTCTGCGGCTCAGCGCCCGGCCATGGCTGGCGTCGGTAAGCGCCACGCTGACCGGCAGATCGGCGATCTCGCCGGGCGCCAGGCTGATTTCGCGTCGACCGTGCAGCTCGAATGGTCCCTCACCGAGCGATATCGCGTACCGCCGGTGCTGCTGGGTCTTGTTGATGACCTTGAGGCTGTACATGTTTTCGATCTGACCCTGCGTATTTTCGCGATACAGGGTGCGGTCCTTAGTGACATCCAGCGACAGCATCGGCCGAACATCCAGCGCCCAGACGAAGGCGCCAATCATCATCAGAAGTGCGGCGGCATAGCCGATCAGGCGCGGGCGAAGCAGGCGCGTTCTGCCGCCCTGTAGCGCGCGTTCAGACGTGAAGCGAACCAGGCCGCGCGCATAGCCCATCCTGTCCATCACGCTGTCGCAGGCGTCGACGCAGGCGCCGCAACTGATGCAGTCCAGTTGCAGGCCGTCGCGGATGTCGATGCCGGTGGGGCAGACCTGCACGCACAGGGTGCAGTCGATGCAGTCACCGAGGCCCTGTGCGCGCGGATCGCTGTCCTTGCGTCGCGCGCCGCGGCTTTCGCCACGGGCCGCATCGTAGGAAACCAGCAGGGTATCGGCATCGAACATCACCGCCTGGAAGCGCGAATAAGGGCACATGTGCAGGCAGACCTTTTCCCGCAGCCACCCCGCATTGAGGTAGGTCGCAGCGGTGAAAAAGAACAACCAGAAGCCGGCGGACAACCCGAGCTCCAGGGTGAACAGATCACGGACCAATTCGCGTACCGGAGTGAAGTAGCCGACGAAGGCGAGCGCCGTCGCGAGACTGACCGCCAGCCAGATCGCGTGTTTGGCGGTGCGGCGTAGCAACTTTGAGGCGGACCAGGGCGCGGCGTCGAGTTTGATCCGCTGCCCGCGGTCGCCCTCGGTGACCTTTTCCGCCCACATGAAAATCCAGGTCCAGGTGCTCTGCGGACACGCAGAGCCACACCACACGCGGCCAGCCAGTACCGTGATGAAGAACAGGCCAAAGGCCGCGATGATCAGCAATGCCGACAGCAGGATGAAGTCCTGCGGCCAGAAGGTGGCAGCAAAGATATGGAATTGCTGTTTGCCGAGATCCCAGAGCACCGCCTGGCGACCATCCCAATTCAGCCATTGGGTGCCGAAGTAGAGCAGCAGCAACAGACCGCCGCCCAGCAAGCGCAGATTGCGGAACAGGCCGGAGAAGCTGCGGGTATGGATCGGACCGCCATTCTGTGCGGGCGTCAGGCGTATCGGTTTGCTTGGATCAACAGTGGCGATGATCGTGGCGGGAATTCGTTCGGTCATTTCATGCGCCCCATCGGGTATTCAGGCAGGGCGAATGATCAAGTGAAGCAGAAGTACATAACAGACTCAGACTTCGAGCTTAAATACGGATCAGATGGCGGACGAATGAACGTTTGCGATGACCGAAACAGCGTGGAAGGCTGGCCGTGCCTGGACTTCTGCTCAATTTCGGCAACCTAACGAGACGACTAACTATCTAGGCCCTGCGACGCCGGGTCACAGGCGAATCAGGATGAAATCCATTGGCTAACTGATCCGTTTTTTTTCCGTCTATCTGCACCTGTTTTGCCACCACCGCAGCGGGCGATAGTCCCGGGCTTGCATCGGTTGTGCGCGCATGCTGCTATCGATCCTTGGCTTAACCCCCTGCGTTCCGTTCTGCTGTCGACTCAAGGAATTCCAATGATCCTCAAAGGCCTGACATGGCTAGTAGTGCTGCAATTGCTTGGCAGCGTCATCAATCTTCTGCTGCTTCCGGCATTGCCTGGGCCAATCATCGGCATGGTGCTGCTGTTCGGCCTGCTGTTGCTGCGCCGCGGCATCCCCGAACCACTCGAGAAAACCGCGGCGTTGCTGCTGCAATACCTGCCGCTGCTGCTGATCGTGCCGGCGGCCGGGATCATGACCAGTAGCGAAGCCTTGCTGGCCGATCTGCCTGCCATCGCGGCCGGGCTGGTGCTTTCGTTGATGGTCACCGTTCCGTTTTGCGGCTGGCTGATGCAGTACCTCATTCGGCGGACGGAACGCCGCAAGGAGAATCAGCTATGAATCGTCTTGAATGGCGTGATGTCTGGGCAATGACACAGGACCACCCGCTGTTTTCCGTGGCGCTGACGCTGATCGCGTTCCAGCTCGCACTGGCACTCTACCGACGCAGCGGCTGGCTGGTGCTGCAGCCGGTGATGATAGGCATGCTGCTGGTGGTCGGAACGCTCTACCTGTGCGGGATCGATTATGCGAGCTACCGCGAGGGCGCCTCGATGATCGCCGTGCTGGTCGGCCCCGCAACGGTGGCCTTGGCGGTACCGCTGTATCGTCATATCAAGCGCATCCAGCAGCTGTTCTGGCCGATCGTCATCACCTTGGTGAGCGGCGGCGTGCTGGGCGTCGTCCTGACGTTGGTGATCGCCAGCGCTTTGGGTGCGGATCTGTCCGTGCTGATGAGCCTGTCGCCCAAGGCTGCAACCATGCCAATCGCCATGCTGGTGGCTGAGCAGATTGGCGGCTTCGCTTCGCTGGCGGCGGTATTCGTGATGCTCACCGGCGTCATCGGTACGGCGCTAGGGCCGTGGCTGTTGGGTTGGGCAGGTGTCGATCATCCGGCTGCCCGGGGTCTGAGTTACGGCATCAACGCCCACGCCATCGGTACAGCTCGCGCGTTGGAGGAAAGCGATGAGTGCGGCGCCTTCGCTGCGCTGGGCATGAGCCTGCTGGGCATTCTCATCGCGCTATTTCTGCCGCTGCTGATGGGTTGAATGATGCTGTTGCGCTTGAACGATGTGGGCCTAATCTTAAGGTCCTAACCTTCAGGAGTGGTCCCATGTTCGAGCAGTTCCAGCGTGACGAGTGCGAGGTCAATGGCGTACGGATCGCCTATCGCAAAGGCGGCTCCGGACCGCCCTTGCTGCTGCTCCACGGCTACCCGCAGACGCATGTCATGTGGCACGCAGTGGCCGATCAGCTTGCCGAACACTTCACCGTCGTGGCGGCCGATTTGCGCGGTTACGGTGATAGCAGCAAGCCCGAAGGCGGTCAGGATCACGTGGCCTACAGCAAGCGCGAGATGGCGCTTGATCAGGTGGAGTTGATGCGCACCTTGGGCTTCAAGCGTTTCGATATTCTTGCCCACGACCGCGGCGCGCGGGTCAGCCATCGTCTGGCGATGGATCATCCACAGACGGTTCGCCGGCTGATTCTGTTGGACATCGCACCGACCCTCGCGATGTACAGCCAGACCGATGAAACCTTCGCGCGCGCTTACTGGCACTGGTTCTTTCTGATCCGTCCGGCACCGTTGCCGGAAACGCTCATGGAGACTGCGCCCGAGCTGGTATTGAAGACCGCCGTGGCGACCCGCGCCGACCATCATCATCCGTTCACCGCTGCCGCCTACGCCGAATACCTGCGCTGCATGAAGCTGCCCGGCACCGTTCACGCATTCTGCGAGGATTATCGGGCCAGTGCCGGTATCGATCTGCAGCACGACCGGGAAGATCGTGCCGCTGACCGGCGTATCGAGGCGCCCCTGCTGGTGCTATGGGGCGCTAAAGGCGTCGTCGAGCGTTGCTTCGATCCGCTCAAGGAGTGGCGTGCCGTCGCAGCGAGCGTGCAAGGCAAGGCGCTGCCGGCAGGTCATTACATCGCTGAAGAGGTTCCGCAACTGCTGTTGGAAGAGGTTCTCGGGTTCCTGTCGTAAACGTCAGACGCCTTAAATATCGAATAGATAGATAGGTTTTACCGAGAATATCCGCTATTCAGACGATCGATTGAATGGAAAATGGCGGCCATAGCGCTCGGCAATGTGTCGAGCTGATTGACCCAGAGGCTGCCATCGATGATCGAAATCCGCCCGCGCGCTGAGCTTGGCGCCGCACACCATGGCTGGTTGCATGCCCGCCATCATTTTTCATTTGCCGACTATCACGACCCGCTGCGCATGCACTGGGGCCGCTTGCGGGTCTGGAATGACGACACCATCGCGCCGAACTCGGGCTTCCCGACCCATACGCACCGCGACATGGAAATCATCACCTACGTCCGCAAGGGCGCCATCAGCCACGAAGACAGCCTGGGTAATAGCGATCGTACGGCTGCCGGTGATGTACAGGTCATGAGTGCCGGCACCGGCATCGCCCATAGCGAATACAACCTCGAAAGCGAGCCCACCGAGATTTTCCAGATTTGGATCTACCCGGACCAAACCGGGCTGCCTCCAAGCTGGGGTACGCGCCCGTTCCCTACAGTGGAGCGTGCGGGTGCATTTGTCACGCTGGCTAGCGGCATGGCTGATGACAGCGATGCGTTGCCGATCCGGGCCGACGCGCGTCTGGCCGCAGCTGCACTTTCACCAGGTCAGGTTGCCCAATACCGAATTGGTGATGGTCGCAAGGTCTATCTGGTGCCCGCCAGTGGGCGTATCGAGGTTGCTGGGCTCGTTGCAGCGACAGGGGATGGCGTGGCGGTGCGTGATGAGACGCTGCTCACCATCAAGGCGCTGGAACATAGCGAAGTGGTGCTGGTGGACGTTCGCTGAGCGATTCGGCGACAGCGTAGATAGAAACAGAGTCGAAACATAACCCAGAAAGAGGAAACGAAAATGGCGAAGATTCTCGTGCTGTATCACTCGATGTATGGCCACATCGAAACCATGGCCAACGCGGTCGCCGACGGTGCGCGTCGTGTTCAAGGCGCCGAAGTGACCATCAAGCGTGTGCCGGAAACCATGCCGCAAGATGTCTTCAAGAATGCAGGCGGCAAGACCGATCAGGCTGCAGACATCGCTACTGCCGCCGAGCTGCCCGATTACGACGCGATCATCTTCGGCACGCCGACCCGCTTCGGCAACATGTCCGGGCAGATGCGCAATTTCCTCGACCAGACCGGCGGCCTCTGGGCCAAAGGCGCGCTGCACGGCAAGGTCGCCAGTGTGTTTACGTCGACCGGCACGGGTGGCGGGCAGGAGATGACCATCACTTCCACCTGGACCACCCTGGCCCACCACGGAATGATCATCGTGCCCACCGGCTATGGCATTGGGGAGTTCTTCGATATTTCCGAGACCAACGGCGGCACGCCTTACGGTGCCTCGACCATCGCCGGCGGTGATGGCTCGCGTCAGCCGTCCACCAAGGAACTGACCATTGCGCGTTATCAGGGCGAGCTGGTCGCCAAGACCACGCTCAAGCTCAAGGGTTGATCTACTCGTAGGCAGCTCGTAGCTGCCTTTTCACAGCGGGCCGGATGGCATTGCCTGTCCGGCCCGCTTTGCGCTCCGATACAGATAGCTGCGTGTAGTCGATACGGTGATAATGCGCGCCGATGTGGCGTAGGGTGGGCCGGGCAGCGCTCCACTTCAGTATCGTAGGGTGGGCTTCAGCCCACCAGCAATCTACCCAGAGCCGTCCCACAGGTGCATCGACTGAGGGCGCGGCTTCAGCCGCGAAGCTCTCGCCGCACGTAACATATCTGGCAATCGAGGAGCCCTGATGCCCGCATTCGAAATCAAGCCGCTGAATCCCGAAACCTACCGCCAGCAAACCAGACGCAGCACGCTGGCCGTCGTGGCCACTTTCGTGCTCTTGGCGATGGGGCTGTCCGCCGCCGCAGTGGCGATATTCGGCGAGCCGGGCGGCGACAACCTGCGCCTGAACATCGCCGGTGTGGTGATCGGGCTCGGGTTGACGGTACTGCTGGTTCGCCTGGTCTATTGGCAGCAGCCGTGGATGGCATCGGCGGTCTACGGTTGGCGGCTCAAACGCAGCCTGATGAGCGTGACTAACGTCATGCATCACGTGAAAGCGGGCGTGGCGCTCGAAGATCCTACCGCGATGAAGCTGCTGCGCTTCTACCATCTGGGCCTCACCCAGATGCACCAGCTGGACGCCAACAGCGGCTCTCTTCTCGAAATGAGGGCGGAAATCGAACAGCACCGCAGCGCCATGGAAGCGCTGGGCCTGGATGTCGATCAGCAGCGCCTGGAACCGACCTGGATCGAGACTGTAAAAAAGATCGACGCCGCGAAATGAAGGCGGTAATAATCGCCGCCTCGTCCCGCATGAGCGTCAAAGCGGGCTGAATACCTTTCGATTTCCTTCACCAGAGCCGTCCTGTCTCTGGTTTTTTGGTGCCGTTCATTTCCCTATGTCACTACACCGCGATCCATGGGTCCGCGTGAAGCGCGACACTGTGCGTCCAAGACCCTTATGCGGGAACCCCTCATGAAAAGGCTGTGTCTACTCGGCTTGCTCACCATCTTCATAGCTTGTCCGGTTCTGGCCGAAAGCAGGCTGGACGACAAACCGGCGTTTATCGAGCAGTTGCTGCAGCGGATGACGCTGCAGGAAAAGGTAGGCCAGCTGCGTCTGATCAGCATCGGTGCGGACATGCCCCGGGAGCGGCTTGCCGAGGAGCTGGCTGCAGGCAATGTCGGCGGCACCTTCAATTCGGTCACCCGGCTGGACAACCGTCCCCTGCAGGATGCCGCGCTGCGCAGCCGCTTGCAGATCCCGATCTTCTTCGCCTACGACGTGGTGCACGGGCATCGCACTACTTTCCCCATCGGCCTCGGCCTGGCTTCGACCTGGGACATGCAGGCGGTCGCTACGGCGGGGCGTATTTCGGCCATCGAGGCCAGCGCCGACGGGCTCGACATGACCTTCGCACCCATGGTCGATATCGCCCGTGACCCACGCTGGGGGCGGACCTCGGAAGGCTTCGGTGAAGATCCTTATCTGGTGTCCGAGATCGCCCGCACCATGGTTGGCGCCTACCAGGGCGAGTCTCTGCGTAACCCCGACAGCCTGATGGCCAGCGTCAAGCATTTCGCGCTCTATGGTGCGGTCGAAGGCGGGCGCGATTACAACGTGGTGGACATGAGCCCGCTGCGCATGCACCAGGATTACCTGCCGCCATACCGTGCGGCCGTTGATGCCGGGGCCGGCGCGGTGATGGTGGCGCTGAACACCATCAACGGCGTACCGGCCAGCGCCAACCGCTGGTTGCTGCGCGACCTGCTGCGTGATGACTGGGGCTTTTCCGGCGTGACCATCAGCGACCATGGAGCGATCACCGAACTGCTCCGCCATGGTGTGGCCGCCGATGGGCGCGAGGCGGCGAAGCTGGCAATAGACGCCGGGCTCGACATGAGCATGGCGGACTCGCTCTACGGTGAGCATCTGGCCGAACTGGTGCAGGCGGGTGACGTGCCGATACAGGCCGTCGACCAGGCTGTGCGCGAAGTGCTGGGCGCAAAATACGATCTGGGCCTGTTCCACGACCCGTACCGGCGCATCGGCCAGCCCAGCGAAGATCCGCCCGAGGTCAACGCCGAAAGCCGCCTGCACCGCGAGGCCGCCCGCGAGGTGGCGCGCCAGTCGCTGGTACTGCTGGAAAACCGCAACAATGTCCTACCACTCGACAAGGCGGCGCGCATCGCCTTGGTCGGGCCGCTGGCCGATTCGCATATCGACATGCTCGGCAGCTGGTCAGCAGCGGGTGTGGCAAAGCAGACGGTTACGCTGCGCCAAGGCCTCCAGGCTGCCCTCGGCGAGCGCGGACGGCTGATTTACGCCCGTGGCGCCAACATCACCGACGACCCGCGGATGGTCGAGTACCTGAACTTCCTCAACTGGGACAATCCCGAGGTCGTGCAGGACCGGCGCTCGGCCGAGGAGATGATCGCCGAGGCGGTCGCTGCAGCCGAGCAGGCGGACGTCGTCGTCGCCGTGGTGGGCGAGTCGCGCGGCATGTCCCATGAATCATCCAGCCGCACCAGCCTGCAGCTGCCGAGTAGCCAGCAGGCTTTGCTGCGCGCCTTGAAACAGACCGGCAAGCCGTTGGTGCTGGTGCTGATGAATGGCCGCCCGCTGAATCTTTCCTGGGCGCAGGCCAACGCCGACGCGATGCTGGAAACCTGGTTCAGCGGCACCGAAGGCGGGCACGCCATCGCCGAGGTGCTGTTCGGCGACTACAACCCCTCGGGCAAGCTGCCGATCTCGTTTCCGCGCTCCGTGGGACAGATTCCCACCTATTACAACCATCCGCGTCTGGGCCGGCCTTTCGTCGAAGGCAAGCCGGGCAATTACACCTCGCAATATTTCGATGAGCCGAACGGCCCGCTGTACCCCTTCGGCTACGGACTGAGCTACACACAATTCAGCCTGTCGCCGCCGCGCCTGTCGACCGATGTGCTTTCACGTGGCGCAAGCCTGGACGTCAGCGTGACGCTGAAGAACATCGGCAAGCACGATGGCGCGACGGTCGTGCAGTTGTATATCCATGACCTGGCCGCCTCGGTAGTGCGCCCGGTCAAGGAGCTGAAGGGGTTTCGCAAGGTCTGGCTCAAGGCTGGCGAAGAGCAGCAGGTGCGTTTCAGGGTTGGCGAAGACCAGCTGAAGTTCGTCGATGCGCAACTGCGCCAGGTGGCTGAAGCGGGGATGTTCGAGGTGCAGGTAGGGCTCGATTCGCAGCGCGTACAGACGCAGCAGTTCGAGTTGCGTTGATTGCAATAGAGCCAATGTAACGGCCAAAAATGGCCTGACGAGCGGCGCTGTTTTCGATCAGCGGGGAATCATTCGTGCGGGTAGTAGACCAAGGAACGCAAGCAGGCAAAGGTCTGTGCGCAATTCGTACTGTTCAGGAGGCACCGTGTTTACCATTTTGAATCAAGGATCGAAGGCTCGCACCAGAAGCCGGGTGCTGGGCAATCTGCTGGGCCTTTGCATGGCTTTTGTCGTCGGCAGCAGCTGGGCGTTCAGCCTCGATGATGTCGCTAGCAAGGCCGAGAAGCTGGCAGCGGCGCCCTACGTGCCGGCCAAGAGCAATCTGCCGGCGGTATTCCGTGAGATGGCCTTCGCCGATTATCAGCAGCTGCGCTTTCGTGAAGACAAGGGCTACTGGCGCGATGCCGAAACGCCTTTCGAGCTGTTCTTCTACCATCAGGGCATGCATTTCGACGTACCGGTGAAGATCAATGAGGTCACCGCGACCCGCGTTCGTGAAATCCGCTACGACCCGGAGATGTTCGAGTTCGGCAATGTAGACATCGACCCCGCTGCGCTGCAGAACCTCGGCTTCGCCGGCTTCAAGGTGCTCTATCCGCTGAACAAGAAGGACAAGCAGGACGAGCTGATGACGCTGCTTGGCGCCAGCTATTTCCGCGTGGTCGGCAAGGGGCAGGTCTACGGCCTGTCGGCACGTGGGCTGGCGATCGACACGGCGCTGCCGAGTGGCGAGGAATTTCCACGCTTCACCGAGTTCTGGGTCGAGCGACCACAGGCCGACCGCGGCAGCCTGCTGATCTACGCCTTGCTGGATTCGCCGCGCGCCACCGGTGCCTACCGCATGGAAGTCACGCCGGGCAAGGACAGCATCGTGGATGTGCAGTCCAAGGTCTTCCTGCGTGCGCCGGTGGAAAAGCTCGGCATCGCACCGCTCACCAGCATGTACCTGTTCGGCGCCAATCAGCCCAGCGAGCAGCTCAACTACCGGCCACAGTTGCACGATTCTGAAGGCCTGGCGATCCATGCCGGCAACGGCGAGTGGATCTGGCGTCCGCTAAACAACCCCAAGCGCCTGGCCATCAGCAGCTACAACGTGGAGAACCCGAGAGGCTTCGGCTTGCTGCAGCGTACCCGCGATTTCGGTCGTTACGAAGATCTGGACGATCGCTACGAACTGCGGCCCAGCGGCTGGATCGAGCCGGTTGGCGACTGGGGCAAGGGCCACGTCGAACTGATCGAGATTCCCACGCCGGATGAAACCAACGACAACATCGTTGCCTTCTGGGTGCCGGAAAAGACGCCAGCGCCGGGCGAAGCGATCGAGATCGGATATCGCCTGCACTTCACTATGGACGAACCCGAGTTGCATGATCCCGAGCTCGCCTGGGTCAAGCAGACGCGCCTGTCGGCCGGCGATGTGAAGCAGTCCAACCTGATTCGCCAACCCGATGGCAGCACCGCATTGATCGTCGACTTCGTCGGGCCGAACCTGGCCGAGTTGCCGGCCGACGCGCCGGTCAGCACCCAGGTCAGCGTCGATGACAATGTCGAGCTGGTGGAGAACAACCTGCGCCATAACCCGGTCACCAAGGGCTGGCGGCTGACGCTGCGGCTGCGGGTCAAGGACCCGGCGCGTCCGGTGGAATTGCGCGCGGCGCTGGTGGATGGCGAGACCACGCTGTCCGAAACCTGGAGCTATCAGATACCCGTCCATGACTGAACACGCGCAACAATCGCTCGCCCAGCGTTATCTCGCCGAGCTTCCCCTCGATGCCGAGCAACGCCAGGCGCTGGGCGAGCAGGTGGATCGACAAGGAGGCGAGCTGGCCGATGTGCATCGGGCATTGGCACAGGGCACGTCGGACGGGAATGAATCGCCGAGCGATCCGCTCGGCTCGGCTGCGGCGCGGCTGAAGCTTGCCTGGGGTGATCTTTTCGAACGTGGCGGGGTGCTGACCGCGGATCATCAGGGCCGCACCTGCATCCAGTCGACGCCGCCGATCGTGCGCACGCGGATGGTGCCGGAGCCCTGGCATACCAGCGTGCTGCGCCTGAGCTGGTGGCGCCTGCTGTTCAAGAAGAACCGCACGGTGGAGCAGCCCGACGCGCCGCAGCCCATCGACAGGTCGGGCTGGCGCCGGGTTGCCGCTTACCGGCGTGCCGCGCTGCTGATCCTGATGCTGGCGCAGACGGCCATCGCCACCTGGCACATGAAAGCCGTGTTGCCTTATCAAGGCTGGGCGCTGGTCAGTCTGCAGGAGGTGTTTCTACAGCCCTGGCAGGAGTCGGCGCGGCAAATCCTTCCTTACGTGGTACAGACCAGCATCCTGCTGCTGTTCGCGCTGCTGTTCTGCTGGGTGTCGGTGGGCTTCTGGACGGCGTTGATGGGCTTCTTCCAATTGCTCAAGGGACGCGACCGCTACAACATTTCCGCCACCAGCACGGGCAACGAACCGATTCCGGCCGAGGCGCGCACGGCACTGGTAATGCCCATCGCCAACGAGGACGTGCCGCGGGTGTTCGCCGGACTGCGAGCGACCTACGAATCGCTGCTGGCCACGGGTGAGATCGAGCACTTCGACATCTTCGTGCTCAGCGACAGCAACGACCCCGACACCTGCGTGGCCGAGCAGAAGGCCTGGCTGGAGCTGTGCCGCGAGGTCGACGGTTTCGGCCATATCTTCTATCGCCGCCGTCGCCGCCGAGTGAAGCGCAAGAGCGGCAACATCGATGACTTCTGCCGGCGCTGGGGCAGCAGTTACCGCTACATGGTGGTGCTGGACGCCGACAGCGTGATGAGCGGCGGCTGCCTGACGTCGTTAGTGCGGCTGATGGAGGTCAACCCTGGCGCCGGCATCATCCAGACCGGGCCGAAAGCCTCCGGCATGGATACGCTCTACGCGCGCATGCAGCAGTTCGCCACGCGGGTCTATGGGCCGCTGTTCACCGCGGGGCTGAATTTCTGGCAGCTGGGCGAGTCGCACTACTGGGGCCATAACGCGATCATCCGGGTCAAACCCTTTATCGAGCACTGCGCGCTGGCGCCGCTGCCGGGCAAGGGTTCCTTCGCCGGCGACATCCTCTCCCACGATTTCGTCGAGGCGGCCCTGATGCGCCGCGCCGGCTGGGGCGTGTGGATCGCCTACGACCTGCCCGGCAGCTACGAAGAGTTGCCGCCGAACCTGCTCGACGAACTCAAGCGCGACCGCCGCTGGTGCCACGGTAACCTGATGAACTTCCGCCTGTTCTTGGTCAAGGGCATGCATACGGTGCACCGCTTCGTGTTTCTCACCGGGGTGATGTCCTATCTGTCGGCGCCGCTGTGGTTCACTTTCCTGGCGCTCTCCACCGGGCTGCTGGCGATCCATACGCTGATGGTTCCGGAGTATTTCCTGCAGCCCAACCAGCTGTATCCGCTGTGGCCGCAGTGGCATCCGCGGGAGGCGA
Organism: Pseudomonas sp. MTM4; assembly: GCF_019355055.1. NCBI lineage: Bacteria > Pseudomonadati > Pseudomonadota > Gammaproteobacteria > Pseudomonadales > Pseudomonadaceae > Pseudomonas > Pseudomonas sp. MTM4. The sequence goes on from NZ_CP048411.1 coordinate 4,662,892, forward strand.
TTGCGCTGTTCTCCGCGACGCTGACGCTGCTGTTCCTGCCCAAGCTGCTCAGCGTAGTGCTGATCTGGATTCAGGGTTCGAAGGAATATGGCGGAGGAATCCGTCTGTTGCTGTCGATGATCCTTGAAACCCTGTTCTCGATGCTGCTGGCGCCGGTGCGCATGCTGTTCCACACCGTGTTCGTCACGGCGGCGTTCCTTGGTTGGTCGGTGCAGTGGAAGTCGCCGCAACGCGCCGACAACGCCACGCCCTGGGGCGAAGCGCTGCGCCGGCATGGTTCGCAGATGTTGCTGGGCGTGCTCTGGGCGGCGCTGGTGGCCTGGCTCGATCCGGCATTCCTCTGGTGGCTGGCACCTATCGTGGTGTCGCTAATCCTATCGGCACCGGTCTCGGTGCTTACCAGCCGTACCGGGCCCGGCCTGGCGGCGTTCCGGCGCAAATTGTTCCTGATCCCAGAGGAATTCAACCCGCCCGCCGAACTGGCCGCCACGGACCGTTACAACCAGCAGAACCAGGCTAATGCGCTGCAGCAGGGGTTCATCGCCGCCACGGTGGATCCTTCGTATAACGCACTGGTCTGCGCCATGGCGCGTGCGCGGCACGCCAAGGTGGTGCCGGCCGCGGAAACCCTGCGCGAACAGCGCCTGGGTGAAATTCTCGCCGCCGGACCCAAGGGTGCTGCCGAGGCGACACGCTGGCGACTGCTCAACGATCCCGAAGGTATGGCGCGCCTGCATGAACGCGTCTGGCAGGACGAGCGGCACCGGGACTGGCGTGAGGCGTATGAGCGGCGGTAGTCCGCCAGCTCAAGCCAGAAGCTTCGTGCCGAGGGCGGCACTCCCACAAAAGCGAAACCTCACACCGCGCCGCTTTTTGTGGGAGGCGCGCCTTCGCGGCGAATGCAGGCGTGAGCCTGCCTGCCCAGCGAAAAACAAACACCCACGTTAACAAGCAAGGCTCAGGCGGGATGGGTACTTCCACGCGTCGCCCGCTTGCCGGCGCTGGCCTTGCGCGGCGCCGCCTTGCGCTTCTTCTTCCAGGTCGCGCCTTTGCCGGGCGGGTTCGCCGGGCCGCTGATGGTCAGGCGCAGCTCGCGGCAGCGTTCCACCTGCTTGCGCATCCACGCCGACTGCTTGGCTACGAATTCCTCCAGACTCATCTCGCCGCTCTGCACCATGTCCAGCGCCTGTTCCCAGATCGCCGTGGTGCCAGGGTCGGCAATGGCGCGTGGCACAGCGTCAATCAGGCTGAAGGCCGCCGGGCTGGCTGACAGCGCTTTGCCTTGCTTGGTCAGATAGCCGCGGTCCAGCAGACCTTGAATGATGCCCGCCCGCGTCGCTTCGGTGCCGATGCCGGTAGTGTCCTTGAGCTTCTGCTTCAGGCGTGGGTCGTCCACCAGCTTGGCGACATTCTTCATCGCCTTGATCAGGTCGCCTTCGGTGAAGGGTTTGGGCGGCTGGGTCCAGAGGTCCTTGAGGTTTACGCTCATGACGTTGCAGTGCTGGCCTTCGCTCAACGCCGGCAGTGCCTGAGCAGGTGCCGGCTCGCGGCCCTTGGCGGGCGTCAGCGCCTCGGGCAGCGCGCGGCGCCAGCCGAGTTCGACGATCACCTTGCCCACCGCCCGCAGCGCCTGCTCGGCGCAGTCGAAATCCGCCTGGGTGCGGTCGTATTCGTGATTCGGCAGGAATTGCGCCAGGTAGCGGGCGCGAATCAGCGTATAGACCGAGCGTTGCTTGCCCATCAGGCGTGACAGATCGGTAGCGGCGGTGGGGATGATGCCGTGGTGGGCACTGACCTTGGCGTCGTTCCAGGCGCGCGAGCGGCGTTGCGGCTGCACATGTGTGAGCAATTCGGACAACGCCGGGTCGCTGCGGCCAAGGGCGGCGATGATCGCCGGCGCCTCGCTGTGCTGGCTCAGCGGCAGGTAGCCGCAATCGCTGCGCGGATAGGTGATCAGCTTGTGCGTCTCGTAGAGTGCCTGCGCGATATCCAGGGTTTCCTGGGCGCCGAGGCCGAGTTTCTTCGAGCAGATTTCCTGCAGGGTGCCGAGGTCGAAGGGCAGCGGCGGTGCCTCGCGCATGCGTTCGGTGCGCAACTTCAGCACCTGTGCCTGGGCGGAACTGTCGATGGCGGCGGCTGCCTGGCGCGCATGTTCCGGTTCGAGGCAGCGCCCCTGGTCATCGCAGCGATCCTCGGCTGCGCGCCATTGCGCGGTGAAGGGCATGCCGTCGGCCTGCAACTGGACCTCGATGGCCCAGTAGGGCACCGGCACGAATTCGGCGATGCTGCGGTCGCGATCCACCACCAGGCGCAGCGTCGGCGTCTGCACCCGGCCCACCGGCAGCACGCCTTGGTAGCCGGACTGACGCCCGAGCAGGGTGAACAGCCGGCTCATGTTCATCCCGATCAGCCAGTCGGCGCGCGAGCGGCCCAGTGCCGAGTGGTAGAGGCTGAAGGTCTGGGAGCCGGGCTTGAGCGCGGCCAGCGCCTTGCGGATCGAGGCGTCGTCTAGCGCCGACAGCCAGAGCCGCTGGATGGGGCCGCGATAACGGCAGTGTTCCACCAGCTCGCGGGCGATCATCTCGCCTTCGCGGTCCGCGTCGGTGGCGATCACCAGTTCTTTGGCTTCACCCAGCAGACGCTTGACCGCCTTGAACTGGCTGGCAGTTTTCGGCTTGACCTGCATCTTCCAGCGCTCGGGAATGATCGGCAGATCGCCCAGCACCCAGCGCTTGTAGCGGGCGTCGTATGCATCCGGCGGGGCGGTTTCCAGCAGATGGCCGATGCACCAAGTCACCGTCAGGCCGGGGCCGAACCAGCAGCCGTCGCCACGTCGATTGGCGCCGAGGACCTTGGCGATGTCCTTGGCCTGGGAGGGTTTTTCGCAGAGAAACAGCCGCATCGCCGTCATCTATCCATTTCCACTATGGAGATAGCATGAGCAGCGGAGCGACTTCAGGCAATCTTTATCTGTATGGATGTACAGTTTTTGTCATCTGCGTCGATCTTCGACCGTGCTGGTTGCCATCTGCCGGGTTCCGACGCGAGGTGCTTTTAGCCCTGCTGATCGATCGCAACGTCTTCCTCATGCCGCTCCAGAGCCACCTGACGGATCGAAAGACGAATCTCGGCGGGCAGCACGCGTTTGGCCACGCCTTCGGCCAACTCGCCGAGTTTGTCGTGGTAAGCGAGTTTGCCGGCCGCGTCCAGTCGCAGCACGTCCTGCTCCTGAAGACTCTTGATGAAATGGCGAAACAGGCTCTTGTCGAAGAATTCCGGTGCGTTCAGGCCATGCAGGATCGACAGGCGCTGGGCCATCACCGTGCAGAGCGTTTCCAACTCTTCGGCGGTGAGGCTGTGTTGACCGCTGTTGAGCAGCAGGGAAATTGCCATATAGAAGCGCTGTAATGTCTGCACGATGACCCGCGCCAGTAGCGTCAGCAGCACGAACTGACGCGAACTCGGTGCCGGGCGCACATAGGTTTCGCCATCGAGCTTGAGCAGGCCCTGGTCGACGAAGGCCGCCAGCCAGTGGTCGACCACTGCCTCCAGCTCTTCCGGCTCCCAGCGTATGAACAGCTCCGCGCGCAGGTACGGATACAACGCCTGGGTAAAGCGCAGGATCTGCGCGCGGCTGATCCGCGAACTGCTCTGGAAGAAGCTCGCCAGTAGCGCCGGCAGGGCGAAGATGTGCATTACGTTGTTACGGTAATAGGTCATCAGGACGGCGTTCTGCTCGTCGAGATAGAGGATATTGCCCAGCGCGTCCTTCTGTTCGGCAAGCAGGCCAAGGTCCTTCACATAGTCGATCAGTACCTCGCCATTGCCGTCCGGTAGCGTTGTATGAGGCGAATAGGGCACTGCGCGCAACAGGCGCTGATAGAGATCGAGGATGCGCGCCAACGAACGCTGATCCAGCGCCTGACGGCTGGTGGACAGCATTGCCAGCGCCACCAGATTGACCGGATTGACCGCCGCCGCTTCGTTGAGTCGCTGGGCGATGCGCTCGGCGAGGCGATTGGTCGTGCCGCTGAGCCATTCCGGGCGGTAATCCGGCGCCAGGTTTTGCTGGCGCCAGCCGGGCTGCTCCTTGTCCAAGAATGCGTTGAGCTTGAGCGGTTCGCCGAAATTTACCCAGACTTGGCCGAAGCGCTGCTTGAGCGCGCCGATGACCTTGAAGATATCGAAAATCGACTCCTTCTTCTTCTGCGCGCCGCGCAATTCGCCCAGGTAGGTGCGGCCTTCCAGCACGCGCTCGTAGCCGATGTAGACCGGCACGAAGAGAATCGGCAGCCGCGGCGAGCGCAGGTAGCTGCGCAGGGTGATCGCCAGCATGCCGGTCTTGGGCTGCAGCATGCGCCCGGTGCGCGAGCGGCCGCCTTCGACGAAGTACTCCACCGGGAAGCCGCGGCTGAACAGCGTGTGCAGGTATTCATTGAACACCGAGGTGTACAGCGGGTTGCCCTTGAACGAGCGGCGCATGAAGAAGGCCCCGCCACGGCGCAGCAGGCTGCCGATCACCGGCATGTTGAGGTTGATGCCGGCGGCGATGTGCGGCGGCGTCAGGCCGTTGCGGAACAGCAGATAGGACAGCAGCAGATAGTCGATATGGCTGCGGTGGCACGGCACGTAGATCACCTCATGCCCGCGCACCGCCTCCTGCAGCGGCTCGATGTGATTGACCCGGATGCCGTCGTAGATCTTGTTCCAGAACCAGGACAGCACCACCTCGAGAAAGCGCACCGCCGTATAGGCATAGTCCGAGGCGATCTCGTTGCCGTAGCGCAGCGCTTTGGCCTCGGCCTTCTCCACGGAAATATTCTCGCGCTCGGCTTCGTCGCGGATCGCCTGACGCACCGCCGGCGCGTGTACCAGCCCTTTGACCAGATTGCGCCGGTGCGAAAGGTCTGGACCGATCACTGAGGTCTTCTGCTGCCGGAAGTGCACCCGTAGCATGCGATGAACCATGCGCAGCGTACGTTCGTGACCCTTGTTCATCGCCACCAACTCGTCGAGCTGGATCGGCGTGGAGAACTGCACACGCGTCTTGCGCCCGAGTATCAGGATACTCAGCAGCTTGCGCAGTCGGCCGGTCACCGCCCAGCTGTCGGCGAACAGCAGCTTCCAGGGGCTGGTTTCGCGATCCGGGGACTGGCCCCAGAACACACTCACCGGAACGATCTGAGCGTTATCTACCGCGTTCTGTTCGAGCGCGCCGACCAGTCGTACCAAGGGCGCGGGCGGCACGATTCGCGTGCGTCGGCCGAACCAGCTTGCGGCGGGATTGAGAAAAATGAACGCCGCTGGCTCGATATGGCTACCCACGGCGACCTCCGCCACCGGACGTGGCAAACCGGCCTTGCCGCACTCTTGATCGAGCACCGCCAGATCGCTCAGCGAGGCGCGTTGCAGCACATAAAACACCGGCCTGCTGCGGTCCAGCTTGAGGTTGAAAGCTGACTGGTTGATGGTTTCCGAGCGCACCCAGAAATACAGCACACGGCGCACGAGGGAGAAAATAAGACGGCGGATCGGAGAGCGGGTCATACGGCGGATTCGACTTCAAATAGGGCTGTGCCCTCGAAGGGCGCAAGTGTGCCGTAAGCGAAGGTGGCGGGCAAAAACTCTGATGCTCGGTGTGCGTAGGGTGGAAAACCGCGAAGCATTTTCCACCGTAGGTATACCTGCCTGCCGGCTCGAGCCGAGGTGTGCCGGCGAAGGGTCAAGTGCCTTCGGACCGAGTCGACAGCTGCGCCTCGATGGCGGCCTTGTCGATGACGGAGCGGACCTCGACGATCTGCCCGTCCTTGAACGCATAGAAGACGTTCTCCGCGAACGAAACCTTCCGCCCGTCGACATCCAGCTCCAGAAACCGGGCTTTTGGCGAGCAGTCGAATTGCAGCCGGCTCGCGATATAAGGCGGCTCGGCAACCAGCAATTCGATGTTGAAGCGCAGGTCGGGAATGGTGGCGTAGTCGTTTTCCAGCATTTGGCGATAGCCGGCCAGGCCGATCCGCTTGCCGTTATGACTCACCTCGTCATGCACGAAGCGCCCAAGGTTCGGCCAGTCCCTGGCATTCAGACAGGCGATGTACTGTCGGTAGATGCTGGCCAGATCGGCTGGGGTCATCACTGGTCCTCCGTTGTGCGCGGTCGTGTTGTCGGTCTTGAAACACTAGTTCAGCTTCGCGCAGTACGTGTTGACTATGCGAGCTTCGGATGAACAGCGGCGAGGGCGGATGCCTTCAGCGCATCCGAACGCGGGCACCGGCATAGGCACCGACCAGCAACAGCAGTGACCACACCAACAGGAACACCAGGCCTACCGCCATCAAGGGGCTGGACGGCAAGAACAGCAACAGGTACAGCGCCTGTCCGGCTATGCCACCCAGATAGTGCGCCCAGAGCGGCTTCGGCGCGGTGATACCCGAGAGCAACCCCGCTGCCAACAGCGCGCCGCTGTAGTACAGGCCTGCGTCCCAGGGTTCAGCCCGGCCGGTGAGCAAGGGCGACAACGCCCAGATAGCCGCGCCTGCAAGCGCTGCGATCAGGAAGGGCAGGACCCATGATCGGCTCATGACGCCTCGCCTGATACGCGCTTAGCGAACCAGGCATGGATCAACCCGGCCTGGTAGAAGGGAACGGGCTCATCGAAGCCGCCGGCCTCGATGATGGCAGCTATTCGCTCGGCAGGAAGAATCGCAACGTCCTTGGCATAGGCCGCACGCATCTGCTCGACGCCCGCGGCAGGGATATCCGCCACCCGCATCATGTTCATCCAGGTATGGAGGAGGGCGTCGTACGCGGTCGAATCCACATCCGCCGCCAGATCGGAACTCGCCAATATCGCCCCCGGACCAAGCCTCGTCGCGATGGCCCGGAAAAACGCGGTGCGAGCCTCCGGCTCCAGAATGAACTGGGAAACCAGAAAGCAGGTCGCTGCATCGAACGGCGCCTGCCCTGGCAGTGATTCCAGATAACCCTCGTGAAACTCGCAGCGCGATGCAAAGCCTCCCTTCATTGCCTTGTCGCGGCACACTTCCAGCATGGCAGCGGACGGCTCCACCGCCGTGAAGGTCCACTGCGGAAAGCGCTGTGCGAGATAGGCGATCTCCTCACCCGTACCCGCACCGATACACAGCAGCCGTGCATTGGTCGGAAGCTCGGCAAACACCGCTTCGAGGAGGAAGTGCAAGGCCTCGCGAATAGACGCCGTCTTGGCCCAGCGCTCGTCATAGCTCGAAGCCTGTTGATCGAATATCGCCTTGATTTCATCTCTGCGCATGGGGACTCCTTTTGCAGGCTCAGGTCGGGTACACGCCTCGGGGTATCAGATATCGCGCCGGCCTTTCAGCGCCAGCACCGCTACACCATAGCCCAGACCCGCGGCGGCCAACCCCCACAGGTATGAGACAGGAATGGCAATCGCTGCCCACATGCGTGCTTCCGGGTCCGCCGGATAAACAAAGGATGTGAACGCCACCAACACCGGCAAAACCAGGCCGGCGCCGGCAATGGCCACCAGTGCTTTAACACGGCGCCCACGCAAATAACCCGCCAGAAACAGTGTTGCGATAAGGCTTGCCACGAATGCCATCGATGATTCCTTAACGTGCGGAATGAGAAGCGGGCAGGTCACCTGCCGTTCGCTACCGTTTTCGAGGATTGCATATCCGCCGTAACAACTACCGTGTCGAATTTCCACTTCCCCGTTCGACTAAGGACAGGGCAACTGCAATCCAAAGGAGACCACCGTGAAAATCACCGTAGAGACTCACGTAAAGGCCGATCTCGGAAAAGTCTGGGATGCCTACAACAATCCCGCAGACATCAAGCAATGGAATGCGGCTCAGGATGACTGGCACACGACCAGGAGCACCGTCGATCTGCGCGAAGGCGGCACGTTCATGTCGCGCATGGAAGCGAAGGACGGCAGCCTGGGGTTCGACTTCGAAGGCACCTACGCCCGCGTCGTACCGAAGAAGCTCATCGAATACCGAATGGGCGATGGCCGTGAGGCCGAGATCGAGTTTGCCGAGCGCCCCGACGGCGTTCTCGTGACCGTCAGCTTCGACGCGGAGACCGAAAACCCACCCGAGCTCCAGCGCCAGGGTTGGCAGGCCATTCTGGATAACTTCGGTCGGCATGTGGAGGGCAAGAGCTGAGACGGGTCGCCGAAAGGGGCGGCTTTTGCCCCTCCCAGTGAGCGAAGCGAACGGTTGCGTCTGTTGTCGGATGCGCCTTTGATGGAACGCCGGGACGCGCATAACATCTGCGCATGCATAGCAAAGGAGTGAGGACCATGCTCGCAGCTTATGACCCTCATGCCCCCAAGCGGGCTGTTAACCTCGGCGTTAACGGTGACTTACTCCATAAAGCCAGAGACTTGAATATCAACCTCTCCGCGACATTGGAACAGGCTCTGGTCGAGGCCCTGAAGAACAAACAGCGTGAGCAATGGCTGGCAGAGAACAGCAAAGCCATCGATGCCTATAACGAATACGTGGAAGCCCAGGGTGTGTTCAGCGATGAGCTGAGGAGCTTCTGATGCTGAGTTTACCGTTTACAAGAACACAAACTCAGCCACCAAAGCTGCCGTACCCATGTGCAAAGCGATTTGATCGCCGAGCTGGGTACGCGAGTTGTGGTGCCTCTCTACACGGCTTTTGCCATGAAAGGGAAAACCCTCACGACCCTCACGCCAACCTTTGAAATTGAAGGCAGGCAGTACGTGATGGTAACTCCGCAACTGCCCAGTATCACCAAGAAGCAACTTGGCACCCAAGTTGCGGAACTCTCCGCGCAACGCGATGAAATCATTGCTGCTCTTGATTTGCTTATCACCGGAATTTCATAGGTGTATCTAACGCTTGATGAATTGTTAGACATTCTTAGTGCCGGCATCGAGCAATTTAACGATTCAGCGCGGAACCGTAAAAAAAGTGCACTGCCAGTAGCGTCGATGCCAGATGACACTGGACGATATCGAGTGCCTGCGACAGCTGTGCCGAATTTCCTCAGGTACAGAAATAGCCATGATGTTTAATGATTAAGAAGCGAGCAGAAGCGTAGCTTTGCGAAGGTCTAGTGGGCGAAGCGAACGATGCAATCTCCGGTAAATCTCCCAACCGCTTTGTCCGTTGCATTCGCCGCGTCCATCTTCATATAGTTCCGCCGGCATTTTTGCAGGCCGGTTGCGTGGTGCATGCGTGGCGCCGGCCTTGATCCATGGATGAGAGGCCAATGATCGAGTTAAAGAATCTGACCAAACGATTTGCCCAGCACACGGCGGTCGATGCGCTGTCGTTCAGCGTCCAGCCTGGTGAGGTGCTGGGTTTTCTCGGCCCCAATGGCGCCGGAAAGTCCACTACCATGAAGATGCTGACCGGCTTTCTCGCGCCGACTTCCGGTACGGCCAGCATTTTCGGTTGCGACATCCAGACCCAGACGTTGCAGGCCCAGCGGCAGATCGGTTATCTGCCGGAAGGCGCGCCTTGTTATGGCGACATGACGGTACGCGGCTTTCTTGAATTCATCGCTGAGGTGCGCGGCTATCGCGGCGCGGACAAGCGCGTACGGGTCGATACCGCGGCGGGGCAGGTCGAATTGGAGGCGGTGCTCGGCCAGACGATCGAGACGCTGTCCAAGGGCTTCAAGCGGCGCGTCGGGCTGGCGCAGGCGATTCTGCATGATCCGCGCGTGCTGATCCTCGACGAGCCCACCGATGGCCTTGACCCGAACCAGAAGCATCAGGTGCGCGAGCTGATTCAGGGGCTGGCGCAGGACAAGATCGTGATCATTTCGACCCATATCCTTGAAGAGGTCACCGCGGTATGTACCCGCGCGGTGGTGATCGCCAGCGGTCGCTTGGTGGCCGATGGCACACCACTCGAGCTGGAGAGCCGTTCGAAATATCACCAGGCGGTGACGCTGGTCAGCGACGGTCCGCTGGATGAGATTGCATTGGCAGCCATGCCGGGCGTGGCGGGGGTCGAGCACAACGAGCCGGAACACAGCGTCACGGTGCTGGCCAAGCCGGGCGAGGTGATCTTCCCGCAGATCAATGCGTTGATCGGCCAGCAGGGTTGGCCGGTGAAGGAGCTGAACGTGGAGCGTGGTCGGCTGGACGAGGTGTTCCGTACATTGACCCGCGGGGAGGCGCTATGAGCCAGTTGCCGGTGATCTTCAAGCGCGAGCTGGGCAGCTATTTCGCCACGCCGCTCGCCTATGTGTTCATTCTGATTTTCCTGGTACTGTCCGGGGTGTTCACCTTTTATCTGGGTGGCTTCTACGAACGGGGCCAGGCGGATCTGGTGCCATTCTTCGGCTTCCATACCTGGCTGTACCTGTTCCTTATCCCCGCCATCGCGATGCGCTTATGGGCGGAGGAGCGTAAATCCGGCTCCATCGAACTGTTGATGACGCTACCGATCAGCTTGTTCGAGGCAGTCACCGGCAAGTTTCTCGCCGCCTGGGTGTTTGCCGGCATGGCGCTGCTGCTGACCTTTCCGATGGTCATTACCGTCAACTATCTCGGCGAGCCGGATAACGGCGCGATTGCCGCCGGTTACTTCGGCAGCTGGTTGCTGGCGGGTGCCTTCCTTGCGATAGGTTCGTGCATGTCGGCACTGGCGAAGAACCAGGTGATCGCCTTCATCCTGGCAGTCAGCGTGTGCTTTCTGTTCATCGTCAGCGGCTTGCCGATGGTGCTCGACGCTTTCGCCTGGGCACCGCAGTGGCTGGTGGATGCAGTGGCTTCGCTGAGTTTCCTGATTCGTTTCGACTCGCTCAGCAAGGGCGTGATCGATCTGCGTGATTTGCTGTATTTCGTGACGCTGATCATCGCCTGGCTGGCGGCTACTGCCGTGGTCGTCGATCTAAAAAAAGCGGCATAAGGGAGCCCACATGAAACGAGTGATTTATTCGGGTGCCGGACTGCTGCTGATCGCGCTGGCGTTCTTGGCGTTCAACATGTTCTCCGGTCTGCTGTTCACCGGTGCTCGACTGGACCTGACCGAGCAGAAGCTCTACACCATTTCCGAAGGCACCGAGACCATCCTCGATGAACTCAAGGAGCCCATCGAGCTTCATTTTTTCTATTCCGACCATGCGGTGAAAGACCTGGTAGCGCTGCGTAACTATGCCCGGCGTGTCGAGGAAATGCTGCGCGCCTACGAGCGCGAGGCGGGAAGCAAGATCAAGCTGCACGTGATCGACCCGCAGCCGTTCTCGGAAGAGGAAGATCGCGCCGCCGAGCTGGGCCTGCAGGCGGTGCCGTTGAACCAGAGTGGCGACACGATCTACTTCGGCCTTGCCGGGACCAACGCCGAAGGCCAGACGCAGGGCATTCCGTTCTTCCCGCTGGATCAGGAGGAGTTTCTGGAATACGAGATCAGCCGGCTGGTGCAAACGCTTGCGGCGCCGCAGATGCCCGTTGTGGGCGTGCTGTCCGGGTTACAGATCAATGGCGGTTTCGATATGCGCACCCAGCAGGCGACGCAGCCCTGGATGGTGCTGGAGAACATCCGCCAGGTTTTCCATATCGAGAGCCTCAAGCGCGACGTCGACATGATCCCGGCCAGCGTGTCGGTGCTGATGCTGGTGCACCCCAAGGAGCTACCGGAACAGACGCTCTACGCCATCGACCAGTTCGTCATGCGTGGCGGCAAACTGCTGGTGTTCGTCGACCCATACAGCGAAGCCGATCCTGGCATGGGCATCGGCCCGGGCGAGTTCGGCGAGAACAAGGCGTCCGATCTGGAGCCGCTGTTCGAAGCCTGGGGCGTGCGCATGGCTGCCGATCAGGTGGTGGCGGATGCGTCCTATGCGATGTCCGTCGGCGTTGGCGCCGAGCGTCGATCGGTCCGCCATCCCGGCTGGTTGAACCTACCTCAAGGCACCATGGATACCGAGGATGTCACCACCGCCTCGCTGGAAAGCCTGACGGTGGCCACGGCTGGTTTCCTCGAGCCGCTGGAGAGTGCAACGACCCGCTTCACGCCGCTGATCCAGAGCTCAAGCTATGCCATGCCGTTCGAGGCGGCGCGCTTCGCCACCCTGGATAATCCGGAAATGCTACTGCGTGAGCTGCAGCCGACCGGCGAGCGCTACACCCTGGCTGCGCGCATTCAGGGGCCTGCGCAATCGGCCTACCCGGACGGGATCGAAGGGCGCATGGACGGCCTTAAGGAAGCGGCTCACATCAATGTCATCGCCGTGGCGGATACCGATCTGCTAGCCGACCGTATGTGGGTACAGGTACAGGATTTCTTTGGCCAGCGGCTGCCGCAGCCCTGGGCCGACAACGGCACCTTCGTGGTCAACGCGCTGGACAATCTCGCCGGTACCGATGCGCTGATCAGCATTCGCTCGCGCGGCCGCTTTGCCCGGCCTTTCGTGGTTGTCGAGGAATTGCAACGCCAGGCGGAAAACCGTTTCCGCGAGACGGAAGACGTCTTGCAGCAGCGCCTGGCCGCGACGGAAGCGAAGCTGGCCGAGCTGCAGAGCCCGGACCCGGAACAGGCGCTGGAACTGACCACCGAACAAGAGGCGGCATTGCAGAACTTCATGCAGGAAAAGCTGGGTATCCGCAAGGAGCTACGCGAGGTGCGCTACCAGCTCAACGCTGACATCGAGGCGCTGGGCCGTACGCTGAAGTTCGTCAATATCGCGCTAATACCGCTGTTACTGACGCTGGGCGTGTTGCTGGCTTGGTTGTGGCGCAGGCGCAAGACCGGCTGATGGACGCTTTGAGCGGCTGCAAAGAGCCGAAGCCGGGAGTTTCCTGTTTATACTCAGCCGGCGAGCGGCTCGGAAACGCACCTGTCATGTCTGTTCCGGTAGATTGTCGGGCGGACGGCTTGCTGCAAGTCGGGCCGGATCGTTCCATCCCCACGGTGGGGAATAACAAGAATCGAGTTGGAGAAAGTTAGGATGGCTGAGCGCGAGACCGGAACCGTTAAGTGGTTCAACGATGCCAAGGGTTATGGATTCATCCAGCGTGGTAGTGGTGCGGATGTGTTTGTGCACTACCAGGCGATTCGTGGCGAAGGCCACCGCTCTCTGGCCGAAGGTCAGCAGGTGGAATTCTCGGTTACACAAGGCCAAAAAGGCCTGCAGGCCGAGGACGTTGCAGGGCTCTGATCCTGCTGCGGCAATGAAGCGGCCCGTCGCTCGATGGGCACATTGATGACAAACCCCGCTATTCAGCGGGGTTTGTTTTCTATGACGTCTTTATAGTTCTGTAGGGTGGGCCGGGCGGCGCTCCGCTTCAGCCCACCTCGGTGGCGTCCATGGTCTGGTTGTCGGCCGAATGATCGGCCCCTACGGATGTGCGCTTCCAACGGAACAAGCCACCAAGGACCCGTTCAGAGGCCCCATCAATCCGTACGCCAGACGATTTCCTCTTCGCCGCGTTCGCTGATGCTGATCCAGCGATCAGCATCTTCTACTGATTCTTCTTCCTGCCAGCCGCCGGGCGCGCAGCGAATTTCCACCCCCAGCGCCTGATATGCGGCACGCGCGCAGGCGACATCGTCTTCCCAGGGTGTTGCGTCGCTTTCGAGCAACAGGCTATGCCATTTGCCGACCGCCTTCGGCAGCCAGGTGATCGGGACCTGTCCAGCGCGGCACTTGAACGTCTTGCCTTTGGGTTGCCACGCAGAACAGGGCCCGACGGCCAGGTTCAGCCAGTCGGTGACGGCGTCCTGGCTGGCATCCCTGAGGTAGATCTCGATGTCCGGTTGGCGCATGGGCGGCTGCCTTGTTGGGTGATGTTTCAGTTGATTCTGTGGTCGGTCGGTATCTGTACTGGCCCGCTTGCGACGAGGCGTCTGCAAGACGGGTCCTAGCGCATGGCAACACTAGGCGTCGCGCTGAATCCAGTCGTAGCGTATCGCAACCCGTACACGCAGTGGCGCCTCGATCACCGCGGCGCGGCGTTCGGCGCTGGCGCGCCAGCCGTGCGGGGTCATCGCCAGTAGATCGGCACGGTCATCGGCACTGTCCAGCTGCAGTTCGAAGGTCAGCGTTTCGCTGTGGGCGAGGTGCATGCCTTCTGGGATCAGTGACAAGTGCTTTTCGTCATCATAGTCACGTACTTCGTCATACAGCAGACCGCGCAGTTCCCAAAGGTGCTCGCGGGTAGGGCCCATGCGCAGCAGGCCTCCGCCGGGTGCGAGCAGGCGCCGGGCTTCGGACCAGTCCAGCGGGCTGAATACGCTGGCGAGCAAGTCGCAGCTGGCGTCTGCCAGCGGAACCCGCGCCATGCTCGCCACCAGCCATTCGAGCTGCGGTGCACGCTTGCAGGAACGCTTGACCGCCTCGCGGGAAATATCCAGTGCATAGCCTTCGGCATTCGGCAACGCCTGGGCGATCTGCGCGGTGTAATAGCCTTCGCCACAGCCTATATCTAGCCAGCGACCAGGCGCACGTTCGGCCGCCAGCTGCGCCAAACGTGCAGCCAGCGGGGCATAGTGGCCGCCATCGAGAAAGCGCCTGCGCGCTTCGACCATGGCCTGGTTGTCGCCGGGGTCGCGGCTATTCTTGTGCTGCACCGGCAGCAGATTGAGATAACCCTGACGGGCACGATCGAAACGGTGATTGGCCGGGCAGGCGACGCCATTGTCGACTGCGATCAGCCCGGCGCGGCAGATGGGGCAGATCAGCATGGGAGCAGATTGACCAGCGTCTGGTAGTAGATATCGGTCAGCAGGTCGAGATCGCTGGCCAGGATATGTTCGTCCACTTGATGAATCGTTGCGTTGACCGGGCCAAGCTCGACCACTTGGGTTCCCAAGGTCGCGATGAATCGGCCATCCGACGTGCCGCCGCTGGTGGAAGGCGTCGTTTCGCGACCGGTCACGCTGCGGATCGCCGCTGCCACGCCGTCGAGCAGCTCGCCCGGCTCGGTGAGGAAGGGCTGGCCCGACAACGCCCAATCGACGCTCCAGTCCAGCCCGTGCTTGTCGAGGATTGCTGCGGTGCGTTGCTGCAAGTCTTCGACAGTGGATTCGGTGGAAAAGCGGAAGTTGAACACCGCTTCCAGCGTACCGGGGATGACGTTGGTCGCACCGGTACCGGAATTGAGATTGGAAATCTGAAAACTGGTCGGCGGGAAGAAGGCGTTGCCATCGTCCCAATGCTCGGCAGCCAGTTCGGCCAGCGCCGGCGCGGCCAGATGAATCGGATTCTTCGCCAGGTGCGGATAAGCCACGTGACCCTGCTGACCCCGTACGGTGAGGGTGCCGCCGAGCGAGCCGCGGCGGCCATTCTTCACTACATCACCCACCAACGTGGTGCTCGACGGTTCGCCGACGATGCACCAGTCCAGGCGTTGACCGCGTTCGCGCAGACGCTCGACGACCGCCTTGGTGCCGTGGTGCGCAGGGCCTTCTTCATCGCTGGTGATCAGGAACGCGATCTGACCTTTATGGTTGGGATGGTCGGCGGTGAAGCGCTCCACCGCGACGATCATCGACGCCAGACTGCCCTTCATGTCCGCCGCGCCGCGGCCGTGGAGCATGCCGCTCTCGTCGATGCGCGCCGTGAACGGTGGGTTCCGCCACGCCTGCACCGGCCCGGTGGGGACCACGTCGGTATGACCGGCGAAACACAGGACCGGCCCTTCGTTGCCGCGTATCGCCCAGAAGTTTTCGACGTCCTCGATGTGCATCGGCTCGATGGCGAACCCGCAGGCGGCAAGCCGCTCGCTCATCAATTGCTGGCAGCCTTCGTCCAGCGGGGTCACCGATGGACGATTGATCAGCTCGCACGCGAGTTCAAGAGTCGGGGAAAGGGCTGCGGCGGTCATTACGGCTCCGGTACGGCGAAAGGTGGCCATATTAAATTAAAAAGCAGGCGAGCAGAGCGCCAACGACGGAGCGAAAGCGGCGCCTCGCACCGTGCTTGTTGGCGCTTCCTGCTGCGATCTGAAGGGCGAACCGCATCGGCATCCGGACGTATCTGTTGGTGATCGGAGGTTAGGCTGTCGCCTTAATTGCTTTGCCCCGGCTGATGGGAAGAAGCGCTACGGTTAGAGGGCCGATCTTGGAATCAACCAGAAGCTCGAGCGCCTCGTTCACCATATGGCGGTCCTGCTGGTTTTCCAGTTTCGCGTCGGCTTCCTCGCGCAATGCGCATATCTCTTCGTGAAGAGCCTCTCGCTGCGTTTCGCTCGGGTTGCCGTGCAGGGCATTTTTCAGACACTGCAGCAGCGCGAACAGCACCTGTGGATCATGACCGCCGTAGACGCGTATAGGGCCTACGACGGTTTGTAGTAGGCGTCGCATGCCCACTTGCGGATAGAAGAGGCGTGGCTGGCCATCATCGAAACAGCCCACATCGTAAGGCCGCACGCCGCCGAGTTGCTTCAACAGTACGCCGATCAGGTTGGTTGCCCGCATTGCTGTACCGGGGTCGTTGATGGCCGGGCTTATTGCCTTGACTGCGATCTCGGAGATCTGCCGCATACCGTAGGAGACGTTTGCGCTGGCGAATTCGTTGTCATGAAAGTCGAAGCAATCCGACGCTTCACTCGCATCTTCGGCACTCAGCGGCCCGCTGAACTTGATCAGCGGATGGCCATCGATTAGAAAGAAGCCCGGCTCCACTTGAATCATGGCAATCAAACCGCGTTGGCGTAGCAATTTGCCCAGGCGCCTTTCGTTTACCTCGCGCAGGTAACCCGAGTGGGCTGCGGGTAGGCACCACCAATCGTCTGTATTGGGAATTTCGGCAACCTGGGCGATGCGCCGCTTGCGCTTGTCGAGATTCTTTAATGCGCCGTTGTAGAGCTGGCCGAGTATCCAGTCGACTTGAATCGATTGGGAAACTGAGCGGATGAACACGATGAACAAGGCCATGCAGGATATGCCGAACAGCACCGCCAGCAGCAGGCCAAGCACCGGAACGCTTTCTGGGTCGTTCGTGTTGATGCTGCTGATCAGCAGCAGGTAATAGACGATGCTGCCCAGGTAAACCCCGAGGATCACCTGATTCCGCCGATCGCTGACCAATCCAGGCAGCACGCGCGGTGACAGACGGGCCGCCGCGCCATTTAGCACGACCATCACCATCGAGAAACTAAAGACCGTGAGGGATACGATGCCGGTGATCAGCGTGCCGAGTATCTCGCGACCGTTGTCGACGTCGACCAGGCCTGGCGGTAGTTCGTCGCGTAGCGTCGCAGCAGCGTGGGTCGATTCGAATGCGAATACCAGAACGGCTGCCACGACATAGAGTGCAGGGATAAGGACCGGATACAAAGCGATGCTTTCGTTGATGCGTGTAACGACACGAAAGAGCATGTTGGCTGGATCTGACATCCATCGAACCTCAGTGTTGGCGGGCGCTCGCCCCTCATTTCTACGACCGCGAAGAGCGGCGAAGTACGCCCTGGCCGAACCGTCTATGCTTTTACGCAAGGGCGTTTTGCCACGGCTTGCGGCCAGCGGAACGCTTTGACCCCGCGTAGCTCGAACGTGAAGTCGTCCAGGCGCTTGGTTTGATGCGTATGGTTCGCCTGTGAGACAGGGTTATTCGAAACGATAACAAGACCGACGAGTGAGGTATTTACCCATGAGTGCTGAGTCCCTGTATCCCGTAAATCCTGACGTTGCGGCGCGGTCGCTGACCGACGAAGCCACTTACAAAGCCATGTATCAACAGTCGGTGGTCAACCCTGACGGCTTCTGGCGCGAGCAGGCGGAGCGGATTGACTGGATCAAACCGTTCACACGCGTCAAGCAGACATCCTTCGATGATCATCACGTCGACATCAAGTGGTTTGCCGATGGCACCTTGAACGTCTCGGCCAACTGTCTGGATCGCCATCTGGAAACGCGTGGCGATGAGGTCGCGATCATCTGGGAAGGTGATGCTCCCTCGGAGCAGCGCAAGATCACCTACCGCGAGCTGCATCAGGAGGTCAGCAAGTTCGCCAACGCCCTGCGTGGGCAAGATGTGCACCGAGGGGACGTCGTCACCATCTATATGCCGATGATTCCAGAAGTTGCCGTGGCGATGCTGGCCTGTGCACGCATCGGCGCCATCCATTCGGTCGTGTTCGGCGGTTTTTCACCGGAGGCGCTGGCCGGACGAATCATCGACGGCAATTCCAAGGTCGTGATAACGGCCGACGAAGGACTGCGCGGCGGCAAGGCCATACCGCTAAAGGCTAACGTCGACGAGGCACTGACCAACCCGAAAACCCGCTGCGTGCAAAAGATCATCGTGGTGCGGCGTACCGGCGGCAATATCAAATGGCATCAGCATCGTGACATCTGGTACGAGGATTTGATGCGTGTCGCGGGTGAAGTCTGCGCGCCCAAGGAGATGGGTGCGGAGGAGCCGCTGTTCATTCTTTATACCTCCGGTTCAACCGGAAAACCCAAAGGCGTGATGCATACCACGGGCGGCTATCTGCTCTATGCCGCGCTGACCCACGAAAGGGTCTTCGACTATCGACCCGGCGAGATCTACTGGTGTACCGCCGACGTGGGCTGGATCACCGGACACAGCTACATCATTTACGGGCCGCTGGCCAATGGCGCGACCACCTTGATGTTCGAAGGTGTGCCTAACTATCCCGACGTGACGCGGATCGCGCAGGTCATCGACAAGCACAAGGTCAACATTCTCTATACCGCGCCCACGGCGATACGCTCGATGATGGCCGAAGGCAGCGCGGCGATGGAGGGTGCCGATGGTTCGAGTATGCGGTTGCTCGGGACCGTGGGTGAGCCGATCAACCCGGAAGCCTGGCACTGGTATTACGAGACGGTGGGGCGGTCACGTTGCCCAATCGTCGATACTTGGTGGCAGACCGAGACCGGCGGCATTCTCATCAGCCCGCTGCCGGGTGCGACCGCACTGAAGCCAGGTTCTGCGACGCGACCTTTTTTCGGCATAGTACCGGGGCTGGTGGATAACCTCGGCAATCTGCTGGAAGGCGCCACCGATGGCAATCTGGTCATCCTCGATTCCTGGCCAGGGCAGATGCGCAGCATCTATCGTGACCATGACCGCTTCGTCGATACCTACTTCAAGACTTTCCGCGGCATGTATTTCACCGGAGACGGAGCGCGCCGCGACGAGGATGGTTATTACTGGATCACTGGCCGAGTGGATGACGTGCTGAACGTTTCCGGCCACCGCATGGGGACGGCCGAAATCGAAAGCGCCTTAGTGGCGCATCGCAAAGTGGCCGAAGCGGCTGCGGTGGGTGTGCCGCATCCGCTCAAGGGGCAGGGAATATATGTGTATGTGACGCTGGTGACAGGGGAGGAGCCTTCCGATCAGCTGCGTCAGGAATTGCAACAGTGGGTGCGCAAGGAAATCGGGCCAATCGCCGTGCCGGACGTGATTCAGTGGGCGCCGGGGCTGCCGAAGACGCGCTCGGGCAAGATCATGCGGCGCATTCTGCGCAAGATCGCCGCTGACGAATACGACGCCTTGGGCGATATCTCGACACTGGCTGACCCGGGCGTCGTGGAGCAGTTGATTGAAACCCACAAACAGATCCGTCTGCCTTGAAGCGAGCTGCGGCGGCGTCCACTCTGGCCGGACGCCGCCAGTCGTCAGCCGTTTGGCTGAGCGCTCTGAGCTTCCTGGTTGGCAGCGGGTTTTTCCTTGGGAATACCGGCTACGTTCACTTCCGGCAGGTTGCCGCCAGTGAATTCGACCTTGCGGACCGGGAAGGCGAACTGCACGCCCATCTCTCGAATGCCGTCGAGTAATTGCAGGTTGATCTCCTGCTGAGCGTCCATGTACGCGTTGTAGTCCGACACCTGCATGATATAGACGACCTCAAACGTGAGCTGGCTATTGTCGAAGGCAAGGAAGTGCGCCCGGTCGAATTTGGCGTTATCCAGGCTCTCGATGATCTGCTTAACCAGTGCTGAAACCTCGCGAACCTTGTCCGACGGCGTCTGATAGGCAATGCCGAACTTGAACACGATTCGCCGCGTGTTCATGCGTTTGTAGTTGTGCAGGACCTGCGTGAGCAGATCGGCGTTGGCGGTGACGATCTGCTCGCCGCTCAATGCTCGGATGCGCGTGGTCCTAAGGCCGATGTGCTCGATTGTCCCGGCGACATCGCCGAACACGACGAAATCGCCAATCTCGAAGGGTTTGTCCACGCCAATGGACAGAGATGCGAACACGTCGCTGAGCAGCGTCTGGACCGCCAGGGCGATGGCGATACCGCCGACGCCGAGGCTGGCGACCATCGCCGTAATGTCGACGCCGAGGTTAGCCAGGATCGAGAGCAGCATCATGGTCCAGATGACAATGCGGATCATGATGCCGATGATGGTGGTAGTGACCGGGTTTCGCGCCTTGCCGTCGCGGCTTAGGCTTTCCATCCACAGCCTGACGGCGGTGTCCATCCAGAGTGCGAGCTGGAAGGCGAGGGCGATGAACCAGCCATGCGACATCGCCGATTCCCAGCGATCCGGCAGTTCGACGATCTTGAGGCTGATCAGTAACGAGAGAGCAATCAGTAACAGATGGCTGGTGCGGCTGAGCATTTCCGCCGCAATGGCGACGAAGCCGCTTTTGGAGCGTTGGCTCATTGCCCGCAGGCGGCTGGTAATGATCCGCAGAATGGCCTGCAGGATTAGATAGCTGACAATTGTGACGCCAGCGATTATGGCAGTGTTGATCCATAGGGTTTCGTTAAACAGCACGTCCCAATTCATCAATCCGAGTCCTCCGGGCAGTTGCGGGCAGGCGCAAAAATAGCGGCTTCTTTTTCAGTAGCCGCTGCTACGCATTAGTTCCCGCTAAAGGCGAAGGGAGATGACGCTGACGGCGATGAGCAAAAGCGCGCGGCTCAGCGCGGTGGAACGACTGCTTGCAAGTCCTGATAGGCGCCAGCATTGATGACCTGGCGATAACCCATGTCCTGGAGGATATCCTGAGCGGCGGACGAGCGACGACCACTGCGGCAGTACAGAACGATCGGGGCGTCCTTGTCGGGGGCGACACTGGCGATGCGCTCGGAGAGATCCTGGGTCTCGATTCGCGTTGCTCCAGGCAAAGCGCCTTCGGCGTACTCCTGCGCGGTGCGAACGTCGATCAGGATACTGTCGGCGCGTTGCAACGCGGCCAGCGCGGCGGGCTGATCAATTTCGCCGCCAATCGCTGTGCCGGTCGCCATCATCAATAACAGGAACAGTCGGTGCATGGGTTCCTCTCGTGCCGCGCTTGGGCGATCAGCTGATCAGGCGGGTCAGGTTCGGCAGGATCAGGATGATCGCCGTAGCGATCAGGATCATGGTGGCCTGCCTGAACTTCTTGTGTTTGAACATGGTAGCGGCCTTTTTATTGATCTGGCGCGCGGGCTCCGGTTGTCCGGCTCACCCGTCGCGCGTCGTGCCGAAAAATTACGCGCCGATGAATTGCGGCGCGCTGTAATAGGTTTGTGGTAGCGGCATCGGTCTGATCCGCTGTCCGACAACGGCCTGATGATCACTCTCGAAGGCGTGGGCTTAATCTCAAGCAATTTACAGACCAGTAGACGTGAGTTTTCATTCAGGCGCGACCTGGCGGGTTAGCTTTTGGGCTGATCATCCCTCGTGCGCAGCTGCGTGGTTTTTGTTGTCCATGAAATGAACACCATGAATGGAGACTAACCATGAACAGGCTTGGCGTGCCGGCAATGCTGTTCGCCCTGATCGTTTCAGGCGCGGCGAATGCCGAAGAAGAAAGCATGACCCTGCAGCAGGAACGTGACCAGATCGGCGCTGAGATGGAGCAAAATCGCCAACGGATCGGGGACGAGATCAACGCCATTCGCGAGCCTGGAGTATCCAGCGGCTCGGCGGCCGAGTCGGGCGCAGCGGGCTCTGCCAGTCCGAACAATTCGGTCGGCACACACGCAACTCAGCCCGGACAGGCCCCGAGTGGTGGCGCTCCTAACCCCGGGGTCACGCAGCCGGGTAATAGCGATAGTCCGATCACAACCACTGGTCCGGGAAGATCGACGGTGGAGTCTGGTAGGTCGACGACCACCGGTACGCCCGTTCAGCCCATCCGCAATCGTGGTGCCAATGGAAACGTCAGCCCCGAAAACGGCGCAGCCGCGGGTGAAATCGGAACATCAGGCGGTAACGGGATCAGAGGACCCGGTAGCAGCCCAGCGGGCTCCGCAGCCGGCGGAGCCAGTGGTAATTGACCGATCGGTGATGGCCTCGTTGCGGTGCATTTCCAGGCGGGCATGGATCGTATGGCTGCGCGAGGCGAAATGTCCTCGGCACTTCTGATGGTATTGCGAACGGTAGAAACATACAAAGCCCCGATAATCGGGGCTTTGTATGTTTCGAGTCTGGCGGTGAGGGTGGGATTCGAACCCACGATACGATTTCTCGTATACACACTTTCCAGGCGTGCTCCTTCAACCGCTCGGACACCTCACCGGGTCTCGACGGGGCTTGATGTCCGTCGAGGCGCGCTAATGTAGCCGAAGAGAACGCGGATGGCAAAAAGTTTTTTAGATCTTTCATGTGGTTAACGCACCGTTAGAATGCGGGCGAAACGTAGGGTTGAAGTGAACCTATATTAAATTTTGAGGTTCTTAGCTCTAGTAATATCTCGGTGCTTTACGCAAGCGGAGTCGAGCGTCGCGAATATAAAGAGCCAGGACAGGCTTCGATGAAGTTATTCAAAAGCAAGCGCAAGCGGCCTGACGTGGCGGAAGTTGCTACGAAGCGGCGTCTGCACGCCAGTCATCTGGAGCTCGGCATGTATATATGCGAGCTGGATCGGCCGTGGCGCCAGACCGACTTTCTATTCCAAGGATTCCCGCTGCTCAAACTGGAGCATATCCAGGCGGTGCGCGAACGCTGCGACTACGTTTTCGTCGATGACACCCGTCGGGTACTGCTCGATCAGGGCCAGATGATGGTGCCTTCGGCGACGCCACTACGGGTGAAGCGCAAGATGTCGCGCATCCCGCTCTCGCTTGAAGTGCAGGAAGCGCGCGAAGCCTATCGAAGTAGCGCGCTGGTGCTGGATCGGGTGCTTTTGGATGTCCAGCAGGGACGAGTGATCGATACCAAGGCCTGCCAGGCGCTGGTCAAGCGGAACCTGGAGAGCATGCTGCGCAACGAGAGCGCCATGCTTTGGCTGACGCGTCTGAAGTCTAGGGACGTGTACACCAGCCTGCACTGCCTCTCCGTCTCCATCCTGGCGATGGGCTTCGGGACGCACCTTGGGTTGCCCGACGAGAAAATAGAGCTGTTGGGCGTCGCCGGGCTGCTGCACGACGTCGGGAAGATGAAGATCGATCCCGCCATTTTGAACAAGCCGGGGAAGCTGACCCAGGAAGAGTTCGAGCACATCAAGTTGCACCCATCGTTCGGCTACGAGGCCTTGTGTGGCCAGAATGATATCCCCGCTGCCGCCGTCCACGCCGCGTACGGGCATCATGAGCGGCTGGATGGCAAAGGTTATCCGCAAGGGCTCGATCAGTATCAGATTCCATTCACCACGCGAGTGATTACCATCGTCGATGCCTTCGATGCGATCACCAGCCATCGCACCTATGACGATGCGCGCCCGATCCAGACTGCCTACGACGTGCTGCGCAGCAGTGCCGGCCAGCAATTCGACGAGAGTCTGGTGAATGAATTCATTCGTTGGCTCGGGGTGTTCCCGGTAGGGACGTTGGTCGAGTTGCATACTGGTGAAATCGCGCTGGTGCTGGAGAAGCATCAGCAGTTGCACCTGCGGCCCAAAGTTGTGGTCATGCGGGACGCAAACAAGATGCCTTGCGAGCCTCGTTATCTGGATCTTTCCCAGTTGACCGTCGATGCCGATGGCACACCTTATCGGATCAGCGGCGGTATTGCCGACGGCTCCTACGATCTGTTCATCGCCGATCCGCAGTTGCAGACGCTCCTGCACCCCGAGTTGCTTGCCGTGCTCGAACTTGAGCCGGATACAGCCGAGAGCTAAGCCAGCCGCCTTTGAACCGCGAATTTTCTGCTGAACATTGAACGCTGCTACGCTCGTACTGCACTGATGACGCGGCCAATATGACTTGTCAGTCAGTCACGACGCTTTACCTTGCGGGTTGTGCTGGGTAACGTCTGCGCACTTCTAACAAGGAATATTCGTCATGAGTGATCTGGTTTCCTACGACCTCGAAGACGGCATTGCCACGCTGACTCTGAACAATGGCAAGGTCAATGCGCTGTCGCCGGCCGTATTCGACGCGCTCAACGCCGCATTCGATCGTGCAGAGCAAGACCGCGCGGTGGTGATTCTCACCGGCCAGCCGGGGATTCTGTCCGGCGGTTATGACCTCAAGGTGATGACTTCCGGGCCTGAAAGCGCCATTGCCCTTGTGGCCACCGGTTCGGCCTTCACGCGACGAATGCTTGCCCATCCCTTCCCGATTATCGTGGCATGCCCCGGACATGCCATTGCCAAGGGGGCGTTCCTGCTGCTTTCCGCCGACTACCGCATCGGTGTCGACGGCGCATTCAACATTGGTCTCAATGAAGTGCAGATCGGCATGACGATGCACCATTCGGGTATCGAGCTGGCGCGGGATCGGCTGACCAAACCGGCGTTCCAGCGTTCGGTGATCAACGGCGAAATCTTCTCCCCGCAAGCGGCGCTCGAAGCCGGCTTCCTCGACAAGATCGTTCCTGCTGGTGAGCTAATGGACATCGCCAAAGCGATCGCGGCACAGCTGAAAAAAATCAACATGACGGCCCACAAGAACACCAAACTCAAGGTACGCAAGGCGCTGCTGGAAACCTTGGATCAGGCCATCGTGCTGGACAAGCAACATTCAGTCGTCTCCTGAAGATAATTTTCGCCGGACCGTCCATTCCTGGCGGACCTGCGTTTAAACTGCGAGTGCAGCGCCCCGCCATGGCGGGGCGTTTTCATTCCTATCGTATCGCCTCGCAGGAGAGCCCTGATGTCCGCCCCGCACACCCCGGTAGAACGCGCAGATTTCGACCAGGTCATCGTTCCCACTTTCGCACCCGCCGCCTTCATCCCCGTGCGTGGCCAAGGTTCGCGAGTATGGGATCAGCGCGGGCGAGAACTGATCGACTTTACCGGCGGCATCGCCGTGAACGTGCTTGGTCATGCCCATCCGGCACTGGTGGCTACGCTGACTGAGCAGGCCGGCAAGTTGTGGCACATCTCCAATATTTTCACTAACGAACCGGCGCTGCGGTTGGCCAAGAAGCTGGTCGCCGCGACCTTCGCCGATCGGGCGTTTTTCTGTAATTCCGGGGCCGAAGCGAACGAGGCGGCATTCAAGCTGGCGCGCCGCTATGCCTTCGATAATCACGGGCCGGAGAAATGCGAAATCATCTCCGCAGTAAACAGCTTCCATGGTCGGACGCTCTTCACCGTGACGGTCGGTGGTCAGCCAAAATACTCCGACGGTTTCGGACCAAAGATTCAGGGCATCAGCCACGTTCCTTACAACAATCTCGATGCGTTGGCCGCCGCTATTTCCGATAAAACCTGCGCCGTGGTACTTGAGCCAATTCAGGGTGAAAGCGGCGTTCTGCCGGCCGATCAGGCTTATCTCGAAGGGGCCCGCAAGCTGTGTGACGAGCACAACGCATTGCTGATCTTCGATGAGGTTCAGACCGGCATGGGCCGTACCGGCGAGCTTTTCGCCTACATGAATTACGGGGTCACGCCGGATATCTTGACAAACGCCAAGAGCCTCGGTGGCGGTTTCCCGATCGGGTTGATGCTGACCACAAATGAAATCGCCGCACATTTCAGTGTTGGCACCCACGGCACCACCTATGGCGGCAATCCGCTCGCCTGCGCGGTGGCCGAAGCGGTGGTCGATATCGTCAATACCCCGGAGGTTTTGAACGGCGTCAAGGAGCGGCACGAGCGCTTCAAGCGCGGGCTATTGGAGATTGGTCAGCGCTACGGACTGTTCGATCAGGTGCGCGGTATGGGCATGCTGATCGGCTGCGTGTTGAACGAGGCGTGGAAAGGCCGCGCAAGAGAGATCTTCGATGCCGCCGAAAGGGAAGCGTTGATGATTCTGCAAGCCGGTCCTGATGTCATCCGTCTGGCACCGAGCCTGATCATCGAGGAAGACGATATCGCTGAAGGTCTCGCTCGCTTCGAGCGGGCGGCGGCGAAATTGACCCAGGCCTGATCAAGGCCTGAATCCGGCAGGGCGGCTAACGTCCTGCCTTCTTTAATCCATCGAGAGTTTTGACCATGAGCGATAGCCTGCAACTGATCCTGGAAGACGTAGACGGTACTCAGCTCGAAACGTCCTGCACCCGTTTTGCCGTGATGTGGCAAGGGCGGGAGGTGTGGATTCAACAGGTCGGCAACAACCAGCTGATGATCGGCGTTGACGTGGAAGACGGTGACACTGAATACGCCAATCTGCTGCTGCGCCCGCTGGCTACTAATCTGGTCAGTCTCGAGCTTGAGATGGAGCCCGTCGAGTCGGCCGAAGACGATCATGTTCATGGGCCGGACTGCGGCCACGACCACTGACGGACCGCTTGCGCTCGGCAACTTGTCGAGCTGTGACGCGCTGGTCTGAGTCGGGCGGCTGCAATCGGCTTCGGCTTGGCGCGCCCGCCCGAAGCGCGCCGGTTATTGCTCAGACGCCGGTTGGAGGGTTGGCGAGTGAATCGTTGCCGGTGACCGTCGCGGTAGAGGTGGCTGCCTGAGCGTTGGCTTTCATTCGCGCCTGGCCCGCTTCGCTGCGCTCCAGCGGCATGCTCCGGTAGTTGCCTTCAGCCATTTTGGCTTGGTCGTTCACTTCGCAAAGCACGCGCTTGGCTTCGCAGTGTCCCGTCACGCCGCGTGCCAGGGCCATACCGCCCACCGCCAGCTGCAATAGCCCGCCCAGACCACCGCGGCCGATGCCCTTGCCGAGGAAGTAGAGCCCGCCTGCGATCGATGCCGCGCGCTCCCAGCCATGCACATTTTGCGATGCCTGGTTTGAGGATGTCCTGGTCATGGGTGATCGCTCCGAACAGTGGTGTGATAGGTGACCCCGGCGCGCCGGAGGCGTTCCGACCACAAGTCGGTAAACCTGCGGTCTACAGAACGGCACCATCAGCCCAGACTCACTGCAGATGTCTCGGGTCATGCAGTGTGAAAGCTTTGACGCCTTAGCGCTTCGCCATATTGAAAACCTTGAGTACGAACGCGTATTCCAAGGCCACATCCTTCAACCCCTGATAACGACCGCTCATGCCGCCATGGCCGGCGCCGAGTTCGGTCTTCAACAGCAGCAGGTTGTCGTCGGTCTTGCTGGCGCGAAGTTTGGCTACCCATTTCGCCGCCTCCCAGTATTGGACCCGACTGTCGTTGTAGCCGGCGACCGCGAGGATTGCCGGATAGGCTTGCGCCTGGACATTCTCGTAGGGCGCGTAGGCCTTCATTCGCGCGTGCACGTCCGGCTCGTTGGGGTTGCCCCATTCGTCGTACTCGGTGACGGTCAGGGGCAGCTCTTCGTTAAGCATGGTATTGAGCACGTCGACGAAGGGCACTTCGGCGATGGCGACACCGAAGAGTTCCGGACGCTGATTGAGCACCGCACCGATCAGCAGACCACCGGCACTGCCACCGCTGATGGCCAGGCGTTGCGGCGTGGTATAGCCATCGGCGACCAGTTTCTCCGCGCAGGCGATGAAGTCGCCGAAGGTGTTCGTTTTGTGCTCCAGCTTGCCGGCGCGGTACCAGGCTTCGCCAAGATCGCCGCCGCCGCGCACGTGGGCGATGGCGAAGATGAAACCACGGTCGAGCAGCGACAGCCGCGCATGGGAGAACCAGGGATCGAGGCTGTGGCCGTAAGCGCCGTAGCCATACAGATAAAGCGGTGCGGCTTTGCCGAACGTCTCACTGCGACCCACCAGGCTGATCGGTACTTGCGTGCCATCCGCTGCGGTTGCCCAGATGCGCCGGCTTTCGTAGGCATCGGCGTCGAAGGGGCCTTCCACCGGGGTTTCTTTCAGAACCTTCTGTTCGCCATTGGCAAGCTGCAGCTGACGAATCTGCGCGGGACGGTTGAGCGCTTCGTAGCGCAGACGGATCACCGGGCTGTCGAATTCCAGGGTGTTCTGCACGTGCAGGCTGTAAGCCGCGTCCGGCAGTTGCAGGCGATAGGGTGCATCGTTCTGCGGCCGTACCTCGATGATCGGCAGGCCGGCTTCGCGCAGGCTGAGAGTAAGGGCGCTAGCATTCAGGCTGATCTCTTCGAGCATCACCGCGTCGTCTTGTGCGACCAGCTCCTGCCAGTTTTCCCGTTGCGGCGCGCTTTCCGCCGCCTGATACAGCGCGAAGTTGATTCCGGTCTGGTTGCTGCGCACGAACCAGCGCCATTCGCCGTCAAGCTGGCCGTGGTCGGGGTAGTACTCGTGGTTCTCCTCGCGAGGGGCAAGGCAGGTCCAGCGGCCTTCCGGTTCATCGGCCGGCAGTACCCAGGCTTCGCTGGTGGTCTTGCTGTTGGACAGGATCACCAGCTGGCGCTCAGAGCTGGTGCGGTAGCAATGCACGAAATAGCGGCCATCCGGGTCGTGGTAGACCTCGCTGCGGCCTTCTTCTCCCAGGCGATGGCGATAGATCTTGTGCGGGCGGTGGGTGTCGTCGAGTTCGCCGAAGAACAATGTCTGATGGTCGTTCGCCCAGGTCATGCTGCCGTCACAATTGTCGAAGGGCAGGGCGGTGGCTTCGCCGCTCTCCAAATCCTTGACGAACAGCCGGTAGATTTCATCGCCCTGGGTGTCGAGGCTGTAGGCCAGCTTGCGCTGATCCTGGCTAACGCTGAAGGCGCCCAGCGAAAGAAAGCCCCCACCGGCCAGTTCGTTGGGGTCGAGCAGCAGTTGCTCGGCGTTTTCATCGACCGTGAGCGAACCGTCCGCTGGGCGCGGGCAACGGTAGTGACGCGGGTATTCATCCCCGGCCGTGGTGCGCTGGTAGTAAAGCCACGGACCCCATGGGGCGGGCAGCGAGAGATCGGTCTCGCGGATGCGGCTCTTGATTTCTTGGAACAGCACTTCGCGCAGCTCGGCCTGGTCTGCCAGCTGGCGCTCCAGGTAAGCGTTTTCAGCCTTCAGATAATCGAGCACCTCAGGTGCGCCACGGTTCTCCAGCCACTTGTAGGGATCTTGGCCGCTCTCGACGCGGGCGATGGGTACAGACATGCATAACTCCTGAAACGCGGCCGCGAGCGGCGCAGCTGAACGAGGTGAAGCAGGCGAGGAGTGTACTAGGTGCCTCGTCAGTGTGACGACGCCGCGCGGTTTGGGTTCATCGCGCCGACATATCCGCAGCGGCGGCATTTGAGGCCTTGGCTAGGCTTAACTGTTCGACTGGCAAGGGTGAGCGTCTTCGAGCGGATAGACAGCTGATTGACAACAGATCGCTTTTCCATGAAGGTGTGCTACCCAAATCAAACGGGCGTATGAATCGAGCGTTTGCCATGCAAATGCCGTCAGCCCGGTTTATCGTGTCGGTGGGTGTCGTTTCATCGAATTCGGTGACGGTCGTTCAGGCCGATGACGTGCGGCACGTAACGTTCAGCTTCCATTCCTGGAGATCAGTTGATGATTTACGAAGGTAAAGCCATCACGGTTAAGGCTCTTGAGAGCGGCATCGTCGAATTGAATTTCGACCTCAAGGGTGAGTCCGTCAACAAGTTCAACCGCCTCACCCTCAACGAACTGCGCCAGGCTGTCGATGCCATCAAGGGCGACGCTTCGGTCAAGGGCGTCATCGTCACCAGCGGCAAGGACGTGTTCATCGTCGGCGCCGACATCACCGAATTCGTCGACAACTTCAAGCTCCCAGACGAGGAACTGGTCGCCGGCAACCTCGAAGCGAACAAGATCTTCAGTGATTTCGAAGACCTGGGCGTGCCTACCGTCGTCGCCATCAACGGCATCGCCCTGGGTGGCGGTTTCGAAATGTGCCTGGCGGCCGACTACCGCGTCATGTCCGCTACCGCCAAGGTCGGTCTGCCGGAAGTCAAACTCGGCATCTACCCGGGCTTCGGCGGCACCGTTCGCCTGCCGCGTCTGATTGGCGTTGACAACGCCGTCGAGTGGATCGCCTCGGGCAAGGAAAACCGCGCCGAAGATGCGCTGAAAGTGCATGCCGTCGATGCCGTGGTCGCTCCGGAGAAACTGCAGGAAGCGGCGCTGGATCTGATCAAGCGCGCCATTTCCGGTGAGCTGGACTACAAGGCCAAGCGTCAGCCGAAGCTGGACAAGCTCAAGCTCAATGCCATCGAGCAGATGATGGCCTTCGAAACCTCCAAGGGCTTCGTCGCGGGTCAAGCCGGTCCGAACTATCCGGCGCCGGTCGAAGCGATCAAGACCATTCAAAAAGCTGCCAACTTCGGTCGCGATAAGGCGATCGAAGTCGAGGCCGCCGGCTTCGTCAAACTGGCCAAGACCTCCGTGGCGCAGAGCCTGGTCGGCTTGTTCCTCAGCGACCAGGAGCTGAAGAAGAAGGCCAAGAACTACGACAAGCAGGCCCGTGAAGTGAAACTGGCTGCCGTGCTCGGTGCCGGCATCATGGGTGGCGGTATCGCCTATCAGTCGGCCATCAAGGGTACGCCGATCCTGATGAAGGATATCCGCGAGGAAGGCCTCCAGATGGGCCTGGACGAAGCGTCCAAGCTGCTCGGCAAGCGCGTCGAGAAGGGTCGCCTGACCCCAGCGAAGATGGCCGAAGCCCTGAATGCGATTCGCCCCACCACTTCTTATGGTGATTTTGGCAACGTCGATATCGTCGTCGAAGCTGTGGTCGAGAATCCGAAGATCAAGCAGGCGGTACTGGCCGAAGTCGAAGGCCTGGTGCGTGAGGACGCGATCATCGCCTCCAACACCTCGACCATTTCCATCAGCCTGCTGGCCCAGGCGCTCAAGCGTCCGGAAAATTTCTGCGGTATGCACTTCTTCAACCCGGTGCACATGATGCCGCTGGTGGAAGTTATTCGCGGCGAGAAGACCAGCGAAACCGCCATCGCCACCACGGTTGCCTACGCCAAGAAAATGGGCAAGAGCCCGGTCGTGGTCAACGATTGCCCGGGCTTCCTGGTCAACCGTGTGCTGTTCCCGTACTTCGGCGGCTTCGCCCGCGCCATCGCCCACGGCGTCGACTTCACGCGCGCCGACAAGGTGATGGAAAAGTTCGGTTGGCCCATGGGCCCGGCCTACCTGATGGACGTCGTTGGCATGGACACCGGCCACCACGGTCGTGACGTCATGGCCGAAGGCTTCCCGGATCGCATGAAGGACGACAGCAAGACCGCCGTCGACGTCATGTACGAGGCAAACCGCCTGGGCCAGAAGAATGGCAAGGGCTTCTACGCCTATGAAGTGGACAAGAAGGGCAAGCCGAAGAAGGTCGTCGACCCGCAGTCGTACGAACTGCTCAAGCCGATCGTCAGCGAGACCCGCGAGCTCTCCGACGAGGACATCATCAATTACATGATGATCCCGCTGTGCCTGGAAACCGTTCGCTGCCTGGAAGACAAAATCGTCGAGACCGCTGCCGAAGCCGACATGGGCTTGATCTACGGCATCGGCTTCCCACCCTTCCGTGGTGGTGCACTGCGCTACATCGATTCGATCGGGGTAGCCGAGTTCGTGGCGCTGGCGGACAAGTACGCCGACCTAGGCCCGCTGTACCACCCGACTGCGAAGCTGCGTGAGATGGCTGCCAACGGCCAGCGCTTCTACGGTTAATTGAGGAATAGAGAAAT